>NZ_JCASIC010000015.1:0-147508 GCF_059685695.1 Telluria sp. PB2R4 | reverse complement strand
AGAAAGAGCTGAGGCGCCTGATCTACTTGTCATGGTCTGGCCATCAGGGTGGACCCAAGCTAGCCCCAGCTCCATGTAGAGTAGCTAGCTCCACAGAGGTTCAAGATACAAGGGTGGACGGCTTCGCCGTCCGCGCGTTCAAATCACAGGTGAACTGACGCGACGCGAATGCTTACCGGCTGGTTGAACGCGCGGGCGGGAGACCCGCCCACCCTACGAAAAGCAGTCAGCGGCCGATCCGCTCCAGCTTCGCCACCGACAGGTCCAGCACCTTCATCCCCGCCGACCCGAAGTTGATCTGGGCCCGCGCCGCGCCCGCCCCGCCTTCGATATTCACGATCACGCCTTCGCCGAACTTGGCGTGCGCCACCGACTCGCCCACGCGCCAGCCGGAGCCGTTGCCGGCGGCCGACTTCTGCGTGATCTGCTGCGCGATCCTGTTGTCGGAGCCGTCGCGGAAGGCGGCATCGTCCCAGGCCGTGGTCTGCTTGCGGCCGGCGAACCAGCTGGTCTGCACGCGCGGCGACAGCCACTTGATCGATTCTTCCGGCAGCTCGTCGAAAAAGCGCGACTTCATGTTGAAGCGGGTCTGGCCGTGCAGCATGCGCTGCTGGGTAAAGCTCATGTACAGGCGCTTGCGCGCGCGCGTGATCGCCACGTACATCAGGCGCCGCTCTTCGTCGACGCCATCGAGCTCGCGCGCGCTGCTCTCGTGCGGGAACAGGCCTTCTTCGAGGCCGGTGATGAACACCGCGTCGAACTCCAGGCCCTTGGCCGAGTGCACCGTCATGAGCTGCAGGGCGTCCTGGCCGGCCTGGGCCTGGGCGTCGCCGGCTTCGAGCGAGGCGTGCGTGAGGAAGGCCGACAGCGGCGACATCACGCTGGCCAACGGCGCATCGGAATCGAGGATCTCGATGCCGTCCTGGTTGACGATCGCCTCTCCTGCCTGGGGCAGCGCCTGCGGGCCGAGGTGGGCCGGGGCGCCCTGGCCGAAGCCTTCTTCCTGCACGAACTGGGTGGCGGCGTTGACCATCTGCTCCAGGTTCTCGATGCGGTCGGCGCCTTCTTTCTCGTTCTGGTAATGCTGCAGCAGGGTACTGCGTTCGAGCACCACGCGCACCAGTTCCGGCAGCGGCAGCTGCTGGGTTTCGAAGCGCGCCGATTCGATCAGCTTGACGAACGCGCCCAGCGAAGTGCCGGCCTTGCCGGTCATGTAGGGTACCGCCGCGTACAGCGAAATGCCGTAGGAGTCGGCCGCCATCTGCAGCTGCTCGATCGAGCGCGCGCCGATGCCGCGGGTGGGGAAGTTCACCACGCGCAGGAAAGCCGAATCGTTGTGCGGGTTATCCATCAGCTGCAGGTAGGCGATCGCGTGCTTGACCTCGGCGCGCTGGAAGTAGCGCAGGCCGCCGTACACGGTGTAGGGCAGGCCGGCCGCGAACAGCGCGTGCTCGATGACGCGGCTTTGCGCGTTGGAGCGGTACAGAATGGCGATCTCGCTGCGCGACAGGCCTTCGTTCATCAGGCTCTTGGCTTCCTCGATGATCCACTGCGCCTCTTCGAGGTCGGAGCTGGCTTCGTACACACGCACCTGCTCGCCCTGCCCCGCGTCGGTACGCAGGTTCTTGCCGAGGCGCTTGGTGTTGTTCGCGATGAGGAAGTTGGCGCTGTCGAGGATGTGCCCGAAGGAGCGGTAGTTCTGCTCCAGCTTGATCAGGTTCTTGACGCGGAAATCGTGTTCGAAGGCCTGCATGTTGCCGACGTTCGCGCCGCGGAAGGCGTAGATGCTCTGGTCGTCGTCGCCCACCGCGAACATGGCCCCGCCGCCGTCTTCGTCGTGGCCGGCAAACAGCTTGAGCAGGTTGTACTGCAGGTCGTTGGTATCCTGGAACTCGTCGACCAGGATATGCCGGAAGCGCATCTGGTAATGGTGACGCAGCGGTGCGTTGCGCGCCAGCAGCTCGTACGAGCGCAGCAGCAGTTCCGCAAAATCGACCACGCCCTCGCGCTGGCACTGGCCTTCGTACAGCTCATAGAGCTCGATCATGCGGCGCTCGATCGGGTCGTTCGGTTCGAGCCGGTTCGCGCGCAGGCCCTGGTCCTTGGCGTTGTTGATGAAATACATCAATGCCTTGGCCGGGTACTTCTCGTCATCCACATTGGCGGCCTTCAGCATGCGCTTGATGAGCGAGAGCTGGTCTTGCGAATCGAGGATCTGGAAGGCCTGCGGCAGCGCCGCGTCCTTGTAGTGGGTGCGCAGCAGGCGGTTGCACAGGCCGTGGAAGGTGCCGATCCACATGCCGCGCGTATTGATCGGTAGCATCGAGGACAGGCGGGTCAGCATCTCCTTCGCCGCCTTGTTCGTGAACGTCACCGCCATGATGCCGGCGGGCGACACCTGCCCGGTCTGGATCAGCCAGGCGATGCGGGTCGTCAGCACGCGCGTCTTGCCGGAACCGGCGCCGGCCAGGATCAGCGCGCTCTGCGACGGCAGGGTGACGGCGGCGAGCTGTTCGGGATTGAGGTTATGAAGGAGGTTCTGCATCCGGCCATTATAACGCTGTGATTACTGTATGCCCATCCAGTTCGCCGCTCGCTTTTATTTTCCCGCCGCGCGCGTGGCCGGGTACTCGGGCAGGCCGTCATCCAGCTTCATCCAGCCAAGGCGGCTGCGCACGAAGGTATGGTCGCCCGGCGGCACCGCTTCGGGATCGTCGAGGCTGGCCGTGGCGATATCGAGCTCTTCCGGCCAGCGCGCGTCCTCGAAGCTGAGCGTGGTGCCGCAGCCCGGGCAGAAACCGCGCAGCACGTGTTCGCTCGATGCGAAGCGCTGCGGCTCTCCGTGGGTGAAACGGAAGTCGGCGCGGCGCGCGCTGAACCAGGCGACTGCCGGCGCCCCCGATACCCGGCGGCAGTCGGCGCAGTGGCACAGCGTGCTGTTGAAGACCTCGCCTGTTACCGTGTAGCGAACTGCACCGCAGAAACATCCTCCTGATCGTTTCATTCTGGTCTCCTTTCTGAAGGCCAACAACGGGCTCATCAGTATAAGTCGCCCATCCTTCCGCGCGCCGCCCAATTGTCTTTTCGCTTATTTTAACCAGAGATTCGCGACAATTCGCGTGGCCCGTCAGACCATTGCCTTACCAAGCCATCAGCCTCGCACACCTCGTTTCGGGCCGACAATTAGCAGCTGCGAGCGGCTTACCACCAAAGGAGAATTTTTATGCTGAATCGCGTAGTTACCGTTGCCGCGCTCGCCGTCGGCGGCATGATGCTGTCCAAGAAATTCAAGCAGAACCGTAACGGCTCTGGCGCCAGCTCGTCGGTCTCGGAATCGATCGAGATCAATGTGCCGGTCAAGACCGCCTACAACCAGTGGACCCAGTTCGAAGATTTCCCACAGTTCATGAAGAGCGTGAAGGAAATCCGCCAGCTCGACGACAAGCACCTGCACTGGCGCGCCAACGTGGCCGGCGAAGAGAAATCCTGGGACGTGGAAATCACCGAACAGATCCCGGACAAACGCATCGCCTGGACCAGCACCACCGGCGTGAAGAACGGCGGCGTCGCCACCTTCCACAAGATCTCGGACAACTGCTGCCGCGTCATGGTCCAGATGGACTATGAACCGGATGGCGCGCTGGAAACCGTCGGCGACGCCCTGGGCGCCGTCCGCATGGAACTGCGCGGCAACCTGCAGAACTTCAAGGAACTGCTGGAGAAGCGCGGTTCGGAAACCGGCGGCTGGCGCGGTTCGATCGCCCAGCATTAAGCCGGTCCGCACCAGCTTGTTGACCAGCTGGTAAAAAAACGGCCTGCCGCTTCAAGTGGCAGGCCGTTGTCTTTATGGGCGGATCAACCCGCCTGCGGCACCGGCTTCGCCAGGCCCTTTTCGCGCGCTTCGCGGATCAGGCCGCGCACCGTCTTGTCCGCCGCCTTGCTTTCGCGCTCCATTTCCTTGCCGAGCGCGCCCATTTTCTTGCCGATCGCATCCATCGGCTTGCCGGCCTCGCCCATGCGGCGGCCGATCTCGTCCATCGACTTTTGCGCCTGGCGCATGCCCGGTGCGTTGTGGACCGCGCCGATCTCGTTGCCGGCTGCCGACATTTGCTCGCCGAGCTCGCTCATGCGGCGCTGCAGGCGCTCACGCTCTTTGACGCTGTCGGTCTCGCCCATCTGCTTGCCGACCTTTTCCATTTCGGTCCCGAGCGCTTCCATGCGTTCCTCGAACGCGCGCAGCTTGGCTTCGTCCGGCTTGAAGCCGCGCGCCGCCACGTCCATGTCCTTGCCCAGCGCATCCATCTTCTTGCCGTGCACATCCATTTCCTTGCCGTAGACATCCATCTGCGCGCCCAGCTTGTTCATCGGCGCCCAGGCGGCATCGACCCTGGCCAGCACCCCGGCATCCTGGATGTACCAGGCCTTGCCGCCCTCGCGGAACCACAGGAAGTCGCCCCCAATGCGGCGTTTCGCTTGATTGATCTCGTCCCAGTCGTCGCTGCTGCCGCTCATGGTGGTGTTCTTGTCGTTGGCACGCACCACGGCATACGGATCTTCCCTGCCCTCCTTGCGGACGATGCGATGCGCTTTCGGCGCCGGCGCTGGCGCCGCTTGCGGACGCGGGGTCGGTTCGGCACGCGCGGCCGGCGCCGGGGCCGGCTGCTCGGCATGGGCCGGCGCCGACCAGGAATAGAAAGCGGCGGCGGTCGCCAGGCCCAAAATGGGCAGGGCAAGTTTCCAGTTCAGCGGTTCGGTCTCGGGACGAACCAGGCGTTTAATGCGGGACATAAGGTTTCCTCCATGTGCTGCTGGGGCAAGTTGCGGGGTGAACTGGAACAAGTCCAGTTCGGACAATGCAAGTGCCAGGCGCCGCGGTTCGCCGAGCGTGCTTGCGGCTATATCATCTGCAATCTGTTCGCGCTCTTCGCGAATCCGGTTCGACAACCACCATACGGCCGGGTGGTAGAACAGCAGGATCTCGATCGCGCCCTGGACCAGATTCACTACGTAATCACAACGGCGGACATGGGCCAGCTCGTGCGCCAGCAGCGCTTCGAGCAGCTGCGGCGGCATGCCCGACACCAGCGACGCCGGCACCAGGACCACCGGGCGCCACCAGCCGGCGGTTACCGGGCTCGCCAAGTCGTCGACCAGCCCCAGCGTGACGCGGCGGACAATCCCCATGTTGTGCGCCATTCGGTCGAGCCGTGCCTGCCATGCCGGGTCGAGCCGGTACTGGCCCGGCAGGGTCCTGCGGCGCACCCAGGCCAAGCCGAGCACCATGCGCAAGGCGAGCAGGCCGGCGCCCAGCGCCCAGATCAGTATCACCAATGGCAGGCGCTCCTGCAAGGCCGCTTCCCAACTTGCAAACCGGCCGGCATCGATGTTCACGGCCGGCAGCACGGATACCACGCCCGCCACCGTTCCTGCCGCCGCCATCGGCAACGATGAAGCATTCACCACGGCGGCCGCACCGGCGTCCGAATCGGCCATGCGGGCGATCATCCCGCCAAGAGGCAGGGCCGCGCACAGCAGCAGCGCGCCGCAGGCGACCAGGTAGCGGGCCTGCGGCCGCGCCTCGCGCATCAGCGCCAGCAGCAGCGCGCACACCCAACCGACCAGCAGGCCCTGCCACAGGAAATCGATCAGCGCCCAGGCCAGGCTGCTTGCTGCCGTGTCGAACCATTCGTTCATCGGGTGCTCTCCCTCATCGTTGGCAACTAGATTAAAAGTTCTAGATAAAATTGTCTAGAACTTTTTTTCTACTTTGTGCCGCACCGGCTCCGGCATGGTGGAACTGTAGGCGTGCAGGGGTGTCGCGGCCAGCCCGGTGCGACAGGCGGCAGGATTGGCGGAACAGAACGGAAGACGCGGCCCGGAGGCCGCGTGCAGGAAGCGTGAAAAAAGCGCGAACGGCGGGCCTTGGCGGCCCGCCGGGGCAATCAGAAGACCACGACCGAGCGGATCGACTCGCCCGACTTCATCAGGTCGAAACCTTCGTTAATGCGCTCGAGCGGCAGGTGGTGGGTGATCAGGTCGTCGATGTTGATCTTGTTTTCCATGTACCAGTCGACGATCTTGGGCACGTCGGTGCGGCCGCGCGCGCCCCCGAAAGCGGAGCCCTTCCACACGCGCCCCGTCACCAGCTGGAACGGACGGGTCGAGATTTCCTGGCCGGCCGCCGCCACGCCAATGATGATCGACTGGCCCCAGCCCTTGTGGCAGCACTCCAGTGCCTGGCGCATGGTCGTGACGTTGCCGACGCACTCGAAGCTGTAGTCGGTGCCGCCGTCGGTCAGCTGGACGATGGTGTCGACCACGTTCTCGACCTGCGTCGGGTTGATGAAGTGAGTCATGCCGAACTTGCGCGCCATCGCTTCGCGTTCCGGGTTCAGGTCCACGCCGATGATCTTGTCCGCCCCGACCATACGGGCCGCCTGGATCACATTCAGTCCGATGCCGCCCAGGCCGAACACGACCACGTTGGCGCCCGCCTCCACCTTGGCGGTGAAGATCACGGCGCCGATGCCGGTGGTGACGCCGCAGCCGATGTAGCAGATCTTGTCGAAGGGCGCGTCCGAACGCACCTTGGCCAGCGCGATCTCCGGCACCACGATGTAGTTCGAGAAGGTCGAGGTGCCCATGTAATGGTAAAGCGGCTGGCCGTCCAGCGAAAAGCGCGAGGTCGCGTCGGGCATCAGGCCACGACCCTGGGTAGAGCGGATCGCCTGGCACAGGTTGGTCTTCTGCGACAGGCAGAATTTGCACTGGCGGCATTCCGGCGTGTACAGCGGGATCACGTGGTCGTCCTTGCGCAGCGAGCTCACGCCCGGACCGACATCGACCACCACGCCCGCGCCTTCATGGCCGAGGATGGCGGGGAACAGGCCTTCCGGATCGGCGCCCGACAGCGTGTAGTAGTCGGTGTGGCAGATGCCGGTTGCCTTGACTTCCACCAGCACTTCGCCCGCCTTCGGGCCTTCGAGTTCGACTTCTTCGATGGTGAGCGGATGGCCCGCCTTCCATGCAACTGCTGCCTTGGTCTTCATGTTTTCCCTTCGTGAACCGGAGCCGGCGCCGTCATTGCGACGGCACAAAGATTGGAATGATAACAAGGAGTGCGCCTGCGTGTGGCGCGGCCCGTACTTCCGGCCGGGGAAAGCGTTCGCAAGCCTGGTTTGATTGCGGACGTTTGGAATCGACGATAGCACGCCCGACATCTAGACGGAGCAAAAAATAACGAAATTCAATTTTTTATCAAATGTTGTTCACGCACAATTGAATACGGTATGCATATAAACAAGGTTTTGCAATACACTAAATTCACCGCGCACAAGGCGGCCCATAAGCGCACAAGGCCTATAGAGCCACGGCGTAATACTTTGTTTTTCAAACGGAGAAATTAATGGTAGACAAAAACACTCGCGCATCCTCCCTTCGCGTTTGCCTGGCAGCCCTGGTCGCTGCCGGCGTCTTCGGCAACGCGCAGGCCGCAGCTCCCGACACCACCCGCGTCATCGTCGCCTTCAAGCCGGGCGCCGCTGCCAAGGTGAAGTCGGTCGTCGCCGCGGCCAAGGGTTCGGTCAAGCACGAAATCTTCGGCATGAACGCCATGGCCATCGAGGTCCCGGCAGTCGCGCTGAAAGGCCTGGAGAACAACCCGAACGTCGAATACATCGAAGAAGACGTGGTCCGCAAGCCGTTCGCGCTCACCTCGCCGTCGACCGGCACCCCGTATGCCCTGGGCCAGCAGGTCCCGTACGGCATCAAGCAGGTGCAGGCCGACCTGCTGTCGGACGCCAGCGCCGCCAACCGCAAGGTCTGCATCATCGACTCGGGCTACGACCGTAATCACGAAGACCTGTCGGCCAATGCGGTCACCGGCGACAACGACTCCGGCACCGGCAACTGGTACACCGACGAGAACAGCCACGGCACCCACGTGGCCGGCACCATCGCCGCCATCAACAACAGCGGCACCGGCGTGGTCGGCGTGGCCGCCAACAAACAGCTCAAGCTGCACATCATCAAGGTGTTCGGCGCCAACGGCTGGGCCTATTCGTCGACCCTGGCCTCGGCCGCCAACAAGTGCGGCGCCGCCGGTTCGAACGTCATCAGCATGTCGCTGGGCGGCGGACGCAAGAGCGTCACCGAGCAGAAGGCCTTCGATAGCCTGTACAGCAAGGGCGTGCTGAGCCTGGCCGCTGCCGGCAACGATGGCAATACCGTGGTGTCCTACCCGGCCGGCTATGCGAGCGTGGTCATGGTCGGCGCAGTCGACGAGAACAAGGCCTGGGCCACCTTCTCCCAATATAACAGCAGCGTCGAACTGGCCGGCCCCGGCGTCAGCGTCCTGTCCACCGTGCCGACGGGCACCGGCCAGGAAGCCGTCCTGACCGTCGGCGGCGCAACCTACGCGCCGGGCGCGATGGAAGGCTCGCCGGTCAAGACCGCCACCGCGCCGCTGGCCGACTTCGGCATCGGCGACACGGTCAACACCGCGGTCTCCGGCAAGGTCTGCCTGATCCAGCGCGGCACCGTCGACTTTGCGACCAAGGTATCGAACTGCCAGAACAGCGGCGGTGTCGGCGCCGTGGTGTACAACAACGTGGCAGGCGCCTTCGGCGGCACGCTGGGCACCACCGTGACCAGCATCCCGTCGGTCACCGCCACCGATACCGATGGCGCCGCGATGAAGCTGCAGCTGGGCCAGTCGGCGACGGTCGGCATCAAGACCAGCAACTACGCCTACTTCGATGGCACCTCGATGGCGACCCCGCACGTGTCGGCAGTGGCGGCGCTGGTGTGGAGCTACTTCCCGACCTGTACCGCCGCGCAGATGCGCGCGTCGCTCACCAAGAGCGCGCTCGACCTGGGCACCGCCGGCCGCGACAACAAGTACGGCTTCGGCCTGGTGCAGGCCAAGGCGGCACGCGACCGCATCGCTTCGCTGGGCTGCGGTAACTAAGCCTCGCGCTGCATGAAAAATGGGACGCCTCGGCGTCCCATTTTTTTCGTAGGGTGGTCGGCTTGGCCGACCGCGCGTTCAAATAACTGATGCGCTGTGGCTGATCACATCGGAGTCGAACGCGCGGCCGGGCGACCCGGCCACCCTACGAACAACTCAGTACCAGCCGCATTTCCTGCTCCATGTGCGGCGCGCCCTCGCGCATGAGATAAGGCTCGCCGATCGCCCGGAACCCGGCGCGTTCGTACAGCCTGACGGCGCCGCCGTTCGCATCGTTCACGCCCAGGTGCACGACCCGGGTCCCGCGTTCCCTGATCCAGCCGAGCGCCGCATCCAGCAGCGCCGCCGCCACGCCTTGGCCGCGGCACTCCGGCGCCACCCACATCTGGAACAGGTTGACCCGGCCGGCCTCCTGCGCGTCCTCCTTGGCCCACAGCAGGCCGACCAGGAGGCCATCCTGCTGCGCCACCAGCGCGCAATCGATCCCCGACACTGCGGACTTCGCTACCCGCGCCGCCCAGGTCTCGTCCGGCAATTCCTCTTCCCTTGCCAGTGTGCTGCCGAAGGCGTCGGGCGCATCCGCCAGCGCCCGCAGGCGCAGCGCACGGTAGGCCTGCCATTCATCCGCCTCCAGGTGCCTCACCAGGGGCGCCGCGCCGCTCATTTGGCGCTTGGCGCGTCGACCGTCAGCGCGCGTCCCTTGGCGGCGTAGCTGGACGCCTTGGGCGCGGCGGTCCAGGTCGGACGCTCGCTTGCGTTCGCGATGTCGTACACGCCCTCGGTCAGCATGCGCGTCACGCGCGCCATGTTGTCGTAGTCGATCTTGTCCCAGGTGTCGTCCTTGCCGTGGTAGTCCGGGAAGCCGTAGGCCACCGACAGGGTATGCGCCGGCACGCCGACGTCGGCCAGCGACTGGTTGTCGGCGCGCGAGAAGAACGCGTCGCTGAAGGACGCGTGCTTCCACAGGCGGATGCCGGTGCGCTCGGCGGGCTTTTTCAACATGTCGCCGAGGGTCGAGAAATCGAAGCCGGTCATCGCGATCGAACCGACCTGCTTGCCTTCGCTGTCGTCGGTGCGGCCCGTCTGCTCGAGGTTGATGTTCGCCACCGTGTCCTTCAGCGGGAACACCGGGTGGCGCGCATAGTACTTCGAGCCGAGCATGCCGAGTTCTTCACCGAAGAAGGTCATGAACACGACGCTGCGGCGCGGCGCTTGCTTGCGCGCCGCCAGATCGTTCGCGGCCGCGATGACCGACACCACGCCGCTGGCGTCGTCGTTGGCGCCGTTGTAGATCTCGCCGTCGCGGATGCCGACGTGGTCATGGTGGGCCGTCACCAGGACATAGGTGTTCTTCAGTTGCGGGTCGGAGCCGCGCAGCACGCCGACCACATTGCGCAGCTTGACCGGACGGATGGCCGGGGCGGCGACCCGCGCGGTGACCAGCGCGCCGCCCTTCTCCAGTGCCGCCGCCGCATCGGGTGCATGCAACACAAGGACGGGCACCCCGGCTTTGGGACGGGCCTGCTCCGGATCGATCAGCCAGCCGCCGGTGCCGGCGCCATGGCGGCGCTCGCGGTCGATCATGACGACGAGAAGCGGCTTGCTCTTGAGTTTCTCCTGCAGCTGGCGGGCGGCGCCGGGCACCGGCGCAGCCGGTACCACCAGCACCTTGCCGTTGGCGGCTTCGCTGTTTTCCAGCGCATCCTTCCAGCTCATGAACACCGCCGGCGTCGCACCCAGGGTGACCGGATCGAGGAAGTTGCCGGTCGCACCGCCGCCTGGCACGGCGATGGTGCTGCCGCCCGCGGTCACGCTCAGTGCCACGTCATCGGCCTTGCGCTCCGCGTACTGCCAGGTCGCGGTCTGGAAGTAGCCGTCGTCGCCAGCCGGCTCCAGGCCCGCCTTGCGGAACTGGGCCGCGATGTAGTCGGTGGCGAGGTCCTGTCCGCGCGAGGGCGTACCACGGCCCTCGAGCTCGTCGGAAGCAAGGTATTTCACGTGGGTGCGCAGCGCCTCGGGCGTGATGGTGGCGGCGGTGGGGAGCTGGGCGCAACCGGCGCTGGCCAGTGCGAGGACGAGGGCGGTAACGTAAAGACGCATTGCGATGGCTTTCGATCGAGGTGGCTAGAAAAGCAATATCGCATGCGGCGCCACGGCCGGTCAATCCACGGCGGGCGCATTTTGATGCATATGCGCCCGCAACCGCGCATCGAGTTCGCGTTCGGCGGGCGGATTCGCAAACACCTGCTCCAGGGTCCAGCCCTTCTTGTCGAGCAGGTAGGCGACCTTCAGGTGGAACTCGCGGTACAAGCCGCTCCGGTCGCGATCGAGCGCAGCCGCACCCAGGGCGAACAGCGCCCGGTTTTCCTCGAAATCGAAATCGCCGCCCTTGCCCACGTAGTCGGCATAGCCCTCCAGCAGCCAATCCGGATAGCGCAGCATCACGGTGCGCCCGAAGCGGCGCGACACGTCGTTGTGGGTGATTTCGTGCGCGATGTAATACGACAGCGGGCGCTGGGCGGCGTCGGCCAGCGGCCTGCCGGTCGGCGTATGAATGCGGTTGGCGGGAATGTCGGAGGCGCGGATGAACACCTGGCGGGTCAGCCAGACGTCCGCCGCGCCGCCCATGCCGGCATTGAATGCCCGGCCGTAGAGCCACATCCTCCAGGTTTCATTGCAGAAGAAGATCTCGACCGGCGTAGCGCGGTCGTGCAGGTTCGAGGTGCGCAGGCGCCGCGTCACGTCGTCCAGCACCCCGGCCATTTCGTCGGGGATGGGCTGGTCCGACCAGACCCGGTAGTTCTCGTAGCTGTAGCGGTATTCGAACAGCGGCTTCGGAAAGGCGGCGGCGAGCGCATAGACGGCGAGCAGCACCAGCAGGCCGGCCATGCCGCTGGCCAGGAAGGAAAAAACGCGGCGGGTGTGCTGGATCATGGGATCATCATGGGTAGCTGCGGACCACGCCAACTTAAGCGAGTTTTCTTATCGAAGACTTAACATGGCGGCTGCGGCGTGCAGTTTATTCACCATGGATGAAGAGGAAGAACATGGACGATGCAACCCGGGCCGACATCGTGGACACAGGCTGGCGGATCCACGATGCGGTTGAACAAAGCCTGCTGCGCCATCCAGCCATCAGGGGCGGCGAAGGCTGGCAGGACAAACAGCGCCTGCTGCTGGCCGACATGGCGATCCACCTGCTGCAAACCGCGCTCGCGCCGGGCGACATCCGGCTCGACAAGCTCGGTAACAACCTGCACGCCATCCTGACGGTGGCGGACAGTTTCCTGCCCCATGCCGGTCTGAAGGACGCGACCGGCAATCTCCATCGCGCCGACGACGCCGGATAAGCTCAGTCGTCTTCCCAGTGTTCGTTCGACGCATCCGGACGGCGCCGGTGGACCTTGCCCTGGGTGGTGAAGCCGATCAGGCGCGCCACCACGGCCGCGAGGTACATCAGGCCGACCAGCATTTCGACGCTGCACAGGGCCCGCGCATGCACGGTCAGCGGAATCACGTCGCCGATCCCCGTGCTCGACAGCAGCGCGAAGCTCAGGTAATTCAGCTCGCTCCACGAACGCGGCGCAGTGCCGTTGACGGCGGCGGCAAAGGTGCCCGGGTGCAGCTCCTGCACCATGAGGAACAGGTGCGTGAATCCCCATGCCAGCAGGGTGAAGGTAGCAGCCGCGGCGAACAGTTCGTCGGTGGTCGCCCGGCGGTCTTCCATCATGTAGGCGATCAGGCTGCCGGCGGCATAGAAATAAAAGAGCGCTTCCAGCCCCGACGACCAGGCCAGCAGGCTGCTGCGCATATCGAAGAATGTCTGCAGCGCCAGCAGGATCAGGATCGGCACCCCGAGCCCCATGCTGACCCGGATCTCGCCGGGGGTGCGCCGCACCATGCGCACGGTCAGCACCAGCACCAGCACCCCGAATACGTTGAAGGCCGTGTGCCCGGCCGGTTCCTTTTCGATGAAGGGATACAGCAGCATGCCGAGCAGCTGCACCAGCAGCAGGATGGCCGACGGATGGCGGCGGGTATGGATCAGCAGGCGCAGCGGTCGCATGGTTGGCATGGCAAAGTTGGCAACGCCGCTATTGTATGTTCAGGCGGGCTGAAACAGCGCGCAGAAATCGCGCACGGCCGCGCCGGGGTCGTCCGCCGCATACACGCCCGTGATCGCCGCCACCATGGCCGCGCCGCGCTTCACCAGCGGCGCCGCGCCCGCCGGGGTCATGCCGCCGATGACCACCATCGGCAAGGCCACGCGGTCGCGCCACACCTCGACCAGTGCAGGCGGCGTGACGAAGCTGTATTTCTTGACCGGCGAGGGGTAGAAGCCGCCGAAGGCCACGTAGCTGGCGCCGGCCTGCCGGGCGCTTTCCGCCAGCTTCAGCTCACCGTAGCAGGAGGCGCCGACGAGCTTGTCCGGTCCGAGCAGGGCCCGCGCCTGCGCCACCGGAGCGTCGGTGCCGCCGAGGTGCACGCCGTCGGCGTCGAGGTCGCGGCACAGGTCGATGTGGTCGTTGATCACGAGCGGCCGGCCGTGGCCGCGGCACAGGGCCAGCAGGGCCGCTCCCTGCTCGGCGCGCAAGGCGGGACTGGCGCGCTTATGGCGGTACTGCACCAGGGAAGCGCCGGCGCCCAGGGCGATGTCGGTGACGGCAAGCAGGCGTTCGGTGTCGTCCCAATCCGGGGTGACCAGGTAGAGCCCGCGCAGGAAGTGTGTGTTCATCTGCTTCTTTCGATTTCATGGGGTTGCAGGATGCGGCGCGGAATGCGCTGTCCCGGTGCGATCCGGAAGGCGTGCGCCAGCGCCTGGTGGCAGTAGTCCTGCGCGTGTTCGAGCGCCTGCTCCACCGGGTCGCCCAGCGCAAGGCGCGCCGCGATGGCGGCGGCCAGCGTGCAGCCGCTGCCGTGGTAGCTGTACGGCAGGCGCGGCAGGCGCCAGGCGCGCTGCTCCACGCCGTCGCGCTGCCAGCGGTTGACGATGATGTCTCCCGGGCCGTGGCCACCGGTGACCAGCACGTGCTCGCAGGGCACGGCACCCAGCGCCGCGGCCTCGGGCAGGTTCGGTACCAGCACGGTGGCCAGCGGCAGCAGCTCGGCCAGTAGCGCGACGGCATCGCCCAGGCCGAGTGCGTCGCCATTGCCGCTCGCCAGCACGGGGTCGAGCACGACCGGCAGCCCCGGGTCGGCCGCGCGCAGCCGGCGCAGCAGCCGCGCGATGACGGATGCGTTCTCGTGGTTGCCGGGAATGCCGATCTTCACCGCATCGATGCTGAACGCACCGACCAAGGCATCGGCCTGGCGCAGGATCAGGCCCGCGTCGACCGGCTGCACCTCGTGCACGCGGTTGTTGTCCTGCACGGTCAGGGCCGTCGCCACCGGCAGCGCGTGGCCGCCGAGCGCGCCGATGGCGGCGATGTCCGCCGCCAGCCCTGCCCCGCCGCCGGGATCGAGTCCGGCAAAGACCAGCACGGTGGGCACCATCAAACCGCCATGCCCTCGACCGGCGACGATGGCGAGGCCGCGAAGCGCTTCGGCATGCGTCCCGCGCGCCAGGCCTCGCGCCCGGCAATGACGGCGTGGCGCATGGCGCGCGCCATCCGCACCGGGTCGCTCGCGGCGGCGATCGCGGTGTTCATCAAGACGCCGTCGCAGCCGAGCTCCATGGCGATGGCCGCGTCCGAGGCCGTGCCGACGCCGGCATCGACCAGCACCGGCACCGTGGCTTGCTCGATGATGAGCGACAGGTTCCATGGATTGAGGATGCCCATGCCCGAGCCGATGAGCGAGGCCAGCGGCATGACGGCAACGCAGCCGATCTCCTGCAGGATGCGCGCCTGTACCGGATCGTCGCTGCAATAGACCATCACGTCGAAGCCGTCGCGCACCAGCGTTTCCGCGGCCCTGAGCGTTTCGGGCATCTGCGGGAACAGGTTTTTTTCGTCACCCAATACTTCCAGCTTGACGAGCTTGCGCCCGCCCAGCAGTTCGCGCGCCATCTGCAGCGTGTACACGGCGTCTTTCGCCGTGTAGCAGCCGGCCGTGTTGGGCAGGATGGTGAATTCTTCCAGCGGCAGCACATCGAGCAGGCTGGGCGCATTCGGGTCCTGGCCGATGTTTACGCGGCGGATCGCCACGGTGACGATCTCGGCGCCTGCGGCCAGGGTCGCTTCGCGCGTCTGCGCCAGGTCGCGGTATTTGCCGCTGCCGACCAGCAGGCGCGAGGCGTACTGGCGGCCGGCGATGGTGAGGTAGTCTTGTTCAGTCATTGCGTTCATTGTCATCTCCATGTTTTGGTATGGTCAACCGCCGCCGATGGCGCGCACGATGTCCACTTTGTCCCTGGCCTGCAATTGCCGCTGCGGCCACTGCGCGCGCGGCACCACTTCGCGGTTGACCGCGACCGCCACCGCCTGCCCGGCCACGCCGAGCTGGCCGGCCAGGTCCTGCAGCGACAGCCCGACAGGCAGGCGGTACGGGGCGCCGTTCAGTTCGATCTCCGTCATCACACCTCCCGGTAGAGTTTCGCCCCGCCACGCACGAACTCGATCGCCTTCTCTTCCATCCCTTTTGCCGCGTATTCCCGCACCTCCTGCGTGATCTTCATCGAGCAGAAATGCGGTCCGCACATCGAGCAGAAATGGGCCACCTTGCTCGACTCCTTGGGCAGGGTCTCGTCGTGGAAGGCGCGCGCCTTGTCCGGGTCGAGGCCGAGGTTGAACTGGTCTTGCCAGCGGAATTCGAAGCGCGCTTTCGACAGTGCGTTGTCGCGCAGCTGGGCGCCGGGATGGCCCTTGGCCAGGTCGGCCGCATGGGCAGCGATCTTGTAGGTGATGATGCCGTCCTTGACGTCCTGCTTGTCCGGCAGTCCCAGGTGCTCCTTGGGCGTGACGTAGCACAGCATGGCGGTGCCGTACCAGCCGATGGTGGCGGCGCCGATGCCGGAGGTGATGTGGTCGTAGCCCGGCGCGATGTCGGTGGTCAGGGGCCCGAGGGTGTAGAACGGCGCTTCGCTGCACTGCTCCAGCTGCAGGTCCATGTTCTCCTTGATCAGGTGCAGCGGCACGTGGCCGGGGCCCTCGATCATGGTCTGCACGTCGTGCTTCCAGGCGACCTGCGTCAGCTCGCCGAGCGTCTTCAGTTCGGCCAGCTGGGCTTCGTCGTTGGCGTCGTAGATCGAACCAGGGCGCAGGCCGTCGCCCAGGCTGAACGACACGTCGTAGGCCTTCATGATCTCGCAGATCTCCTCGAAATGCGTGTACAGGAAGGATTCCCGGTGGTGCGCCAGGCACCACTTGGCCATGATCGAGCCGCCGCGCGACACGATCCCCGTCAGGCGCTGGGCCGTCATCGGCACATAGGCCAGGCGCACGCCGGCGTGGATGGTGAAGTAGTCGACGCCCTGCTCCGCCTGCTCGATGAGCGTGTCGCGGTAGATCTCCCACGTGAGTTCCTCGGCCTTGCCGCCGACCTTTTCCAGCGCCTGGTAGATCGGCACGGTCCCGATCGGCACCGGCGAATTCCGGATGATCCATTCGCGCGTCTCGTGGATATGCTTGCCGGTCGAGAGGTCCATCACGTTGTCGGCGCCCCAGCGGATCGCCCAGGTCATCTTTTCCACTTCCTCGCCGATCGACGACGTGACGGCCGAGTTGCCGATGTTGGCATTGATCTTGACCAGGAAGTTGCGGCCTATGATCATCGGCTCGACTTCCGGATGGTTGATGTTGGCGGGGATGATGGCGCGGCCGCGCGCCACTTCCTGGCGCACGAACTCGGGGGTGATCTCGGGCGGCATGCTGGCGCCGAAAGACTGTCCCGGATGCTGGCGCGCCAGCAGGCTGGCGACGCGCGCACCCATCGGGCCGGATTCGACCAGCGAGGCGATGTATTCCTTGCGCCGCAGGTTCTCGCGCAGGGCGACGAATTCCATCTCGGGCGTCACCAGCCCGGAGCGCGCGTAGTGCATCTGGGTGACGTTGCGGCCCGCGCGGGCGCGGCGCGGGGTGCGCTGCAGCTCGAAGCGCAGCGCAGCGAGGGCCGGATCAAGCAGGCGCGCCTTGCCGTAGTCCGACGTGGGACCGGAGAGCTCTTCGGTATCGCCGCGCTCGAGGATCCACGGCAGGCGCGGCGTGCCCAGGCCACGGCGCACGTCGATGGCAAGCGCCGGGTCGGTGTACGGACCCGAGGTGTCGTAGACGAACAGCGGCGGGTTCCGCTCGCCGCCGAAGCCGTCGGGCGTGGCCGACTGCGAGATCTCGCGCATCGGCACGCGGATATCGGGCCGGCTGCCTTCGATGTAGACCTTGCGCGAGTTGGGGAAGGGTTCGATCGCCGCCTGGTCGACCGTGGCGGTCGCGGCGTCGAATTTCAGAGGTGCATTCATGTGGCTCCTTTGCGGAGCCAGCAAAGGAGTGCCGGTGCGGCCGGGCAAGCGCATGCGCTCCCTGGCCGTGTTCCGGCTGCTTCCCTTCGCTGGCATTATCCAGATCAGGTTCGGAGGGTATTTCTCACCCGCGTGTCACGTATGCGACAGCAGGACCCCTAGCGTGTGCCGCGCCCGGCTTCCCGGACGCTGCGCGGCGGATTATAGCGCCATCTACTCTATAATGGTTCTTTTCGCAAAATTCTCAGCCATCACATCATGGAACTTGCCAAGTCTTTCGAGCCCGCAGAAATTGAACAATACTGGCGCACCGAATGGGAGCAGCGCGGTTACTTCACCGCCAGCATGGAAGACGGCAAGCCGTCCTTCGCCATCCAGCTGCCGCCGCCGAACGTCACCGGCACCCTGCACATGGGCCATGCTTTCAACCAGACCATCATGGATGGCCTGACCCGCTACTACCGCATGCGCGGCTATAACACCGCGTGGGTGCCGGGCACCGACCACGCCGGCATCGCCACCCAGATCGTGGTCGAGCGCCAGCTCGACGCCCAGAAGATCTCGCGCCACGACCTGGGCCGCGACGCCTTCATCGAGAAGGTCTGGGAGTGGAAGGAAAAGTCGGGCAGCACCATCACCGGCCAGATGCGCCGCATGGGCGCGTCCGCGGACTGGAAGCGCGAATACTTCACGATGGACGAGCCGCGCTCGCAGAGCGTCACCGAGGTGTTCGTGCGCCTGTTCGAGCAGGGCCTGATCTACCGCGGCAAGCGCCTGGTCAACTGGGACCCGGTGCTGGGAACGGCCGTCTCCGACCTGGAAGTCGACTCGCAGGAGGAAGACGGCTCGATGTGGTACATCCAGTACCCCCTGGCCGACGGTTCCGGCCACCTGACCGTGGCCACCACCCGTCCCGAGACCATGCTGGGCGACGTCGCCGTGGCGGTCGATCCGACCGACGAGCGCTATACCCACCTGCACGGCAAGCTCCTCACCCTGCCCCTCACCGGCCGCCAGATCCCGGTGATCGCCGACAGCTACGTCGACAAGGAATTCGGCACCGGCTGCGTGAAGATCACCCCGGCCCACGACTTCAACGACTACGCGGTCGGCCAGCGCGCCGGCCTTGCGCCGCTCAACATCTTCACGCTCGATGCGAAGATCAACGAGAATGGCCCAAGCCAGTACCAGGGCCTGGACCGCTTCGCCGCGCGCAAGCAGATCGTCGCCGACCTCGAAGCGCAAGGCCTGCTCGAACAGGTCAAGCCGCACAAGCTGATGGTCCCGCGCGGCGACCGCACCGGCGTCGTCATCGAGCCGATGCTCACCGACCAGTGGTTCGTCGCCATGAGCAAGCCGGCGCCGGAAGGCACTTTCAATCCGGGCAAGTCGATCACCGAAGTCGCCCTCGAAAAAGTGGCGAACGGTGAGATCAAATTCGTGCCCGAAAACTGGAGCACGACCTACAACCAGTGGCTGGGCAACATCCAGGACTGGTGCATCTCGCGCCAGCTGTGGTGGGGCCACCGCATCCCGGCATGGTACGGCGAGAACGGCGAGATCGTCGTGGCGCGCACCGAAGAAGAAGCGCAGGCCAAGGCCGCCGCACAAGGCATCACCGGCGCCCTGCGCCGCGACGACGACGTGCTCGATACCTGGTTCTCGTCGGCCCTGGTGCCTTTCTCGACCATGGGCTGGCCGGAAGAAACCCCGGACATGAAGCACTTCCTGCCGTCCTCGGTGCTGGTGACCGGCTTCGACATCATCTTCTTCTGGGTCGCCCGCATGGTGATGATGACGACCCACTTCACCGGCAAGGTGCCGTTCGAGACCGTGTACGTGCACGGCCTGGTGCGCGACAGTCAAGGCCAGAAGATGTCCAAGTCGAAGGGCAACACGCTCGACCCGATCGACCTGATCGACGGCATCGACATCGAGTCGCTGGTGGCCAAGCGCACCACCGGCCTGATGGACCCGCGCGCCGCGGACAAGATCGCCAAGGCCACGCGCAAGGAATTCCCGGAAGGGATCCCGTCCTTCGGCACCGACGCGGTGCGCTTCACGATGGCGAGCTACGCTTCGCTGGGCCGCAACATCAATTTCGACCTCGGCCGCTGCGAGGGCTACCGCAACTTCTGCAACAAGATGTGGAATGCCACCCGCTTCGTGATGATGAACACGGAAGGCAAGGACTGCAGCCAGCCGAATCCCGAAGACCTGGCACCAAGCGACCGTTGGATCATCTCCTTGATGAACCGCGCCGAGCTGGAAATCGCGAAGGGCTTCGCCGACTACCGCTTCGACAACATCGCCAGCGCCATCTACAAGTTCGTGTGGGACGAGTACTGCGACTGGTACCTGGAACTGGCCAAGGTCTCGGTCCAGCAGGGTACGGAAGCGCAGCAACGCGCCACCCGCCACACCCTGCTGCGCGTGCTGGAAGTGATCCTGCGCCTGGCGCACCCGATCATCCCGTTCGTGACCGAAGCGCTGTGGCAGAGCATCGCGCCGCTGGCCGGAAAAACCGGTGATTCGATCATGATGCAGCCCTACCCGCTGGCCGACACCTCGCTGGTAAGCGAAGAGGCGGAAGCCTGGATGGAGCAGCTCAAGGCGCTGGTCGACGCCACCCGCAACCTGCGCGGCGAAATGTCGCTGTCGCCGTCGGTGCGCGTGCCGCTGATCGTCGAGCCGGGCAACGCGCAGGACCGTGAACGCATGGCGGTGTTCGCCCCGTACATCCAGTCGCTGGGCAAGCTGCAAGAAGTGCAGATCGTCGACGCGCTGCCGGAATCGCCGGCGGCCGTGTCGATCGTCGGCACCACCAAGCTGATGCTGAAGGTCGAGATCGACGTCGCCGCGGAGCGCGAGCGCCTCGCGAAGGAGATCGCGCGCCTGCAGGGCGAGATCACCAAGGCCAGCGGCAAGCTGTCCAACGAAAGCTTCGTCGCCCGCGCCCCGGCGGCCGTCGTGGCGCAGGAGCAGGAACGCGTGGCGAACTTCTCGGCCACGCTGGCCAAGATGCAGGAACAGCTGGCCAAGCTGCCGGCGGCGTAACGCCGGGAGCCTCCAAGAAAACGCGGCCTCGGCCGCGTTTTTTGTTTCCGCTGCCCGTTGCGCCCTTGTAGGGTGGCGCGGCTCCACCCTGGTGCTGGCCGGCCCGCCGCGTGGATGCCGCCCACGCGTTCAACGCGCCTGCGAGCAGACTGAACGACTGTCCAATCGCCGCATGAACGCGTGGGCGGCGTCCATCACGCAGCCGATCACGCCATGCGGTACAGCCGCCCACCCTACTGACATCCATCTCAGTTGCTTCGCTGCGCCGATTGGAGGACTTCTTCAGCTTTCCGATCCCCCCGGCGTCAACACAGTTTGCTACACTGGCCTCGTCCGACAACACAACAATGGAGACTGACAATGCGTAAACTGATGCAGGCAAGCCTGATTGCCCTGATCCTCGCCGCACCGGCTGCCATGGCGCAGAACACCTCGGCCGCCGGCATGTGGAAAACGATCGATGACGAAACCGGCAAGCCCAAGTCGCTGGTGCGCATCACCGAAGACAACGGCATCCTGACCGGCAAGATCGAGAAACTGTACCGCCCTGCCGACCAGGACCAGAACCCGAAATGCACCGCCTGCGAGGGCGCGCGCAAGGACCAGCCGATCATCGGCATGACCATCCTGTCCGGCCTGAAAAAGGACGGCAACGAGTACAAAGGCGGCGAGATCCTCGACCCGTCCAAGGGCAAGACCTACAAGAGCAAGGCTGCGCTGAAGGACAACGGCAGCAAGCTCGAAGTGCGCGGCTACATCGGCGCGCCGATGTTCGGGCGTTCGCAGACCTGGGTCCGCGAACAGTAAATCCCCGGGGCGGCAGCAGGAGGATGGCATGACAATTCGCGACCACCTGTACGTGCTGGCCGTCCCCGACCTCGAGCGCTCGGCGGCGTTCTACCGCGATGTCCTCGGCTTCGCCATCCACGAGATGGGCGATCCGGGCTGGCGCATGTTCATCCGCGACGGTTGCCGCATCATGGCCGGCGCCTGCCCCGACGCCATGCCGGCGGCGCAGACCGGCGACCATTCCTATTTCGCGTACCTCGACGTCCTCGACGTCGCGGCCTGGCATGCGCGCGCCCTGGCCGCCGGCGCCGAATTCGTCAAGCCGCTGCGCGACGAACCCTGGGGCATGCGCGAATTCGGGCTGAGCACGGCCGACGGACACCGCATCATGATCGGGCAGGAGATGCCAGGGGCCTAGGACGCCGCCACGTTTCAGTCGCGCGCCGCACACATTGCAATTTCGATATCCTCCCGTATTGCTGAGTTGTTAATACAACGAATTGAATACGAGGGAAAGTCGAATGATATTTTTGCGTCTCGCCTGCCTGCTGGCAGGAATCCTGGTGCTGGTGACACCACCGGTGGTGCTGTTCCCGAACGGCGCCGGCGCTGCCGAGCTGTCCCGCTCCGCCGTCCTGCTGGCCGTCATGCTGCTGGCGGCATCGAGCTTCTTCTTCATCAGCATGACCGGCCACCGCATCAAACGCTCTCCCGCGCTGCGCCGCCAGTGCACCGTGGTGTTGCTGGCCCCGTTCGTGGCCGGTGCGGCCACCTTGTGGGGCAGCGTCGAACCGACCGCCCTGTGGCTGAGCGGGGCGCTGCTCAGCTTTACGCTGATCGTGTCGCTGGCCCTGGTGCGGTCGATGGTGCAGGAACCGAGTGCCGGCCGCGTGCGTGCCCGCGAAGGCCGGCAAACCCGCATGCAGGTGCTGAACCACCTCTGATGTCCACTACAGCCAGCCGGCGTCGCGCGCCATGCGGTAGGCCTCGACCCGGTTCGCTGCATTGAGCTTGCTGATCGCCTCCGACAGGTAATTGCGCACCGTCCCCTCGGACAGGTGAACCTGGCGCGCGATATCGCCGCTGCTGCGCCCTTCTCCCGCCAGGCGCAGCACCTGGCGTTCGCGCTCGGTGAGCGGATCGCCACTGCCGCTCCAGCTTTCCAGCGCCAGCTCGGGCGCGATTGCCCGCCCGCCGCCATGCACCGCGCGAATCGCCGCCCCCAAGGAGTCCACCGGCGCATCCTTCAGCAGGTAGCCGCGCACGCCGGCCTCCAGCGCGCGCCGCAGGTAGCCGCTGCGCCCGAAGGTGGTCACCACAATGACCTTCGGCGGCAAGCGCCGTTCCTTCAGCTGCGCCGCCAGTTCCAGCCCGGTCATCAGGGGCATTTCGATGTCGGTCAGGACGATGTCGGGCGTGAGCCGCTCGCACATCTCCAGGGCGTCCCTGCCGTTGGTGGCGGCGCCGACAACCTCGAAGTCGGGCTCCAGCCGCAGCAGCGCGGCCATCGCGCCGAGCACGAGGTTCTGGTCTTCGGCCAGCAGGATGCGGATCATGGCGACACTCCCGCAGGGACGCGCAGTTCGAGTTCGAGACCGGTTTGGGCGTGCAGTGCCAGCTTGCCACCGATCGAGGCCGCGCGTTCGCGCATGCCGCTCAAGCCATTGCCATGCCGGATATCGGTGCCGCTCCGTGCGCACCCGTCGTCGGCGATGCGCAGCACGGCAACGCCGTGTTCCAGCACCAGCGATACGCGGCAGTGCTTCGCGTCCGCATGGCGCACCACGTTGGTGACGGCTTCGCGCAGCGCCAGCGCCACCACGTTCTCTGCGGCCGGCGCCAGGTCGATGCGTTCCACCTTTTCTTCCAGCGCGACGTCGGCCGCCGCCAGGCTGGCGCGCGCGCCCGCCAGTGCATGCGCCAGGCCCTTCTCGCGGTAGCCGGTGACGGCGGCGCGCACCTCGGCCAGGGCCTGGCGCGCACTGGTCTCGATGTCGCCGACCTCGCGTGCGCAGGCATCGGCATCGCGATGCACCAGCTTGCGCGCCAGTTCCGCCTTCAGCGCGATCAGCGACAATGAATGTCCGAGCAGGTCGTGCAGGTCGCGCGAGATGCGTTCGCGCTCGGCGATGGTGGCGATGTGCTCGACCTCTTCCTGCTTGCGCATCAGTTCCTGGCGCGAGCGGCGCAAACGCGCATCCATGACGGCGCCGAGGCCCACCGGCAGGCCGGCGGTCAGCAGCGGCATCAGGAAGATGAAACGCATCTGCGCCTGCGGCTGCAGCAGCGAGGCGAGCAGGCCGGCGACGATCACGCCCGCGATGGCCAGCATGGCGCGCCGTAAGCGGATGATCCGGGCAGCCATGGCGCAGGCGAAGATGAAGAAGCTGGCGGCGCCGACGTTCCAGCGCACCCAGATGGCCCCGAGCAGGCAGCCCGCCCCCATGCAGGCCAGTACCTGCCAGCCGCGCGCCCAGAAGCTGGCCAGGTAGAGCGGTACGAACACCGCCAACGTCAAGGCCAGCATGGCCAGTTCAAGGCTGCCGGGCCTGACGTAGATGTACTTCCAGCCCAGGTAGCATAGGCTCAGCAGCCAGAAGTACGGCATCCTGCCCAGCTCCGGCGGGACCCACGGTTTCGACAGCACTTCCCTGATCTTGTTCATGTCTTGGGATGGTAGGTTTTAATGTGCCAGCAGGCGCACGTCGGCGATCTCGAAGCGGTAGTCGCCCGGCTGCGGGCCGGCGTTGAATCCTAACATGGTGATCGCCGCCGGATCGATGCCTTTGAGCTCGCTGAACGGCACCGTCACTTCCGTCCACTGCGGGCCCGCGGTGAAGAACTTCGCGCCGGGGATCTGCACGCCTTGCGACATGGCGATCATCTGGTAGTCCTTGCCGTCGCCGCGCGCCTTGAAGCGCACCGCCTTCACGCCGCTCAGGTCCACCGATCCCATCGGCTGGCTGCCGGGCATGAAGGCCACGCCGGCCCAGGCAAAGGGCAGGCCTGGCGCCACCTTGGCATCGATCATCAAGGGCACCTGGCCATCGGGCAGCGCCGGCTGCACGGCCAGCTTCACGCTCGACTTGCCGCCGGCGAAGCTGTCGGTCGACGGTCCCCAGCCCATGCCGAAGGGGCTGGCGAGGCGCTCCGCGCTGAACCGGCTGATACGGCCGTCCGCCGGCAGCGCGAGTGCCTTGCCGCCCTGCCCCTCCTGCGCGGCCTTGGCCACCCTCCCGCGCTGGGCGTCGCGCAGGCCGGCGGCGCTCTCGCCGTCCTTCCACACTTCGACGATCCGGCGGGTGGCCTTGATGTCCGCCGCCGGGTTGCCCTCGACCAGCAGCAGGTCGGCCTTGTAGCCCTTGTCGATGCGGCCGCGCTGGCCCAGCTTGAAGGCTTTTGCCGGCGCGCTGGTGGCGGCGGCGAGGGCCTGCGCCGGGCTCAGGCCGGCCTCGACCAGCGCCGCCAGCTCGCGGTGCATGCTGACGCCATACTGCGTCCCGGGGTTGCCGGCGTCGGTGCCGGCCAGTACCGGCACGCCGGCCTTGAGCATCGCTGCGGTGACAGCCTTCGGCGCCGCCAGCAGCGCCGGGCGCTCCTTGGTGCCGTAGCGCGCCTTGAGCGGGGCCTGCGCATCCTTGTCGAGCAGGCCGGCAAAAGCGGGCACCGCCAGCAGGTCGTCGCCGCGCCAGGCGGCCATGCTCTCGAGTACCGCAAAAGTCGGGATCACGAACGCGCCGCGGCTGGCGGCCAGCCGCGCCAGGCCCTCGGCATCGCCCGCTTCCCCGGTGAACAGGTGCACCAGGCCGTCGGCGCCGGCTTCCAGCACGGCGCGCGCATCCTTTTCGTTGCTGATGTGGACCACCGCCAGCTTGCCGCGCTTGTGGGCCGCATCGATCAGGGCTTTCGCGGTGTCCAGGCTGATCGACCGAAAGCCGTAGCCGCCTTCCATCACGATCTTGATGAAGTCCGAGCCTTCCGCAATGCGCGCGTCGACAAAGGCCTGCGCCTGTTCCGGCCCGGTGATGGTCGGGATCGGCACGCCGAACTGGGTGCCGTGGCCGTTCGGGCCGGTCACCAGGATGCCGGCCGAGAACAGGTCGGCGTGGGCGTGGTTGCCGCCTTGCGCCATCTCCCCTTTCGCCTTCTTCATCAAGCCAATCTCGGTGAACATGTCGACCTGGGTGGTCACCCCGAACAGCACCGGCAGCTCGAAAAAGCGGAACGCGTGTGTGTGGGCGTCGATCAGGCCCGGCAACAGCGTGCGGCCGGCGCCGCTCACCACCCGCGCATTGCCCGGCGCCGGGCCGCGGAAGTCGGCGTCGACGATGACGCCCTTGTCGAACAGGACCGAGCGGCGTTCGTGCACCCGCTCGCCGTCGAAGACGCGCACGTCCTGGACCAGGGTTGGTGCTGCGTGGACCGAGGCCGCCATCAGCAGGACGGCGGCGGACAGGACTTTCAGGGCGGTGGGCTTCATACGTTCCTCGCATGGGTTGATGTGAAGCCAGTATGCGAGTACGACGACGGCGCCGGTAGAAGCAGGCGCCATCTGTTTGGCATGACAATTGTCATATGGATCGATTGGCGCGCCTGAGTATCAATTTGCTATACAAACAGTATGTCCATAAACTGAAGCATTCCGGCGGCTCGCTATTGGCCAAAGGCGGACGTAAGGACTGCCGTTCATCCAGGAGTGTCATTCATATGGTGCAAGAACGATTAGAGCAATTCTGTTCCGAACTGCCTGGTCTGAAGATGATCGATAGCGGAGCTGTGTCCCACGTGCAGCTACCTGGAACGCTCCCCCCGCACAGAGGGGAAGCAAAGCTGCCGTCATGGCCCATGCAGCTTCGCGAGGTGAATCGTTGATGTCTGCTGAGGTGCACAGAATCGGCTTTGGCGGAGGCTGCCATTGGTGCACTGAAGCCGTGTTCGCTGCCCTTCGCGGCGTTATCCGCGTGGAGCAGGGGTTCATCCGGGCAGACGCCCCCGACGACACGTTCTCCGAAGCCGTGTTGCTCACCTTCCAACCAGACAAAATCTCGCTCGGGTCCTTGATCGAGATCCATTTACGGACGCATTCAAGCACGTCGAACCATTCCATGCGGCGCAAGTATCGCAGCGCGGTTTATGTGATGGACGAGGTCCAGGCCGAGGCTGCACGGCGCGTCCTGATAGAAGTCGGGCCAGGATTCGACGCGCCTCTTGTCACCCGAATCCTACCCTTTCGAAGCTTCAAAGCATCGGATAAGCGCTTTCAGCGCTATTCTGAAAAGAATAGCGGCAGCCCGTTTTGCACCACCTATATCGACCCGAAGCTGGCGCTACTTAGAAAGGAATTCGGCTGTTTACTCAGGTCGGCAGGTGAGTAGCCGCAGAATCCTGACGCGTGCGAACTTCCGAGATCGGGTCGGTTGCAGACGTACACTGCCAGACACGGGCTTGAGAACTACCGTAAAGGTCTGCCTAGCCATTACGGACGGTCGTGATGTTCGCATCGGTACCGTCGGTATAAATCCCCATGCTGGTTTTTCCCGCGAAGCTATTGTTGGAAACGACGGTCGGACTACCGTAAATGTAAGCCAGCGCGATATGCGCCTGGAACGGACTGGGCGTATTCCCTCCGCTGCGCCGATTCAGGACCGAAAAAGTACAGTTTGAACTCAGCTTGTTGGAATCGATTAAATGGCCGCCCGTATCAGGCCACTTGGCCCTGTCGCCGCCGCCGTACATCTGGATTCCGTTTCCTTCATTGTTCGACACTGTATTGCCGTACACCTGGCACTTGCTGGCCCCATCGTCCACACCGATGCCGACGCCTTCCGAACCGTTGTCCAAGGGACCGCCGAAATTGTAGTTGAACCTGCAGGTGTTGTAGCGGATCGTGTGGCCGGATACCGCGTCCTGGCCGACCTTCGACGACAGCTCGATCCCCCGGCCGTAATACGTGCTGGTCAAGGTGCCGCCGTTGGCATTGCAGACGTTGCGTTCAATGGTGTAGGCCCGGGCAACGCCGCTGATATGAATTCCGAAATTCATATTGTTGCTGCAGTTATTGTTGCCCACGTAGCTGAGGTCGCCACCATTCATGAAGATGCCGGTAAGCATCCCGGTGACGGTGTTCCTGTCCAGCGTGGCGGCACTTCCCTGGACCAGGTAGATGCCGATCGCCCTGCGGTTCGGGTTGTAGGCAGTGCCGGACGGCGGAGAAACGCGGTTCCCGCTGATCACGAGCCGTGTCAGGAAGGAGGCGCTGTTATACGTTTCGCAGCGGATGCCATACGAGGCCGCCGAACCGCCGCCGCGGTGGCGGACCGTATTATTGAGCAGGCGGATATCGTCGATGTTGGTGTTGCCGGCGACGAGGATCCCCTGGTTGCCGTAGTTGGCGCCATTGCTGATGACGTCGAGCACACAGTCCGAAATGCTCACATGATTCTTTTCGAAGACATACACGCCGGCGCAATTCGAGGTCACGGTGTTTTTCTCGAAAACGCAGCCATTGCCCAGCCAGATGATGGCCACATCGCTCCCTTCCGGCAAAGCGCTGTTCCGGATGTCCAGGTTGCGGTAGGTGACGAAGTCGCGCTCCTGCTTGTAGGCTGCGATCGAGGCGCCGTCGGTCGGCATGGTCGGCGCCGCCGGCAAGACGATGACCGGCTTGGGCAATGAGCTGTCGTCGCTGCCGTTGGATCGGGCGTAAGCGCCGATCGTGATGCGCTGCAGCGCCGTGCCGCTGGCCGACACCCGGAACACACCCGAATACGTCGTGCCGCGCTTTTGCAGATAGGTATGGCCGGGCACCCAGGACACGCTGGTCCACGAGCGGAAAGGATTGGCGAGCGTTCCGTCCCCAGGCCCGCTGACGCCTGGATCGATGTAATGCACATTCGCGCTGCGTCCGGGTTGGGCCAACGCGAATCCCGGCAGCACGCTCCCCGCGCATGCGGAGACGCCGACACGCGAAGCAATCCGAAGGAAGTCTCTTCTTTTGCTCATCATCGTTCTCCAATGCTCTGCCCGCCAGGACGATGCTACGCTTGGTGTTCACGATGCGGCAATGACTGCTTGTTCAAATTTTCCGGCTGAGTGGCGGCAACGCCACTTCCGCCATCGCCGACACGCGACAATGGCGGCCTTTGCCGGCACCCTCAGGCCGGCGGCAGGCTATCCCACAAATCGCCGGTCGGGCTGATGCGCGGCGCGGTGACGCCGAAGTGTTGATACGCCAGCGGCGTGGCGATCCGTCCGCGCGGAGTACGCTGCAGGTAGCCCTGCTGGATGAGGTAGGGTTCGAGCACGTCTTCGATGGTGTCGGCCGCCTCGCCGATGGCCGCCGCCAGGTTGCCGATGCCCACCGGGCCGCCGTTGAACTTGAACAGCACGGCTTCGAGCAGCTTGCGGTCCATGACGTCGAAGCCGACCGTGTCGACGTCAAGCATCTTGAGCGCGCGGTCGGCCATGTCCTTGGTGATGTCGCCGTTGCCCTTCACTTCCGCGTAGTCGCGCACGCGGCGCAGCAGGCGGTTGGCGATACGCGGCGTGCCGCGCGCACGGCGCGCCACTTCACGCGCGCCGTGCTGGTCGATCGGCGCCGCCAGCAGCGCGGCGCTGCGGGTGACGATCTTGGTCAGCTCCTCGACGTTGTAGAACTCGAGGCGCGCCACGATCCCGAAGCGGTCGCGCAGCGGGTTGGTCAGCATGCCGGCGCGGGTGGTGGCGCCGACCAGCGTGAACGGCTGCAGGTCGAGCTTTACCGAACGCGCGGCCGGACCCTCGCCGATCATGATGTCGATCTGGTAGTCCTCGAGCGCCGGATACAGGATCTCTTCGACCACCGGCGACAGGCGGTGGATCTCGTCGATGAACAGCACGTCGTTCGGCTCGAGGTTGGTCAAGAGCGCCGCCAGGTCGCCCGGGCGCTCGAGCACCGGGCCGGAGGTCTGGCGCAGGTTGACGCCCATCTCGCGCGCGATGATGTGGGCCAGCGTGGTCTTGCCCAGGCCCGGCGGGCCGAACAGCAGCGTGTGGTCGAGCGCTTCGCGGCGCTTGCGGGCGGCGGAGATGAAGATCTCCAGCTGGTCGCGGATTTTTTCCTGGCCGACGTACTCTTCGAGCTGCTTGGGACGCAAGGCGCGTTCGATCGCCTCCTCGTTGGGCGAGGCGGGGGCCGCGTCGATCACGCGCTGCTCGGTAAAATTGTCGGTCTGGATGCTCATCGTTCTACTTTATGCTTTGGACAGTGCTTTCAGCGCAAACTTGATGCCGTCGGAGACGCTCGAACCCGCTGGCATGTTCTTGGTTGCCAACAGCGCCTCCTTGTCAGAATACCCCAAAGCGACCAGCGCATTGAGTACGTCGGCCTGGGCGTCGTCGCGCACTGCCCCGCCGACCACGCCGATGTCGGCGCCCAGCTTGCCCTTCAGTTCCAGCAGCAGGCGCTCGGCGGTCTTCTTGCCGATGCCGGGCACCTTCACCAGGCGTCCGGTTTCCTGCAAGGTGACGGCCTGCGACAGATCGGCCACCGTCATGCCCGACAGGATCGACAGCGCCATGCGGGCGCCGATGCCGGTAATCTTGATCAGCTGGCGGAACAGCGCGCGCTCGGAAGCGGTACCGAAGCCGAACAGCAGGTGCGCATCTTCGCGCACCACCAGGTGGGTGAACAGCACCACTTTTTCGCCGGTATGCGGCAGGTTGTAGAAGGTGCTCATCGGCACGTCGACTTCATAGCCGACGCCGTTGCAGTCCACCAGCACGTGCGGCGGCGCTTTTTCGAGCAGGGTACCGGAGAGACGACCGATCATGCTGGTTCCTTGGGTTATAACCGATTCATTAGACGAGGCGGCTGCGTTTCATGCGCAGCGCGGGAGCGCCCGGGGTCAGGGCGCCGAGCATCGACAGCGTGTCGATGCTGTGGGCGTGGCAGATCGCCACGCCGAGCGCGTCGGCGGCGTCGCTGCCGGGCAGGCCCGGGAGCTTCAGCAGGCGCGCCACCATGTCCTGCACCTGCGCCTTGGCCGCCTTGCCGGTGCCGACCACCGCCTGCTTGACCTGCACCGCCGTGTATTCGGCCACGTCGAGGTCGGCCCCGACCAGGGCCGTGATGGCGGCGCCACGCGCCTGGCCCAGCAGCAGCGTGGATTGCGGATTGACGTTGACAAAGACTTTTTCGATGGCCGCGCAGCCCGGCTGGTAGGCGCTGACGATTTCGCCTACGCCCTTCAGGATCACCTTGAGGCGCGGCGGCAGCGCGCCCTCGGTACCGGTCTTGATGGTGCCGGACGCGATGTAACGTAGTTTCGTGCCGTGTTTTTCAATGACGCCGAAGCCCGTCGTACGCAGGCCCGGGTCGATGCCGAGGATAATCATTGTGGAATGATATACGGCTGGCGGGGGTTCGTGGGGAAAATACTGTGCAAAAACACAGTGCGTGATTAATGTTACCACGTAGGGTGGGCGGCTCTGCCGCCCACGCGTTCAACTATCGTAAGAAGACCCGATCGCGTCCATACCCAAGCTGGTTGGACGCGTGGGCGTTCGTAATCCCGGGCATTGCCCGAAATTACCCCGCCCACCCTACCAAAGCGCCTCGCCGGAGATAGATCAATGACGGAAGTGACGGGTGCCGGTGTACAGCATCACCACGCCACGCTCATCGGCCGCGTCGATCACTTCCTGGTCGCGCATCGAGCCGCCCGGGTGGATCACACAGGTCGCGCCGGCATCGACCACCACGTCCAGGCCGTCACGGAACGGGAAGAAGGCATCCGAGGCCACCGCCGAGCCATTCAGGGACAGGCCGGCGTTCTGCGCCTTGATCGAGGCAATGCGCGCCGAGTCGATACGGCTCATCTGGCCCGCGCCCACGCCCAGGGTCATGCCGTTGGCGCAGAACACGATCGCGTTCGACTTGACGAACTTGGCCACGCGCCAGGCGAACATCAGGTCTTGCAGCTGCTGCTGGGTCGGCTGCTTCTTGCTGACCACGCGCAGGTCGCCCAGGCCCACGTTCTTCGCATCCGGCGCCTGCACCAGCACGCCGCCGCCGACGCGCTTGAGGTCCCAGGCATTCTGGCCATCGCCGAGCGGAATCTCGAGCAGGCGCACGTTCTGCTTGGCCGACATGATCTGGCGTGCTTCAGGGGTGAACGAGGGGGCGATCAGCACTTCGACGAACAGTTTCGACACCGCCTCGGCGGCGCGGGCATCCACCTCGACGTTGAAGGCGATGATGCCGCCAAAAGCCGAGGTCGGGTCGGTCTGCAGCGCGCGCGAATAGGCATCCAGCGCATCCACGCCGATCGCCACGCCGCAGGGGTTGGCGTGCTTGACGATCACGCAGCCGGCTGGCTGACCGAGGCCGCCGAGCGACTTGACGCATTCCCAGGCCGCGTCGGCATCGGCGATGTTGTTGTACGAGAGTTCCTTGCCCTGCAGCTGGGCATAGTTCGCCAGCGCGCCCGGGGTGGCGACCAGGTCGCGGTAGAAGGCGGCGCCCTGGTGCGGGTTTTCGCCGTAGCGCATGTCCTGCACCTTCTCGAAGCTCATGTTCAGGGTCTGCGGGTAGCGCGAGCGGGTCGCGTGCAGGCGGTCTTCGCCGAGGCTGGTCAGGTAGTTGGTGATCGCGCCGTCGTACTGCGCGGTGTGGGCAAACACCTTCTTGGCGAGGCGGAACTTGGTCTCGTAGCTCACCGGCGCTCCACCGGCCGCGTCGGCGCTGCCGACGCCCTTCATTTCCGCCAGCACCACGCCGTAGTCGGCCGGGTCGACGATCACCACCACGTCGCGGTGGTTCTTGGCGGCCGAGCGCAGCATGGTCGGGCCGCCGATGTCGATGTTCTCGATCGCGTCTTCCAGCGCGCATTCGTCCTTGGCGACGGTCTGCTGGAACGGATACAGGTTGACCACGACCATGTCGATCTGCGGGATGCCGTGCTCGTCGAGCTTGGCGACGTGCTCAGGCAGGTCGCGGCGCGCCAGGATGCCGCCGTGCACCTTCGGGTGCAGGGTCTTGACCCGGCCGTCGAGCATTTCCGGGAAACCGGTGTAGTCGGCGACTTCAGTAACTTGCACGCCATTTTCCTGTAGCAGCTTAGCGGTGCCGCCAGTGGACAGGATGTTGACGCCGAGGCCGGACAAGGCCTTCGCGAAATCGAGGACGCCGGTTTTGTCGGAAACGGAAATCAGTGCTTGTTTGATCATGGTGAGGCCTGTGGTTAAGAATTCTGGCATCCGGGCGCGCGGACGGTGAACCGGCCGCGCCCCAGACGCACGGCCACGCCATGCAAATGCGCTTAGAGGAGCCCGTGCTCCTGGAGTTTCTTGCGCAAGGTATTTCGGTTGATGCCCAGCATTTGTGCAGCATGCGACTGGTTGCCGTCGGCGCGCGTCATGACCACTTCAAGGACCGGTTTTTCCACCGTCAGGACCATCATGTCGTAGATGTTCGTCGGTTTCTGCTCGCCCAGATCGTTGAAATAGTCCTCGAGGCTTTTCTGGACGACTTCCTGGATACTTTCTTTGCTCATGTTCTCTGCTGCTCATCCTGGTTAATGATTGCTCGCCGCTGAAGCAGCGTGTCCCCGTTTTATTCTCGTTCTTATGACTACTTTTTATGGTGCTATTACTTGTACTTATGCCGCCATCGCCACATCGGCAGGATGAGCGGGCCGGTATTGTAACCGCTCCCCATGCCGCAGTTGCGATTTCAAAAAGGCGTCGACCGCCGCGAGCTGCTCGGTCGTCGATTCCAGCAAGTTCATGCGCTGGCGGAATTCTTCGCCGCCCGGCAGGTCCTCGACGTACCAGCCGATGTGCTTGCGCGCCGAGCGGACACCGATGAAGTCGCCGTAAAAGGCGTAGTGGGCCGGCAGGTGCTCGTTCATCAGCGCGCGCACTTCTTCGACCAGCGGCGCCGGCAGGTGCTCGCCAGTACGCAGGTAATGGTCGATCTCGCGGCAGATCCAGGGGCGGCCCTGGGCGGCGCGCCCGATCATCACGGCGTCGGCGCCGGTGTAGTCGAGCACGAATTTCGCCTTTTCCGGGGTGGTAATGTCGCCGTTGGCCACCACCGGGATCCCGACCGCCGCCTTGACGGCGCGGATGGTGTCGTATTCGGCCTCTCCCTTGTAGCCGTCGGCGCGGGTGCGTCCGTGCAGGGTCAGCATCTGGATGCCGGCCTGTTCCGCCATGCGGGCGATGGTGAGGGCATTCTTGTTCTGGCGATCCCAGCCGGTGCGAAATTTCAGCGTGACCGGCACATCGACCGCTTCGACGACCGCATGCAGGATGCGCTCGACCAGGTCTTCGTGCTGCAGCAGGGCCGAACCGCACCAGCTGTTGCAGACCTTCTTTACCGGGCAGCCCATGTTGATGTCGATGATCTGGGCGCCCCGCTCGACGTTGAACTTCGCGCAGTCGGCCAGGTCCTTGGGGTCGGCGCCCGCGATCTGCACCGCCTTCGGTTCCATTTCGCCGGCATGGTCGGTACGGCGCGCCGTCTTCTCGCTGGCCCACAGGCGCGGGTTCGAGGCCGCCATTTCGGACACGGCGTAGCCGGCGCCGAGCTGCTTGCACAGCTGGCGGAACGGGCGGTCCGTCACCCCGGCCATGGGGGCGACGAAGACATTGTTACGCAGGATGTAAGGACCGATTTGCACCGCGGAAAAGTCTTTAAAGTTTCTCGGGAACCTAGTATTTTACCTCATTCGTTGCTCAAAATAGCGGCAGAATTTTTCGGTACTGTTGTGTGTGTGATATTGGCAGGGGCATTCAACGAGGGTAGACACCCCACCAAAGCCGCCTATCCCAGGTCGTCCAATACCGCCGGCTGAAGGTAGGAAACCTCACCCCAGCTCACTAGCCGCAAGACACCCTCCTCCACCACGAACCGGTTCACGCTCGCATTGAGCACCTTGAAGTCGCGCGGCGTTTCCAGCGACAGCCCCAGCGCTGCGCGGTAGGCACATTCGAGCACCCCGCCATGCGCCACCAGCGCGACGGTCCGGCCTGGATGCGCCGCCGCGTGCGCCATGATGGCGCCCGTGGTCCGATCGAAAAACGCATGGAACGTCTCGCCGCGGTTGGTCCCCGGCGGCAAGTCTGCATCGACGTCGCGCGCCTGCCAGGCCGCGAACTCGCGTGGGAAGCGCGCCGCGATCTCGCTGTACAGCAAGCCTTCGAAGCCCCCGTAGCAGCGCTCGCGCAGCGCCGCGTCAAGGCCGACCTGCGCGCCACGCGGGCGGGCGATAGCGTCGGCGGTCTGGCGCGCCCGCTGCAAATCGCTGGAAACGATGTGGTCGATGCGCTCGGCGGCAAGCGCGGCGCCCAGCAGGGCCGCCTGGCGCTCGCCCTCGGCATTGAGCGCGATGTCGAGATGCCCCTGGAGCCGCTTTTCAGCGTTCCAGGCGGTTTCGCCATGGCGGATCAGGAGGATGGTCGTCGGGGCTGCGGTGGAAGATGGAGCGTTGTCGTTTGAAAGCATGAGGTTCGTTCGCCCGAACCTCGGGGCGGTTCAGGTCGCAAGTAGGGGGGCCACGTCGGGATTGAGCGAATACACGCCGAAGGTGCGTGCTTCGTCCAGGATATGCCCGCGGATTGCCAGGCGCAGTTCGGCGCCGCCGAAGCGGCCCACCAGCGGCAGCCGCGGGATGTCGAGCGCATACAGCGTAAACACGTAGGTATGCACCCGCTCGTCGTTCCATGGCGGACAGGGGCCATCATAACCGTAATACTCGCCGGCCATGGTCGGATCGCTTGCGAACCAGCCGGTATAATCGTTGATGCCCTGGCGCAACTGGTGCTCGGTGCCGTTCTTGATCGTGAAGGGCACCAGCGGGCCCGGCTTGCCGTGCGGGGTGACCATGTCGGAGAACATGCCCTCGGCCAGCGACTTCAGGACGACCGGGATGTCCACCAGCGACCAGTGGAAGAAGTCGACCCGCGGCAGCGCAGCGGAGACGGTCTTGCCCTCCTGGTTGACGTCGTCGCCGACGGACGGCACATCGGGATCGTGGCAGATCAGCACCAGCGACTTGGCGCCCGCAGGCACGTCGTCCCAGGCGAGATGCGGACTGCGATTGCTGGACAGCCTGACGTGGCTGTCCGGGTCGCTCACCGCGAACGCACAGTGGGGCGGGATCGTCCCGCCTTCGGTAAATGAATCGCTCCAGATCCGCATATGACCTCCCTGCCCTTCCTGCTATTGACCCGCGACGGCGACGCAGGTTTCAGCGCTGTGCACCTGCCACCGCGACGGGATCAACCTGCAGCCAGAATGTGACAGGACCATCGTTGATGAGCGAAACTTTCATGTCCGCTCCGAATTTGCCGGTCTCGACAATGCCATGCCGCTCACGGGCCTGGCGCACGACATGCTCGAACAGGCGCCGCCCGTCTTCCGGCGCGGCGGCCGGCGAGAAGGAGGGACGCGTGCCCGACCTGGTATCGGCAGCCAGCGTGAACTGCGGCACCAGCAGCAGGCCGCCGGCCGTGTCGGTGATGCTGCGGTTCATCTTGCCGGCGGCGTCGGCGAACACGCGGTAGCCCAGCAGCTTGGCCAGCAGGGCCTCGGCTTCGCGCTCGGTGTCGCCCTTTTCGGCGCACACCAACACCATCAGGCCCGATTGAATCGCGCCGACGGTCTCGCCGTCGACGCGTACGCTGGCCTCGCTGACGCGCTGCAGTAATCCAATCATCGCAGACCGATCATGCCAGCGTGACGCGCGCGAACTTGCGCTTGCCGACCTGCATGACAAAGGTGCCGGCCTCGACCTGCAGGCCCTTGTCGCTGACGACGGCGCCGTCGATGCGCACGCCGCCCTGGTCGACCATGCGCATGGCTTCCGAGGTCGAGGCGCACAGGCCGGCCGCCTTCAACAACTGGGCCACGCCCAGCGGCGCACCCGGCAGGCTCACTGCCGGTACATCGTCCGGGATCCCGCCCTTCGAGCGGTTGACGAAGTCGGCCAGCGCATCGTCGGCGGCCTGGGCCGAATGGAAGCGCGTGACGATTTCCTTACCCAGCGCAACTTTCGCATCGCGCGGGTTGGCGCCCCCGGCGACTTCGGCCTTGACCTGGGCGATCTCGGCGATCGAGCGGAAGGACAGCAAGTCGTAGTACTTCCACATCATGTCGTCCGAGATGCTCATCAGCTTGCCGAACATGGTGTTCGGGGCTTCGGTGATGCCGATGTAATTGTTCTTGGACTTGGACATCTTTTCGACGCCGTCCAGGCCTTCGAGCAGCGGCATGGTCAGGATGCACTGCTGTTCCTGGCCGTAATCTTTCTGTAACTCGCGGCCAACCAGCAGGTTGAACTTTTGGTCGGTACCCCCAAGTTCAAGATCCGCCTTCAAAGCGACCGAATCATAGCCCTGCATCAAAGGGTACAGGAACTCATGCACAGCAATGGGAGTCCCACTCTTGTAGCGTTTGGTGAAATCGTCGCGCTCCATCATGCGGGCGACGGTGTAACGCGAGGCGAGCTGGATCATGCCACGCGCGCCCAGGGGGTCGCACCATTCCGAGTTGTAGCGGATTTCCGTGCGCGCGGCGTCCAGCACCAGTGAGGCCTGGCGGAAGTAGGTCATGGCGTTTTCCTCGACCTGCTCCTTGGTGAGCGGCGGACGCGTGACATTGCGGCCCGAAGGGTCGCCGATCATCGACGTGAAGTCGCCGATCAGGAAGATCACCTGGTGGCCCAGGTCTTGCAGCTGGCGCATCTTGTTCAGCACCACGGTGTGGCCAAGGTGCAGGTCGGGCGCGGTCGGGTCCAGGCCCAGCTTGATGCGCAGCGGCTTGCCCGACTGTTCGGAGCGCGCCAGCTTCTGGGCGAATTCGCTCTCGATCAGCAGTTCATCGACACCGCGCCTGGCAATGGCCAGCGCCTCGAGCACCTTGTCCGTCAACGGCAGGGAAGCGGAAGAATTCAGCGGAGCGCCGCTACCGGACGAAACAGTGGAAGTCATATATGCGAGTTGAGTATTTATGTAGGAAAATTGCCAAGGGTATTGTAGGACCAGTTCTTTTGGTATAATTCACGATCGTTTTTCAGTTTCCTGTAGAAAACTTTGCAGATCGATAAGAAACTGGAACCTTAGAAGTTCAGCCGCAAATTTTAACTGATTGCATGAACCCTATACATAAAATCACTAGCAAGAGCCTGCTCCAGCTGCTGCCGCGAACGCGCAAATCGCGCATCGTGAGCGCCGGCGCCGCACTCCTGAGCGTGTGTGCTTTCGGCGCAGTCGCCGTGGCCCCGATCGCCCCCGACGCGGCAGACATGCCGGTCACCTCGATCGAGCAGAGCCTGGAACTGCCGAATCTTGCAGACCAGATCGCCGCCCTGCAGCAAGACCAGCAGGAGTTCATCCACGAAGAGCGTATCCGACCAGGCGATTCGCTTGGCTCCCTCTTCACCCGCCTTGGTGTCAACGACGCCGACGCCCAGAAATTCTTCCGTAGCGACAAAACCGCCCGCCGCCTGCTGTCCCTCAAGACCGGCAAGCGCGTCCAGGCCGAAACCGATGAACATGGCCTGCTGCTGTCGATGCGCGCCACGATCACCGACGGCAAGGCCGGCGAGGCACGCCGCATCACCGTCGAGCGCCAGGGCGAGAAGTTCGTCGCCACCGAAGCGCCGGCCAAGCTCGAGCGCCGCGTCGAGATGCGTTCGCGCGAAATCACCAGCTCGCTGTATTCGGCGACCGACTCGAATGTCGACGGCGGCAGCATGCCGGACTCGGTGGTCGCCCAGATCATCGAAATGTTCTCGACCAACATCGACTTCCGCTCCGACATCAAGCGTGGCGACCGGTTCAATGTTGTGTACGAAACCTTCTGGCTCGATGGCGAACTGATCAAGACCGGCCGCATCCTGGCAGGCGAATTCGTCAACCGCGGCGTGGCCTACCAGTCGGTGTGGTACGAAGACCCGGTCACCAAGCAGGGCGGCTACTATAGCCTGGACGGCAAGTCGCTGAAGAAAGCTTTCCTCAAGTCGCCGCTGGAATTCTCGCGTATCTCGTCCGGCTTCTCGATGCGCACCCACCCGATCTCGGGCAAGTGGAAGGCGCACAAGGGCGTCGACTACGCAGCCTCGTCGGGCACCCCGATCCGCGCGGCCGCCGACGGCGTCGTCGATTTTGCCGGCAACAGCGGCGGCTACGGCAACCAGGTCGTCCTGAAGCACTGGTCGAGCTACAGCACCGCCTATGCCCACATGAGCCGCTTCGCTCCGGGCGTGCGCAAGGGCAGCAAGGTCAGCCAGGGCCAGGTCATCGGCTACGTCGGTTCGACCGGCTGGTCGACCGGCCCGCACCTGCACTACGAGTTCCGCGTCGCTGGCCAGGCCAAGGACCCGAACAAGTTCAAGTCGCTGGCCCAGCAGCCGCTGACCCAGGCCGAACTGAGCCGCTTCCGCATGGCCGCTGCCGAGATGAATCACCGCTTCTCGCTGCTGGCGCCAAGCGGCAACGCCATGGCTGCACGCTAGAGCACCTAACAATTCCCCCGATGGCTGCGTTGCATCGTCTCGCCGTACTAACGTACTGTCTTCGACGATGCGCCTTGCCCTCGGGGTGTTGTTAGGCGCTCCCAGCGCTTCCCTTTTCCTCAAACGCCCCGCCGCATCTTGCATGCCGCGGGGCGTTTGCTTTCAGCACTTCTTTTATTCAGCAAGCATAAATTCCATGGTGTAGCAGTTTAATTTCCACTATATAGAAATTTTATTGCCTGATGATTGTTTTTCAATGCTAGAGTTCATGCGAGCTTTACTTGAAAACATCATCGAGGAAATACCATGAGACCTGTTTTTGCTGCCGCCACGCTCTGCCTGGCCCTGCTCGCCACCCTGCCCCAACGCGCTGCCGCACAAGACCCTGCCGAAAGCCGCCGCCAGATCGAAGCCATCGTCCAGGCATTCGACAAGGCGATCATTGCGAAGGACACGGCCGGCTTCATGCGCCTGTTCCTGCACGAAGACATTACCTGGGTGGGTGTCGACACCGATACCAGCATGGCGCGCGAGCGGGCCGCGTTGAAGGATCCGAAGCAAGTCTTGCCCAAGATTATGCGCAGCACGCCGCGCAAGTTCATTGAAAATATTGCTCGCACCCCAGAAGCGCGTAGCGAAACCTTCGAGAACGTGCGCATCGATACCGATGGCGACATCGCGCAGGTGCTGTTTGACTACAGCTTCATGCGCGACAATTACCGGAACAACTGGGGCAAGGAGAGCTGGCAGCTGGTCCGCACCGAGGAGGGATGGAAGATTGCGGCGGTGATTTGGTCAATGGAAATGAACCCGGTACCGCCGCCGAAGAAGTAGTCCAGGGGCCAGCCTGCGCACTTGCATGCCGGCCGGCCCACTGGCGCCGCCCGCTCAGGCCGTAGCGAGACCCAGGCGCAGCGAGCGCTCGCCCGATGGCTGGACGGACACCGGCATGCGCGCAGGCGCAGGGGCGGCGTCGACCGTGAAGGTATTCACCAGCGCGGCCAGCGAGCTCGCCTGGTCCTGCATCGATGCGGCCGCCGCGGCCGCTTCTTCGACCAGCGCGGCATTCTGTTGCGTGACGTCGTCCATCTGGGTGATCGCGGCATTGACCTGCTCGATGCCGAGCGCCTGCTCGGCGCTGGCCGAGGTGATTTCGGCCATGACGTCGGTGACGCGCGTGATGCCCTGGACGATTTCCTGCATGGTTGCACCGGCCTCGTCGACCAGGCGCCCGCCGGCATCCACTTTTTGCACCGAATCCGTGATCAGGCTGCGGATTTCCTTGGCCGCACCCGCCGAACGTTGCGCCAGGTTGCGCACTTCGGAGGCGACGACGGCAAAGCCCCTGCCCTGTTCGCCGGCGCGTGCCGCTTCCACCGCGGCATTGAGCGCCAGGATATTCGTCTGGAAGGCGATGCCGTCGATCACTGCGATGATGTCGCCGATCTTCTTCGAGGACGCGTTGATCGATTCCATGGTGGTCACGACTTGCGACACCACCTGACCGCCGCGCACGGCAATCTCGGAGGCCGCCTGTGCCAGGGTATTGGCCTGGCGTGCATTATCGGCATTCAGTCGGACCGAGCTGGTCAGCTCTTCCATCGACGAGGCCGTCTCTTCGAGCGAGCCGGCCTGCTGCTCGGTACGGGCAGACAGGTCGAGATTGCCCGAAGCGATCTGCTGCGAGGCGCTGACAATGGTCTCGGTGCCGGCGCGTACTTCGTTCACCGTCGTGAGCAGGCTGTCGTTCATGCGCTTGAGCGCCGACAGCAGCTGGCCGACTTCATCGCGGCTCGATACCTGGATGTCGGCGGTCAGGTCGCGCGAGGCAACCTGCTCGGCAAGTGCGACGGCATGGGCCAGTGGGCGGGTGATGCTTCGGGTCAGGAACAGGGCGAACAGCGCGCCGCATGCCAGCGCAGCGATACCCATGCCGACCAGCAGCTGTTGTGCGCTCGCCTGCAATGCGTCGATGCGCGCGTTCGCTTCGGCGAACAGCCTGCCCTGGTAGGCCACGACCTCTTCCACCGTGCCCACATACTTTTTCATCTCCGGAATGACTTTGTCGGTGAGCTGGGCATGGTCCACGTCCGGTTCGGCCTTGCGGCGGAAGGCCTCGTCGCGCGTCGCAACATATTTCTTGCGCTGATCGGCCACCGCCTTCAGGCGCGCCTTGCCCTGTTCGCTTTCGACCAGCGCCTCGAGCTCTTTCTGAACCTTGGTCACGCCAGCGCTCACCGCCTTCATTTCCTGGTCATAGTACGCATCGTCGGCCGGATCAGTGCTTTTGATTTTTGCGATAGTCCGGACGCTGTTGGTTGCGATGCCCTGCAGCCACTGGGCAGCAAGATCGGACTTATGTGTCGTGGCCGTCATGACGGCCTTGGCGTCGGCAATACGGCCGAGCTGCCACAAGGCAGTCCCCAGCATGACCGCGGCGAGCACGAGGATCACGGCGAAGGCGCTGCCGAGCCGGGTACCGATGTTCAAGTTATTGAATTTCATGTTCATCCTGCAAAACGATAAGCGTTGGGGCGATATGCCGGAAACGTCGGCCGGTTGGTCAAGCGTTCGCGTCCTGTCTAGAGAATTTACTCTAATCAACTTAGCTTGCCATAAAAAAATACTGCAAGTAGACAGAAAGTGAACTGCTCATTAACATAAAGACGTTTAAAAACAACGGTTTAATAATAATGTGATATCCGCGTTGAACTATTTGCCAATAGTTCATATTGGACAAGCTTTCGTATAAGAACGCGAGCGTTTAGTATGCTGGTCGGCGCACCACCGTTCGGTCGCCCCATAAGGAGAAACACATGAGCGAGACCTCGTCCCTATATATCGGCCTGATGTCCGGCACCAGCCTCGACGGCGTGGATGGCGTACTGGCCGACTTCGCCGGCGGCGGCATCCGCACGATTGCGGCCGCCTTCACGCCCTTCCCCGAAGCGCTGCGCGGCGAGTTGATGGCCCTGCAGGCCGCCAGCGAGAACGAGCTCGAGCGCGAAGCGCTGGCCGCCAACGGCCTGGCCCTGTGCTACGCCGACTGCGTGCGCCAGCTGTTGCCCGCCGCTAGCGCGGGTGTGGCCGCAGTGGCCGTACATGGCCAGACCATCCGCCACCGCCCGGAACTGGGCTTTACGCGCCAGACCAATAACCCCGCCCTGCTGGCCGAATTGGTCGGGATCGATGTGATCGCCGACTTCCGCAGCCGCGATGTCGCCGCCGGCGGCGAGGGCGCGCCGCTGGTGCCGGCCTTCCACGAGGCCGCCTTCGGCAAGCCGGGCACGGCGCGGGTCGTGGTGAACATCGGCGGAATCGGCAACATCAGCGTGCTGCATGGCGATGGCCGCGTCACCGGTTTCGATACCGGCCCGGGCAATGTGCTGATGGATCTGTGGATCGGCCGTCACCTGGGCAAGGCCTACGACGAGGACGGCGCCTGGGCCGCTAGCGGCAGCGTGAACGCGGCGCTCCTGGCGGCGCTGCTGGACGAGCCCTATTTCCGCCAGCCGGCGCCCAAGAGCACCGGGCGCGACCTGTTCCACGACACTTGGCTGGACGGCAAGCTGAAGGGATTCGAGGCGTTGGCGCCGGCCGATGTCATGGCGACACTGACCCGCCTCACGGCAGTGGCGATCGCCGACGCCATCCGCGGCGAGGGGACGGCGGTGGATGGGGTGTACGTGTGCGGCGGCGGCGCCTATAACGCGAGCCTGCTGCGCGAGATCGGCAGTGCGCTCGGCGGTGTGCGGGTGGAATCGACGGCGGCGCTGGGCATCGCCCCGAACCGGGTCGAGGCGCTGGCCTTTGCCTGGCTCGGCTACCGTTTCATGGAGCGCCAGCCGGGCAACCTGCCGGCCGTCACCGGGGCGCGCGGCCCACGCATCCTGGGCGCACTCTATCCCGCGTAAACAGCAAAGAGCCCGGACAAGCCGGGCCCTCTAAAAGGAACGGCCCGGATGAACCGGGCCGTCGACTGCCCGGCGCACCGGGCGGCCTGGGGGAAGGTTCAGGCGGAGAACGACGAACCGCAACCGCAGGTCGAGGTGGCGTTCGGGTTCTTGATGACGAACTGGGCGCCTTCGAGGTCGTCCTTGTAGTCGATCTCGGCGCCGACCAGGTACTGGTAGCTCATCGAGTCGATCAGCAGCTGGACGCCGTTCTTTTCCATCGTGGTGTCGTCTTCGTTGACGATTTCGTCAAACGTGAAGCCATACTGGAAACCGGAGCAACCGCCGCCCTGCACGAAGACGCGCAGCTTGAGGTCGGGATTGCCTTCTTCCTCGATCAGCTGTGCAACCTTATCTGCGGCGCTGTCGGTGAAGTTGATCGGGACGGGGATCGTGTCGTGCTCTTGCACTTCGGCGACTGCGGTCATGAAACACTCCTGGTGAAATACGTGAATTACGCTATGGTGTCCATTATAGACCCTTGGCGCAACTCATGCTGCTTACCCGGCCGCTACGCCGGCCTCGGCGTCGGCTAGATGAAACACCGGCTCGCCTGCGGGTTCGTGGGTCAGTTTTCCGGTCACGAGGGCGCCGCCGTGCATCTCGAGCAAGCGGTAATGGACATCACCATGTATGCGGCCTTTTGGCTGTATTTCAAGCAGTTCTGACGAATATACCGATCCCGCGATATAGCCGTTGACCACCAGGCTGGTGCAGCGCACCTCGCCCTCGATCCGCGCATGTTCGGATACGATCAGCATGCTGTCGGCGCCGTCGGCCGCAACCACGTTGCCATGTACCTCGCCGTCGATGCGCAGGCCGCCGGTAAAGCACAGGTCGCCCTCGATGCGGGCCGAGATGCCGACCAGGCTGTCAATCTCGCTTTTTACTTGTCGACCGAACATGTTCCACCTCTCCAGTAGGACGCCAGCGGATTCGCCGCAGCGCTGAAATCAACCTGTGCATCGGTCAATTTACCGTTCTCAACAAGAGTGGCGTTGATCTAGATCGGCTTGGCAGGAATGCGATTCAGCAATCCAACACACGGCGGGTCGCGCCGCGCGTCGGGCCTGGACGTAAAAACGGCCGCATCGCATGCGGCCGTTCGGTACAGCGCGATTCCCCGGAATCAGGGCAGCAGCGCGATCTGCTTCAGGCCGGTCGCTTCGTCGAGGCCGAACATGATGTTCATGCACTGCACGGCCTGGCCGGCCGCGCCTTTCATCAGGTTGTCCTGCACCACCAGGATAACGACGGTGTTGCCGCCTTCCGGACGGTGCAGCGCCAGGCGCAGCATGTTCGAGCCGCGGGTCGACCGGGTTTCCGGATGCGAGCCGAAGGGCATCACGTCCACGAATTGGCTGTCCTTGTAGGCATCTTCGAACAGGGCCTGCAGCGCCGCGTCGTCGATGTCCTGCGTCAGGCGCGCGTACAGGGTTGCGTGCATGCCGCGGATCATCGGCACCAGGTGCGGGGTGAAGATCAGGCCGACCTTCTGCTCGGTGAAGCGCGCCAGCTGGGCCGAGGTTTCCGGCGTGTGGCGGTGGCCATGCACGCCGTAGGCCTTGAAATTATCGCTGGATTCCGAGAACAGCGTGCCGATCTCGGCCTTGCGGCCGGCGCCCGAGACGCCCGACTTGGCGTCGGCGATCAGGTTGCCCGCGTCGATGATGCCGGCCTTGAGCAGCGGGTAGAAGCCGATCTGCATGGTGGTCGGGTAGCAGCCCGGGTTGGCGATCAGGCGTGCCTTCTTGATATCTTCGCGGTTCAGTTCCGGCAGGCCGTACACGGCTTCTTCGATCAGTTCCGGGGCGGTATGCGGGATCTTGTACCACTTCTCGAACGTGGCCTGGTCTTTCAGGCGGAAGTCGGCCGCCAGGTCGATCACCTTGACGCCGGCCGCCAGCAGCGCCGGGGCTTGCGCCATGGCGACACCGTGCGGGGTGGCGAAGAACACCACGTCGCACTGGCTCAGGTCGGCCTTGTCCGGGCTCGAGAAGGCCAGGTCGACGACGCCGCGCAGCGAGGGGAACATGTCGGCCACCGGCAGGCCGTCTTCCTTGCGCGAGGTGATCGCGGTCAGCTGCACGTCGGGATGCACGGCCAACAGCCGCAGCAATTCCACGCCCGTGTATCCGGTTCCGCCAACGATGCCAACTTTGATCATGTTCTGTTCCTTAGTGAGATAAAAAATGAGATCGGCAGGACGAAGCTGCACGGGTGTGCAATTCTAACAGTCATGAAAAATGCGTGCGCCACCGCGCCTCGCACAGGATGCACAGGAAATTTGCATTAATTGGCAGAAATGCAAATAATATTTGCAGGCACAAGCCGATTAATGAACTGGTGATGAACCGGAAATGTCGGGACAATAGCGAGAAAGGTTCCTTGCGGAAACAAATTCCTGATATAAAGTGAGGGTTGAACGTTTCTTTCCGATCAACCCTTACCACGACCAGACCCATGTCCATCCACCAGCTCGTCTATCTCAGCCAGTCTGTCCGCAAGGTTTCCGCCGATGAACTGCGCGCCATCCAGGCCACCGCCCAGGCGAATAACCAGCACATCGACGTCACCGGCAGCCTGTTCTACAACGGCGGCTGGTTCCTGCAGGTGCTGGAGGGCCCGGCGCCGACGCTCGCCACGCTCTACGACAAGATCGAACAGGATCCGCGCCACAAGCATTCGCGGGTGCTGTACAACGAACCGGCCAAGTTCCGCACCTTCCCGCGCTGGACCATGAACATGATCAACCTCGACGACCGGCAGGCCGACAAGTACGAGGAGCTGGTCGAGGTCATCGACGCCGCGCGCAGCGACCGCAAGATCGGCGCGGCGTCGCCGGCCGCGACCCTGCTGAAGATCTTCCGCAGCTGACCGCCCCTGGCGGTCGCCGCACCGTCAGTCCACCGAGCCGGGCGTGATCGATTTGCTGACCTTGCCCTGCTCGTCCAGCATCTGGATTTCCGCCTTGCCGTCGGCCGAGACCAGCAGCATCATGCGCGTCCTGCCCTTGGCGTCCTTGAGCTGGAGCGCCGAGCCCTTGCTACCGGTGTTGCCGAGCCAGATGCGGTTCTGGCCCAGGCGTCCTTCGTCCGCCAGTTTGTTCCAGTAAGCCCTTTGCTCGGCTTGCGGAAGCTTGGCGCTCTCCTCGCGGAAGCGCCGGATGTCGCCGATCGAAGTAAGGCCGTGATAGGGCACGTCATTGATCTTCAGGCCGCTCATCTGGTGGTCGGCGCTGTCGTTGTTCATCAGCTGCACGGCCTGGTCCTGGCGGAAACGGTCGAAGGTGAGCGACAGGCCGGACGCGATCTTGCCATCGGCGCCGATGCTGCCCTTCTGGATCAGACCGCCGTTCTCGGTGCCTTCCTCGTTGATGAACAACATGCCGGCAAAGCTGCGGCGGTCCGGGCGTGCGCCCTCCTTCCCTTGCATGAAGTCGCCCGGAAACTGGGCCTTGTTGGAGATGATCATGCGCTTGGTGCCGTCCGGTTCGACGATGTTGATGCGCCCGACGGTGATCTCGTCGAAGCTGGCGCGCCGGGCCGGGTTACCGGCGCCGCTCAGGGTCATGATGGCGGCCAGGGCCGCGGCCATGGTGGTGGCGCCGGCGAAGAAGGTTCGGATCTGCGACATGGGGGTCTTCCTTATTTGTGTTTGTTTTTCAGACGGCGCAGCCGCCACTCGATGAACAGGCCGACAAAGCCGCTGAAAAGCACGATCGCGCCGAGGTACTGCAGGATGCGGTTGCCCTCTGGTTCAATGTATTTTGTATCGACCAGTTCGAAGCGGCGCCGTCCGTCTTCCACCGCCTCGTAATACACCGTGCCGCGGCTGTCCGGCCACTCCACGGTCAGCGGGCGCTCCCGTTTTGCCAGGAAGTCCGCCGACTGTTTCCCCATGTCCTCGACCGTGATGGTCTTGGCGACTAGCTGCTGGGCAAGGATTGCCCTCCAGGTGGTGAAGATGTTCTCCGCTTCGCCGGCACGGATCACGCCCGGCGAAGCATACTTGTAGAGCTTGTTCGAGAAGAAAATGCCGTCATTCGCCGCCAGCATCATGGCAAAGCCGAGGATCCACGCCGCCGCCGAACCGAACAGCCAGCGCTTCGTATAGTGGACCTGCACCGCCACTTCGCCGGCAGTGAACTGGGTCACCGCGGGAATATGGCGCAGGGTGGTGTCGAGCACGCTCTTGTCCACCTCCTGCAGGAAGCTTGCCGCATCCATCTCCAGGGCCGCGAGGATGGTGGAAAACATCTCGGCCGAGGGCACCGACTTGTCGTTTTCCAGTTTCGATAAATAGGATTGCTCGATGCCCGCCAGTTGCGCGAACTGCGGTTGGGTCAGGCCCTTGTCGGTCCTGATCGCCTTGAGTCTTTCGCCAAAATTCATATCAACCTTTCCTGAACGTCAATGGAATGGTCGTATTCTTGGCTATTCATGCATGACTTGGAAGATGAATATCGGCGAATAATGAAGAATCCGACGGCGCCTTACCCAGAGCGCATGGAACGCGCGGAAAAGGCCCCGTAAAAGCAAAAAGCCGCCCACCTTGCGGAGGACGGCTTTCGCAGCCAGCGCCCGAAGGCGCTGCCAGCAGCTTGAGACGAATTAACGCTTCGAGAACTGCTTTGCGCGGCGTGCTTTACGCAGGCCGACTTTCTTACGCTCGACTTCACGGGCGTCACGGGTGACGAAACCGGCACGTGCCAGGTCGCCCTTGAGGCCTGCGTCGTAGTCGATCAGGGCGCGGGTGATGCCGTGGCGGACGGCGCCTGCCTGGCCCGACTCACCACCACCGTGCACGTTGACCTTGATGTCGAAACGCTCGACGTTGCCGGTCAGTTCCAGCGGCTGGCGGATGACCATCAGGCCGGTCTCACGCGAGAAGTATTCGTTCGCAGGCTTGCCGTTCACGACGATCAGGCCGGTGCCGGCTTTGATGAACACGCGAGCGACTGCACTCTTGCGACGGCCGGTGCCGTAGTTGTAGTTACCGATCATGTCAGTTCCTTAGAGGGTCAGTGCTTGTGGTTGCTGTGCTGCGTGCGGGTGCGAACCTTCCGCGTACACTTTCAGCTTCTTGATCATTGCATAGCCCAGCGGGCCCTTCGGCAGCATGCCTTTGACAGCCTTTTCCAGGGCACGGCCCGGGAAGCGCTGTTGCATTTTCAGGAAGTTAGTTTCGTAGATACCGCCCGGGTAGCCCGAGTGACGGTAGTAGGTCTTCTGGGTGGCCTTGGTGCCGGTCACGCGCAGCTTGCCTGCATTGACGACGATGATGTAGTCGCCGGTATCGACGTGCGGAGTGAACTCCGGCTTGTGCTTGCCGCGCAGTCGGAGTGCCACTTCGCTGGCAACACGTCCGAGGACCAAGTCCGTCGCGTCAATCACCAACCAGTCGCGCTGGACTTCATGGCCCTTAGCGGAAAAAGTTTTCATGATGACTTCCTAAATAAGTTAAATGCTCACTGTGGTGGTTCCGCCCTTGCTGCAGCGGACTCTGCCTTATTATCTTCCCCGAGCAAAGGGAAAGCCCACGATGATAGCCGAACCGGGGCCAACCCGTCAATGCGCCCAGCGCCCGCTGTCGCATTTTCCGCGCCCTTCCCCCATCTATTTCTTTCTTCCCTGACATAGCCCTCCCGGCTCGCATAATTTCATGCGATGGTGCAACTTATCGATTGACCATTAAAACGATGCGAATCTACTATGCAAGCATCCTTTGAGGAGATTGTGTGAAGACAAGATCGTTACTCCCCGCGTTGTTGCCCACCTTACTGCCCGTCGCCGCCCTCTGGCTCGCAGCATCGACGGCCGCCGCGGCTGCGCCCGGTGACGCCGCAGCCGGCGCCAAGCCCGCAGCCGCCACCCGCAACTGCCATCTGCCCGGCGTGACCGCCACCCTGCGCTGCGGCAGCATCGAGGTTCCGCTCGACCATGCCAAGCCGGCCGGCGCCAAGCTGAAACTGCATGTCACGATCGCCCCGGCGCATCGCCAGGGCACGCGGGGCGACCCCGTGTTCGTGCTGGCCGGCGGACCCGGCGAAGCCGGCAGCGAAGTGGCCGGCCTGCTCACCACCGCCTTCACCCGCGTGCGCGCCACCCGCGACATCGTGTTCATCGACCAGCGCGGCACCGGCCGTTCGGGGAAACTCGACTGCAAGAGCAAGCCCGAGCACGAGAGCATGAGCGAAGAACAGCTCAATGCCGAGGCGCTCGCCTGCATCGCCGCCACCAAGGTCCAATGGAGCGCCTACACCACCGACGCGTCGGCCCGCGACATCGAGCTGGTGCGCCGTGCATTCGGCTATGGCGCGGTGAATGTCTGGGGCGGCTCCTATGGCACCCGCCTCGGCCAGGCCTATGCACGCCTGTATCCTTCCAGCGTGCGCAGCATGGTGCTGGACGGCGTCGCCGCGCCCGACCAGGTGATCCAGGCCGGCGCCCGCGACGCCCACGCCGCGCTCGACAAGATGTTCGCGCAATGCGCCGCCGATGCCGCCTGCAACAAGGCCTTCCCGAACGTGCGGGCGCAGTTAAACGCCCTGGTGGCGAAGCTCGAGGCCAACCCGGTGCGCGTCACGCTGCCCAATCCACGCACCGCGCAGCCGCTCGAGGTCACCATGACCGCCGCGCGCTTCCTCGGCACCGTGCACGGCATCCTGTACTCGCCGGCGGATGCGCGCCGCCTGCCCTTCCTGATCCATAACGCCTCGCAGGGACGCTGGCAGCCCTTCGTCGCGCGCCAGAACATCGCCGGCGATTTCGGCAGCTCCGGCCAGCTCGCGATGCTGATGCACCTGGCCGTGGTCTGCGCCGAAGACGTGCCGCGCCTGACGCCCGAGCTGATGGCGCAGGATGCCGGCAAGCTCACCAAGTCGCTGGCCCGGCAGATGCCGGCCTTCTGCAAGCAGATGAACGTACCGGCCGTTCCGTACAAGGAGCCGGCGCGCATCGACGCACCGACCCTGCTGCTGTCCGGCGCGCTCGATCCGGTCACGGCGCCGCGCCGCGCCGAGAGCGCGGCCAAGTACATGAGCCGCGCCCAGCACGTGGTGGTCGACAATGTCGGCCACGGCGTCTCGCAGCTCGGCTGCGCGCCGCGCCTGCTGCGCGCCTTCCTGGACAAGCCGCAGGACAAGCTGGACGCCAGCTGCCTGAAAGAGATTCCGCCCCCCACCTTCCAGCTCGGCGGCGCCGGCCCGCAACCATAAGGCACAGAACATGATCGAAGTTCACGATGTACGCAAGAAGTTCGGCGCCGTCCAGGCGCTGGGCGGCGTCAGCTTCACCGCGCGCGATGGCCAGATCACCGCGCTGCTCGGCCCCAACGGCGCCGGCAAGACCACCCTGCTGCGCACCCTGGTCGGGCTGCTCAAGCGCGACCATGGCAGCATCTCGATCGACGGCGTCGATCCGGAAAAGAATCCGATGGAGGTGCGCCGCAACATCGGTTTCCTGACCGACCAGTTCGGGCTGTACGAGCGCCTGAGCACGCGCGAATACCTCGTCTACTTCGGGGAACTGAACGGCATGACGCGCGCCGCCGTCGGCAAGCGCATCGACGAGGTGTCCGAACTGCTGGGCATGGAAGAGATCCTCGAGCGCCGCACCAAGGGCTTCTCGCAGGGCCAGCGCATCAAGGTGGCGCTGGCGCGCACGCTGCTGCACCGACCGCGCCACCTGCTGCTCGACGAGCCGAGCCGCGGCCTGGACGTGATGAGCACGCGCGCCCTGCGCACCGCCCTGAACGCCCTGCGCGCCGACGGCTGCTGCGTGATCATGGCGACCCACGTGATGCAGGAAGTGACCGCGCTGTGCGAGGACGTGATCGTCATCGCCGGCGGCCACACCGTGGCCCAGGGCTCGCCCGACGAACTGTGCCGGCGCACCGGCATCACCAACCTGGAAGACGCCTTCGTCAACCTGGTCGGCACCGAAGAAGGAATCGCATGAAAACCAAGCTGTGGGTCATTTTCTGGAAAGAGCTGCGCGAGACACTGCGCGACAAGCGCACCCTCGGCATGCTCGCCATGTTCACGCTGTTCTATCCGGCCCTGATCGGCTTCATGCTGCACCAGGGGATCGAGAAAAGCACCAAGACCGAGCGCGAAGGCATCGAGCTGGCCGTGATCGGCGGGGCCAAGGCGCCGACCCTGATGGCGCAGCTGGGCCAGAAGAACATCACCGCCAAGGAGACGGCGCCGATGGACGAAGACGCCATTGGCGAGCTGCTGCGCTCCAAGAAGGTGGCGGCGGTGCTGCGCCTGCCGGAAGACTTCACCGAAAATTACTACGCCATGCGCCCGGCACGGGTCGAGATCTGGTACGACTCGGCCGCCGACACCGGCGGGCAGCGCAGCGACATCGAGGAAGTGCTGAAGGCCTACGGCGCCAACATCGCCAGTGCGCGCCTGCTGGCGCACGGCGTGTCGCCGGCGGCGCTGTCGCCGATCCAGGTGCAGCGCTACGACACCGGCACCAATGCGTCGCGCTCCGCGGCCCTGATCGGCGGCATCATCGGCATCCTGTTCTTCCCGGCCTTCATGCTGAGCATGTCGGCGGCGGTCGACAGCACCGCCGGCGAACGCGAACGCCGCTCGCTCGAAGTGCTGATGGCCCAGCCGGCCACGACCTGGGAACTCATCGGCGGCAAGTGGCTGGCGGCGAGCACGCTGGGCGTCGTCGGCGTGACGCTCGAACTGATGCTGGCGCACCTGATCCTGGGCTGGCTGCCGCTGGAGGAACTCGGCATGACCTGGAGCCTGCGCTGGGCCGACCTGCTGCTGGTGTGCCTGGTGACGGCGCCGCTGGCGCTGCTGGGCGGCGCGCTGCATATCGCGCTGGCGATGAACTCCAAGTCCTTCAAGGAAGCGCAGACCATGCTCAGCATCGTGCTGATCGTCCCGATCATCCCGGGCATGGTGGTCACCTTCATGGAACTAAAGACCGCGCAGTGGATGTACATGGTGCCGATGCTGGCGAACCAGACCCTGGTGACCGAGATGTCCAAGGCCGGCCAGGTCGGCGCCACGCCCTTCCTGCTGACCTTCCTGTGTTCGGCGGTTCCGGCGGCCCTGATCATCGCCTATTCGAGCTGGCGCATGAAGAGCGAACGCTACGTGCTGGGCGTGTGATTCCGTCCCGGCCTTGATCGCAAAAAGGGGGCGCCGGCAGAGGCGTCCCCTTTTTCGTTTTACAATGCTCCAGCACTAGACCTCAGCGGAGAAATCGAATGGAAGTGAAAGTCAGCTGGAACGGCCCGTCGGGCATGAGTTTTCGGGCCGAGACCGGCAGCGGCCACATGGTGGTCATGGACGGCGCGCCGGAAGGCGGCGGCCACAACCTGGCGCCGCGCCCGATGGAGATGGTGCTGGTCGGCACCGGCGGCTGCACCGCCTACGACGTGGTCCTGATTCTCAAGCGCGGCCGCGAGGACGTGCGCGGCTGCGACGTCACGCTGCAGGCCGAGCGCGCGGAGACCGATCCGAAGGTGTTCACGAAGATCAACTTCCACTTCACGGTCACCGGGCGCAACCTGAAACCGGCGGCGGTCGAGCGCGCGGTGAGCCTGTCGCATGACAAGTACTGCTCGGCGTCGATCATGCTGGCCAAGACGGCCGAGATCACGCACTCTGTAGAGATCGTCGAGGTCTAAGCCCGCTTAGAGGTGATACGCCGTCGTCGTCATCACCTTCGACATCGCCGTCATCAAGATCCGCACCGGCAGCGGCGTATCGGCCGCCCCCAGCGCCGCTGCCTTCGCGCCGTGCGCGATTTCATCGACCCGCATCTGTTCCACGATCGCACGCGACTTCGCGTCCTGCGGCGGCAGGTCCTCCAGGTGGCGGTTCAGGTGTGCCTCGACCTGGCGCTCGGTCTCGACCACGAAGCCCAGGCTGTGCGGGTCGCCCAGCTTGGCGGCGATGCTGCCCAATACATAGGAACCCGCATACCACAGCGGATTGAGCAGGCTCGGCTGCGAGCCCAGCTCGGACAGGCGCTCGGCGGTCCAGGCCAGGTGGTCTTCTTCCTCGCGCGCCGATTTCTCGAACTGCTTGCGGATGGCCGGGCTCTTGCCGAAGCGCGCCTGCGAGTCGTACAGGGCCTGCGCGCACACTTCCCCGACATGGTTCACCCGCATCAGGCCGGCGCTGTGGCGGCGTTCGTCGTCATTCATTTCGCAGTCGGTGGCGTGCGCGCCCGGGTTCGGGCGCGACGATGCGGCGACGCCGCCGACCACGCGCAGGGCCTTGTCGAAGCCGGCGATGATGTCGTCGAGGGAGGAGTTGGAACGGTATGCGCTCATGATGTTGTCAGTGCGATATTCGAAAACAACATTATAGGCGTTGTGCCCGGCCTCACGCGCCGGATACCTGGCCGCTCGGAATTTCAGTCCGCTCGGAATTTCAGTCCTTGCTACGCGCGATCCAGTCGGCCAGCGGCCCGCTCGCCTCCAGTCCGGAAATGTTCTTCGCCACCCCCAGGTTCAGCTCGAGCAGGAAGGGAATCGACTCCGGCGGCACTTCCGGGCAGTGGCGCCGGAAGGCGTCCAGGAAACGCGCCGATTCGACGGTGGGCATCACCTTCGCGCCGCTCATGTACTGAAGCACGCTGGTGATCGTATGTCCCTTGCCCAGCGTGTGGTAGAGGAAGCGGTTGAACTCGCGGTCGACCTTCTTGAAGTCGATCGTTTCCTCGGTCATCAGGGCCGCCAGGTAGTACAGGCCCAGAGACACCCGGAACCAGTCGGTGGATTCGACCCGGTCGCGTCCCTCGCGCATCAGTGCCAGCAGCTTGTCCTGGATGAGCTTATTCATCCTGCCATTATCCACGTTTCCGATCTTTACGCGAGCAATGTTTGTCTAGAGCAAGTATTCATGCGTTGCGTCATGCGCCCTGTCATCGGATTATGCATTCTGGGCCATCAAACGGCCCGTGCATCGCAGAGTTGCCACAGACCCTGGGACAATTTAATACAATGCAAGTGTTGAAAAAGGTTTATATGCACGCTTGGAGCATGGCATGGAATTAAAGATCCGCAATTTGTCGAAGACCTACGCCAATGGCGTGGTCGCGCTCGACCGTGTCACCCTGAACATTCCCGCCGGGATGTTCGGGCTGCTCGGTCCGAACGGCGCCGGCAAGTCGACCTTGATGCGGATCCTGGCCACCCTGCAGGAATGCGACTCGGGCTCGGTCTTCCTGGACGACATCGACGTGCTGGACGAAAAAGACGACGTGCGCCGCATGCTCGGCTACTTGCCGCAGGATTTCGGCGTCTACCCGAAAGTGACCGCTTACGAACTGCTCGACCATTTCGCCCAGCTCAAGGGCCTGTCGCACAAGCACCGCCGGCGCGAGGTGGTCGACGGCCTGCTCCAGCAAACCAACCTGTGGGAAGTGCGCAACCAGCGCCTCGGCGGCTTTTCGGGCGGCATGCGCCAGCGCTTCGGCATCGCCCAGGCCCTGCTGGGCGACCCGCGCCTGATCATCGTCGACGAACCCACCGCCGGCCTCGACCCGCAAGAGCGCGTGCGCTTCCACAACCTGCTGTCCGAGATCGGCGAGGACAAGACCGTCATCCTGTCGACCCACATCGTGTCCGACGTGGCCGACCTGTGCGCCAACATGGCGATCATCCACAAGGGCCATGTGCTGCTGTGCGGCGACCCGCAGGAACTGACCTACGAAATCGAAGACTACATCTGGGCGCGCATCGTCACCAAGCAGGAGCTGCCGGTGTTCCAGAAGCGCCACCAGGTGATATCGACCCGCCTGCTCACCGGCCGCACCCTGATCCACGTGTATGCCGAGACCGACCCGGGCGACGGCTTCGAGCCGGCCCGCGCCAGCCTCGAAGACGTGTACTTCGCCACCATCGCCGGCACGCCCTTCGCGGCCAACTCCACCGCCGCCGCGGGGAACTGCTAGGCCATGCGCGCGCTGTTCGCCATCGCCGGCTTCGAGGCGCGGCAGCGGCTGCGCCTGCTGTCGACCTGGATCTATTTTGGCATGTTCCTGGCGCTGGCGATGCTGTGGATGGCGGCGGCCGGCGGCGCCTTCCGCGACGCCCTCGTCACCTTCGGCGGCCGGGTCCTGATCAATGCGCCGCGCCAGATCGCGCTGACCGCCTCCTTCCTCGGCTGCTTCGGCGTGGTGGTGGTGGCGGCCCTGATGGGGCGCTCGGTCCAGCAGGACTTCGAATACGAGACCCAGCACTTCTTCTTCAGCGCGCCGATCCGCAAGGCCGACTACGTGCTGGGGCGCTTTCTCGGCGCCTTCGTGACGCTGGCGATCATCCTGTCGAGCATCGTGCTGGGCGCCTGGCTCGGCAGCTTCATCCCCGGCATCGAGCAAGACCGCCTGGGGCCGAACGGGCTGGCAAACTACCTGCTGCCCTGGCTGTTCACGCTGCTGCCCAACACCTTCATCTTCGGCGCCCTGTTCTTCGTGCTGGCCGCGCTGTCGCGCCGCATGCTGCCGGTCTACGTGGCCAGCATCGTCATGATGATCGGCTACATCGTCGCGCCTTCGCTGGCGCGCGACCTCGACTACAAGACCCTGGCTGCGCTGATCGACCCGTTCGGCACCACCGCCCTGATCCGCCTCACCGAATACTGGCCGCTCGCCGAGCGCAACACGCGCCTGGTCACGCTCGAAGGCGTGTACCTGGTGAACCGCCTGATCTGGGTGGGTTTCGGGCTGGTGGTGCTGCTGCTCGGCTACTGGCGCTTCCACACGGTCGGCAATGTCGACCCGCGCCACCGCAAAGGCCAGCCACTGGTGGACGACACGCCGGCGCCGCTGTCCCAAGCTGCCGTCGACACCCGCGAAGCGCCCGATTTCGAGCGCCGCAGCCTGGCTATCCTGCTCGTGAAGTCAGTCTGGTACAACCTGCGCGAATCGAGCAAGAACGTCTACTTCCTGGCCCTGGCGGTTGCCGGCGCCCTGATCCTGGCAGCCAGCTCGCTCGACCTCGGGTCGATCTACGGCACCAGCACCCTGCCCGTCACCTACATGGTGCTGGAACTGATCCGCGACGTGTTCGAGCTCTACATGCTGGTGGTGACCACCCTGTTCGCGGGCGAGATGGTGTGGCGCGAACGCGAGGCGCGCATGGCGCAAATGCTCGACGCCATGCCGGCGCCTACCTGGCTGCCGCTGGCCGGCAAGACCCTGGCGCTGGTCGGCCTGCAGGCCCTGCTGCTGCTGATGGCGATGGTGGTCGGCATGCTGATCCAGCTGTTCAAGGGGTATTTCGGACTGGAGCCGGGCCTCTACCTGCGCTACCTGTTCACGGTGCTGCTGCCGCACTACGCGCTGCTGGCGGTGGCGGCGGTGGCGGTGCAGGTGATCGTCAACAACCGCTACCTCGCCTACTTCATCCTGATCGCGCTCTACCTGGTGCTCGGGACCGCGCAGGGCTTCGGCTTCGACCACCCGATGCTGGTCTACGGCACCACCCCGCGCTTCACCTATTCGGCGATGAACGGCTTCGGCCATTACCTGGTACGCGAGCACCTGTTCCAGCTCTACTGGGCCGGCATGGCGCTGATGCTGATGGTCGCAGCGCGGGTGCTGTGGGCGCGCGGTGTCGACACCGGCTGGCGCGAGCGCCTGCGCCTGGCGCGCCGCAACCTTTCCCGGCCGGTGCTGGCCGGCTTCGGCGCGGGCCTGCTGGTCTTCGCCGGCGTGGGGGCGCTGCTGGCCTATGAGCTGCATGCCGGCGGCTACCAGACCACCGCCCGGCAAGAAATCCAGCGCGCCGAATACGAGCTGCGCTACCGCCGTTTCGCCAAGCTGCCGCAGCCGCGCATCACCAATGTCGACCTGCAGGTCGACATCCGGCCCGAGACGCGCTCCCTGGCCGTGAAGGGCTTCTACCAGCTCGAGAACCGAACCCCGGCGCCGCTCCGGGACATCATCCTGTACCAGCGGCGAGGGACGGAGTTCACGGCGCGCTTCTCGCAGCCGGCGCGGCAGGTGGCGGCCGACCCGGACCACGGCTTCTACCACTACCGCCTGGCCGAGCCGCTGGCGCCGGGCGCGCGCGTGGCGCTCGAGTTCATGCTCGCCTACCGCCCCGGCGGACTGCTGGGTCTGGGCACCGACACGCCGGTGGTCGCCAACGGCAGCTTCTTCACCAACGAGGTGATGCCGCGCATCGGCTACCAGCCATCGATGGAGCTGCTCGACGACCGCGACCGCAAGCGCCGCGGCCTGCCGCCGAAAGACCCGATGGCGGCGCGCGAGGACCTGGCCGCACGCGCCAACAACGGCCTGGGCGTGGACGCCGACTGGATCCGCTTCGACGCGGTGGTGTCCACCTCCCCGGACCAGATCGCGCTCGCGCCGGGCACGCTGGAAAAGGAATGGATGCGCGGCGGCAGGCGCTATTTCCACTACCGGCTGGACCAGCCGATCCTCAATTTCTACGCCTTCCAGTCGGCGCGCTACGAAGTGCGGCACGACCGATGGCAGGACGTGACCATCGACGTGTTCTACCACCCGGGCCACGACTTCAACGTCGAGCGCATGATCCGCGGCGCCCAGGCCGGCCTGGACTACGCCTCGCGCCGCTTCGGCCCCTACCAGTTCAACGAACTGCGCATCGTCGAGTTCCCGCGCTACGCCACCTATGCGCAGGCCTTCCCGGGCACCATCCCGTTCTCGGAAAGCCTGGGCTTCATCGCCCGCATCGACGACGATTCGCCGAAGGACATCGATTATCCGTTCTACGTCAGCGCCCACGAGGCGGCGCACCAGTGGTGGGGCCACCAGCTGGTGGGCGCCAACACCCGCGGTTCCACCGCGCTGTCGGAGAGCCTGTCCGAGTACACCGCGCTGATGGTCATGAAGCGCGCGGTCGGCGGCCAGAAGATGCGCCGCTTCCTGCGCTACAACCTGGATGCCTACCTGAGGGGCCGCGCCACCGAGCGTCGCCAGGAACTGCCGCTGGCCCAGAACGAGAACCAGGACTACGTTCATTACCGCAAGGGCAGCCTGGCGTTGTACCTGCTGGCCGACCTGCTGGGCGAGGATGTCGTCAACAAGGTGCTGAGCAGCCTGCTGCAGGAACACGGCTTCAAGGGCCCGCCCTACCCCACCGTGCTGGCGCTGGTCGAACGGCTGCGCGCCGTCACCCCGCCGGACAAGGCCTACCTGATCGACGACCTGTTCGAGCACATCGTGCTGTACGAGAACCGGGCCGACAGCGCCACCGCGCGCCAGCGCCCGGACGGCAAATATGAGGTGACCATCAAGGCGCATGCGGGCAAGGTGCGGGCGGGCGGGCTGGGCGAAGAGACCCCGGCGGCGCTGAAAGACTACATCGAATTCGGGGTCGACGACCGCAACGGCAACCCGCTAGCGCGCGAGCGGCGCCTGGTCGACGGGGCCAGCCAGACCGTGAAGCTGGTGGTCAGCGCGCGTCCGGCACGGGCCGGCATCGACCCGGATAACAAATTAATTGATAGAAAACCAACGGACAATATGGTTCCAGTCGACAACCCTCGAAACTAACGCTATTATTTCTGAAATATTACAGGAAGGAGCATCATGTCGAACCTGGTTGCCGAGATCGCGGAAAAAATCCAGCTGCTGAGCGCAGAGGAAAGGCATTCACTGGTACGCCTGCTCCTCCAGGACATCGACGGTCCCGATGAGGACGCGGATGAAGCGTGGCACAACGAAATCGTGCGCCGCGTGAAGGCGATCCGCAATGGCGAAGCGGCCATCCGCGCACTGCAAGAATGGCAGGAGTGAGCGTCAAGCAGTCCCCTGTGCACGATGAAAAACCGCGGCCTGGCCGCGGTTTTTCATTCTAGCCGCATGGCGTGTAAGTACGATTCGATGAAGCTCCTGTTCGCCTTGTTTCTGTCGGCCGCCGTGCCCGGCACGCATGCGGACGCGCATGCAGCCGAACAGCGGCCTGCCCTCACCCACAAGCTCGCCAAACTGCAGGGGCGTTCGGTCCTGCCCGGCTTTGCCGTTGCGGTGGTGTCCGGCAAGGAGGTGCTGTACCAGCGCGGCTTCGGCCAGGCGGACTTGCAAGACAAGCGTCCGTATACCGAAGACACCTTGCAGAACGTGGGCTCGGTCAGCAAGACCGTGATCGGCGTGGCGATCGTGAAAGCAATCGAACTGGGCTACTTCGGGCTGGACACCGAGATCAAGGACATCCTGCCTTTCAAGCTGGCGCACCCGCATGGCGGCGGCGCGATCACGGTGCGCCATCTCGTGACGCATACCTCGGGCATCCTCGACGACGAGGCCGTCTACGGGCGTTCCTATTACCTGCTGCCGGACGCCGATGCGGACGGCCCGCTCTACCGCCAGTTCAGGCACGACTTCACGCAGCCCGGACGCCAGGACCTGAGCCTGGGCGGCTTCCTGAAGCATTACCTGGCCGAGGGCGGCCGCAGCTACAAGAAATCGAACTTCGCCAAGGATGCGCCGGGCGCGGCCTACCATTACTCGAACATCGGCGCGGCGCTGGCCGCCTACCTGGTCGAAGTCAAGAGCGGCCAGAGTTTCGAGGCATTCACCAGGCGCCACATCTTCGAACCGCTGCAGATGCGCTCTACCTCCTGGCGCGCGGGTTTGCACACTGACACGGCGCAGGCCAGGCGCCAGGCCACGGTATACAACCGCCGCCACCAGGCTTATCCGCGCTACGCCCTGATCACCTATCCGGACGGCGGCTTGACCACCTCGGCCGCCGACCTGGCGCGCTTCCTGATGGCGATGGTGAAGGGCTACAAGGGCGGCGAAGGCGTGCTGTCCAAGGCCGGTTTCACCCTGCTGTTCGACCCGCAGTTCGCGCCCGACGCCCTGCCGGCCGCCAGCCCGGCCGCGGAGCCGAACAGCGGCGTGTTCTGGCGCATCCGGCGCAATGGCCTGGTCGGGCATACGGGGAGCGATCCGGGGGTAACCGCCTTCATGTTCATCGACCCGGCCAGCGGCACCGGCCGCCTCCTGATGACAAATACCGAAGCCGCCGGCAAGGGCGAAGAGGACGACCCGAAGCTCGTCCACCAGTTCAGGGACGTGTGGAAGGCGCTGGGCGACGTGCGCCAGCCCTGAATCTGACCGCCGGCCGTAGGGTGGGCGGCTCCACCTGATCGCCGGGATCTGCCAGTTTCCTGGCTGCCGCCCACGCGTTCAACCAGCACCCGAATAGCCGTCCCATCTGCGCGAAAGAGATGTGAACGCATGGGCGGCGCTCATAGTGAGGTCCATCGACTTGTCGGCAGGAGTCGCCCACCCTACAGTTGTCGATAGCTGACTTGCGTCCTACGCCTGCGTCCAGTAGTCGAGCACCAGCGAGCGCTCCAGGCAGCTGCCCAGGGTGTCCACGAAGCGCTGGTGCGCCGGGTGCACCAGGTAGGCATCGCGCTCGGCGTCGCCCGCGAAGGTCAAGGTGAAGCAGTGGGTGAAGCCCTGGTTCAGGCCTTCCGGGCTCACGTTGGTGCCCCACTCGTAGCCGGTGATACCGGGGATCTGGGCGGGCAGGCGGCCGAAGTCGGCGACCACGGCGTCGACCGCCTCATGGCCGGCGCCCTCCTTGAAGGCGAACAGCACCACGTGGCGCAGGGATGAATTGGCTGGCATGCGATTCCTTCTTGATGGTTACCTCGCCCACTGGAGCGAGGGGATATATTCGCTACTGTCGGATATCGAATTGTGCCCGACTCCCTCGATGATGCGCAGGCGCGCCACGCCCTCCGGAAAACGCGACAGCAGCTGCCGTGCGCTGGCCGCCGGGATGATCTCGTCGTGCTCGGCGGCGAGCAGCAGCGTCGGCGCCGTGACGCGCGGCGCGTACTGCATCGATGCATAGCGGTCGCGCAGCAGCCAGCGTACCGGAAAATACGGAAACTGCCGCGCCGCGAGTCCCGCCAGGCTGTCGAAGGGCGTGACCAGTACCAGCCGGCTGACCGGCCGCCGGCTGGCCAGTTGCAGCGCCACGCCGCTGCCGAGGCTGCGCCCGATCACCACCACATCCTCGTGCTCGCGCGCGACGCGGTCGAACAGCGCCAGCGCATCGCCGACCAGGGCCGCCTCGGACGGGCTGCCGGTGCTGCCGGTGAAGCCGCGGTAGTGCAGCAGGTAGAGCGCACGCTGCGGGAAAGCACGGTCCAGCAGCGGCAGGCTGCCTGTGACGTCCTCGGCATTGCCGCCCAGGTAGATCAGGGCGCGCTCGCCCGCCAGCGGGCGTTCGGACACCTTGACCGAGGCCCCCGGCAACGCGAGGGTGGAGGTCTTCGGCGCCGGGTAGGCGGCCACCGGCGGCGGAAAATAGATCAGGGAGCGCTGCAGGAAAAACAGCGCCAGGCAGACCGCCGCGTAGGCGCCCATGCCCAGCAACAGGATGATGGCCAGGGTCTTGTGCATGCCCCGATCTTACACCGGGACCTTATTCGATCTCGGCGACCTCGTTGGTTTCACGGGGCGCTGCCGCCTTGGCGCGCACCTGGCCGCCGCGCGGCAGTGCCGGACGCGCCGGCGGGCGCCGCAGCTGCTGCTCCGGGTCCTGGGCAGGCGCATTCGTCCCTTCCTGTTTCGCGAGTTGGAAGGTATCAACCAGCCGCGCCAGTCCGCCGGCCTGCTCGCGCATCGCGGCCGCCGCGGCGGCGGCCTGCTCGACCAGCGCGGCGTTCTGCTGGGTCACCTGGTCCATCTGCACGATCGCCCCGTTCACCTGCTCGATGCCCGCGCGCTGCTCTTCGCTGGCGGCGGCGATCTCGCCGATGATGTCGGACACGCGCTTCACGCTCGCCACCACCTCGTCCATCGTATGGCCGGCCTGGTCCACCAGGCGCGAACCGGCTTCCACGCGCGACACCGAGTCGCCGATCAGGCCCTTGATCTCCTTGGCCGCCGCGGCCGAGCGCTGCGCCAGGTTGCGCACTTCGCCCGCCACCACCGCGAAGCCGCGGCCCTGCTCGCCGGCGCGCGCCGCTTCCACCGCCGCGTTCAGCGCCAGGATATTGGTCTGGAAGGCGATGCCGTCGATGACGGTGATGATGTCGGCAATCTTGCGCGACGCCTCGTTGATCGAGCCCATCGTGACCACCACCTCGGCCACCACGCCGCCGCCGCGCGCAGCGGTATCGGCGGCGCTCGCGGCCAGCTGCTTGGCCTGGCGCGCATTGTCGGCGTTCTGCTTGACGGTCGAGGTCAGCTCTTCCATCGACGAGGCGGTTTCCTCCAGCGAGCCGGCCTGCTGCTCGGTGCGGTTCGACAAGTCCTGGTTGCCGGCCGAAATCTCGCCGGCAGCAAGCGCGATGGCGCCGGTCCCGAGGCGCACCTTCGACACGATCGACACCAGGGAAGCATTCATGTCTTTCAGCGCGGCCATCAGTTCGCCGGCTTCGTCACGCGTGCGAACCTTGACGTCAACGGTCAGGTCGCCCTGCGCTACCGCGCGCGCCAGCCTGACCGCGCGGCTCAGGGGGATGCTGATGTTGCGGCCCAGCTGGTAGGCCATGAAGACCGCCAGCACGGCGGCGATCAGGCCGCCCCCGACGAGGGTACGGCGCATGTCCGAGCGGGCTTCGGCGATGTCGGCCGTGCGCTGCGCCAGCACGGCGTTCTCGGCTGCCCGCAGCTGGGCGACGGCCGCGCGCATGGCATCCATGCCGGCCTTACCCTTGCCCGCCTGGACGGTCGCGACCACCTGCGACAGGTCGCCCTCGACCGCGGCCCGGCGCTGGGCGATCACCGGATCGATGGCCTGTGCCAGCCAGTCGCGCTGGTGCTGCGCCAGTTGCTGCAGGCGCGCCTGCTGCGCGTCGCTGCCATTGGTGAGCGCCAGTGCGCGCTCGAGGTGCTGCTGGAATGCCGCCTTGCCCGCCGTGTAGGGCTGCAGCGATGCTTCCTGGCCGGTCAAGGCAAAGCCGCGTTCGCCGGTTTCGATGTTTACCAGCGCCTCCATGGCGCGGTCGACCTCGGACAAGGCCTGGTAGGTTTGCACATTGGCGTCATTAGCGGCGTCGAGCGCGGATACCTGGGCGTAGGCAATCGCGACGACGATGCCGGTGATGCCGATCAGGATGCCGTAGCCGAGGTACAGGCGGGTTGCAATTTTCAGGTCGGAGAGCTTCATGGTTCAGACGGGTCTCGATGTCGTTGTAAGAGTTATGCCTGTGTGCCAGGCGGACCGAATGATGGGGCGAAATACCGTCCGATTATTACCCCGGAAAGGATTAATGAAAAGCAAATTCTTATGCTTTGGAGAAGGGATACAACAGGTATGCAAGAGGCTTAATTTATCCAGGTCCGCTTGATCCCGTTGTCGATCTGCCGGACTCGGGCGAGACTATCGTGTGGCTCAACAACATCGGAAGGACACCCATGAAATCACGCCTGTTTTGCTTGCTGGCGGCCCTCGCCATGAGCGCTACCCCTGCGCTGGCCGAAGACGCCACCGGCTACTGGAAAGGCCGCATTGCCAACTCGCTGAATGTGTTCCTGAAGTTCAGCAAGTCCCCAAGCGGGCAATGGGAAGGCACGCTAACGGTTCCGCAACAGAACCTGACGTCGACAGTGGACGGGCTCACCGTCACGGACGAGCAGATCAGCTTCAGGCTGGACGGACTCAAGGCCGGCTTCACGGCGCGCTGGAACGATGAGGCCAAGGCCTGGGTGGGCACATGGAGCCAGAGTGGCCAGAGCGTTCCCCTGAGCCTCGCACGAACCGATGCCGGCGCCCTGGCGCCGAAGCGCCCGCAGGAAGACGCGATCGTCGCGCGCCCGCCGGCGTATGCCAGCAGCGAGGTCACGTTTGCGAATGCCGCGGCCGGCCCGACGCTGGCCGGCACTTTAAGCGTCCCGCAGGGCAAGGGCCCGTTCCCGGCAGTCGTGCTGGTGCACGGCTCCGGCCCCCTCGACCGCGACCAGAACGTGTTCAATCACAAGCAGTTCCTGGTGCTGGCCGACCACCTGGCCCGCCGCGGCATCGCCGTGCTGCGCTACGACAAGCGCGGCATCGGCAAATCCGGCGGCGTGTACAAGGACGCGACCAGCTTCGACTTTGCCGCCGACGCCGAGGCCGCCGTGCGCTTCCTGCGCGGCCGCGCCGAGGTCGATACGCGCCGCATCGGCATCCTCGGCCATTCGGAAGGCGGCTTGATCGCTCCGCTCGTGGCGCAGCGCGATCCGGGCCTTGCCTTCGTCGTGATGCTGGCGGCGCCGGGCGTGCGCGGCGAACTGCTGATGGCCGAACAGATCGCTCTCGGCAGCAAGGCAAACGGCATGCCGGACGAGATGATCGCGAGGGACCGCGAAGTGAATCGCGACCTGCTGGCGGCGCTGGCCTCGGAAGCGCGCTTCGAAACGGCGGTCGGCAAGGCGCGCGGCGTGATGGAAGAGGCCGAGCGCAAGGGCAAGCTGCCCGCCGGCATGGCCAGGCAACGGTTCCAGCTCCTGTCGACGCCCTGGTTCCATTCCTTCCTGCGGCACGAGCCCGGCCCCGTGCTGCAGCAGATTCGCCAGCCCGTGCTTGCCCTGAATGGCGAACGCGATGTGCAGGTGCCGGCCGCCATGAACCTCGGCGCGATCCGCGCGGCGCTGAAGGGCAATCCGCGCGCCCTCGTCAAGGAGCTGCCGGGCCTGAACCACCTGTTCCAGACCGCGCGAACAGGGGCGGGGTCGGAGTATGCCGAGATCGAGGAAACCTTCGCCCCAGGCGCGCTCGACCTGGTCAGCGACTGGATCCTGGCGACGGCCAGGTAGGCACCCATAAAAAAACGCGAACCCTCGGGTTCGCGTTTTTCATGGGCGGCAAAACCGTTTACTTCTTGGCCGCCGACGCGATCTTCTTCGCCGCCGGCTTGCGCGCCGCCGCCTTCTTGGCGGCCGGCTTGGCCGCTGCCTTGGCCGGCGCTTTACGCGCGGCAGCTTTCACTGCCGGCTTCGCCGCGCCATCCGCGCCATCCGCACCCTCGGCAGCAGCATCGGCCTTGGCTTTCGCGCCCGGCTTGGCCTTGCGCTCCTCGAACTCGAAGCTGATCTTGCCATCCTTGCCGCGCACCAGGAAGGCCTTGAAGGCGCGGCGCGTGCGCTGCGATACGAAGCCCGGCAGCAGGTCGGTCTTGCCGTCGTTGAGCAGCTTGGCCATCTGCTCGGGCAGGATCTCCTGCTGCAGGATGATGCGGCCGCTGCGGAAGTCGCAGGCCTTCGGCCTGGCGACCGTCTTTTCGCACACGTAGGCCAGGCCCATTTCGTACACGCCCGCATTGCACTTCGGGCAGGGTCCCAGCGCAGTCTGGCCGGTGAAGTCGACGCCCTCGCCGTCCTCGTCGTCCTGGTCCTGGCCGAAATCGAATTCGAGCTTGAAGTTCTTGATGTCTTCGTCGCGCACGATGCGCAGGATCGCAGCGAACGGACGGCCCATCTTCGAGCGGAAGCCCTGCAGCGGTCCGATGGTGCGGTTCTGCAGGAGTTCCTCGACCTCATTGATCTCGAACTGGCGGCTGCCCGGCGTCTTCGACATCGAGAAGTCGCACTTGGTGCAGGCGAAGCGGCGGTAGTTTTCCTTGACCACGCCGGCGCAGTTCGGGCACGGCGTTTGCAGGGTCGCGTAGTCGCCCGGGATGGTCTCGTTGTCGTATTCCTTGGCGCGCTTGACGATAATCTGCGTCATCTGCTGGATCTCGCGCATGAACTCGTCGCGCGAAATCTTGCCCTTCTCCATCTGCGACAGCTTGTATTCCCATTCGCCGGTGAGTTCAGGCGCGGTGAGCTCGTTCACGCCCAGGCCGCGCAGCAGCGTCATGAGCTGCGATGCCTTGGCGGTCGGGATCAGCTCGCGCCCTTCGCGGATCAGGTACTTCTCGGTCAGCAGGCCTTCGATGATGGCCGCGCGCGTCGCCGGCGTGCCCAGGCCCTTGCCGGCCATCGCGTCGCGCAGTTCGTCGGAGTCGACCAGCTTGCCCGCGCCTTCCATCGCCGACAGCAGCGTGGCTTCGCTGTAGCGCGCCGGCGGCTTGGTGACCAGGCCGTTGGCGGTGATCTTCTCGGTCTGGACCTTTTCCCCTTTTTGCACCGGCACCAGGTTGGCGCCGTCCTTGTCGTCGGTCTGCGATTCCTTGCCGTACACCGCCAGCCAGCCGGGGTTGGTCATGACCTTGCCTTCGGTCTTGAACTGGTGGCCCGACACTTCGGTGAAGCGGGTCGTCACCAGGAACTCGGCCGGCGGGAAGAACACGGCCAGGAAGCGGCGGGTTACCAGGTCGTAGAGCTTTTGTTCCGGCTCGGTCAGATTCTTGGGGACGACGCCGGTCGGGATGATCGCGAAGTGGTCCGAGATCTTGGTGTTGTCGAAGATGCGCTTGTTCGGCTTGACCCAGCCGTTCTTGGTGACCTGCTTGGCGAACTGGTTGTAGTTGTTGGTGTCCGCCAGCGCACCCATCGTGTCCTTGACGGTCTGGATGTAGTCTTCCGGCAGGTGGCGCGAATCGGTACGCGGGTAGGTCAGCACCTTGTGCTTCTCGTACAGCGCCTGGGCCAGGCCCAGCGTGTTCTTGGCCGAGAAGCCGAAGCGGCCGTTGGCTTCGCGCTGCAGGCTGGTCAGGTCGAACAGGGCCGGCGCCATCGAGGTGGTCGGCTTCGATTCCTCGGTGACCACGCCCTGCTTGCCGCGGCAGGCGGCGGCGATCGAATCGGCGGCGGCCTTGCTCCACAGGCGCTCGGCGCGCTTCTCCGGATCGTTCTCGTCCTTCTTGAAGTTCTGGTCCAGCCAGCGCCCTTCGTAGATGCCGGCCGCGCACACGAACTCGGCGCGCACTTCCCAGTAGTCGCGCGGGACGAACTTCTTGATCTTCTCTTCGCGCTCGACCACGATCGACAGGGTCGGGGTCTGCACCCGGCCCACGGTGGTCAGGTAGAACCCGCCCTCTTTCGAGTTGAAGGCGGTCATGGCGCGGGTGCCGTTGATGCCGATCAGCCAGTCCGCTTCCGAGCGGCAGCGCGCGGCGTCGGCCAGCGGCAGCATCTCTTCGTCGGTGCGCAGGTTGGCGAAACCTTCGCGGATCGCGTTGGCCGTCATCGACTGCAGCCACAGGCGCTTGACCGGTTGCTTGGCTTTCGCGTTCTGCGCGATCAGGCGGAAGATGAGTTCTCCTTCGCGGCCCGCGTCACATGCGTTGATCAGGGTGGTGACGTCCTTGCGCTTGATCAGCTTGTTCAGCACCTTGAGGCGCGATTCGGTCTTGGCGATCGGGTTCAGCGCGAAGTACGGCGGAATCATCGGCAGGTGCGTGAAGCTCCATTTGCCGCGCTTGACGTCGTGTTCTTCCGGCACCGCGATTTCCAGCAGGTGGCCGACGGCCGACGACAGGACGTATTGGTCGGACTCGAAGTACTCATCGTGCTTGGTGAAGCCACCCAGCGTCTTCGCGATGTCGTTCGCGACCGACGGCTTCTCGGCGATGATGAGGGATTTGGTCATAGTGTTTCTCGGGTGCTCTATATATAAGTGGCTTTTGCCCGCGCATCATACATGCTTGCAGGCTGGACGGTTGTCAAAACCGTAGTGTCTGGATAGTAACGATTTGAATTGAGCGGCCAATGATAAGCGCGATGCCGCGGCGTCCGCAAGTCCACACGACCGCGTGTTTCCCCCTGTCAATCCCTCATTTATGCAAGGTAAATATCAATATACAAATTATATAAGCGCTTATACAATCCGAGTGCTGGTCGTTTTGACCATCCACCAGGAGCGCAACATGGAATCCGTTTCCCTCTCGCCAGCCGCCGTCGCGCTACCCGCCCGGAAGGGCCTCACCCGCTTCACCCTGGTCCGTACCCTGCTTGCCCTGCTGGCGGTCTGCCTGCCGGTGGCGCTGGTCCTGGTGCTGTCGTCGCAGATTCCCGACAAATCCATGCGCGCCTACTGGCCGCCCCTGCTCGCGGCACTGCTCGGCTACGCCGGCTACGTGGCGTATGTCCGGCGCATCGAGCACCGCGCGCCAGGCGAGCTGCGCGGCCCGCAGCTCGTGCGCGAACTCGGGATGGGGCTGGCCTTGGGCAGCCTGCTGTTCGTGGCCATGGTCGCAGTGCTGGTGGCAATCGGTCATTACCAGCTGTCCGGCACCGGGGACTGGACCGTGCTGGTGAAATCCTTTACCGAGATGGTGTTTGTCGCCCTGATCGAGGAAGTCCTGTTCCGCGGCGTGCTGCTGCGGATCCCCGAGCGTGCGCTCGGCAGCTGGGCGGCCCTTGGCCTGTCGTCGGTCATCTTTGCACTGGCCCACTTGCCGAACGAGGGCGCCACACCCCTGGCCATCGCCAACACGGCGGTCGCCGGCCTGATGTTCGGGGCCGCTTACCTGGCGACGCGCCGCCTGTGGCTGGCGACCGCTGCGCACTTCGCATGGAACTTCATCTCCGACGGCGTGTTCTCGCTGCCGACCTCGGGCCATCCGGCGCGCGGCCTGCTGCAGGGACAGCTCACCGGACCGGAATGGCTCACCGGCGGCAGCTACGGGCTGGAGGCCTCGGCCCTGTGCCTGGTCGTGTGGGGCCTTGCCAGCGCCTTCCTGCTGCGCCACGCGATCCGCGCCGGGCACATGGTGCCGCGTGCCGGCGCACGGAAGGACGGGGCATGAAGCAGGGCCTGGGCACGCAGTTGCGCCACCTGATCGAACTGCTCGACGGCGCGGTCGAGCAGTCCTACCTCGATGCCGGACTGGCCTACCGCCCGCGCTACACGCCGGTGATGCGCGCCCTGCTCGCGCAAGCGCCGCTCACCGTCGGCGAGATCGCGGCGCGCGCCGGCATCACCCAGCCGGCCGCCACGCAGACGGTGGCGCTCATGATCAGGGAAGGCCTGCTGGTAGCCAGCGCCGGAAAACACGATGGGCGCCAGAAAATGATTGGCTTGAGCGAGGCCGGCCGCGCCATGCTGCCCCGGCTGGAAAGCTGCTGGAAGGCGACGGCCCTGGCCGCAGCCAGGCTCGATGCGCAGCTGCCCTATCCGCTGTCGACTGCCCTGGCGGACGCCATCGGCGCCTTGCAGGAGCAATCGTTCGGGGACCGCATTCGCAGGGCCCGTGCCGCGCAGTCAAGCGAATAGAATAAGAGACACATGACCGTTGCCGAGACGTCCGCATGAAACCATTTCACCATCTCGGCGTCGCAATCCGCGCATGCATGTTCGCGCTCGCCGCCAGCTGCATGCCGTCCGCCCTTGCGGCGCCCAACCCCGACGATGTCATTTATCGCGTGGTCGTCGATCGCATCGTGAAGCACGATCCGCCGCCACGATTCGCCATCTGGGACCGCACCATCGCGCCCGCCACGATACGCGCGCCGCGGGTGCCGCGACACTTGCCGGAGACGCAGTTCGTGAGGGCCTTGCGTGGCTTGCCACCTGCATTGCAGACAAAGCTGCTTGCAGCCGGCGAAGATCCTGAAAGCGGATCGACGACACGCTTCGCTGTCCCGGCCACCGCCTCGGCCTTCACCGGTTTCGTCAAGCAGGACGTCTTGTGGCAGGCAAGTAGGCAAGGCAGGCGCCAGGACTGGCTGCTCGGCATCGGCATGTCCAGGGTGGTCTACGATGATGCCAAGCGCAATGCGCTGGTGTATGCGGAGAGTTGCATGGCGGTGCCCGACGCAATCTGCGGGGGCGAGGGATACTGGCTTGTTCGCGTCGGCCATGCCTGGCGGCTCAAGCGGCATGCATCCCTGTGGCAGGGCGCGGACCGGCCGTTCTGGGCATTTGCCGAAGGCGTCGCCCGAAGTCCCTGACGGCGCCAGGCGCGCCAATGACAACGGGGCCTTGCGGCCCCGTCGATGTATCGGTGATGCGTTGTTCAGTGCAGCAGCCGCGGTTCCTGGTCGTCGTCGTCGCCGAACAGGTCGTCGAACATGAGCGCATCGGGCTCCTTGCCCTGGCTCCACAGGACCATCAGCACGATGATCTTGAGCTTGCCCAGCGCCACCGGCGATTCGTCGCAGGCCAGCGCGCGCTCGATGACGATCTCGCGCTGTGTCGGGCTGAGCACCTTGGCGCTCTCGAGGAACTGGATGAAGCCGATCGCTTCGCTGCCCAGTTCGATGTATTCCTCGTCCACGTAGTAGCGGATGCCGGTGCATGCATCGATTGCGTCGGAAACTGCCGCTTCGGTCAGCCCGGACAGCCAGTCCAGCGCCTCGGAAATCTCGATGTCATCGAATCCGACGGCGGACAGCTTGCGTGCCAGGGCGGCCGGCTCGGGGCAGGCGTCAGGACGATAGTACGTCTCGTAGAGGTAGACCAGGATGTCGAACATAGTGACGCTACTGTAGCAGCTAAGCTCGCCGAGGCACAAGCCTCGCACGTACCACGGGGCGTCATGCGCTGAAAACGTTGTATCGTGGCCTTATCGGTTCATTCAGTTTTGTCGAAATTTAACAAAATTCAGGCCAAACATTTCACAAAAATATCTCAAGAAGAATACCTTTTTTCGCATTGCCTCATGCATGGCGCATGCATGAGAACAGGCATGCTTCGAGGAAAAGGCGATCAGCAGGCGGCTCTTATCAGGCGCTGCACCCGGCCGTCCGGCAAGCGTTCAAGCAGTCCGGCAAGCTCGAGCGCCAGCAGCTCGCCGGCCAGCGCGCCTGCATTGGCCCCCAGGCGACCCAACAGTGCGTCCGGCTCGACCGGGTCGTGCCCCAGCGCGGCCAGCAGCGCATCGCCGCCGGTAGCGGCAGGCGCTGCGGCTGGCCGCAGCAAGGGCGACACACGCATCGCATCCAGCACCTCGTCGACGGTCTCGACCAGATGCGCGCCTTCCCGGATCAACTGGTGACAACCCTTGGCCAGCGCCGAATGGATCGATCCCGGCAGCGCGAACACCTCGCGCCCCTGTTCGGCCGCCATCTGCGCCGTGATCAGGGACCCGGACTGCGCCGCCGCCTCGACCACCAGCACGCCGGCCGCCAGGCCGCTGATGATGCGGTTACGGCGCGGGAAGTTGCCGGCGACTGGCGGCGTGCCGAGCGCGTACTCGCTGAGGATGCAGCCTTCGGCGGCGATGCGATGCGCCAGCGCGCGGTTGCGTGCCGGGTAGATACGGTCGGGGCCGGTGCCAATGACTGCGATGGTCGAACCCGGTCCGCGCAGTGCGCCTTCGTGGGCGGCGGTATCGATGCCGAGCGCCATGCCCGACACCACGCACAGGCCGGCGCGCGACAGGCTTTCCGCGAACGCTTCCGCATTGGCCCTGCCCTGTGTGCTCGCGTTGCGGCTGCCGACCACGGCGATGGCGGGCGAGGACAACAGTTCTCGCCGTCCGTTTAAATAGAGCAGCAGCGGCGGATCGGGAATATGCCGCAAGGCCGCCGGATAATCGGCGTCGTGCAGCGTAAGGAGGTGGTGGTTCGGCTGGGACAGCCAGGCCAGCGTGATGTCGGTCTGCTGCGCGAGTTCGGGTGTGAGCGGGGCGCACAGCGCGGCGGCCTGCGCGCTCGGCACGTGGGCGGCAAGGGCCGCGTAAGCGGCATGAAAGATCGCCGCAGGCGAGCCGAAGACGTCCAGCAACAGCCCGGCAGTCCGGCATCCCACTCCACGCACACCTTCCAGCCGGATCCAGTCGGCGATGGCGTCGGAGTCTGGATGGCTGGCGATGACAGTGTGGGGAGCCGTGTCCTGCACGGTAGCGTTTACTCCGGTGAGCGCGCCACGTCGCCGACTTCCACCGGCGCCGTTACTTGCATGATCAGACCATACGAGATGTTCTTGAACACGCGGAAAATGAACAGGCTGCCGTATTGCTCGTCGGGCAGCTTGATGGCCTGTTTGCCGAAGCCGAGCACGCCTTTATGGGCAGGGTCCGGCACCGTCTTCCCGAGATGATAGAGCTGCAGCACGGAACCGACATCGAGTCCGTCAACACTGCCGCGATTGACGGTCACCACCTGGCTCTGGCCGGCATAGCTCACGCCCGAATAAATCGACATCACGCGCGCATCGACGAGTTGCGCCGGCGCATGCGGCATGTAGTTGCGCACCGGCGCCGGCGGCATCGGGATCAGGAGATCGCCGACACCCATTTCCCGGCGCGTCTCGCTGACGCGGAAGGTATGCGCATCCACCCCCGGCGCCGCTTCACGGTCGAGCGTGACGCTGCCGAGGTAGGCGGCTTCGTGTGCAAGCACCGTGCCGGTCTGCGGATCGACCAGCGGCCCGCTGGGACGGAAGACCTGGAAGCTCTTGCCGCCCTGCAGCATGCCTTTGACATAGACGCGGTCGCCCGTGCCAAGGTAGACCCGTCCTTCCTGCGAAGCCACGATGCGCGGGGCATTGGCCAGCTCGCCCGCCTCGACCACCAGCGGCTGGGTCAGGTAGGGTTCGATCATCCCGGCCGGAATCGACTGCACGGCATTGCGCTCGAGCGCTTCGGTGCGCAGCTGCGGCGACAGCCTGGTGAGCGGCGGCTCGCCCCTTACATCGCCGCCGCCCGGGCGGGTCAGGGACAGGCGGCCACGGGTGCGATCGAAATAAATGACCTGGCCGGGATAAATCCAGTGCGGGTTGCGGATCTCGTCGCGGTTCATGCCCCACACCTGCGGCCAGCACCACGGATTCTGCAGGAAGGCGCCAGAAATGTCCCACAGCGTATCGCCCTTGACGACGACATGCTGGTCGGGGGCGTTCGGGCGAAACTTGCAGTCGGCAGCCTGGACCGGGCTCGCCACGGCACACACGACGAGGGCCACGGCAGCAGCGCGGGTCGCGACTGTGCTAAAATTTTTCATTGCATACGTCCGTCGTTGCGTCCGCTGTTGCGTACTTGGATTGCGGCTTTGACACCGGATGGCTGGCAGCGCGTACCGTACTGCTGCAAGAAACAGCACGCGAATTTGTACAGTGCCCGCGCCCGATCGACAAAAGGTTGCCGTACTGAATCAAATTCTGCACACAAATCCCTGAACTAGCAAGACAAACCGCGTCCTGCAGGACCGGGGATGTGTTGCATTTCTGTACGCGCACTCCGATTTGCCGAAGCTTTGCCGAACCCGTTATTGAACTGACATTCCTTGGAATACCTCCGACCATGGCCTTACTGAAGATCCTCCGCTACCCCGATCCACGCCTGCACAAGGTCGCCAAGCCGGTCACCGAATTCGGTACCGAACACCTGCGCCAGCTGGTCAAGGACATGGCCGACACCATGTACGACGCGCCGGGCGTGGGCCTGGCCGCGTCCCAGGTGGACGTGCACGAGCGCGTGGTGGTCATCGACGTCAGCGAAAGCACCGACCAGCTGATGGTCTTCGTCAACCCGGAAATCACCTGGGCCAGCGACGAGAAGCAGGTCTACGACGAAGGCTGCCTGTCGGTGCCCGGCATCTACGACGGGGTCGAGCGTCCGTCGCGCGTCAAGTGCAAGGCCTTTGACGTCGAAGGCAATCCATTCGAGGTCGAAGCCGACGGCCTGCTGGCCGTGTGCATCCAGCACGAGATGGACCACCTGATGGGCAAGGTGTTCGTCGAATACCTGTCGCCGCTCAAGCGCAACCGCATCAAGGCCAAGCTGCAAAAGGAAGAGCGCGGCATGGAGCGCGACGCCGCCGTGCGCAGCGCCCGTCGATGAAAGTTGTCTTTGCCGGCACGCCCGAGTTTGCCGCTGTCGCCCTGCGTGCCCTGCACGAGGCCGGCTTCGAGATCCCGCTGGTCCTGACCCAGCCCGACCGTCCTGCCGGGCGCGGCATGCAATTGCAAGCCTCGGCGGTCAAGCAATATGCGCTGGCGCACGGCATGCCCGTCGCCCAGCCCTTGTCGCTGCGCATGGACGCCAAGGACCCGCAGCGCGCGGAAGAAGCCCGCGCGGCCCATGAGCGCCTGCTGGGCCTCGATTACGACGTGATGGTGGTCGCGGCCTATGGCCTGATCCTGCCGCGCAGCACACTCGACATCAAACCCTGCATCAACATCCACGGTTCGCTGTTGCCGCGCTGGCGCGGGGCGGCGCCGATCCACCGCGCGATCGAAGCCGGCGACCTGGAGACCGGCGTGACCATCATGGGCATGGAAGAAGGCCTCGATACCGGGCCGATGATGCTGATCGAACGCGTCGCGATCGACGATGGCGATACCACCGGCACCCTGCACGACAAGCTGGCCGCATTGGGCGGGCGCATGATCGTCGCGGCGCTGCGCAAGATGGAAGCCGGCCAGCTCGCGGCCGTGCCACAGCCGGAACAGGGCGTGACCTACGCCGCCAAGATCAGCAAGGAAGAGGCGAAACTGGACTTCGGCCTGCCGGCCGAGCTGCTGTGGCGCCAGGTGCGTGCCTTCAATCCCTTCCCGGGGGCGCACGGGCTGGTCGACGGCGTGACGGTCAAGCTATGGAATGCGGAACTGGCTTCCGGCAATGGAACGCCGGGACAGGTGCTGTCGGCCGATGCAGGCGGCATCGTGGTGGCCTGCGGCACGGGTGCGTTGCGCATGACCGAGCTGCAAAAGCCCGGTGGCAAGCGCCTGGCGGCGGCGGAGTTCCTGAAAAGCTTTCCGTTGGCTGAGAAAAGCTTTTCGTAGGTGGGCGGCTTCGCCGCCCACGCGTTCAACCAGCGTTTTCACGGACGCGCTGCGGTATTTTTCCTGGTAACTATCACCGCGTGGGCGGGAGACCCGCCTACGCTACGTAAAACCACTCAACAAAAAAAATGGCGCTGTCACCATTACGTATTGATGACTCCGACTGCGATACGCAGCAATTGTTCGACAGAAATAACTCGCTCACCATCTAGTGCCCGATGCCAGCCCAGGTAATTCGGCAGGTAGCGCGAGGCCACGCCATGAAACCGCGCCAGCCACTGGCGCAAGCGCTGGTGGTAGGCGTTCACGGACTGGACATGGATGGCACCGGCAGTACTATGGCGCACCCGTCGTCCCGCTCGCAGGTTGACCGCCTGGTGAGCAATGCCATGCTTGCGTGCGAACGCCCGGTAAGCGGCGTTCGAATCGCTGACCAGGAGCACTTGCTTATCTAACTTGGGCAATAGGTGGCGCTCCAGTTGCGCCATTTTGAGGGCGCCGCGGCCGACCAGTGCACCGATCGTCTGCCTGCTACGGTCGCGTGCGACCAGGACGCAGTCGAGCTCGTTCGAGATGCCGCGTCTTCTTGCCCTGCCGCCCCGTTTGCGCGGCGCCCGGTCCAGCTTGCGTGAGCCCTTTTGCGATTCCAGGATGAACATTTCGTCAGCCTCGACAATGCCGTGCAGGCTCTGCGGCTGGTCGTACTTGACCCGGTCGAGGAAGCGGTGGCGCCAGCGAAAGGCGGTGTTGCGGTGTACGCCGGTGTCAACGGCGGCGGTGCGCACCGGCTTCGATTCGCGCAGCGCACTGAGATAATCGAGCCATTTCTCGCGCAGGCGCAGCCGCGCCAGCGGTGTGCCGCTCAGATCGTTGAAGGTGCGCCCGCAGTCACGGCAGCGGTAGCGCTGCAGCTTATTGGCCTGGCCATGGCGGTAATGGCGGGCGCTAGTGCAACGCGGGCAGCGGCGCGCCACTGCGCCGATTTGCCCGATGAGCGCGATTACCTGGTCGAGACCGGCGGCCGGATGCAGGGCGGCCAGTGTTTGCAGGCGCTGCGGCTGGTTCAGCGCAGGCAGTCGTGCGAACCATTTCTTGAAACTGGGTGCTTTCACGGCCGGCTCCCGTCGATGCAGACGGGTGTTCGACCGTTAAGGAGCTCAGCAGTTCAATCCTCATCCATAGCCAAAGGTGACAGCGCCAAAAAAATGGCGCTGTCACCATTACGTATTGATGACTCCGACTGCGATACGCAGCAATTGTTCGACAGAAATAACTCGCTCACCATCTAGTGCCCGATGCCAGCCCAGGTAATTCGGCAGGTAGCGCGAGGCCACGCCATGAAACCGCGCCAGCCACTGGCGCAAGCGCTGGTGGTAGGCGTTCACGGACTGGACATGGATGGCACCGGCAGTACTATGGCGCACCCGTCGTCCCGCTCGCAGGTTGACCGCCTGGTGAGCAATGCCATGCTTGCGTGCGAACGCCCGGTAAGCGGCGTTCGAATCGGTGACGAGGAGCGCTTGCTCATCCAGCTTGGGCAACAGATGGCATTCCAGTTGCGGCACCTTCAAGGCGCCGCGGCCAATCAGTGCACCGATCGTCTGCCTGCTGCGGTCGCGTGCGACCAGAATGCAGTCGAGCTCGTTCGAGATGCCGCGTTTTCTTGCCCTGCCGCCCCGTTTGCGCGGCGCCCGGTCCAGCTTGCGTGAGCCCTTTTGCGATTCCAGGATGAACATTTCGTCGGCCTCGACAATGCCGTGCAGTCGCTGCGGCAGGTCGTGCTTGACCCGGTCGAGGAAACGGTGGCGCCAGCGAAAGGCGGTGTTGCGGTGTACGCCGGTGTCAACCGCGGCGGTGCGCACCGGCTTCGATTCGCGGACGGCGCCGAGATAATCGAGCCACTTCTCGCGCAGGCGCAGCCGTGCCAGTGGCGTGCCGCTCAGATCGTTGAAGGTGCGCCCGCAGTCACGGCAGCGGTAGCGCTGCAGCTTATTGGCCTGGCCATGGCGGTAATGGCGGGCGCTAGTGCAACGCGGGCAGCGGCGCGCCACTGCGCCGATTTGCCCGATGAGCGCGATTACCTGGTCGAGACCGGCGGCCGGATGCAGGGCGGCCAGTGTTTGCAGGCGCTGCGGCTGGTTCAGCGCAGGCAGTCGTGCGAACCATTTCTTGAAACTGGGTGCTTTCACGGCCGGCTCCCGTCGATGCAGACGGGTGTTCGACCGTTAAGGAGCTCAGCAGTTCAATCCTCATCCATAGCCAAAGGTGACAGCGCAAAAAAAATCGGGGCATTCGCCCCGACATCACTTCATCACTTCTCTTCCGGCGCAGCGGCTCGCTGCCCATCCATGTACTCGCGGAGTACCTGGTTGATACGGGTCTGGTAACCCGGACCCGCCGACTTGAACCATTCCAGCATGTCCACGTCCAGGCGGATCGTCACGATCTGCTTCACGCCGTTGATGGTTTGCGGCTTCGCGGCAACAGCCACGTCTTCAATGCGGTTCACCGCTTGATCCCAGTCCGGCTCATACTCTTTGTTCATGCAATCATCCCGTTAAAAGCTTCGCCAACAATGTGACGACCAGGTAATTGTCGTCCGTGTATGTAACGTAAAGATTGCGGATGTGTTGGGTTTTGTAACGTCATGTAACAGTTCCTGCGATCAATACATAAAGATACATACACGGAGCGGCATTTTTGGCACCGCCAGAGCGATGCCGTGTCATGACGTATAATCGTAGACCGCCCAACAGTAACGGTCTGTCAAGCCGCTCACTCAGAAAGACGCCCACATGAACGCCCCACTTCGCTCCCTCTCCCCGATCGACTCCCAGCTGCGCGACATCCTGAAGCGCCGCATCATGATCCTGGACGGCGCGATGGGTACCATCATCCAGCAGTACAAACTGGATGAAGCGGCCTACCGCGGCGAGCGTTTCGCGAACTTCGCCGCGCCGGAAGGCAGCGGCGGACGCGAACTCTTCGTCAAGGGGAACAACGAGCTGCTCACGCTCACCCAGCCGCACATCATCCAGGAGATCCACGAGCGCTACCTCGCCGCCGGCGCCGACCTGGTCGAAACGAATACCTTCGGCGCAACCGGCGTGGCGCAGGACGATTACCACATGGCGCATCTCGCCTACGAGATGAACGTCGAAGCCGCCAGGCTGGCGCGCGCCGCCTGCGACAAATACAGTACGCCGGACAAGCCGCGCTTCGTGGCCGGCGCCCTCGGCCCGACCCCGAAGACGGCGTCGATCTCGCCCGACGTCAACGACCCGGCGGCCCGCAACGTCACCTTCGATCAACTCGTGGCCAGCTACCACGAACAGGTACGCGGCCTGGTGGACGGCGGTTCCGACGTGCTGCTGGTCGAGACCATTTTCGACACCTTGAACTGCAAGGCCGCACTGTTCGCGATCGACCAGTACTTCGACGAACACCCGGCTACGGCGCGCCTGCCGATCATGATCTCGGGCACCGTGACCGACGCCTCGGGCCGCATCCTGTCGGGCCAGACCGTCGCGGCCTTCTGGAATTCGGTGCGCCACGCCCGGCCCATCACCATCGGCCTGAACTGCGCCCTCGGCGCCGCGCTGATGCGTCCCTATGCCGAAGAGCTGTCGCAGATCGCCGATACCTTCGTCTGCATCTACCCGAACGCCGGCCTGCCCAATCCGATGAGCGACACCGGCTTCGACGAGCTGCCCGCCGACACCTCGGCCCTGCTGGCCGAATTCGCCGATGCCGGTTTCGTCAACATCGCCGGCGGCTGCTGCGGCACGACGCCGGAGCATATCGCCGCCATCGCGAAGATGCTGGAAGGCCGTCCGCCACGCGAAGTGCCGGCGATTCCGGTGGCCATGCGCCTGTCGGGCCTGGAGCCCTTCACCATCGACGAGAGCTCGCTGTTCGTGAACGTCGGCGAGCGCACCAACGTCACCGGTTCCAAGGCTTTTGCCCGCATGATCCTGAACGAGCAGTTCGACGAGGCGCTGTCGGTGGCGCGCCAGCAGGTCGAGAACGGCGCCCAGGTCATCGACATCAACATGGACGAGGCGATGCTCGACTCGCAGGCCGCGATGACGCGTTTCCTGAACCTGATCGCCTCCGAGCCCGACATCTCGCGCGTGCCGATCATGATCGACTCGTCCAAATGGAGCGTGATCGAAGCGGGCCTGAAGTGCGTGCAGGGCAAGGCCATCGTCAATTCGATCTCGATGAAGGAAGGCGAGGAAGAATTCATCCGCCAGGCCACCCTGTGCCGCCGCTACGGCGCGGCCGTCATCGTGATGGCGTTCGACGAACAGGGCCAGGCCGACACCTTCGCGCGCAAGACCGAGATCTGCGGCCGCGCCTATCAAGTGCTGACCGAGAAGGTGGGCTTCCCGCCGGAAGACATCATCTTCGACCCGAACATCTTCGCGATCGCCACCGGCATCGAGGAACACAACAACTACGCCGTGGACTTCATCGAAGCCTGCGCCTGGATCCGCAAGAACCTGCCCTACGCACAGGTGTCGGGCGGCGTGTCGAACGTCTCGTTCAGCTTCCGCGGCAACGACCCGGCGCGCGAGGCGATCCACACCGTGTTCCTGTACCACGCGATCAAGGCCGGCCTCTCCATGGGCATCGTCAACGCCGGCATGGTCGGCGTCTACGACGACCTGCCCGCAGAGTTGCGCGAGCGCGTCGAAGACGTGGTGCTGAACCGCCGCGAGGACGCGACCGAGCGCATGATCGAATTCGCCGGCACCCTGAAGGCCGGCGGCGGCAAGCAGGAACAGAACCTCGAGTGGCGCAACACCCCGGTCGAGAAGCGCCTGGCGCACGCGCTGGTCCACGGCATCACCCAGTGGATCGTCGAAGACACCGAAGAGATGCGCCAGCAGGTCCTGGCGGCGAACGGCCGCCCGATCCACGTGATCGAGGGCCCGCTGATGGACGGCATGAACATCGTCGGCGACCTGTTCGGACAGGGCAAGATGTTCCTGCCGCAGGTGGTGAAATCGGCGCGCGTGATGAAGCAGGCCGTGGCCCACCTGATCCCCTTCATCGAAGCAGAAAAGCTTGAGGAAGAACGCCGCACCGGCATCGTCGCCAAGCCGAAGGGCAAGATGGTCATCGCGACCGTCAAGGGCGACGTGCACGACATCGGCAAGAACATCGTCTCGGTGGTCCTGCAGTGTAATAACTTCGAGATCGTGAACATGGGCGTGATGGTGCCCTGCTCCGACATCCTGGCCAAGGCCAAGGAAGAGAACGCCGACATGGTCGGCCTGTCGGGCCTGATCACGCCTTCGCTGGAAGAGATGGCCCACGTGGCGCGCGAGATGCAGCGCGACCCTTATTTCCGCGAGAAGAAGATCCCCTTGCTCATCGGCGGCGCCACCACCAGCCGCGCCCACACCGCCGTGAAGATCGCGCCGCACTACGAAGGCCCGGTGGTCTATGTGCCGGACGCCTCGCGCTCGGTGTCGGTGGGCCAGTCGCTGCTCACGGACGACACCCGCGACGCCTACATCATCGAGCTGGCCCAGGACTACGAGCGCATCCGCGTGCAGCACGCCAGCAAGAAGGCGCTGCCGATGCTGACCCTGGAGCAGGCGCGCGGCAACAAGGCACGCCTGGCCTACGCACCGAAGAAACCCAAGTTCATCGGCCGCCGCGTGTTCAAGAACGTCGAGCTGGGCGAGCTGGCGCGCTACATCGACTGGGCCCCGTTCTTCCAGACCTGGGACCTGGCCGGCCCCTACCCGGCCATCCTCACGGATGACGTGGTCGGCGAAGCGGCGACCAAGGTATTCGAGGAAGCCCAGGCGATGCTCAAGAAGATCATCGACGGCCGCTGGCTGACCGCCAACGGCGCCATCGCGCTGTTGCCGGCAAACGCGGTGAACGACGACGACATCGAGATCTATACCGACGAATCGCGCAAGGACGTCGCCTTTACCTGGTACGGCCTGCGCCAGCAGGGCGTCAAGCCGGTGGTCGACGGCGAGCAGCGCCCGAACCAGTGCCTGTCCGATTTCATCGCGCCGAAGGAGTCCGGTGTGGCCGACTACATCGGCATGTTCGCGGTGACTGCAGGCCTGGGCATCGAGAAGCACGAGCAGCGCTTCGAAGCGGCGCTCGACGACTACTCGTCGATCATGCTCAAGGCCCTGGCCGACCGCCTGGCCGAGGCCTTCGCCGAGTACCTGCACGAGCGCGTGCGCACCGACCTGTGGGGCTACGCCGCGGGCGAAGACCTGTCGAACGAAGCCCTGATCAAGGAAGCCTACCAGGGCATCCGCCCGGCGCCGGGCTACCCGGCCTGCCCGGAACACACGGTGAAGGCCGAGCTGTTCCGCACCCTGCAGGCCGGGGAAATCGGCATGGAGCTGACCGAGTCGTTCGCGATGTACCCGGGCGCCGCGGTGTCGGGTTTCTACTTCGCGCACCCGGAATCGAAGTACTTCGTGGTCGGCAAGATCGGCGAAGACCAGCTCGAGGACATGGCACGCCGCCGCGGCATGGACAAGAGCGAACTCGAGCGTTACCTGGCGCCGAACCTGTCGTAATCTTCTCCTGCGCCGCCGCCAAACTTCTGTTCGATTGCACTGTCTAATCCAGTGCAATCGCTCAAAGTTCAGGGGGGACATCATGGCAATGCAACTGTCGTCCAGTCGCTGGCAAGACCAGCTCATGGTCGTGATCGGCGTCTGGCTGCTCATCTCGCCCTGGGTACTCGCCTACCCTCCCGATTCGATTCCGGCCGTGAATGCCTGGCTCTCGGGCGTGCTCATCTCGCTATTGGCCGCATTCGACCTGGTCAAGACTTATGTCTGGGCCGTGCTGCTGAATATCGTGGTGGGAGCGTGGGTGACGGTCTCGCCCTGGGTGGTCGACACGCTGGGCGATCCAGCCATGACATGGAGCCTGGCCATCAGCGGCATCGCCACCATCGTGCTGGGAACCTGGGAGCTGCGCAGCGATCCGGAGCTGCACAGTCAGTGGACGCGTTCCAGCGCCACCTGATGATCTGCTGGCGCCGCACTTAAAGGGTGGGCGGGGTAATTTCAGGCAATGCCCGGAATTACAGGCGCCCACGCGGTGATAGGCAGGCTTTGATCAGCCGCGCCGGCAATTCCGGCACATGTTGAACGCGTGGGCAGGAAACCTGCCCACGCTACAATTACGCGGCGAAATTGGGTTTCCGGCGTTGCGGATCAAATCGCGTAGCGAACGACCTTGTCGCTCCACTCGAACGCCGACACCTCGAGTTCGGCCAGGTCGTCGCCGTCGATCGACAGTTCATTCAGCTGGGGCAGCACTTCGTCCTGCGCATCGTCCATGCGCTCGATCGATTCGGCCAGGCGCAACAGCTCGCCGAAGAAGCCGCGGCGCACCAGCAGCGCGTGGCGCACTTCGTCGATCACGGGAATCTGTTCCACGATGTCCTGCATCGGGATGCAGAACAGCGTGTCCATCAGCGACATCATGCCCACCGTGAACGCGATGTCGGCCACGTTGCGCTGGCCAGGGCGCAGGCGCTGCGCCAGCAGCTCCATCAGGCGCGCGCGGGTGGTGGCCAGCATCAGGAGCGGACTCAGATTGTGGCCGCGCACGCCGGGCTCGGCGTACATCAGTATCTGCAGCCAGCGCTGTAGCTGGCGGCGGCCCAGCAGCATGATGGCCTGGCTGACCGACTCGATGCGCCGCCCTGCCCCTGCCGCCGGCGTGTTCACCAGGCGCAGCAGGTTCAGGCCGAGCGTGACGTCCTTCTTGACCGCGCGCTCGATCTCGAGATTGTCGGCCTCCGAGGTCACCAGGTTCATCAGGTCCATCACCGCCGCCTGTGACGGCGACAACTTGCGGCCCGCGATGACGGTCGGCTTGGCAAAGTAATAGCCCTGGAAATAATCGAAGCCGATGTCCAGGCAGGTGCGGTATTCGCTGTGGGTCTCGACCTTCTCGGCCACCAGGCGCTTGCCGGTGCCGCGCAGGCGCGGCGCCAGCGACAGCAGGGTCACCACCGGCAGTTCGCGCAGGTCCATCTTGACGTAATCGATCACCGGCAGCAGGCGCGCCAGGCTGGCGCCGTGGGCCGACGCTTCGGCTGCAAAGCGGAAGCCATGCGAGGACAGTTCGGTCATGCGCCGGATGACGGCGTCGGTCGGCTCGACCGAGCGCACGATCTCGAGCACGGTGCGTTCGCGCGGCAGGAAGGCGAACATGTCGCTATGCAGGACTTCGGCGTCGACGTTCAGGAAGGCGGTGGCGTCGCCGATTGCGCGCGGCAGGCCCAGTTGGGATGCGTGGTGGATGACGCTGGCGCTGGCCGACAGGCCGGAGTCGATCTGGGCCGGTCCCTGGGCGCTGCCTCGGAACAGCAGTTCATAGCCGAACAGCGCCTGGTTACGGTCGAGCACCGGCTGGCGCCCGAGGTAGAAGTTGCGCAGTTTTAGCGGCGGTGATGCCTGGTCATGGCTGGCGGTATCGGTCATGTCGTCTGGGATGGCTCGCGAACAGGGCTACTTTACCGCATCCGTCACCCTTAGTGGATTTTTGGCATTAATTTATCGTAGGAACGATAGCGTTTTGCCATTATTGTGGCAAGCCATCCACGAACAGTTTCAGTTCGCCCGGTGCGAACGGGATCCAGGTTTCGTTATTGGTGAGCGGTTCGGTGACGATGATGGCAACCCGGTCGTTCGGCGTGGTCACCTGCGAAAAGTCGACCGACAGGTCTTCGTCCGACAGCGACGCGGCGGTGAACGGATACTTGCGCACGATGTAGCACAGCTTGGTCGAGCAGTGCGTGAACAGCGCGGTGCCGTCCGACAGCATCATGTTGAAGGTGCCGTGTGCGGCGACCTGCGGCACCAGCCGCGCGAGCGCGGCGCGCAGTTCGGCCAGCGAGGGCGCACTGCCGGCAGCGCCGTCGCCGAACTCGTCGCGCAGGCTTTGCATCAGCCAGCAGAAGGCCAGCTCGCTGTCGGTATTGCCCACCGGACGAAACGGCCCATGGAGTACGGGCGCGAAATCCTTGAGGTCGCCGTTGTGGGCGAACACCCAGTAGCGTCCCCACATCTCGCGGACAAACGGATGGCAGTTCTCGAGCGCGACCTGGCCTTGGGTGGCCTTGCGGATATGGGCGATGACGTTGGTGGACTTGATCGGGTATTGCTTGATCAGTTCGGCAATCGGCGACGCGATGGCGGCCTGGTGGTCGACGAAGTGGCGTACTCCCCTGCCCTCGAAGAAGGCGATGCCCCAGCCGTCGTGGTGAGTATCGGTGCGTCCGCCGCGGTGGGCGAAACCGGTGAAGGAGAAGACGATGTCCGTGGGGACGTTGCAGTTCATTCCGAGGAGCTGGCACATGGCGCGCAGCTTATCACGCCCAGAGGTGCCATGGCGCTATTACCCCTCGGAGCGGTAATAGCGGTTTGCTGTGATTAGTGCAGGACGACCGGCTGGCTCATCAGGGTGTCGTAGGAACCCAGGAAGTCGTCGATTTCTTCCATGGTCGGCTCGCTTGCGATGAGGTTGTTCACATCGCGACGGAACGATTGCGCCAGTTTGCCGCCGATGAACGCTTCGCGCCGGCCGGCCTTGTCGACGATCTCGTAGCCACCGAAGCGCAGGGCTTCGAGGTCGCGATCGATGCCGAATTCGACGACGCTGTATTGTTCGCTGTTGTAGATCATGTTCATGATGACTCCTTCTCTCGATCAGAGTAATTGTGCGCATCAACCGCACGGCGGCGGCGGTTGGCTGATCACTTCGGTTAAGAGGTGGGGCTCTCTGGACCGATTACAAGACCACACAATGTAAGCAGAGGTGTCAGGCGTGTATGGTCGGATCCAGTGCCAACAGCTGATCGTATGGCGCTTCTTGCAGCCACGATCGCAACTGATCAAGGTGCTCACTGCTCGCCACACCGATGAACAGGCGTTCCGGGCCTTGGCGCAGCAGTCGATTTAATGTTACACGCAAAACCAGGTTGCCGGTGCAGCACACACACCCGACTGCGAGTCGGACAAGTCTGACAGAAGAGTTTGTTGGGATGGATGAAGTACCTGGGGCCAGGCCTTCGAGGATGACGGCATTGAAGCCATCGGAAGCGGCCGGTGCGCCATCGAGCAGCGCGGCGATGGCCGCCTCGCGCGCGGCGGGAGACGAGCCGGTGACCAGGGTGGTCGCCACCCGCGCACCCGGCACGCCCAATCAGACGCCTTTCTTGGCGAGCTTGCCCGGCTCGACGCCGAGCTGCTTGAGCTTGCGGTACAGGTGGGTGCGTTCGAGGCCGGTCTTCTCGGCCACGCGCGTCATGCTGCCGCCTTCACGGCCCAGATGGTGTTCGAAGTACATGCGCTCGAAGGCGTCGCGCGCTTCACGTAGCGGCAGGTCAAACGACAGCGTGTATCCGGTGCCCTCGCCTTGCGACATCGCATGGACCAGGCGCGAGCCGTTGGCCATCTGCGGCGCCTGCGGCGCGAACATCGGCGCCGCCGCCACGGACGCGCCGGCGCCGTTGTCGGTCATGGGAAGCGTTGCAGCTGCGACCGGGCGCGGCGGCGCCATGGGCGCGCGCGCGACTTCCTGTGCGCGGGTCAGGCCCTGCTGCACGGCCTTGAGCAGCTTTTGCAGGGCGATCGGCTTTTCGAGGAAGTTCAGGGCGCCGATGCGGGTCGCCTCGACCGCGGTATCGATGGTGGCGTGGCCGGACATCATGATGACCGGCATGGTGAGCAGGCCGTCGCGCTGCCATTCCTTGAGCAGGGTGACGCCGTCGGTGTCGGGCATCCAGATATCGAGCAGCACCAGGTCGGGCGCCCCCGCAGCGCGCGCCTCACGGGCCTGCTGTGCATTTTCCGCCAGCGTGATGGCATGGCCTTCGTCGCCCAGGATTTCCGAGAGCAATTCCCGGATTCCCATTTCATCATCAACTACGAGTATGTTCGCCATCTTGTAAACCTTCCTGATCTCTTACCCGTGCATTTGCTACGACCCGGTGCGATTCTATGCCGTCTTTTATATTTCGGACAAGTTCGCCTCAGGCGCTAACTTTAACAGCAAAATGAATACGGATGCGCCACATCCGTCCGGACGGTTCCCGATGTCGATCCGGCCGCCGTGTTCGTCGATGATCTTCTTGACCATCGGCAGGCCCAGGCCGGTGCCGCGCGCCTTCGACGTGACGTAGGGCTCGAAAGCGCGCGCCAGGATGCGCGGCGAGAAACCGGGGCCGTTGTCGGTGATCGCCAGGCGCACCGCGGTGCCGTCGGCGCCGTCCGCGCCTTCGTAGTGGATCGCCTCGGTGGTGACGTCGACGCGCGGCGCGGGCGCGTCCGGGCCGCGGTCGACCAGCGCATCCTGCGCGTTCTGGACCAGGTTGTGGATCACCTGGCGCAGCTGGGTGGCGTCGCCCATTACTTTTGGCAGAGCCGGCGCCAGGGCGGCATGGATGATGTCGGAACCGTCCTCGGACAGGTAGAGCTGCAGGATCTCGCCGATCAGGCCGTTCAGGTCGAGCGGCTCCAGCACCGCCGGCGGCGTGCGCGCATAGTCGCGGAAATCGTCCACCATGCGCTTCATGGCGTCGACCTGGTTGACGATGGTGGTCGTGCTCTTCTTCAGCAGCTCGGCCTCGTGCGGCGGCAGGCTCGATTCCAGCTTCATCTGCAGGCGCTCGGCCGACAGCTGGATTGGCGTGAGGGGGTTCTTGATCTCGTGCGCCAGGCGCCGCGCTACTTCGCCCCAGGCCACCGAGCGCTGCGCCGAGATCACGTCCGAGATATCGTCGAACACCACGATGAAGCCACTGCCGGTACCCACCGGCAGGCGCGAGCCGCGCGCCAGCAGCGTGATGTCGTGGTCGTGCTCGTGATCGTGTCCATCGCTGCCGCCGCGGCGCGGGATCTCGATCTGCTGCTGCCAGTGGGCGCGCCGGCGCCGGTCGGTGCTGGCCGCGCTCTGGGCGCTCTGGGCCGAGATCGCGCGCGTGACGCAGTTATAAAAGGTTTCCATGCCCGCGATGCTGGCCAGCGGCCCGGCCAGCGCGCCCGGCTCGACCTGCAGGATGCGGTAGGCGGCGTCGTTCGAATTGACCACCCGCCCTTCGGCGTCGAGCACGAGCACGCCCGCGGACATGTTGGCCAGCACCGATTCCAGGTGGGCCTTGGCGTTCTGCAGCGCCGTGCGATTGCGCTCGACCGCGCTGCGCGCCTCGAACAGCTGGCCGGTCATGGCATTGAAGGAGCGCGTCAAGGTGCCGAGTTCGTCGTTCGTCTCGACGGTCGGGCGCGGCGACAGGTCGCCCTCGGCCACCGCCTGCGTGCCCTCGGCCAGCACCAGCAGGGGCTGGGCCAGGTTGCCGGCGATCAGGAAGGCGCTGCCGATCGCGCCGAAGATGGCCAGCAGCAAGGTCAATGTCAGGGTCTCGATGTACATCTTGCGCAGGCCGCGCCGGGACTGGTCGCGCGAGCGGTATTCCTCGGAGGCGCTGCGCAGCACCACTGCATTGGACGCCAGGTTGACCGGCACCGCCTGCAGCAGCTGCAGGTAGCGCGGCTCCATGCCTGCCGCCTCGGGCACCGCCAGCACCACGCGCAGGCGCAGGCCGGTGGCCGCATCCAGGGCGCTCCCGCCTTCGTCCTGCCTGCCCGCCTGCACGGGCGCCTCGCGCTCCATCGTACCCTCCGGGCGCGCATAGCCGCCCGGCAGCGCGGCCGACCTGAGCATGTCGGGGGTCGGGCGGTCCAGCTCGAGGCTGGCGTTGCGGTCTTGCGCGGCCGAGGCCAGCAGGGTGCCGTCGGCCGTGAGCAGCATCGCGCTCTGCAGGCCGCTGATGTCGTTCACCAGGCCGCTCAGCACGCCCTGCACCATCACCGCATCCTGGCCCGCCAGGGTGGCGGCCGCGGTCTGGCCGGTCGCTCCCAGTTCGGCCACGGCTTCGTCCAGTGCCGCGCGGCCGAGGTTCAGGCCGGATTCGATCGCGGCCTCGATCTTGACGTCGAACCAGCTGTCGATCGAGTGCGAGACGAACTGCACCGACACCATGAAGATCACCAGTCCCGGCAGGATGCCGATCCCGGCAAACAGCAGCACCAGCCTGGCCACCAGCCGCGAGCCGAACTTGCCGGCCTTGTAGCGCGAATACAGGCGCGCCAGCGCGACCACCACCAGCAGCAGCAGCAGCACCGCCATGCCGGCGTTCACGCCCAGCAGCCAGGTGTAGTAACGGTCGAAGAAGCCCGAGTTGTCGGAAGCCGAGGCGAGCAGGAACAGCAGGATCGAGACGATGGCGCCGCCCACCACGAGGGTGTAGCGCAGCGCCTGGTTGAACGATTTACCGCGCATCCGGCTTACTCCGCACGGTAGGTAAAATTCTTCTTGTTCGAGGTCAGGCGCCAGCTCGAATCATTGATGGCGTTCACCTGCAGCGGCTTGGACAGGAAGTCGCGGTCCATGAACATGCGCACCGAGACGTTGTACACCTCGCCCTGCTTCAGCGCCCCCTTGGGCGCGATCAGCCAGCGCGCCGGGCGCCGGATCAGCGACAGGGCGTCGTCGAGGGTATTGAAGGGCTGCGGCACGCTTCCGCCGATGGTGACGATGTACTGGCGCGTCAGCATGTCGTAGGAGATGCCGATGGTGCGCTTGGAGAACACCGCCTTTTCGTCGCGCCACCACCAGCGCGGGCGTGTCATTTCGATCTCGGTGGTGAAGTGCAGCTTGATGCCGTGCTGGACCGCGTCCTGCAGCTCGTGGTTCAGGTCGAAGGCGAAGGCGGTGTTCAGGCGGTAGCCGTCTTCGCCGGACTGGATTTCGACCTTGGTGATATCGATGACATCGGCCGCCCGCGCCTGCGTGCACGCGAAGACCAGCAGCAGCTGGCAAGCGAGAAGGCAGAGAAATCGTAACGTCACGGGTGCGCCGGAGCCTAAAAATGGTTAGCCGAGGGTTGAAGCCGAAGCCTGGTCATTCGGGAAGACCATCGCGCCGCTTGTTTCTTTTTTTTGGAACAGCGCGTAGAACAAGCCGTCATGATCCTGCCCGGCACCGCTGGCTGGCAGTAGCTGGCCCGGCGCGTCGAGGCGGATGGCGTCGTGGCGCGCCGCGAATGCGGCAGCCTGGGCCTCCGATTCCTGGGGCCAGAGCGAACATGTCACAAACAACAATTTACCATTGGGCAGCAACATCTGCCAAAGGTTGTCGAGTATTTTGCTGGAAAGTGTTGCAAGTTGGAGCGTGTCGGACTTGCGGCGCAGCCAGCGGATGTCCGGGTGGCGGCGCACGATGCCGGAGGCCGTGCACGGCACGTCGGCCAGGATACGGTCGAACGGACGGCCGTCCCACCAGCCGCTGTCCTGGGCCTGGGCCGCGACCAGCTTCGCACGCAAGCCAAGGCGGCCGAGGTTGTCGCCGACCCGCGCCAGGCGCTGGGGATCGGCGTCGACCGAGGTCAGGTCGACGTCGGCGGTCTCGAGGATGTGGCCGCTCTTGCCGCCGGGCGCCGCGCAGGCATCGAGCACGCGCATGCCATCGTGCAGATCGAGCAGCCCCGCGGCCAGCTGGGCGCCGGCGTCCTGGACCGACACCACGCCGTCGTGGAAGCCCGGGATCTGGCCGACATTGACGGCCTGCGCCAGGCGCACCGCGCCCGGGCCCACCTGCTCGGCCGCGATGCCGGCATCGTGCAGCTCCTTCAGGTAGGTATCGACGCTGCTCCGGCGGCGGTTCACGCGCAGCGTGAGCGGCGGGTGGGTGTTGCCGGCCGCGAGAATCGCTTCCCAGTCGGACGGATAGGCCGCGCGGGTACTGTCGATCCACCACTGCGGATAGTTCCAGCGCGCCAGCGGTTGCTTCAGGGCTTGCGCCACCAGGGCCTCGCGCTCGCGCAGGAAGCGGCGCAGCACGGCATTGACCATCGCCTTGGCGTGGGCAAAGTCGGGATGGCTGGCCGCCGCGTGCACGGCCTGGTCCACCACGGTAAAGGCTTCGTAGGGGGCCGGTGTGCCTTCCGGCGGGTCGAGCAGCGCCAGCGCGGCCGACAAGAGGCCGCCCAGCATCGGCGGCTCCGGCGCCTTCGACGTCATCAGGCCCAGCAGGGTTTCGCTGCGGCCGAGCTGGCGCATGCTGCGGTAGGCGATGTCCTGGATCGCGCCGCGCGCCTGCGGCGTGACGTCGTAGGCGGTAAATACGGCGCTGAGAGCCTGCGGCAACGCGGTGCCGCCGCGCACGCGCGCCACGGCATTGGCCGCGCCCAGCAGGCTCAGGGCCAGCGAATCGGCCTTCAGGTCGGGACGGTAGTCGTGCTGCGGCGCCACCCTGGCTTCGTGGCTCGGCCGCAAAGTCGCCGTGCCGCGCGGTGCGGCAGGCTCGGGGCGCTCGCGGCGTGCGGCGGCGGCCTCGCGCTCGGGCGACGGACGGTAGGTCGGCTTGGAAGCGGCCGCCCCATCCGCCGCCTGATGCGATTTTGCAGACGACGACGGCCGAGCCCTGCCATCGGGCGCGGCGGCGCGTGCCGGCCTGGCTTTTGGTTTCAGGGAGAGCGTCGGGCGCTTGTCGGTCATGGCGGATTCAATACAGTCGAAAAAGGCCCCCATTGTACCGGCATAGGCTTTGGTGCCGCTTAAGCAAGAAATCATCGGAGGCGCGCCCGCGCCGAAGTGCACATCGAAGTGACATATTGCGCGCCGGGTTAAACCACGCATTGCCGATTCAGTATAATGCTCCCTGTTTGCCTGCCCGCAGGCCCGCCATTTTTTATCAGATCGACATCCCATGCTCGCCCAACAAAAACAAGAAATCGTTGCCCTGTTCCAGGCCGCCCTTGCGCCGATCGTCGCCGGCAGCGATCTCGCCACCACGCTTCAACAGCTGAACATCGTCCTCGAGCGTCCGCGCGACCCGAGCCACGGCGACATCGCCTGCAATATCGCGATGCAACTGGCCAAGCCGCTCAAGACCAACCCGCGCGAGCTGGCCACCCGCCTGGTCGCCGCCCTGCTGGCCGAGCCCGCTGCCGCCGGCCTGGTCGAGTCGGCCGAGGTCGCCGGCCCCGGCTTCATCAACCTGCGCGTAGCCGCCGGCGCCAAGCAGTCGGTCGTCAAGACCGTGCTCGAGCAGGCCGAAGGTTTTGGGCGCGCCAGCTCCGGCCAGGGCCACCACGCCATCATCGAATTCGTCTCGGCCAACCCGACCGGCCCGCTGCACGTCGGCCACGGCCGCCAGGCCGCGCTGGGCGATGCGCTCTCGTCCCTGTTCGAATCGCAGGGCCACGACGTCACGCGCGAGTTCTACTACAACGACGCCGGCGTCCAGATCGCCACGCTGGCCACCTCGGTGCAGGCGCGCGCACGCGGCTTCAAGCCGGGCGACGCCGAATGGCCCGAGTCGGCCTACAACGGCGACTACATCGCCGAGATCGCCAGCGACTTCCTGGCGAAAAAGACCGTCTCGGCCAGCGACGGCGCGCCCGCCACCGCATCGGGTGACGTCGACGACATCGAATCGATCCGCCGCTTTGCCGTGACCTACCTGCGCAACGAGCAGGACCAGGATCTGCAGGCCTTCGGCGTCAAGTTCGATAACTACTACCTCGAGTCCTCGCTGTACGCGGACGGCAAGGTCGAGCAGGCCGTGCAGGCCCTGGTGGATGCGGGAAAAACGTATGAACACGAAGGCGCGCTGTGGCTCAAGACCACCGACTACGGCGATGACAAGGACCGCGTGATGCGCAAGTCCGACGGCACCTACACCTACTTCGTGCCGGACGTGGCCTACCACATCCAGAAATTCCGCCGCGGCTTCGACCAGGCCATCAACGTGCAGGGCAGCGACCACCACGGCACCATCGCCCGGGTGCGCGCCGGCCTGCAGGCGGTCAATATTGGTATCCCGCGCGGTTACCCTGATTATGTGCTGCACAAGATGGTCACCGTCATGAAGAACGGCGAAGAGGTCAAGATCTCCAAGCGCGCCGGCTCCTACGTGACGGTGCGCGACCTGATCGAATGGTCGGGCAACGGCGACGTGACGCGCGGCCGCGACGCGGTGCGCTTCTTCCTCATCTCGCGCAAGGCCGATACCGAATTCGTGTTCGACGTCGACGTCGCGCTGGCCACCAGCGAAGAAAATCCGGTCTATTACGTGCAGTACGCCCACGCGCGCATCTGCTCGGCGCTTGCCAACTGGGGCGGCGATGAAGCGCTGCTGGCCAATGCCGACCTGTCGCTGCTCACCACCGCGCACGAAGCCAGCCTGCTGGCCAAGCTGGCCGCCTATCCGGAAGTGCTGGCACGCGCCAAGCTTGAGCTGGGCCCGCACCAGGTGGCGTTCTACCTGCGCGAACTGGCCGGCGAACTGCACAGCTACTACTTCGCGCACAAGTGGCTGCTCGACGACGACGACGCCCTGAAGCTGGCGCGCCTGGCCCTGGCCACCGCCACCCGCCAGGTGCTGCGCAACGGACTGGCCCTGATCGGCGTGTCGGCCCCGAGCAAGATGGAACGCGCACCCACCGAAACCCAAGAGTAAGCGCAACATGACCGCAATCCGTACGTTCTCCCCGCTGCGCCAGCGCGGCAGCACCCTGACCGGCATCATCATCGGCCTGATCGTCGGCCTGGGGATTGCCGTGGCGGTCGCGCTCGTGATCACCAAGGGCCAGTCGCCGTTCACCGACCGCTCCAACAAGATGGGCCGCCCGGCCGACCTCGAGCCGAGCCAGGCCAGCGACCCGAACAAGCCCTTGTACGGCAACCGCGAAGCCGCGCGCGAAGCCAATCGCCAGATCGCCGAGCGCGCCGCCCGTCCGGCTCCGGCCCCGGAGCCTGCCGCCGAAGCGGATCCGCTGGGCCAGGCCATCGCCGGCATGCAGGGACAGCAAGCTGCACCGGCGGCTACGCCGGCCGCACCCGCAGCCGCACCGGCCACCGCGGCAGCCCCTGCTCCGGCAGTGCCAGCAGCGGCCCCGGCCGCCGGCGGCGACGGCTACATCTACTACCTGCAGGCCGGCGCCTTCCGCGAGATGTCCGACGCCGAAAACACCCGCGCCAAGCTGGCCCTGCTCGGCTTCGAAGCGGCCATCACCGACCGCAACACCGACAGCGGCGTGCTGCACCGCGTGCGCGTGGGTCCGTACACCGGCCAGGAAACCATGAACAAGGCGCGCGCCAAGCTGCTCGACAGCGGCATCGTCGTCGACATCGTCCGCAACCAGCGCTGATCCCTTTCCACCTGACCGAAGGACCCGCATGGACCCGCTTCGCCGCCTGATCTGTTCCACCGCCCTGCTCGCCGTTCCTGGTTTCGCCGTCGCTTCTCCCTCGCCCGGAGCGCCGGACCGTCCGAAAGAAGGCGCGGAATACCAGGCGCTGCCGGAAGCGCAGCCGACCGACAGCGGCGGCAAGATCGAGGTGACCGAGTTCTTCGCCTATTACTGCCCCCACTGCTACGCCTTCGAGCCTTTCCTGGCCGACTGGGTGAAAAAGCAGGGGAACAACATCGCGTTCAGGCGCGTGCACGTGCCGCACGGCGAACGCATCGCGGCCCAGCAGCGCCTGTTCTTCACGCTCGAGTCGCTCGGCATGCTCGACCAGTTCCACGGCAAGGTGTTCAACGCCTACCACGTCGAACGCCTGCCGCTGGCCCAGGACGAGCAGGTGTTCGACTGGGCCAGCCGCGCCGGCATCGACCGCGCGCGCTTCATCGATGCCTACCGTTCGTTCGGCGTGCAGGCCAAGGTGCGCCGCGCGCAGGCGATGATGGAGTCCTACCGCATCACCCACTGGCCCATGATCGCCATCGACGGCCGCTTCCTGACCTCGCCCGGCATGGTCAGCGAATCCGGCAACGTCAGCGGCAACGAGGCGCTGCAGGGCACCCTGCAGGTGATGGACAGCCTGGTCGCACGGGCCAAAGCGAACAGGAAATGACCGCAACGCGGGGCCGCGCGGACCGGGTGTTCATCACCGGCGCCTCGAGCGGCATCGGCGCGGCCCTGGCGCGCGAGTACGCGGCGCGCGGCGCCTCCCTCGGCCTGCTGGCGCGGCGCCGGCCGCTACTGGCAGAACTGGCCGCCAGCCTTCCCCACCCCGAACGCCACCGCATCTATGCGGCCGACGTTACCGATCATGCGGCGCTGGCCGCCGCCGCGGCCGACTTCATTGCGGCGAACGGCGGCGCCGACATCGTGATCGCCAGCGCCGGCATCTCGCACGGCACGCTCACCGAGCGCCCGGCCGACCTGGCGGTGTTCGACGCCGTGTTCGCGACCAACGTGAACGCCACCGTCGCCACGTTTGCGCCTTTCATCGACGCCATGAAAGCCCGGCAGGGCCCGCGCCGCCTGGTGGGGATCGGCAGCGTGGCGGGCATCCGCGGCATGCGCGGCGCCGGCGCCTACTGCGCCTCCAAGGCGGCGGTGCACAGCTATTGCGAATCGCTGCGCCTCGAACTACGCGCATCCGGCATCAAGGTGGTGACCATCGCCCCCGGCTACATCGATACCCCCATGACCCGCAACAACCGTTTTCCCATGCCCTTCCTGATGCCCGCCGAACGCTTCGCCGCGCAGGCTGCAAACGTGATCGCGCGTGGCGCCAGCTACCGCGTGCTGCCCTGGCAGATGGGCGTCGCCGCCGGGCTGCTGCGCCTGCTGCCCAACGCCCTGTTCGACCTCGTGTTCTCGCGCGCCCCGACCAAGCAAAGGCAGGGCGAAGCATGAACGCCGACCGTATCGCGTCGCTGTCGCGCGCCGGCGTACTGGTGGAAGTCGTGCCGGAGACCGGCTCCACCAACGCCGACCTGCTGGCGCGCGCTTCGCAACTGACCGAACCGGTACTGCTGGTGGCCGAACACCAGACCGCCGGCCGCGGCCGCGCCGGGCGCAGCTGGCTATCGTCGAGCGAAAACTCCCTGACCTTTTCGCTGGCCTGGAAGTTCGACGGCGGCCCGCATGCCTTGCTTGGCCTGCCGCTCGCCGTCGGCGTGGCGCTGGGCGACGCACTTGCCGGGCTCGGCGTGCAGGTCGGGCTGAAATGGCCGAACGACGTGCTCAAGGACGGCGACAAACTCGCCGGCATCCTGATCGAAACCCAGTGTGCCCCACCTGACCATGGCGGCGGCACCTGGGCCGTGATCGGCATCGGCCTGAACCTGATCATGCCCGACGAAGTCGAGGCGCTGCTCGGCCGCAGCGCCGCCGGCGCGCCCTGGCTGGCGCGCATGGAGCGCGACGTGCTGGTGGCCGCCCTGCTCGATGCGCTGGCCGACGCGCTGCGCCTGTTCGCGCGCCAGGGTTTCGGCGCCTTCAGCGCGCGCTGGAACCTGCGCCATGCATGGCAGGGGCAGCCGGTCGTCATCCTCGACCAGGGCCAGGTGCTGCACGAAGGCCTGGCCGCCGGTGTCGACGACGCCGGTCGCCTGCTGCTGGACACGGCGGCGGGCCGCATCGCGGTACTGGCGGGCGACGTCTCGCTGCGCTTGAACCAGTGAAAAGGGAATGAACATGCTGCTGCTGGTCGACGCGGGCAATACCCGCATCAAGTGGGCGCTGGCCGCACCAGGTGCGCCGCTGGGCGCCTGGACCCTGCTCGATGCGGTGTCGCACGCCGGACTGGACGATGCGGCGACTACCTGGCGCAGGGCAGGCGTGACGCGCGCCATCGTCTCGAACGTGGCCGGCGCAGCGGTGCGCGAGCGCATCGCGCAGGTGCTGCCGGCTGGGGTGGCGGTCGAATGGTTCGCCTCCACCGGCGAACGCGCCGGCCTGCGCAACGGCTACCGCAACCCGGCGCAGCTGGGCTGCGACCGCTTCGCCGCCGCCATCGGCGCGCGCGCGCTGGCGCCCGGGCAGGACGTGATCGTGGCGACCTGCGGCACCGCGACCACGGTGGATGCGCTATCGGCCGACGGCCGCTTCATCGGCGGCATGATCCTGCCCGGCCTGGCCCTGATGGCCGGCTCGCTGGCCCGCAACACGGCGCAGCTGCCGGCGGTGACCCCGGGTGCGGCCCCTCCCCCGCTCTTCGGCGACAACACCGACGACGCCATCGTCTCCGGCGTCCTGTCGGCCCAGGCCGGCGCGATCGAGCGTGCCTGCGCGGCCCATGGCCCACACGGCGCCGGCGCCTGCATCGTGTCAGGCGGTGCGGCGTCTTATATCGCACAAGTCCTCAAGTTCCCGCACCAAGTGGTCGATAACATCGTGCTGGTCGGACTGCATGCGGCGGCCACCCAATGAACGGAGAGCCTCCTTGTTGAAATTCGTATTCTGGGCACTGCTGGCGCTGAACGCCCTGCTGGTCGCGTATGTCCAGGGCTACCTCGGCAAACTCGACAGCGGCGAGCGCGAGCCGCAGCGCCTGAAGAACCAGCTGGCCGCCGAGCGCATGGTGCTCCTCAGCCCGGCCGAAGCGCGCGCCGCCGCCACCGCCGCCGCACCGTCGACCGACACGCCGGCCGCACCTGTGCCGCAGCCTGCCGAACCTGCGCCTGCACCTGCGCCGGCAGTCGAGACCATCGCCTGTACCCAGGCCGGCGCCTTCGCGGCCAGCGATGCGCGCCGCTTCGACACCCGCATCGCACGCCTCGCGCTCGGCGCGCGCGCGACCCGCACCAGCGTGCCCTTCCAGGAAGTCACCAGCCACCTGGTTTACCTGCCGCCGAACGGCGGCAAGGAAGGCGCCGACCTGCGCGTGGCCGAACTGAAGGAACGCGGGGTCGCGAACTTCTTCGTGATGCAGGGAGAGTCGCCGCTGAAATGGGCGGTGTCGCTGGGCGTGTTCAAGACCGAGGCGTCGGCACAGAGCCTGGTGGCGGCGCTCGGAAAACAGGGCGTGCGCGGCGTGCGCGTGCTGCCGCGCGGCCCGCAGGGCACCCGCACGACCTGGCAGTTCCGCAACCTGACGCCGGACGAGCGTGGCCGCGTGGCGGGCATTGCCGACGACTTCGCGGGCGTGCAGTTGCGGCCTTGCCGCTAAGGGCGCGCACAGGCATACCAGCCTGGCAAGACATCCTGTTGTCGGCGTCCTATGATGCTTGTCCATGACGCGTCGATGAACGGCAAGCTGTATCCCGCCTCGGCCGGCCTGTCGAAAGACGCGCGGGATGCCGGCCGCGCCGCCATCTTGCTGCGCCGTCTCATGGGATATCGTTCGGCTTTCGCTTCCTTGGAATCGATGAATAAGGGTCAGCCCTGCTTGTTCGTTGCAAAATTCTAAAGCTCAGGAGTAAGGATGCCTCGACTGGAATTGACCGATCACGAACTCATCGTTCATCTCGGAAAATGGGAGAAGATGATGGCACTGACGTCTGATATCCGCGTTCAAATCGCACAAATAAAGGGGGCTAGAGAAGCGTGCGGCTTTGGCGGTGCGGGCGGCATGAAGCTCGGCTGGCGCATGCCCGGAACTCATACCCCATTCGTGATCGCAGCTGGAACGTTCATTCGTCATGGCGAAAGACAGTTCATTTTCACGCAGCGTAAGCTGCAAACGGTCGTGATCGAGTTGGACCACAAAGAATGGTCCCGGCTGGTTATTGGCGTGCCCGATGCCAATGCTGAAGCGTCCAGAATCAATGCTGCTGTTGCGCGTTTGCGCAGTCTCGATTAGGACGGAGACGTACTCGTGCGCGCCTGGACCGACGGGCTGGTGTTGTTTGTCGGGCGAACTCCGGTTTGAGCTGCGTAATCACCCCGATTTCGAAGCAGCAGCAGTTGGCGCGTTACGCGAACTGATTCACGGTGCGTCATCGCTCTCCAAGGCGGCAGTGCACGGAGCGATTGGGATTTCGTACAATCAGGCCAAGACATTGATTGAGATGCTAAGCGATGATTGAATGCATGCTGAAAGGAAGCTGCCTGTGCGGCGCTGTCGTCTACCAGGCTGCGGGCCCGGTAGACAGCGCCAGCCACTGCTATTGCACCATGTGCCAGAAGCAGCATGGTGCGGCTGCCGGCACCTACGCCAATATCGCACGCGCCGGCTTGCGCATCGAACGCGGCGAGGACTTCATCACCGAGTACGCGTCCTCCGACCACGGCCGGCGCGCGTTTTGCCGGCAATGCGGTTCCACCCTGTTCTGGCGCAGCGAGCACTCGCCCGAGCGCATCGCCGTCACCCTGGGCACGCTGGACACGCCCTTCACCGAACCGGTCGAGATCGAACTGCACCCCGACACCAGGCCGCCCTGGCTGCCGCTCAGGTAGCTGCTCAGTCAGCCGCTCAAGCAGCCTGCCTGAGCAATGGGAACACATGGCCTTGCCCTGCCTGCGGCATGCGCCGCCAGGCTGGCGCCGGTCACAGCGTGTTCACGGTGCCGCCGTCGATGCGGTGCTCGGACCCGGAGATCGAGGCGGCACGCGGCGATGCGAGGAAAACGATCAAGTCGGCGACTTCCTCGGGCCTGGCAGGCCGGCCAAGCGGAATGCCTCCCAGCGAATCCATCACCGCGCGCTTGCCCCCTTCGTAGTCCATTCCAGCCTGGGCGGCCAGCCTTTCCGCCAGTCGCACGGATGCCTCGGTCTCGATCCACCCTGGCGCGACGGACAGCACGCGCACACCCTTGGGCATGACTTCCTTCGCCAGGGACTTGCTGTACGTCGTGAGCGCCGCCTTGGCCGCGGCATAGGCGGTGGTCGATTCAGGCAGCGGCATCAGGCGCTGGATCGAACTGACATGGATGACGACACCCGAGCCTTGGGCTAGCATCGAGGGCAATAGCGCGCGATCCAGGCGTACCGCGGACATCAGATTCAGGTTCAGTTCCGCCATCCAATGCTCGTCACTGATGGCGGCGAAGCCGCCGCCTGGCGTGCCAGATCCACCCAGCACGTTGATCACGATATCGACACCGCCCCAGTCCTGGAGGACCGCCTGGGCGACGTGGGCCACGCCGTCGGCCGTCGTCAGATCGGCAGGAATATAGGTGACACCGTCCATCGGTGCGGCTGGAACGGTGCGCGCGGATGTCGCCACCCGGGCCCCGGCCTGCAACAAGGCGTGCACGACTGCCGCGCCCAGCCCCATCGTACCGCCGGTCACCACTGCCCGCAGGCCATCGAGTCGAAGGTCGAAGCTCATACGCTGATCTCCAGGCTGGCGATCAGGCCGCGCTCGAGGCGGAACCGTAACTTGAGATCGATCGGACTGCCTGGAAAACTGCCGGCCACGTGGCAGTAGACCACATGAACACCATCGATCAGCTCCATGGAGAATGGCTCGGTGGTGTAGGTGTACAGCGTCGACGACTCGGTTTTCCATGCTTTGATGGCTTCGCGGCCGAGATGGGTTCGCCCTTCGTCTTTCACGACACCCTGGGGGGTGAAACAGCGGGCGACCTCATCGGGACCTTGCATATCGGCCGCCAAGTAGGCGGTGATCGGGTCGGGAAGAATAAAAGCTGACATGGCGAACTCCTTGGTGGAAAGTTCATAGCGTGCCAGATGGCGTCAGTTTAGTGAATGCACTAGAATCAGTATTTGCTATGTAGAAAAGAGACCATAATGCGTGGATCCGACTTTGCCGAGCTGAAGGCCTTTGTCGCCGTCGTCGAACGCCGGAGCTTCGCCCGGGCGGCCGAGCATCTCGGTTTATCGCCTTCCGCACTCAGCCAGACTATCCGCCAGCTCGAAAGCCGCATCGGCGCACGGCTCCTCAACCGCACTACCCGAAGCGTCGCGCCATCGGCGAGCGGCGAGCAACTCTATGGCCGCCTGGCCCCCTTGTTTCGGGAAATGGCGGTGGCCGTCGCCGAAGCCAGCGAGGCCACAGGGCAGATGAGTGGCACGCTTCGGATCAACACGCTGGGCATTGCAGCAAGAACGGTCATCGCTCCCCGGCTTGCACGCTTTCATCAAGCGCACCCGGATGTCGTGCTCGACATCGTGGTCGACGACGCGCTGGCCGATATCGTTGCCGGCCGCTTCGACGCAGGCATTCGCGTGGGGGGACGGCTCGAAAAGGACATGGTGGCGATCCGCCTGACGCCAGACCTGAACATGGTCGCGGTGGCGTCTCCTGACTACCTCGCGCGCCGGGGCATCCCTCAGTCACCCGCCGATCTGCACGAGCATGCATGCATCAACTGGCGGCTCCAGATGGAGGGCAGGCATTATCGCTGGCAGTTCAAGAAGGGGGAAGATCAATTCGACGTGGCGGTGGACGGCCCTGTCGTTACCAATCACGCCGACATCGGCATTGCCGCCGCCCTGAACGGACTCGGCATTGCCTATCACTTCGAGGAAGATGGCGTGGGTGTGCTGTTGGCGCAGGGACGGCTGGTTCGCGTCCTTGCGGACTGGTCGATCTCGCGCCCGGGGCTGTTCCTTTACTATCCGAACAGGCAGCATCGCCCGGCGCCCCTCGGTGCATTCATCGACTGTCTGCTGGATCGGCCACCATTCGATCGACCCTGAGCAGGGCGGGCGTCGCCGGCGACTTCGCCGGCGTGCAGCTGCGGCCTTGCCAGTGAGGAGACAGGTCCGGCCCGGTGATCCGGACCCGCCGCTACAGGGCAGGAATCAAGACCTTGTCGACCACGTGGATGACACCATTGCTGGCCCGTACGTCGACCGGAGCGATCTTTGCCTGTACCGGTGTGGTGTCGCGCACCGTCGGCGGCGTGCCGGCGGAGAACACCAGGTTCTGGCCGGCCAGCGTGGCCACCGGCGTGCCGAACGGGATCTGCGTCGACAGCACCTGGCTGCCCAGCACGTGGTAGGTCAGCACGGTCCGCAACTGGGCGGCGCTCAGGTTTTGCGGCGCTGCGGCAAAAGCGGCATTGGTCGGGGCGAACACGGTGAACGGCCCGGCGCCGCTGAGCGTCCCCTGGAGGTTCGCGCTGGTCACCGCGGTGACCAATGAACTGAAGATCGGATTCGCCTGGGCCATCTGGACGACGTTGAGTACACCCGGTGGCACCAGCACCTTGTCGATCGCATGGATCACGCCGTTGCTGGCGGCCACGTTGGGCGTCACCACGGTTGCGGTGGTCAACGCCGCATCGGTAATCTTCACGCCGCTGGTAAAGTCGAAGTTCAGGCGCGCCGGCGCGTTGGCGAAGGTGTAGGCGCTCGCTTGCGTCGCGCCGCCGGCGACCAGGTCCGCCGCCAGCTTTTTGGTGCCCAGTACGTGGTAAGTCAGGATGCTTTGCAGGGCGCTCGGCGGCAAGGCGCTGACCATCGCGGTGGCATCGGCGTAGCCGAGCCGGCGTGCCAGGTCGGTGAACGCCTGGTCGGTCGGGGCGAAGACCGTGAGCTGTGCGTTGGTATCGGCCAGCGTGTTGCCGATGCCGGCCTTGGTCACCGCCGCCAGCAAGGCATTGAATCCCTGCTGCTGCGCGACCTCGGCGATCGTCGCCTGCTTGAGCGGCTGCATATCGTCATCGTCGTCGCCGCCACACCCGGCCAAGCCGCCGGCAAGTGCCGCGGCAGCCAATCCGTATTTCAGAAAATCTCGTACGTTCATCTGCGTCTCCCGATCGTCTCTGCGCGCGTCTTTCCCGCAAGAGCGGGAAAGTCCTTGAGTCGTCGGCCGCTTGCATGCGTTCTGCGGCAGCATGCCGGCCTTGACGGTTCGACTATAAAACGCCGACGCGCACGCACGAATGATGAACCGCCTAAAATCGGGACACTATTGGGTCATTCTGGCGAATTAGCGCAGAAAATCGGGATTGATTGCAAAAAATCCGGTTCACATATCGGGACAAGCAATAAGGAAAATCGACGATGGCGCTTCAGGCACGCAGCCGCTCAGCGCTTGACGACGATCGGCTTCAGCCCGAACGAGGAAGGTACGGAGCGCGCCGCCTCCAGCGCATCGTCGCGCTTTTCGAAAGGCCCGCCGTACAGGCGGTTCACCGATCCCACCTTGACCACTTCGAGCTTGCCGACTTCGACGCCGGCCTCGCTGAGCCGTTCACTCATGGCTTCCGCGGTACCGGCGCGGCCGTAGGCGCCGAGCTGGACGTAGAAGGTTCCGCGCGGCACCAGCTTGGGCACGACCTGCGCCACTGCCGCGCTGTCGGTGCGCACCCGGTCTTCCAGCATCAGCGCCGCGATCTCGGGCGGCGCCGACTGTGCTTCCGAGGCAAGGCTGCGGCGTTCCGAGGCCATGCGGATCGGGTCGTTCGGGAACAGGCGTTCGACCTCGACCTGGTGGCTGCCCTTGCCCAGCAGGCCGAGCTTGAGCGCCGCCGTGTACGAGACGTCGACGATGCGGCTGGCGTGGAAGGGACCGCGGTCATTGATGCGCACCACCACCGACCTGCCGGTTTCGACGCTGGTGATGCGTGCATAGGAAGGAATCGGCAAGGTCGGGTGCGCGGCCGTCATCTTGTACATGTCGTAGAGCTCGCCCGACGAGGTCTTTTGGCCGTGGAACTTGACCCCGTACCAGCTGGCCACGCCACGCTGGACGAAAGGATTCTGGTGGAGGATCGGGGTATAGGTCTGGCCGAATATCGAATAGGGACGGTTGGCCCACTTGGCATAGGGTTCGGCCTTGACCACCGCATCGGGCAGGTCCATCAGGCCGGGCGGCGGATTGAGGCCGGGGCCGTCGTCCTTGTAGTAGCCGCCGCGCCCGGACCTGGCGGGTGGCAGCTTGGGTACGTCGCCATGCTTTGCCGTGGGATGCTTCCACGGCAGCGGAATCAGGCTTTTACGCTCGCCGGAATCGGTGGTGCCGCAGCCGACGAGTTGTGTTGCAAGCAATGCCGAGCCGATGACCGTAGCAAAGGTCGTTACAAATCTGTTTCTTGGAACGGCCATTCAAACGTCCTTGTTCGATTACGTCTGCACCAGTTTACGATGTCTTTGAATACTCATCAATATACCAGCGCCGAGCCCGAGCGTAATGAAGGCTGTGCCGCCATAGCTCATGAAAGGCAGCGGAACTCCGACGACCGGCAGGATACCGATCACCATGCCCATGTTGACGAACGCATACGTGAAGAACATCATCGTGATCGCGCCGGCCAGCAGGCGCGAAAAGGTATTCGGCGCGTTGGCCGCGATCATCAGGCCGCGCCCGATCAGCAAGAGGTAGACGAACAGCAGGAACAGGTTGCCGACCAGGCCGAATTCTTCCGAATACACGGCGAACACGAAGTCGGTGGTCTGCTCGGGGACGAACTCCAGGGCGCCCTGGGTACCCTGGCCGTAACCCTTGCCCATCAAACCACCGGAGCCGATGGCGATTTCGGACTGGATGATGTGGAAGCCTTTGCCGAGCGGGTCGGAAGTCGGGTCGAACAGCGTCATCACCCGCTCGCGCTGGTAGTCGTGCAGCATCGACCAGGCAATCGGCATTGCCGCCGCGGCGGAAACCGCCAGCGCGATCAGGGCCTTCCACGGCAGGCCGGCCAGGAAGATCACGTAGAAGCCCGATGCGCCCACCATCAGCGCGGTACCGAGGTCGGGCTGCTTGGCGATCAGGGTAAACGGGATGAGCAGGAGCACGGCGGCGATGGCGTAGTTCTTCCAGGTGTTGGCGTTGGCACGCTGCTGGAAGTACCAGGCCAGCATCAGCGGCGTCGCAATCTTGAGGATCTCGGAGGGCTGGATGTCGACGCCCACGTACAGCCAGCGCCGCGCGCCCTTCTTGATGATGCCGAACATGGCCACCGCGATCAGGAGCGCGACCCCGACCGTGTAGATCGGCACCGCGAGCCGCATCAGGGTCTGGGGCGGCACGTTGGCCGCGATCCACATGACGCCGAACGCCAGGATGAAGTTGCGGATCTGGTGCTCGACGCGGTCGGGGTACTCGGCGCCGGCCGAGGTCATGGTGATCACGCTGGTCATCATCAGCACGAACAGCACCAGGCCGAGCGGCCAGTCGAATACGGTGAAGTACGGACGCAGGCGGCGCCGCAGCGAGCGGCGTTCTCGAATGTGCGCCATGGCTTATTCCTTTCGGGTGACGGGTGCGGCAGCGGCCTGGACCACCGGCACCGGTGCGGCCTTGGGCGCGGCGCCGGCCGGCGCATCCTTCGGCTTCGGCGGTGGCGGACGCTTGCCCAGCAGGTAGTAGTCGAGCGCCTTGCGCGCGATCGGCGCCGCGGCGGCCGCGCCGAAGCCGGCGTTCTCGACGATCAGGGCCAGCGCGATCTTCGGCTTGTCGGCCGGCGCGAAGGCGACGTAGAGCGCATTGTCGCGATGGCGCTCGTCGATGGCGCTGGCATTGTATTTCTGGCCCTTCAGGCCGATCACCTGCGCGGTGCCGGTCTTGCCGGCCGAGATGTAGCCGGCATTGGCAAAGGCGCGGTGGCCGGTGCCGTACGATTCCTGGGTCACGCCCACCATGGTGTGCTTGATGAAATCGATGTTTTCCTGCTTGAGCGGAATGCGCCGGGATTCCTTCGGCACGGTCAGCGAACGCTGCTTGGTGGCGCCGTCCTCGATCATCTTCACCAGGTGCGGCTTCATCACCACGCCATTGTTGGCGAGGGTCGAGACCGCGTGCGCCAGCTGGATCATGCTGTAGTTGTTGAAGCCCTGCCCGATCGAGATCGAGATGGTGTCGCCGCCGACCCACTTGCCTGCGCGCGGGTTCTTGCGGAAGCGCTGCGCCTTCCACTCCTTGGACGGCAGCACGCCGGTCCTCTCGTGGTCGAGGTCGATGCCGGTCGGATGACCGAAACCGAACTGCCCCATGAAGTTCGAGATGTTATCGATGCCCATCTCGTTGCCGAGCTGGTAGTAGTAGGTGTCGCAGGACTCCACCACCGACTTGTACATGTCGACGTAGCCGTGGCCGCCCGGCTTGTCGTCGTTGAAGCGGTGCCCGCCCAGCACGTAGAAGCCCGGGTCGCGGATGCCGTCGCTCGGCTTGCGGAAGCCCAGTTCGAGCGCGGCCAGGGCCATGAAGGGCTTGAAGGTCGACCCCGGCGGATAGGTGCCCGACAGCGGCCGGTTCATCAGCGGCCGGTCGAGCGAGGTGTTCAGCTCGTTCCAGTTCTGGGTGTCGATGCCGTCCACGAACAGGTTCGGGTCGTAGCCCGGGCGCGAAACGTAAGCCAGCACGTCGCCGGTCTCCGGTTCGATCGCCACCAGCGCGCCGCGCTGCTCGCCGAAGGCTTCCTCGACGATCTTCTGCAGTTCGATGTCGATCGACAGGATCAGGTTGCTGCCCGGGGTCGGCGGGGTGCGCGCCAGGGTGCGGATCGCCCGGCCGCCGGCGGTGCGTTCGACCTGCTCGTAGCCGGTAGTGCCGTGCAGGTAAGTCTCGTACTTCTTCTCGACGCCTTCCTTGCCGATATGCTCGGTGCCGTTGTAGTTGGCATCCAGGCCGTCCTCTTCGAGCCTGGCCGCCTCTTTCTGGTTGATGCGGCCGATGTAGCCGATCACGTGCGAAGCGCTTTCGCCCAGCGGATACTGGCGGAACAGGCGCGCCTGCACCTCCACGCCCGGGAAGCGGAAGCGCTGCGCGGTGAAGCGCGCCACCTCGTCGTCGGTCAGGCGGGTGCGCAGCGGCACGCTGGCGAAGCTGCGCGACTCTTCCAGCAAGCGCTTGAAGCGGCGCCGGTCGCGCGGCTCGATGGCGATCAGCTTGGACAGCTCGTTGATGGTCGACTCCATGTTGGCCTGCAACTTGGCGGGCGTGATCTCGAGCGTGTACGCCGAATAATTACGCGCCAAGACCACGCCGTTACGGTCGACGATCAGGCCGCGGTTGGGCACGATGGGCACCAGCGCGATGCGGTTGCCCTCGGCCTGCAGCACGAACTGGTCGTGGCGCAGCACCTGCAGCCAGACGAAGCGCCCCACCAGCAGGGAGAAGCAGATGAAGACCAGCGCCACCAACGCCGTGAGGCGCATGCGGAACAGGTGGATCTCGCGGTCGTTGTCCTTGAATTCGGTCACGGCGAAAAGCTCATTGGTGCGGTCGGATCGGGATCAGATCGGCCGGGTATGGTCGCGGTCGACGGCGCGGCGCTGCGGCGCCAGCAGCAGCCAGGTGATCACCGGCCACAGGGCGACTGCGACCAGGCTCTCGACGAAGTGCAGCACGCCCGGGAAACGCCCCGACGCAGTGAAGTGGACGAAGGCCTGCACCGCCTGCGCCAGCAGCAGCAGCGGGAACACGTGCATGGCCTGGGTCATCACGGGGAACCACAGCACGCGGCGGTGGATCATGATGGCCAGGTAGGACAGCAGCGTATAGGCGAGCGCGTTCTCGCCCAGCAGGCTGGCGTCGTGCACGTCCATCAGCAGGCCCATGACGAAGGCGACGCCGATGCCGACCTTGCGCGGCTGGTGGATGCCCCAGAACACCAGGACCAGCGCGACGAAGTCGGGCGCGCCGCCCCAGCGGCCCATCGGCAGCAGGTTGAGCATGAAGGCGCACACCAGGCTGAAGGTGATGAACAGCGGGCTGACGGGCAGCAGGATGTAGTGCGGACGGTTACCGGGCATTATTGGCCCTCCCTGGTGGCCGGGCGTGGGTTGCCGGACGTGGTGGCGGCTGCGGCCGGGGTGATCGAGGTGGCTGCGGCGGGCTGAGGAGCCGGCGGCCTTGCCGTACTCACGGCCGGCGCGGCCTGCTGGGCGGCGCCGGCGGCCGCGGCGCCCACGCCTTGGGTCGTCTGCGCCGGCACGCCCTGCGGCGGCAGCGGCGCCGGCGCCAGCGGCGGCACCGGGATCGGCGCCATGTCCGGCAGCTTGCGGCGCGTGGCCGTAGCCTGCTTCTCGGCCTGGGGGCGCGGCGGCAGCTTCGACTGCGACATGATGACCAGTACCTGGCGGTGGCGGTCGATGCCGGCCAGCGGCTGGCACACCACGCGTCCGAAGGCGCCGGCGGCGACGTTCTCGACCTGCACCACCTTGGCCACCGCCAGGCCGGCCGGGTACATGCCGTCCAGGCCCGAGGTGACCAGCACGTCGCCGACCTGGATGTCGGCATTGGCCACCACGAAGCGCAGATCGAGCAGGCCGGACTGGCCGCGGCCGTAGGCGATGCTGCGCAGGCCGCTGCGCAGCACCTGCACCGGAATCGCCTGGTCCTTGTCGGTGAGCAGCGTGACCTCGGAAGTGAACGGGAACACGCGCGTGACCTGGCCGACCACGCCCGCATGGTCGATCACCGGCAGGCCGGGCACGACGTCGTTGCGCGAGCCGCGGTCGATCACGATGCGGCGGGTGGAAGGGTCGCGGGCGTCGTACAGGATCTCGGCCATCTGCGCCTGGACCGGCAGGTGGGCGCGCGCATCCATCAGGCGGCGCAGCTGCGCGTTCTCGGCCATCTGGAGCTGGGCCTGCTGCAGCACGCGCGCCTGCGCCAGCTCCTGGATCTTGAGCTCGCGGACTTCTTTCTGGAGGGAGGAAATCGAGGAGAAGTAGCCGGCCATGTTGCCGAGCGCTTCACGCGGCATCAGGGCAGCCATCTGCACCGGATAAAGGACGGTGGCGGCCACCTGGCGCACCGAAGCCAGGGTCTGGTAGCGGGCGTCGACGACCAGCAGCAGCACCGAAATCAGGGCGAAGACGATCGCCTTGACCCGGGCAGGGGCACCTTGTTTGAAAAGCGGCGGCGGACTGTATTGCATGCCCTATTGGCGTCCTGTCTAGGCGGCGAACGGTGCGAATGCCAACGCGGGCAGACGCGCGCGGCCCATGCCGCACGCCCTGCCCGCTGTCACATCGGCCGCGCCGTCGTGTTGGTGTTATTCGTAGGAGAAGATCGAGCCCAGCTTGTCCATGCGCTCGAGCGCCATGCCAGAGCCGCGCACCACGCAGGTCAGCGGGTCTTCGGCCACCAGCACCGGCAGGCCGGTCTCTTCCATCAGCAGACGGTCGAGGTCGCGCAGCAGCGCGCCGCCGCCGGTCAGCATCATGCCCTTTTCGGCGATGTCGGCGCCCAGTTCCGGCGGCGCCTGTTCCAGCCCGTTCTTCACGGCCGAGACGATGTTGTTGAGCGGGTCGGTCAGGGCTTCCAGGATCTCGTTGCTCGAGATGGTGAACGAGCGCGGGATGCCTTCGGACAGGTTGCGGCCCTTGACTTCCATTTCCTTGACTTCCGAACCCGGGAAGGCGGACCCTATTGCCTTCTTGATCGCCTCGGCGGTCTGTTCGCCGATCAGCATGCCGTAGTTGCGGCGGATGTAGTTGACGATGGCTTCGTCGAACTTGTCGCCGCCGACGCGCACCGAACCCTTGTAGACCATGCCGCCCAGCGAGATGATGCCGACTTCGGTGGTGCCGCCGCCGATGTCGACCACCATCGAGCCGGTGGCGTCCGAGACCGGCAGGCCGGCGCCGATCGCGGCCGCCATCGGCTCTTCGATCAGGTAGACCTGCGAGGCGCCGGCGCCGAGGGCCGATTCGCGGATCGCGCGGCGCTCGACCTGGGTCGAACCGCAGGGCACGCAGATGATGATGCGCGGCGACGGGCGGAAGAACTTGGAGTCGTGCACCATGCGGATGAACTGCTTGAGCATCTGCTCGGTGACGGTGAAGTCGGCAATCACGCCGTCCTTCATCGGGCGGATGGCCTCGATGTTGCCCGGCACCTTGCCCAGCATCTGCTTGGCTTCCTTGCCGACCGCCTGGATCGTCTTCTTGCCGTTCGGACCGCCTTCCTGGCGAATCGCGACGACCGATGGCTCGTCCAGCACGATGCCCAGGCCGCGCACGTAGATCAGGGTATTGGCGGTGCCGAGGTCGATCGCCAGGTCATTCGAGAAGTAGCTGCGTAAAGAACCAAACATGTGTGTCCTGATGGCGCGTCGAACTGCGCGTGAAAATTGATAGAAATTGTCTTCGCCGCACCCGCCCGGAGGGTCGTGTTGCAACTACCTGGGCAGCGCGGTCTTTCCTGCGGCGGGCGGCCTTTCAGCCCGACAGCGCATTAGCCCGCCATTCTACCTTATAATTTGTCGATTAAATGCCGAAAACGGGCGGTTTTACCCCCCAATTCCAAGGCGAGATCGGCGGTGTTTCCAAGGTTTTATCGGACGTAGCACGCCGTTCGCTGACTGCTTGCCAACTTTCGTTATTAGCCCAACCACATTTTGCACGCGGCTTCGCGCCGCGCCCCTTGCCATGTCCCTGACACTTTCAGACGTAAAACGCATCGCCAACCTGGCCCAGCTCGAGATGGATGACGCCCACGCCGAAACCGCGCTGGCCGAGCTGAACGGCATCTTCGCCCTGGCCGAACAGATGCAGGCGGTGGACACGACCGGTGTCGCGCCGCTGTCGCAGCCGCTCGCAAGCATCATGGCGCTGCCGCTGCGCCTGCGCGACGACGTGGTCACCGAAGAGAACCGCCGCGAGGACTACCAGGCGCCGGCGCCGAAGGCGCAGGACGGCCTGTACCTGGTCCCGAAGGTCATCGAGTAATCCACGCAACCCGCTCCTCAAGAGACACGCACATGCACAACAAGACCATCAAAGAGCTGTCCGCGCTCCTGCAATCGAAGCAGGTCTCGAGCGTCGAACTGACCGGCCACTACCTCGACCGCATCGAAGCGAGCAGCCACAACGCCTTCCTGCACCTGGACCGCGCGCGTTCGCTGGCGCAGGCCGCGAGCGCCGACGCGCGCATCGCCGACGGCAGCGCCGGCCCGCTGACCGGCGTGCCGATCGCGCACAAGGATATCTTCGTCACCCGTGGCTGGCGCACCACAGCCGGCTCGAAGATGCTGGCCAATTATGAAAGTCCGTTCGACGCCACCGTGGTCGAACGCTTCGGACGCGCCGGCATGGTCACCCTGGGCAAGGTCAACCTCGACGAATTCGCGATGGGCTCGGCCAACGAGAACTCGGCCTTCGGCGCAGTGAAGAACCCCTGGGATCCGCTGGCCGTGCCGGGCGGCTCCTCGGGCGGCTCGGCCGCCGCGATCGCCGCCCGCCTGGCGCCGGCCGCCACCGCCACCGACACCGGCGGCTCGATCCGCCAGCCGGCCGCATTCTGCGGCGTCACCGGCATCAAGCCGACCTACGGCCGCGTGTCGCGCTTCGGCATGATCGCGTTTGCTTCGTCGCTCGACCAGGGCGGCCCGATCGCCCAGACCGCCGAGGATTGCGCGCTGCTGCTGAACGACATGATCGGCTTCGACGAGCGGGACTCGACCAGCCTGACGGTCGAACAGGGCAACGCGGCCGAGGACTACACCCGCGACCTGAACAAGCCTTTGGCCGGCCTGCGGATCGGCGTGCCGAAGGAATACTTCGGCGAAGGCCTGGCAAGCGACGTCGAAAGCGCCGTGCGTGGCGCCCTGGACGAATTCGTCAAGCTGGGCGCCACCCTGGTGGAGATCTCGCTGCCGAAGACCGCGCTGTCGATCCCGACCTACTACATCATCGCCCCGGCGGAAGCATCGAGCAACCTGTCGCGCTTCGACGGCGTGCGCTACGGCCACCGCGCCAGCGAGTACAAGGATCTGCAAGACATGTACCGCAAAACCCGCGCCGAAGGTTTCGGCCGCGAGGTCCAGCGCCGCATCATGGTCGGCACCTACGTGCTGTGCCACGGCTACTACGACGCCTACTACGTGCAGGCGCAAAAGATCCGCCGCCTGATCGCCGACGACTTCCAGGCCGCCTTCGCCGACAAGTGCGACGTGATCATGGGCCCGGTGGCGCCGACGGTGGCCTGGGACCTGGGCAGCAAGGCGAACGACCCGGTGGCGAACTACCTGGCCGACATCTATACCCTGTCGACCAGCCTGGCGGGCCTGCCGGGCATGTCGATCCCGGTCGGTTTCGGCCAGGGTGAAAAAAACGGCAAGCGCCCGGTCGGCCTGCAAATCATCGGCAATTACTTCGCCGAAGCGAAGCTGCTGAACATCGCGCACCAGTACCAGCAGGTGACCGACTGGCACACCCGCGCGCCGGAAGGCGTGTAGGGTGGGCGGGTCTCCCGCCCACGCGTTCAACTAACGCCAGCGCACCACAGAAAAAGAGAGAATAGATATGCAATGGGAAGTCGTCATCGGTCTTGAGAACCACGTGCAGCTCACGACCAACTCGAAAATCTTCAGCGGCAGCTCGATCCGCTTCGGCGCCGAGCCGAACACCCAGGCCAGCCCGGTCGACCTGGCGCTGCCGGGCGTGCTGCCGGTCCTGAACCGCGGCGCCGTCGAGCGCGCGATCCGCTTCGGCCTGGCCGTCGGCGCGAAAATCGCGCCGCAGTCGGTGTTCGCCCGCAAGAACTACTTCTACCCCGACCTGCCGAAGGGCTACCAGATCAGCCAGTTCGAGGACCCGGTGGTCCAGGGCGGCACCATCAGCTTCGCCTACGAGAAGGACGGCAAGCTGGAGACCAAGACCGTCAACCTGACCCGGGCCCACCTGGAAGAGGATGCCGGTAAATCGCTGCACGAAGACTATGCCGGCATGAGCGGCATCGACCTGAACCGCGCCGGCACGCCGCTGCTCGAGATCGTGTCCGAGCCGGAGATGCGCAGCGCGAACGAGGCGGTGGCCTATGCCAAGGCCCTGCACTCGCTGGTGGTGTGGCTGGGCGTCTGCGACGGCAACATGCAGGAAGGTTCGTTCCGCTGCGACGTCAACGTCTCGGTGCGCCCGATGGGCCAGAAGGAATTCGGCACCCGCTGCGAGATCAAGAACCTGAACTCGTTCCGCTTCATGGAAGAAGCGATCCACTACGAAGTGCGGCGCCAGATCGAGCTGATCGAAGACGGCGGCAGGGTGATCCAAGCGACCCGCCTGTGGGACCCGGACAAGAAGGAAACCCGCTCCATGCGCACCAAGGAAGACGCGCAGGATTACCGCTACTTCCCCGACCCGGACCTGCCTCCGCTGGTGATCGGCCAGGACTGGATCGACCGCATCCAGGGCGAGATGCCCGAACTGCCGGGCGCCCTGCGCGCGCGCTTCACCGGCGACTACGGCCTGCCGGAGTACGACAGCCTGGTACTGACCTCCTCCAAAGCGATGGCGACCTACTACGAAGCCGTGGTGGCCGAGGCCGGCAAGGAAAATGCGAAAGCTGCCGCGAACTGGATGATGGGCGACGTCTCGTCGACCCTGAACCGCGAAGGCGTGGAACTGGACGCCTCGCCGGTGTCCGCCGCCCAGCTGGCGCTGCTGCTCAAGCGCATTGCCGACGGCACCATCTCGAACAAGGCCGGCAAGGAAGTGTTCGCCGCCATGTGGGAAGCGAAATCCGGCGAGGTCAATCTGGCTGACACCGTGATCGAGCAGAAGGGCCTGAAGCAGATTTCGGACACGGGCGCGCTCGAAGCCATCGTCGACGAAGTGCTGGCCGCCAACGCCAAGTCGGTGGAACAGTACCGCGCCGGCAAGGAAGCCGCGATCAACGCACTGATCGGCCAGGCCATGAAGGCATCGAAAGGCAAGGCCAACCCGGCCCAGGTGACCGAGCTGCTGAAGAAGAAACTGGCAGGCTAACCGGCCCGCTGTGCAAAAAACCGGAGCATGCTCCGGTTTTTTTACGTCCGCAGAATCAGACGCCGTAGCGGGCGCGGTAGGCGGCGACGGCCTCTTTATGTGCGCCCAGGTCGGCGCCGGCGTCGTTGGAGAGGTAGGTGAACAAATCGTCCAGGTTGGCGATCGAGATCACCGGGATGCCGAACTCGTTCGACACCTGCTGCACCGCCGAGTGCTCCGACAGCGCGCCATCCTTGCCCGAGCGCTCCATGCGGTCGAGCGCAATCAGCACGGCCGCCGGCTCGGCGCCCGCGGCGCGGATCATGTCGACCGATTCGCGCACCGAGGTGCCGGCCGAAATCACGTCGTCGATGATCACCACCTTGCCCGCCAGCCTGGCGCCGACGATGGTGCCGCCCTCGCCGTGGTCCTTGGCTTCCTTGCGGTTGTACGCGAAGGAGGTGTTGCGGCCCTTGGCGGCCAGCGCCACGGAAGTAGCCGATGCCAGCGTGATGCCCTTGTAGGCCGGGCCGAACAGCATGTCGAACTGCACGCCCGAATCGAGCAGCGTCTGCGCGTAGAACCCGGCCAGCTGGCCCAGTGTCGCGCCGTCGTGGAACAGGCCTGCGTTGAAGAAGTACGGCGACTGGCGTCCCGCCTTGGTCGTGAATTGACCGAACTTCAATACCTCGGCCTTCACCGAAAACGCAATAAACTCCTGGCGCAGATCGCTCACGTGCTTCTCCTGAATAATCGAAAGCGCTTATTGTAAACCGCCAGGTCGACGCTGCGCCGGTCCGGTCGATTCACTCCTGAGCGGACTGCCGGCCCCTTTCCAGCATCCGCCCGGGCTTGCGGAAGCTGCGTTCTGGCCGCACGGCGCCTGCGCACGTTTCCGGTCACGTCGACGACCACGGTCATCACGCCGTGGCGCTCGCCGCTGGTCTTGTACAAAGCCTCCAGGTCGACATTGAAGAAGCGCTCGACCGGCATGCCGCCTCCGTCTGGCAATACCAGTCCCAGCTCCTCCTCGCGCCAGGCCTGGCCGGTCTCGAAGACGTGCTCCAGCGCCGCTTCGACCGCGCCATACCGCAACTGCGGCAGCGCCTCCGCCAGGCGCTTGCCGACCAACTGACGTTGGCCGAACAGGTCGCAGAAGTGCCGGTTCGCGAGGCGAAAACGCAGGTCGGGCGCCATCAACAGGGCCACGGCGACCGGCGAATCGATCAGCAGACGTTCGCGCTGCGTCAGTACGGCGGCGCCCTCGTTGCACTCGGTATCGTCGCGCGTCATCACGACGCCGTAACGCAGCCGGCCATTCTCGAAAGAGCTGCTGGAACACATCTTCACATGGCGGATTGTCCCGTCCTTGCAACGCAGCCGCGCCGGCTGGTCGGCCAGGGCGCCGCCCGACAACAAGGTGTCCAGGATCAGGTCGACGATCTCGACGTCGACGTGGAAGTTGGCGATATGGCGGCCAACGTATTCTTCCCAGCGGTAGCCGAGCATCTGCAGCTCGCCACGGTCGGCCCACAGGATGGTGCCGTCCGGACCCACGCGATGCAGGCCTTCGACGACCTCGCCCGGTTCGGAGCGCCGCTGGAAGCCCGGCGCCTCGCTTCCCGCCGCAGTCGCCATCTGTTCGCGGCGCGCCTGTGCGAGCGAGCGTCCCTTGAGATCGAGGTTGGCACCGTGCACCGTGCTGCCGTAGGCACGGTCATACCCGGCGCAAATGTCTTCAAAGGCCTGGGCTTGCGCCGCATCTGGAAACAGGCGCCATGAATAGGCGCCGTAGAGGGCCAGTCGGTAGTCCGCGCACAGCATCTCCAACAACTGTTCCAGCCGCACTGCGGCTTGATAGCGGCCCTGGGCGCACAGCAGTGCGGCCATCTCGACGAACACGTGCACCGGAGCGGAGCTCGATGCGGCGCCGGCCAGGAGCGGCGCGAACATGGCGCGACACCGCTGCTCGTCCGGCCAGCCATCGACCAGCAGGCTCTCCAGGGTGGCGTCGGCGTCGAGATAGAGCACGCCGCCGGGAGTGGCGAGCAGGCCCCGGATACCGGCGCAATGCGCCGGGGTCGCGATCACCATGCTGGCGGCACGGACGGAACGTGCTGCTTCGAGGAAACCAGCGACCTCGGCCAGCAACGCGGCTTCATCGGCATAGAAGCGAACGATACGGGGAAGGCCGCTGCCAGGAAAAGCACTATCGGTATTGATCTTCATGGACCATGCTGAAAGTTGCGGTTGCGCCACGCATCCAGATTTCGAAAAACCTGGAATTGCCAGACAATGTAGACCAGTAGTCTAGCATGCTGCGGCGCAGCATTTTCTCGCCCAATTTGGATAGATATCAAGTTCCGGGTAGACACAAAACGCGCTAAACTGTGGTCGCTTCTGGCCACACGCTGGCCGCCATCTTCACTCACACGATCCATGCCACGAATCATTTCAGCAAACCTGAACGGTATCCGTTCCGCCCACAAAAAAGGTTTTTTCAACTGGCTCGCCACCCAGTCCGCCGACTACATCTGCGTGCAGGAACTGAAGGCGCAGCAGGCCGACATGACCGAGGAATTCCTCGCGCCGCACGGCTATCACGGCCACTTCCACTACGCCGAAAAGAAGGGCTACTCGGGCACCGGCGTCTACAGCCGCACGGCGCCGGACAACAAGCGCATCGGCTTCGGGTGCATGGAATTCGATGCCGAAGGCCGCTACACCCGTTGCGACTTCGGCAACCTGACCGTCATCTCGGTGTATTGCCCGTCCGGTTCCTCGTCGCCGGAACGCCAACTGGCCAAGTTCCGCTTCATGGAAGTGTTCCTGCCACACCTGGCCGAGCTGAAGGCGGAAGGCCGCGAAGTTGTGATCTGCGGCGACTGGAACATCGCGCACAAGGAAATCGACCTCAAGAACTGGAAGAGCAACCAGAAGAACTCGGGCTTCCTGCCGGAAGAACGCGCCTGGATGACCCGCATCTTCGACGAGATCGGCCTGGTGGACGTGCACCGCGTGGTGGCTCCGGAAGCCGCCGACTACACCTGGTGGAGCAACCGCGGCCAGGCCTATGCCAAGAATGTGGGCTGGCGTATCGACTATCACGTCGCTACCCCGGGACTCGCGGCGCGCGCCAAGTCGGTCTCGATCTACAAGGACGAGAAATTCAGCGATCACGCCCCGCTCATCATTGATTACGATCTCTAATAGTCACCCATGATCTATAAGCTTTGCTTCTAGATCTCTGTCCCCCACGTCGGGGGGATTCGCTGCCGTTTTGATGCAAAAATGCACCACTTCGGCAGCTTTGGCGAAATGGCATGCCTTTTTGTTGATACTATCCGTGTGGTAACTTTCTAATCAGAATGTTCCGTTGTCGGAACAACAACGGCGCCATGACCTCGACCTCCCCTATCTCTTCCGCCTTCCCGACCACCTCCGCCAGGACGGTCGACGGAGTCACCCATATCGACCTGAACTTCGCGTCGGCGATGGGCAAGGGAAGCGGCTCGATCTTCGTCACCGACGGCGCCGTCCAGACCGTGATCGACCGCGTCACCGGCCAGCCCAAGCTGCGCGTGGTCGGCGCCACCTTCACCAAAGAGATTGCACTCGACCAGGTGCAGGTCAGCGGCACCCACGTGCTGTTCGACGCCGCCGGGCTGCCGCCTGGCGCCAGCCTGAACGTGTACATGGGCGCCGGCACGCTGCTCAGCGGCGGCAAGCCCGCCGGCGCCATCACTGCGCCGGGCAGCGCCAGCTTCACCACGCCGGCAGGCGAGCCGATACCCGCACTGAGTGCGACCGTTGCGCTGGCCGAGGGCGTCCTGATGGCCGGCGCGCCGCTCGAGATGGTCGTCACCTTCTCGCATGCGGTCGATGAAGTCCCTTCGTCCGTCTTCAGCGCCGAGCATGCGCGGGTCGAGTACGTGTCGCACAGCGCGGACGGGCTGAGCTGGCGGTTCAGGCTGGTGCAGGACGACAGCGTCGATTCCGCGGCGAATGTCGTGCGCCTGAACCTGGCCGCCGTCCAGCCGCGCCACGACGTGCCGCACACCGGCACCGTCACATCGTCGCCGTATGCGGTCGATACGCTGGTCGACTCCCACGTCGGCGCCGAGCTCCGGCTTGTCCATGACAACGGCACCAGCGGGAGCGACGGCATCACCAATGACCCTCGCCAGATCGTTTCCGGCACCCTGGTCGGCACCATCGACGAAGGCGAGCACCTCGAGCTGGTGATCAACGGCCGCACGGTCGATTCGTCGACCATCGGCTTTTCCACCTCGGACGGGATCACGACCTGGCGCTACGACAGCGCGAGCGAGCGCGTCGGGGACGAGCCTGTCCACCACTTCCGTGACGGAGCGAACACGATCGAGGCGCGCGTCGTCGGCAATGGCCACGCCAGCCCGGCGGTGACGCGCTTCGTCACGATGGATACGGAAGCGCCCGGGGTGGCAAGCGCGCCCGAAGGCCATGTCGCGATCGACCTCGACGCCAGCCTGGTCATCACCTTCACCGAAGCCGTGCACTGGTCCGCCGACACCGAGACCGACGATCCGGAGTACAGGGACGACATGCTGGCGATCTGGATCGGCGACGGCCAGCGCCGGATCGCCTTCGACACCAGCTGGCTGTCACCGGACGGACTGACCCTGCGCATCCCCCCCGCGGTCCACGAGCTGATGCCGGACGTGAGCTACTGGATCGTCCTGCCCCGCACCCTGACCGACACCGCCGGCAACCCGCTCGACGAGTACGAAATCGCTTTCCATACCGATGACGGCCTGCTGCCGAGCGCCGAGCAGGTCACCGTATATACCTACGGCAGCCGCCACTACGGCGCCGGCGACGAGATCGAGTTCTATGTCAGTTTCAGCGAGGACGTGCAGGAGGGCGCGACGCTGCCGGCGCTGGTCCTGAACAACGGCAGGGAAGCCCGGTTCGTCGAGGCGTACGGCAACCAGATGCTGTTCGTCTACACGGTCGCCGAGAACGACGACATCGCCAGGCTGGCTATTGCCGACACGTCGACACTGGCGGGACGGGTCGCCGACCTGTCCGGCAAGCTGCTGGATGCGGCCCACATCGAATTCGACGCCATTCACGACGGCTACGGGTCGCTGGCCGAGCTCGTGATCGACACCACCGCGCCGGTTGCCCCGGCGGCTGCGACGCTGGCCGCTGCGAGCGATTCCGGCACGCCCGGCGACAACATCACCAACGACGCGTCCCCGGCGCTGCGTGGCAGCGCCGAGGCGCACGCGCGCATCCGCATCTATGAAGGGTCGACCCTGCTTGGCAGCACCGTCGCCGACTCTTCCGGCGCCTGGCACATCGGCTCGATCCTGCCGCTGACGGACGGCGTGCACGACCTGACGGTCGTGCAGCGCGACCGCGCCGGCAACGAAAGCGGCGCTTCCGACGTGTTGGCGCTGCGGGTCGATACCGCCGCGCCGGTGGCCCCGGCGGCGCCCGTGCTGGACGCCGCCAGCGACTCAGGCACGCTCGGCGACGGCATCACCAGCGACAATTCGCCCACCCTGTCCGGCACGGCGGAAGCCCATGCCACGGTCGAGATCTACGAAGGCGGCACCCTGCTCGATTTCGCCACCGCGGATGCCAGCGGGGCCTGGAGCGTGACCATCGGCTCGGCCTCGCTGCTGGCGGATGGCCTGCACGACATCACGGTCAGGCAGGTCGACCGCGCCGGCAACAAGAGCGACGCCTCGCCTGTCCTGGCGCTGACGATCAGCGGCGCAACGGCGAACCCGCCGGCCGCTCCGGCGGCGCCGGCGGCGCCTGTGCTGGCCTCGGCCAGCGACTCGGGCACGCCCGGCGACGGCATCACCCATGACAACTCGCCTACCCTGTCCGGCACGGCACTGGCCAATGCCACGGTCGAGATCTACGCGGGCACCAGCCTGCTCGGGACCACCACCGCGAACACCAGCGGCGCCTGGAGCCTGACCCTCGGCACGCCGACACCGCTGCCGGACGGCGTGTGGGAGCTGACGGCGAGGCAGGTGGACGGCAGCGGCAACCGCAGCGCCGTTTCGGCGCCGCTGGCGCTGACGATCGACAGCGTCGTGCCGGTGGCCCCCAGCGCCCCGGCCTTGGCGAGCGGCAGCGATACCGGCTACCTCGGCGACCGTACCAGCGACAATTCGCCGACGCTGTCCGGCGTCGTCGAGGCCCATGCCACGGTCCAGGTCTACGACGGGGCGGCCCTGGTGGGCACGGCCACCGCCAATGCCGACGGCCTCTGGTTCGCGACCCTCGGATCGGCGACCGCGCTGCCGGACGGCGTGCACAGCCTCACGGTCAAGCAGGTCGACCGCGCCGGCAACACCAGCGCGGCATCGCCGGCGCTGGCGCTGACAATCGACACCGTGGCGCCGGGCGCGCTGTCCGCCCCTGTCCTCTACACCGACAGCGGCATCTCGAACAGCGACGGCATCACGAACGAGCGCTACGCTGTCCTGCACGGCAGCGGCGCGGAGCCGTACGCCGAGATCAGGATCGTGCTCGGCGCGGCCGAATACGGCCGCGGAGTCAGCGACGCGGCCGGCAACTGGACCGCCCAGGTCAGCGCCCCGCTGGAGGAAGGCACGTACACCTTCAAGGTGCGCCAGGTGGACCAGGCCGGCAACCTCGGCGCCGAATCGCCATCGGTCACATTCGAGGTCGACCGCACCGGACCGTCCAGCGCGCCGCCCAAGCCGCTGCTGGCCCCAGCCAGCGACACCGGCGTCTCGCACAGCGACGGCATCACCAACGACACGACCCCGACCTTCACCGGCAGTGGCGCCATGGCCAACAGCGTCGTGGCGCTGTTCGTGGACGAACGCGAAGTGGGCGACGCCATCACGGACGCGCTGGGCAACTGGACCATCACCAGCAGCGCGCTCGGCGAGGGCTACCACAGCGTCGGCCTGAAGCAGTTCGATGCCGCCGGCAACAAGAGCGGCTATTCCGAATCGTTCAACCTGCAGATCGACACCAGCGCGCCGACAGCGGCGCTGCCCGCCCCCGACCTGGACCAGGCGAGCGACAGCGGCAGCTCGTTCACCGACAACCTCACCAACGACGCCACGCCGACCTTCAGCGGCGGTGGCGCGCTGGCGGGCGCCGAAGTGGCCCTGATTTTGGGCTCCAGCGAAATCGGCCGCGCGACGGCGGACGCCTCGGGCAACTGGTCGATCACCAGCAGCGCGCTGGCGGACGGCGTTCACCAGGTGCGCGTGCGCCAGTTCGACCTGGCCGGCAACCAGGGTCCCGATTCGGATCCACTGGGCTTGACCATCGATACCGTGGGTCCGTCGCTGACGAACCTCGCTGGCAGCCTCATCGGCAGCCGGTTCGACCTGGGCTTCGACGAAGCGATCCGATTCCATTCGAGCGGCCGGTTCGACCTTCGCGGTCCCGACTCGAGCACTTCTTACGACGCCGACAACAGCGGCAATGGCTGGCAAATCACGGGTGAGGGCAATGTCCTGAGCTTTAACATCACGCTGACCGGCTTGCTGCGCATGCAGTGGCAAAACAACAGCGTGACCGACCTGGCGGGAAACGCCGCCGTCATCGGGGTCCCGGAGTGGGAGTTTTCGATCCTTTGACCCGCGTCAGGGCCAGTCGAGCCGGAAGCCGCTGTCGAAGCGGCGCGGCTGGCCGTGAAGCGGATCGTCGAACGCGATCGAGCGCGCCAGCAGCTGCAGCGGCGCGCTGAAATCGTCGCCCTTGCACGGCAGCGCCACCGGATAAAAGGCGTCGTTCAGGATCGGCGCGCCGAGGCTTGAGAGGTGCAGGCGCAGCTGGTGCTTGCGGCCGGTGTGCGGATGCAGCCGGTAATGCGCCACGTCGCCGCGCCGCTCGATCAGCTCGACCAGCGTTTCCGAATTCGGCTCGCCCGGCACCTCCCTGCTGACGAAGAACTGCTCCGCATCCTGCATGCGGCTGCGGTAGGTAAAGGGGAATTCCCGGCCCTCGATCGGACCCGCGAGCGCCTCGTACACCTTGGTCACCACCCGTTTCTGGAACATCGACTGGTAGGCCCCGCGCGTCGCCGGGTTGTGCGAGAAGATCACCACGCCCGCAGTCTCGCGGTCGAGCCGGTGGATCGGCACCAGGTGCGGCAGGTCGAAGCGTTTTTTCAGACGGACGAGCAGGGTCTCGTGCAGGAAGCGTCCGGTCGGGATGGTCGGCAGGAAGTGCGGCTTGTCGGCCACCAGCAGGTGCTCGTCCTGGTACAGCACCGCTTCCTGGAACGGGATCGGGGTTTCTGGCTGCTCCAGCTCGCGGTAGTACCAGATGCGCATGCCCCGGCGCACCTGGCTGTCGGCGGTCAGCGGCACGCCTTTGGCGTCGACGATCTCGCCGCGCGCCAGGCGCCGCGCCCAGGCGGCTTCGGTCACGTCGGGAAAGCGTTCGGCCAGGAAGTGCAGCATGCCGCCGGCGACGGTCTCGGTCAGCCACAGGTAGCTGGGCGCAACGCCCTCGCGCACCGGCAGCGGCACGTAGGCATTGGCTTCGGCCTGGCGGCCTTTCCTGCTACCAGCCATCAACGCAGGGCGACATTGGTCCGGTAAGGCGGCAGCTTGGCGGCGGTGGTGCCCTTGGCGCGCGCGTAGACAGGCAACAGGACGTTCATGTGCGCCTGCATGTCGTTGATGCGGCTCTCACCGCCCGGGTGGGTCGACAGCAGCTCGATCGGCGCGCGCTTGTCCAGCGCCGCCATCTTGCGCCACAGGGCGATGCCGGCGCGCGGGTCGTAGCCGGCGCGGGCGGCGATGTCCAGGCCCACCAGGTCGGACTCGCGCTCATCGTCGCGCGAGAACTTCAGGCCGGCGAACTGGGCGCCATAGTTGGCAATGGTGCCGGTGATGCCCGGGTCGATGCCGAAAATGCCCGAAAGCAGCGCGCCGCCAATACGGGCGCCCGCATTGGTCAGGCCCTGCTTGGCTATCTTTTCGCGGCTGTGCTCGCGCAGGGCATGGGCGATCTCGTGCCCCATCACGGCCGCGACTTCATCGTCGGTCAGCTTAAGCGAGGTCAGGATGCCGGTAAAGAAACCGATCCGGCCACCCGGCATGCAGAAGGCGTTGACGTCCTTCGCGTCGATCACGTTGACCTGCCACTGCCACTGGGTGGCATCCTGGTTCCAGCGCGCCGTATGCGGGATGATGCGCTTGGCGATGGCACGCAGGCGCTGCACTTCCGGATGCGAGGGCGGCAGCAACACGCCCTTCTGCTGCGCCTGGCTCATCATCTGCGTGTATTGCTGCGCTGCCGCTTCATTGAGCTGTTCCGATGGAATCAGCTTGCTGAGGCGCGACAAGGGCCTGACTTCGATGCCGTCCTGGACCGTCGTGTTGCGGCTATCCTGGGCGACGGCGTTGCCGATGCCCGATGTGCCGAGCGCGGCAAGCAGGGAAAGACTTGCTGCCAGATTTTTCATTTTTGTCATTTCGTTACCGATAGCCCGTTCTTAGCGGCGCTATTTCCAAAGAAAGTAACTCGGTGGAACTCCTATGCTGCCGATGATCGGGGATCAAAGCCCTGTCTTCAAGCCGCCACCGCACATAAGACAAGCAAATTCAGGCGACCACGCCCGATTTCTTGCGCAGACGAAACACCGCCAGGCTCCCGCGCAGGTTCGGCAGGAAGCTCACCGGCTTGCCTTCAGCCAGCGCGACGTACTCGAGCACTTCCAGCCCGCACTTCTCGGCCAGGTCCTTGAAGTCGTGGATGGTTGCGTAGCGCACGTTGGGCGTGTCGAACCACTGGTAGGGCAGCGAGCGCGAGACCGGCATCCGGCCGCGGATCAGGGCCACGCGGTGTGGCCAGTAGGCGAAGTTCGGGAACGAGACGATGGCTTCCTGGCCGACCCGCACGATGTCGCGCAGGCGCGCCTCGACGTGCTGCATCATCTGCAGCGAAGACAGGCACAGCACCATGTCGAAAGCGTTGTCGCGGAACAGGTCGAGGCCCTGTTCCATGTCGTGCTGGATCACGTTGATGCCGCGCTGGGTGCTCTCCAGCACCTTGTCGTCGGCGATCTCGACCCCGTAGCCGCTACAGCCCTTGCCGAGTTCCAGGTAGCGCAGCATGGCGCCGTCGCCGCAGCCGACGTCCAGCACATGGGCGCCGTCGCGCACCCAGTCGGCGATGAAGGCCAGGTCGGGGCGCAGCGAGTGCAAGTCGGTGAAATTCATGCTGCCTCCCCTGCGACGCTACCGGCAAATTCGGCCGCAATCCGGTCGTAGTAGGCGCGCACCACCGCCATGTAGCGCGCATCTTCCAGCAGGAAGGCGTCGTGGCCGTGCGGCGCATCGATCTCGGCGTAGGTGACCTTGCGCCGGTTCGAGACCAGCGCCTCGACGATCTCGCGGCTGCGCTCGGGCGAGAAGCGCCAGTCGGTGCTGAACGAGGCCACCAGGAACTGCGCTTTGGTTCCCGCCAGGGCCTTGGTCAGGTCGCCGCCATGGGCGCGCGCCGGGTCGAAGTAGTCGAGCGCCTTGGTGATGATCAGGTAGGTGTTGGCGTCGAAGTATTCCGAGAACTTGTCGCCCTGGTAGCGCAGGTAGGATTCGATCTCGAAGTCGACGCCGAAGTCGAACGCGTACTCGTCGGTCTCGGCCGCGTTGCGCAGCTTGCGGCCGAATTTCTCCGCCATGTCGTCGTTCGACAGGTAGGTGATGTGGCCGACCATGCGCGCCACCTTCAGGCCGTTCTTCGGCACCACGCCGTGCTCGTAGAAGTCGCCGCCGTGGTAGTCCGGATCGGTCAGGATGGCCTGGCGCGCGACGTCGTTGAAGGCGATGTTCTGGGCCGACAGCTTGGGCGTGGAGGCGATCACGATGCAGTGGCGCAGGCGCTCGGGGAACATGATGCTCCACGACAGGGCCTGCATGCCGCCCAGCGAGCCGCCCATCACCGCAGCGAACTGCTCGATGCCGAGGCGGTCGGCCAGGCGCGCCTGCGCCGCCACCCAGTCCTCCACCGTCAGCAGCGGGAAGGCCGCGCCGTAGGGCTTGCCGGTGGCCGGGTTCTGGTGCATCGGGCCGGTGGAGCCGAAGCAGGAGCCCAGGTTATTGACGCCGATGACGAAGAAACGGCTTGTATCGAGCGGCTTGCCCGGCCCGACCATGTTGTCCCACCAGCCCTGGCTTTTCGGCTTGTCGGCATAGGTGCCGGCCACGTGGTGCGAGGCGTTGAGCGCGTGGCAGACCAGCACCGCGTTCGATTTGTCGGCGTTCAGGCTGCCATAGGTTTCATACATCAGCGTGTAGTCGCCGATGCTGGCGCCGCTCTGCAGGCGCAGCGGCTCGGCGAAGTGCATCGCCTGCGGTGTTACTGTTCCAATCGATCCCATGGATGCTGTGCGTGTCGTTCTCGTAGTGTTCTTGTCATGGGCGGCCGCAATAGCCGCGCCGGGTGGACCTTCAGAGGGCTTGCAGCTGCTCCACGGCGGCGGCGATCTCGCTCGGCTCGAACGAGCGCAGGATGCGGCGCGTGCGCGTCGTGATCGCGGCCAGGTCGCTGTTCAGGATTTCCTGCTTCACCGACAGCAGCTGCGCCGGGTGCATCGAGAATTCGCGCAGGCCCATGCCGAGCAGCAGGCGGGTGAGCTTGGTGTCGCCCGCCATCTCGCCGCACACGGCGACGTCCAGGCCGGCCTTCTGGCCGGTGGCGATGGTCTGCGCGATCAGCATCAGCACCGCCGGGTGCAGCGGATTGTACAGGTGCGCCACTTCGTAGTCGACGCGGTCGATCGCCAGCGTGTACTGGATCAGGTCATTGGTCCCGATCGACAGGAAGTTCATGCGCTTGACGAACATCGGCAGCGCCAGCGCGGCCGCGGGAATCTCGATCATGGCGCCGACTTCCACGCCCTGGTCGTACTTGACGCCCTCTTCGCGCAATTGCAGCTTGGCCTGTTCGATCATGGCGAGCGTCTGGTCGATCTCGAAGGCATGCGCCAGCATCGGGATCAGGATCCGCACCTTGCCGAAGGCCGACGCACGCAGGATCGCGCGCAGCTGGGTCAGGAACAGCTGGGGCTCGGCCAGGCAGTAGCGGATCGCGCGCAGGCCCAGGGCCGGATTGAGCGCGGTGTGCTCGGTCGGGTCGAGCGGCTTGTCGGCGCCGACGTCCAGGGTGCGGATCGTCACCGGGCGGCCCTTCATGGCCACCACCGCCTTGCGGTACTGCTCGAACTGCTCGTCCTCGCCGGGGATGCGCAAAGCACTCCCGAGTCCGCTTCCGGTGCGGCCCATGAACAGGAATTCGGAGCGGAACAGGCCGACGCCCATCGCGCCGGCTTCCAGCGCCGCCGGGCAGTCGTCCGGCAGCTCGATGTTGGCCAGCAGCGTGATCGCGGTGCCGTCCTTGGTGACGGCCGGGGTCTTCTTGAGCTTGAGCAGGCGTTTGCGCGCCTTGGTCAGGGTGGCCTGGCGCGCGCGGTACTGCTCCAGCACCAGCTGGCTCGGATTGCAGATCACCACGCCGGCGTCGCCGTCGACGATCACCCAGTCGTCCTGCTCGACCAGGCGCGAGGCCTGGCTCAAGCCGACCACCGCCGGGATGTCGAGCGAGCGCGCGACGATCGCCGTATGGGAATTCTGGCCGCCGGCATCGGTGACGAAGCCGATGAACGACCGCGTCGCGCCGTCGCGGTCGCGGAAGGCCAGCATGTCGGCCGGCGAGATGTCGTGGGCGACCACGATCATCTGCGGCGGCGCATGGTCGTCCCCCGCCAGCGGCGGCGGGATCTCGAGCGCGGTGCCCATCAGGACCTTCAGCACCCGCTCGGCCACCTGCTGGATGTCGTGCTTGCGCTCGCGCAGGTACTCGTCCTCGATCTCGTCGAACTGGGCCGACAACTCGTCGATCTGGGTCACCAGCGCCCATTCGGCGTTGTAGTGGCGGGTACGGATGATGTCGAGCGGCGCTTCCGAGATCAGCGGATCGGACAGGATCAGCGCGTGCACGTCGATGAAGGCGCCCAGTTCGGTCGGGGCATCCTTGGGCAGCTCGGTCCACAGGGCCTGCAGGCCGCGGTGCACCTCAAGGATGGCGTGCTGCAGGCGCGCGACCTCGGCCTCGACCTGCTCGACCGGGACCAGGTAGTGCTTGACGTCGAGCGCGGCCGGCGTGAGCAGGTGCGCGCGGCCGATCGAGATGCCGCGCGAAACCGGAATGCCGTGGAGCGTGAACGATGCCATCGAAGGTCCCGTGTGGCGTGGAGCTGCCGCTTCGCGCGGCATTACTCGCCTTCGCCGAACTTGTCGTTGATCAGGCCGGACAGGGCCGCGATGCAGGCTTCTTCGTCCGGGCCGTCGGCCTCGAGCAGCACTTTCGCGCCCTTGCCGGCGGCGAGCATCATGACGCCCATGATCGACTTGGCATTGATGCGGCGTCCGTTACGGGTGAGCCAGACGTCGCTCTTGAACCTGGCGGCCAGCTGGGTGAACTTGGCGGAGGCGCGGGCATGCAGGCCCAGCTTGTTGATGATTTCCAGTTCCTGTTGAATCATGTTCTCGTTATGTGCGCGTGGCCAAAAGTGTGTTCGGTAGGTTCGGTTTGGGTTCAGCTCGATCCGACGCGGATCCGGTTATCCACCCGCACGGCGCCGTTCTGGGCGCCGGCCAGGGCCATCTCCACCACCACATCGAGGGTGTCGCGGCGGTAGGTGATCGCACGCAGCAGCATCGGCAGGCTGATGCCGGCGATGATTTCCACATGTCCGGCGTCGGCCAGCGAGTTGCAGCAGTTGGACGGGGTGCCGCCCTTGATGTCGGTGATGACCAGTACGCCGTCGCCGTCGTCGAGGCGCGCGATCGCCTCCTTGGCGAGGCAGTTTACCTGCGCCAGGTCCTGGTCGGCGGTCACGTCGATCGCCTCGAACCGTTCGGTGGGGCCACGGAATACGTGGGCCACCGCCGCGATGAATGCCTGGCCCAGCGGTGCGTGGGTCATCAGCAGGATGCCTACCATGTCAATGCTTCTCGAAGGTGTTGCCAGTAAGCTTGAGTTCGACCGCGTCGATGAACATCGCGGCCACGTCGAATCCGGTCTGGTCGGCGATTTCCTGGAAGCAGGTGGGGCTGGTGACGTTCACCTCGGTCAGGAAATTGCCGATCACATCCAATCCTACCAGCAATAAGCCACGCGCGGCCAATACCGGCCCCAACGCCTCGGCGATCTCGCGCTCGCGCTCGGTAATCGGCATGGCAACGCCCAGGCCGCCGGCGGCCAGGTTGCCGCGCACCTCGTTCCCTTGCGGGATGCGCGCCAGCGTAAACGGCACCGGCTTGCCATCGATGACCAGCACCCGCTTGTCGCCCTGCTTGATGGCCGGGATGAACTTCTGCGCCATGATCGTGTGCCTGCCGTTGGCGGTCAGCGATTCGATCACCGAACCCAGGTTCATGCCGTCATCCTTGACGCGGAAGATGCCGGCGCCGCCCATGCCGTCGAGCGGCTTGAAGATCACGTCGCCGTGTTTTTCATGGAAACCGCGCAGCCGGGCCGGATCGGAGCTGACCAGGGTCGGCGAGGTGTACTGGCTGAACTGGCCGATGGTGAGCTTCTCGTTGTGGTCGCGGATCGCCCCCGGGCGGTTGAACACGCGCGCGCCCTGGCGCTCGGCCAGCTCGAGCAGGTAGGTGCCGTACACGTATTCCATGTCGAAGGGCGGATCCTTGCGCTCGATGACGGCGTCGAATTCGGACAGCCGCACGCTTTCCGGGCGGTCGGCGCGGTACCAGGCGTCCGGCTCGCCGGTGAGGTGGATGCGCGTGACGATCGCCGTCACCACGCCTTCTTCCAGCACCATGTCGCGCTGCTCGAAAGCGTAGAGGGCGTGGCCGCGTTTCGCGGCTTCGCGCATCATCGCGAAAGTCGAATCCTTGTAGATCTTGAACGTGGCGAGCGGGTCGGCGAGGAAAGCGATTTTCATGGGGCATCCATTGGGGGAATGCCCTGATTTTATCCGGAAACGCGAAAGCTCGCGGACGGGCCCTGCTTTAGGAATGGCCGATGCACCATGAAGATGCAAAATATTTAATTGTGCGTTCGCAGCTCGACGATATGAGGCGCCTCAAACCCTGATATTTGTCCTGCGCGACCATGAACACATGAGCGCACACACAGACAAACAGGCGGAACAGGACCGCATCAAGGACGTGTACCGGCGTTGGCACGGCGGCGCGGCACTGGACCGCTACGCCTGGCACCGGCCGGAAATCCTGCAGCAGGTGGCGACGCGCTCGCGCGCTTTCGCCGCCCTTCTCTCCGACACCGTGGGCAGCGACCTCGGCGGTTTGCGGGTCCTCGACGTCGGCTGCGGCACCGGCGGTTTCCTGCGCCAGCTGATCGACTGGGGCGCCGACCCCGGCAAGCTGACCGGCACCGAACTCCAGCCGGACAGGCTCGACTACGCCCGCCATTTCACGGCCGAAGGCGTCAGCTGGCGCGTCGGCACCCTCGACACCCTGGGGCTGCGCGGCTTCGACCTGGTCACGGCCCAGACCGTGTTTTCCTCGGTCCTCGATCCGGGACTGCGGCGCGAACTGGCCGACCAGATGTGGCGTACCCTGCGGCCCGGCGGCTGGTGCCTGGTGTTCGATTTCCGCTACGACAACCCGCGCAACCGCAACGTGCGCAGGGTGACGCGCGCCGAACTCGACGCCTACTGGCCCGGTGCACGCAGCCGCTACCGCAGCCTGATGCTGGCGCCGCCGATCCACCGGCTGCTGGCGCGCTTCTCCTGGCTGCTGCCCGATGTGCTGACCGCCATCGCGCCGCCGCTGCGTTCGCACTTCGTGTACATGGTGCAAAAGGGGGACGACCGCGTCCGCGGGTAGCCGCGCTCCGCGCGCTCGCCCTTCGGTGTTATTGTCCTGCAAAGACTTTCGGAGCAAGGCATGACACCAGAAACACGCAGGGCGAACAGCGAAGCGCTGTTGCGGGAGCGCGGCATTGCCGTGAACGCGCAGCTGCCGATGATCGAAGGCGAGGATACCATTGTCCTCCGTTCGGAAGATGCACTGTGGCGCCGCCTGGTGGCCCTGTGGGGCGTGGTCGGCGCCGCCACCCTGGGCAAGAACGCCTATTTCAGAGACTATCTCTCGGTTGGCGAGCGCCGCGCCTGGCTCTCGGACGACGAAGCGGCCTTCGTCTTCGCCGACGCGCCGCCCCAGGACGATGTCATCCGTTTTTCTTGGCGCCTGGAAGCGATGGTGTTCCTGGCCTGGTGCGGCGGACTGGTCGAGTCACTCCCCCTGCCCCGGCAGGCATCCGGCGTCGATACCATCCTGCCGCTCTATCCCCACGACCTCGGCGACGCCACGATGTTGCGCGAGGCGCTGCGCCTGCGCGGCAAGGCCGAGATCCTGGACTGGGCCGATCTGCTCTACCGCCTGCACTGGGCGGTGCGCGACGCCCAGCTGAACGGCCGTGAACCACCTGCCGGCCTGAACCCCGGCATGGTGCTGGAGTGGCACCATGCGGCGAACTGGATGATCGGCTACGAGAGCCAAGACGACTGGGACGCCGTCTCCACCGAAACCTGAGCGCCCAACGAGCGCTCGCTAATACACTTCCGGATTCGGATCGGTGCGTTCCAGTTCGAGCGAAGCCGCCAGCAGCCCCAGGCGCGCCACCACGCCGTACACATAGAAGCGGTTCGGGGCCGCCGTGCCCGGCTTGGCCTTGAGGTCCGGCATCGCGTGCTGCTGGGCGAAGGCCAGCGGCACGTACTGCGAACCCGGCGCGTTCAGGTTCTGGTCGATGCCGCGCTCGGCGTGCACACGGTAGAAGCCGCCCACCACGTAGCGGTCGATCATGTACACCACCGGCTCGGCCACGGCGTCGTTGATGGACTCGAACGTAGGCACGCCTTCCTGCACGATCATGTCGTTGACCGCCACGCCATCCTTGATGACGGTCATCTTGTTGCGCTGCGCACGGCTCAGGTCGCGCACTTCGCTGGCGTCCTTTACCGTCATCACGCCCATGCCGTAGGTGCCGGCGTCGGGCTTCACGATCACGAAGGGCTTCTGCTCCTTCATGCCGTATTCCTTGTACTTCTTCTTGATCTTGGAGAGCAGCGCCGACACGGCATCGGCCAGCTGCTCGGTGCCGACGTCTTCCTGCAGGTCGATCTCGCCGACCTTGCTGTGCAGCGGGTTGACCAGCCACGGGTCGATATCGATCAGCTTGCCGAACTTCTTGGCCACTTCGTCGAAGGCCTTGAAGTGGTTGCTCTTGCGGCGCAGCGCCCAGCCTGCGTGCAGCGGCGGCAGCAGCGACTGCTCGTGGATGTTTTCCAGGATAGCCGGGATGCCGCTCGACAGGTCGTTATTCAGCAGGATGGTGCAGGGGTCGAAATCAGCCAGGCCGACGCGGCGCCCGTTCGGTGAGCGCACCAGCGGCTCGACCACCAGCATGTTCCCATCCGGCAGCGCCAGCGGAGTCGGCTGGGTGACTTCCGGCGACAGCGAGCCGAGGCGCACGTGCAGGCCGGTCTGGCGGAAGATCTGCATCAGGCGCGCCACATTTTGCAGGTACATCGGATTGCGCGTGTGGACTTCCGGGATCATCAGGAGGTTGCGCGCGTCCGGGCAATACTTGTCGATCGCGGCCATGGCGGCCTGCACCGTCAGCGGCAGCATCTCGGTGGACAGGTTGTTGAAGCCGCCCGGGAACAGGTTGGTGTCGACCGGCGCCAGCTTGTAGCCGGCATTGCGCAGGTCCACCGAGCAATAGAACGGCGGCGTATGCTCCTGCCACTCGAGGCGGAACCAGCGCTCGATGGCGGGCGTGGCTTCGAGAATTTTCTTTTCCAGATCCAGGAGGGGACCGGTCAGGGCGGTGGCGAGGTGCGGAACCATGGGAGCGTCCTAGTAGTGGCTTTTTTGAATTATATCGGTAGCCTCATATATGGACGAATAAGCTTGTTTAAAGTCTGCATATTGCTGCAAACGAAAAAAAAGGCGCCCGCAGGCGCCTTCGTCCTTCAAAAACCGCTTACAGGTGGTAAGCCGATTCGCCGTGGCTGGTGATGTCCAGGCCTTCGCGCTCGGCATCCGCCGGTACGCGCAGGCCGATCAGCACATCCACCAGCTTGAAGGCGATGAAGGCCACCACTGCCGACCACACGACGGTGACGCCCACTGCCTCGGCCTGCACCAACAGCTGCCCGGAGATCGAGTAGTCCGGCGAGCCCTTGTTGGCAACATAGTCCCAGATGCCCTGCCCGCCCAGCGCCGGCGAAGCGAACACGCCAGTGAGGAGCGCACCCAGGATCCCACCCACACCGTGCACGCCGAACACGTCGAGCGAATCGTCGGCGCCCAGCAGGCGCTTCAGGCCGGTCACACCCCACAGGCAGACCACGCCACCCACCAGGCCCATCAGCAGGCCGCCCATCGGGCCGACGAAGCCGGCGCCCGGGGTGATCACCACCAGGCCCGAGACCGCGCCGGAGACCGCGCCCAGCAGCGACGGCTTGCCCTTCAGGAGCCACTCGCCGAACATCCACGACACGGCGGCACCGGCGGTCGCCAGCAGGGTGTTGATGAAGGCCAGCGCAGCGACGTCGCCCGCTTCCAGTGCCGAACCGGCGTTGAAGCCGAACCAGCCGACCCACAGCAGCGAGCCGCCGATCATGGTCATGGTCAGCGAGTGCGGAGCCATCGATTCGCGGCCCAGGCCGATGCGCTTGCCGATCACATAGGCCCCGACCAGGCCGGCCACCGCCGCGTTGATGTGCACCACGGTGCCGCCGGCGAAGTCGAGCGCGCCATGCCCCCACAGGAAGCCGGCATTCGAGGTGACGGTCGCCAGGGTGGCGGCGTCCTGGATCGCATCAGGGCCGGCCCAGAACCAGACCATGTGGGCCACCGGCAGGTAGCCGAAGGTGAACCACAGCACCGAGAACAGCAGCACCGCCGCGAAGCGCACGCGCTCGGCGAAGGCGCCGACGACCAGGGCGCAGGTCAGCGCAGCGAAGCTGCCCTGGAAGGCGACGAAGATGAACTCGGGGATCATCGTCTCCTTGCTGAAGGTACCAGCCTGGCTGAAGGTGCCGGCCGCGGCATCGTAGATACCGTTCAGGAAGACGCGGTCGAAGCCGCCGATGAAGGCATTGCCCTGCGTGAAGGCCAGCGAGTAACCATACAGGCACCACAGCACGATGATCAGCGAGAACACCATGAACACCTGCATCAGCACCGACAGCATGTTCTTGGCGCGCACCAGGCCGCCGTAGAACAGCGCCAGGCCGGGAATCGCCATCATGATGACCAGCAGCGTGGAGACGAACATCCAGGCGGTGTCGCCCTTGTTGATGCTGGGTGCCGCGAGTGCCGGCAGCGCCAGGCCGGCGGCGAAGAGGCCGGCGAGGATTTTTGTTGAGATCTTCATCGGGTTCCCCTTACAGTGCTTCGTTGCCGGTCTCGCCGGTACGGATACGGATGACCTGGTTGAGGTCGGCCACGAAAATCTTGCCGTCACCGATCTTGCCGGTGCGGGCGGCGCCCGAGATGGCGTCGATCACCTGGTCGACCACGGCGTCGTCGACCGCGGCCTCGATCTTGATCTTCGGGAGGAAATCGACCACGTACTCCGCGCCGCGATACAGCTCGGTGTGGCCTTTCTGGCGACCGAAGCCTTTCACCTCGGTCACAGTCATGCCCTGTACGTTGATCTCCGACAGCGCTTCACGGACTTCGTCCAGCTTGAAGGGCTTGATGATGGCGGTAATCATTTTCATGGTGATGCCTCTTTACTCTTAGAAAGTTTTGGACACGGTCAGCACGGCTGCCGACTTGCCCAGGTTCTCGCCGTCCGGGCTGCGGTAGGCCTTGGTGTTGCCCTTGATCCAGGCCAGCGATACCGTGGCCAGGCCGAAATCCTTGGTAAACCCGACTTTGTAATCGGTGTACGAGTACATGCTGTTGTTGTTGACTTCCTGGCGCCCGGCATGCAGGTTGAGGATGTAGCCTTCGTAGACGTCGAGGTCGAGGCCGAGGTCCAGGTAACCGCTGCGCTTGCTGTCGGCGGTGCCGAACAGGTTGGTGGTCGAGTGCGAATACTTGACGTAGCCCGGCCCGAGGCCGATGCGGGCGTACAGTTCGAAGGTGTTCGCGCGCGGGTTCAGGTCATTCGACGGATACCAGTAGTACAGGCCGCCGACGTCGTACGTGACGTTCTCGGCCAACTGGCCGCGCTTGCCGCCATAGACGTCCCATTCGATATCGCCGTCGCCGCCGAGATCTTTCGTCCATTTGATGGTGGACAGCCAGGTTCCCACGTACAGGCCGGATGGGGCATGCACGTAGTCGACGCCGCCTTGCAGCGCCGGGTCTAACCGGGTTTGCGACAGGCCGCGGTAACGGTAGTCGCTGGTAATGGCGGCGTTGTAGCTGATTTGATGCTCAGGGGCAGCTTCCTGCGCAAAGGCAGGGATGCTCGAACAGGCCATGATGGCCAGGCTGACTGCTGCTACTTTAGTGTTGCACTTCATGACATTCCCCTTATTTTCAACATCTGCGCTCATCGGCTAATTCGTCGGCTGAACCGTGGCGCAGGCTGTTGCGGTTTACAATCTTGTTTGCTACACGCCTGCCAACTCTTTAGCAGGATGCGTGCCAGCTCAAAAAAGTGATGGGAATGTTGGCAAAAGGCCGTAAAGACCTTGTTTTTGTCAGCCATCCGCCCCATTTGCAACTCGAACAACCCAGGAACCCCGCGCGCCGGGCAGGTGCCACGGCGCGGCGCACCAAAAGCGGCGTACTGCGCACCGTCGTGGTGCAGCGCGATCCGACTGAAAGGAAATGGACATGAACAGCTTCTTCAACGACATCCAGGGCAAGATCAACCAGGCGCTGGATAACTCGCCGGCCAAGGACATCGAGAAAAACGTCAAGGCGATGATGACCCAGGGCTTCTCCAAGCTTGACCTGGTCACCCGCGAAGAGTTCGACATCCAGGCCCAGGTGCTGGCCAAGACCCGCGCCAAGCTCGAAGCGCTGGAACTGCGCGTGGTGGACCTGGAAGCACGCCTGGGCGCGCAGGGAACATCTTCCTCTTCGGCTGCGTCGGCCGCCTCGACTGCCTCGGCCGCAGCCGGGGCCCCGCTTCCCGGCGCCACCGACCCGGCCGCGCCGCACATCATCATCGACAAGCCCTGATCCTCCCTCGGCGTTGGTAACGCCATGAACGCGATCGGCCGGCCGCCCGGCCCGCTCCCGCCGCAGGAAGTCTCGCTCGACGTCCTGCGCGAGAAATACGCCAAGGGCCAGGAAAACGGCATCCTCGACGTACGCCGGCGCGTCGCGCGCGCCCTGGCGGCGCTCGAACCCGCAGACCGGCGCGCGGAACTCGAGGCGCGCTTCCTCTGGGCCCAGGAGCAGGGCTTCGTGCCCGCCGGACGCATCAACTCGGCCGCCGGCCTGGGCCTGCAGGCGACCCTCATCAACTGTTTCGTCCAGCCGGTGGGCGATTCCATCTCCGGCAGCGACGACGGCCTGCCGGGCATCTACACTGCCCTGCTTGAATCGGCCGAGACCATGCGCCGCGGCGGCGGCGTGGGCTACGATTTCAGCGCGATCCGCCCGATGGGCAGCAAGGTCCGCGGCACGCGCTCGCGCGCCTCCGGCCCAGTCTCTTACATGGAAGTGTTCGACGCCTCGTGCCGCACGGTGGAATCGGCCGGCGCCCGGCGCGGCGCCCAGATGGGCGTGCTGCGCATCGACCACCCCGACATCGAGCGCTTCATCGCCGCCAAGGACGAGGGCGGGCTCACCAACTTCAATATCTCGGTCGGCGTGACCGACGAGTTCATGCGCGCGGTCGACAGCGACGCGATATTCGACCTGGTCCACCGCGCCGAGCCGGGCGAGGAGGATGCCGCCGGCGCGGTCCGCCGTGAAGATGGCCGCTGGGTCTACCGCCAGGTCCGCGCGCGCGCGCTGTGGGACAAGATCATCGCCTCGACCTACGATCACGCCGAGCCGGGCGTGCTGTTTGTCGACCGCATGAATCTTGAAAACAACCTCTGGTATGCGGAAGAACTGCGCGCCACCAATCCCTGCGGCGAGCAGCCCCTGCCCGGCTACGGCTGCTGCGACCTGGGTTCGGTCAACCTCACCGCCTTCGTGCTTGATCCGTTCGGCGCCAGCCCGCAATTCGATTTCGAGCGCATGTGCGAGGTCGCCGCAGTGGGCGTGCGCATGCTCGACCTGGTGCTGGACGCCACCGAATGGCCGCTGCCGCAGCAGCTTGCGGAGTCGCAGGCCAAGCGCCGCATCGGCCTTGGCTTCCTGGGCCTGGGCAGCGCCCTGGTCATGCTGGGGCTGCGCTACGATTCCGACGCCGGCCGGGCCATGGCGACGCGCATCGCCGAGACGCTGCGCGATGCAGCCTATGCCACCTCGGTCGAGCTGGCAGTGGAAAAGGGACCGTTCCCGCTGTTCGACGCCGACAAGTACCTGCGCGGCCAGTTTGTCGGGCGCCTGCCGGAGTGGCTGCGCGAAGCGGTCCGCGTGCACGGCATCCGCAACTCGCACCTGCTGTCGATCGCGCCGACCGGCACCATCTCGCTGGCCTTCGCCGACAATGCCTCGAACGGCATCGAGCCGCCCTATTCCTGGACCTACCAGCGCAAGAAACGCATGCCGGACGGGGCGATGCGCAGCTACGACGTGGAAGACCACGCCTGGCGCCTGTACCGCCAGATGGGGCATGACATGTCAGCGCTGCCGCCGCAATTCGTCACCGCGCTCGAGATGCGCGCGATCGACCACCTGCGCATGGTGCAGGCGGTGCAGCCACTCGTGGACACCGCGATTTCGAAGACCGTCAACGTGCCGGAAGACTATCCTTTCGACGACTTCCGCGAGCTGTACAGCCAGGCCTGGCATGCGGGCCTGAAGGGGCTGGCGACCTACCGGCCGAACACGGTGCTGGGCAGCGTGCTGTCCACCGGCACGGAGCCCTCGGCCACGGAGCCCTCGGCGTCATTCTCATTGGCGCCGGACGACGACCCGCTGCGCAAGCGCTTCGAGCGCCGTCCGCTGGGCGAACTGGAATCGGTCACCTCCAAGATCGAGTATGCGACCCAGGAAGGCCGCAAGACCGCCTACCTCACCGTCAGCTTCATCCGCGCCGAGGGCATCCACGACGGCAAGAAGGTCACGGTCGAGCGCCCCTTCGAATTCTTCATGCCCTCGAACCAGCGCACCGGCGGGCAGCAGTGGATCAGCGCCTCGATGCGCCTGCTGTCGATGGTGGCGCGCGCCGGCGGCCCGATTGCGCGGGCGCTGGCCGACATGCGCGACGTGGTGTGGGAAAAAGGCCCGGTGCGCTGCGGTTACCTGACGCGCGAGGACGGCACCCAGGTGCCGGTGTTCCACGATTCGGAAGTGGCGGCCATCGCCTTCATGCTGCAGCGGGTGCTGATACGGCGCGGTTTCCTCGATGCCTGGGGTAACGGGTTGCCGGTGCCGGAGCTCGCGCGCCGCTTCCAGGAACGTTTCAATGAGCGCGCCGACCGCGTCGCGCCTGATACCGAGCCGCAGCCCCCCACCGTGTCCGGCGCCCTGCCCGCCGTCAGCGGCGCCAGGTGCCCGGAATGCGGCGCCCGCGCGCTGCGCAAGGTCGACGGCTGCACCCGCTGCGACGAGTGCCACTACGTGGGGGAATGCGGCTGAGTCCCGCGTAGCGGGGCGTCCTTAGTGGTCGCTGCGCGAGACGATGACCCGCTCGTGGTAATCGTCGAGGTAGCGCTGCACTGCCTTGCGCCATGCGTCCTGGCCGGCGATGACCCTGGACGCTTCCGCTTGCACCGAACTGGCGTGCTTCGCATGGACCGCGGCGACATGACGGATGGCCGTCTCGCGCTCGGTTGGCGTCATCGTGGAGAGGACCTCGGCGGGAATGAACTTGTGGGCTGATTCCGGAGCAAGGGCGCCGATCAGGCGACGGTGGCATTCCTGCCAGGTCTGGATGGCCTTGATCGTCCTGCGCTGGCTCCCGCTCAGCGCAGACGCGTGAGGTAACTGTGGCGCCGCGCAGCCAGTACTGCCCAGTTTCGCCCCGACATAGCCCGTGGTCCAGAAGGCGACGGCCGCCTCGCGCGAAGAGGCGGTACTGTCCTGCATCGCCGCGACGCCGGCGCCGCTTGCGAGAGACAGCGCCAATAGGCCGACCAGTTTTTTCATGACGCCTCCTTGATGATGTAGGGATGTAGGGATGTAGGGACAGCATATGCTGCTCTTCCCATCTCGGCAATCCTCGGTGCATGGAATCGATTCCCCGGCACAGTGCACCGAGAAGTTTGCGCTAACATTTCGCCAAATTTGTGTGGTATCGTTGCCAACCCAACTAGATGGTTGCGCAAACATGTTCAATCGGAAGATTAGAGGGCTGCGCTGGTGGATGATTAGCCTGGTGATGCTGGGGGCGGTCATTAACTACCTCACCCGCAGCTCGCTGGCAGTGGCCGCTCCCACCCTGCTGAAGGAACTCGGTATCAGCACCGCCGAGTATTCGTACATCACGGCGGCCTTCCAGGGAGCGATCATGTTGCAGCCCTTATGCGGCTATGTGCTGGACGTGATCGGCCTGAAGTTCGGCTATGCGATGTTCGCGGTGGCCTGGTCGCTGGTCTGCATGCTGCATGGCTTCGCCACCAACTGGCAGATGCTGGCCGTGCTGCGCGGCTTGCTGGGGCTGGCCGAAGGCTCGGCCAATCCGGCCGGAATGAAGGCCGTGTCCGAATGGTTCCCTGCCAGGGAGCGCGGCATGGCGGGCGGCATCTACAACATCGGCGCCTCGTTCGGGTCGATGCTGGCGCCGCCGCTGGTGGTATGGGCCATCCTGCACTATAACTGGCAGTCGGCATTCGTGATCACGGGGGCGCTCGGCCTGGTGTGGGTGGCCGTGTGGCTGCTGCTGTACGATGCGCCGGCGCGCCACCGCCGCTTGTCGAAGGCCGAGGCCGAGTACATCGCAGCCGGCCAGGAACGGCACCTGGAAGGCGACGGCAAGCGCCCCTCCGTGTCCAGCATCATCAAGCAGCGCAACTTCTGGGGCATCGCGCTGCCGCGCTTCCTTGCAGACCCGACCTGGGGCACGCTGTCCTTCTGGGTTCCCTTGTACCTCACCACGGTGCGGGGCTTCGACCTGAAGCAGATCGCCATGTTCGCCTGGCTGCCCTTCCTCGCGGCGGACCTGGGCTGCCTGTTCGGCCCGTCGGTGGTGTTGTGGCTGCAAAAACGCGGCGTACGCCTGATCAATGCGCGGCGCGGCGCCTTCACCATGGGCGCCGTCATGATGATGGGCGTGGCCTTCGTGGGCTTCGTGGAGAACGCCTACGCGGCGATCGCCCTGCTCAGCCTCGCCGGCTTCGCACACCAGACGCTGTCGGTCACCGTCATCACCATGTCCTCCGACCTGTTCCGCCGCAACGAAGTGGCCACCGTGGCCGGCATGTGCGGCACCTTCGGCAACCTGGGCCTGCTGATTTTCTCGCTGCTGATCGGCGGCTTGATGAGCAGCGTAGGCTACACCCCCTTCTTCGTCAGCCTGGCGGTGCTCGACCTGCTCGCCGCCGTGCTCCTGTGGACGCTCGTGCGCGAGCCCGTGCACGCCGACGCTCCTGTAGATCCCGTCAAACAAACCGCATGATCCACAACCCGATTCTCCGCGGCTTCAACCCCGACCCGTCCATCGTGCGCGTGGGCGAGGATTACTACATCGCCACTTCCACCTTCGAGTGGTATCCGGGCGTGCAGATCCACCATTCGCGCGACCTGGTCAACTGGCGGCTCGCAGCCCGCCCCTTGAACCGCCCGAGCCAGCTGAACATGCTCGGCGCGCCCGACTCCTGCGGCGTGTGGGCGCCCTGCCTCACCTGGGCCGACGGCCTGTTCTGGCTGGTCTACACGGACGTGAAGCGCTATGGACGCACCTCCACCGGCGGTGCGGCTGGCAGCGCCTCCCTGCGCGACTTCCACAACTACCTGGTCACCAGCCCGACCATCGACGGCCCCTGGTCCGACCCGGTGCACCTGAACAGCAGCGGCTTCGATCCTTCGCTGTTCCACGACGACGATGGGCGCAAATACCTGCTCAACCAGTTGTGGGACCACCGGCCCGGCGGCACGCGTTTCGCCGGCATCGTGCTGCAGGAATACTCGGTGGAGCAGCGCAAGCTGGTCGGGCAGCGCGAGAACATCTTCAAGGGCACGCCGCACGGGCTGACCGAGGCGCCGCACCTGTACCAGCGCGATGGCTGTTACTACCTGCTCACCGCGGAAGGCGGCACCGGCTGGAACCATGGCGTGACGATGGCGCGTTCGCGCGACCTGCGCGGGCCCTATGAGCTGCACCCGGACCAGACCATCCTCAGCGCACGCAGCCGGCCGGACGCATTACTGCAGCGCGCGGGACATGCCGACCTGGTCGAGACGCCGGATGGCGAGACCTACATGGTCTACCTGTGCGGCCGCCCGCTGCGCAATCGCGGCGCCTGCACGCTGGGCCGCGAGACGGCGATCCAGCCGATGGTCTGGGGCGAAGACGGCTGGCTGCGCACGTGCGACGGTCTCGGCACGCCCGAGTTGCAGGCGCGGGCGCCGCAACTGCCGGTGCATCGGTTCGCGCTCGAGCCCGTGCGCGAAGATTTCGATTGTCCGCAGCTGCCGCTTGCCTTCCAGTGGCTGCGCACCCCGTGGCCCGACGAGATCTTCAGCCTGGCCGCGCGGCCGGGTCACCTGCGCCTGTTCGGCCGCGAATCCATCGGCAGCCAGTTCCGCCAGGCCCTGGTGGCGCGCCGGCAGGAATCGCATTGCTACAGCGCCGCCACGATGCTCGATTTCGAACCGCAGCACTACCAGCAGGGAGCAGGCCTGGTGTGCTACTACGGCGCCGCGAAATTCCACTACCTGTACCTGACGCACGATGACGAGGTGGGCAGGCACCTGCGCGTGATGAGCAGCCTGCCGAACCACATGCAGTCGGACGCCTTCACCGCGCCGATTCCGCTGCCGGCAGGCGGGCCGGTCGAGCTGCGCGTCGAGGTCGACGAGGAGCGGCTGCTGTTCGGCTATCGCTTGCCGGAAGGTGACTGGCAATGGCTGGCGCAGAGTTTCGACGCCAGCATCCTGTCGGACGAAGCATCGGCGCCGGGTCAGCCGAATTTCACCGGCGCTTTCGTGGGCATGGCGTGCCAGGACATGGCCGGCACCGGCCTGCATGCGGACTTCGATTACTTCGATTACCGGGAGCGCCCTTTCGCGGCCAACCCGCGCGCGGCCACCTGAGGCATACTGCGCGGGTTGCCAACTCATGAACCTGCCATGCCCTACATCGCCCTCAAGCACCTGCACGTCACCTTCGTGGTCCTCAGCGGCCTGCTGTTCCTGGTCCGCGGCATCTGGATGCTGCGCGATTCGGCGCGCCTGCAGCAGCGCTGGGTCAGGATCGCGCCGCATATCGTCGACACACTGCTGCTCGCGAGCGCCATCGGCCTGGCGATCGTCAGCGAGCAGTACCCCGGCCAGATGCCGTGGCTGACGGCCAAGGTGGTGGCGCTGGTGGCCTACATCGTGCTGGGCACCGTCGCGCTCAAGCGTGGCCGCACGCGCCAGGTGCGCAAGGCGGCATTCGTGGCTGCTCTGGCCAGCTTCCTCTATATCGTCGCGGTGGCCATTACCAAGAATCCGCTGATCGTGGGCTGAACCGCTCTCCCCGGAAAAAAAAAGCGCCCGGATCAACCGGGCGCTTTCGTGAGACGGGCCTGCGTTGTCTTACTTGACGCTGCCGCCGCCCTTTGCCGCCTTGGCAAAATCACCTGCCGCGACAAACGAGATGTCGGCCGGCTTGATGAACTCCCGCATGGCGGTGTTGACCTGCGCGAGCGTCAGCTTGCGTACCTGGTCCTCGAGCGCGGCGTCGAAGGCCAGGGTGCGCTCCAGCGTCAGGTATTCGGACAAGCCGGCGGCAAGCGCCTCGTCGGAGGTGCGCGCCACTTCCTCGGCCTGCAGCCAACCCTTCTTTGCCTCGAGCAGTTCGGCTTCGGTGAAGCCTTCCTTCACTGCGCGCTCGAGCTCTTCGCGCAGGACGGATTCCACCTTCGCCGTGTTCTGCGGGGCGCTCATCGCGTACGCCAACCAGACACCGGCAGGATCGCGCGAAGGCACGCTCAGCTGCGCACCGACGCCGTACGACAGGCCTTCCTTCTGGCGAATGCGGTCGGCCAGGCGCGAACGCAGCGCGCCGCCGCCCAGCATGTAGTTCGCCATCACCAGCGCAGGATAGGCTTGCGCATCGTCCTTCATCGGGACCGGATGCACCGCCAGCAACATGCTGCTGGCCTTGTCCGGGGTCTCGAGCGCCAGCTTCTGGCCTGCGACCGGCTTGACGGTGCTTGGCACGCGCACGTACTTCTGCTGCGACTGCCAGGTGCCGTACAGGCGTTCGACCTGGGCCTTGAGGGCGGCCGGATCGAAGTCGCCGACCGCAGCGAAGGTGGCGTTGTCCGCGCCGTAGAAGGCGGCATGGAAAGCCTTCACGTCGTCGGCGGTCGTCGCTTTTTGCGATGCAAGCTTTTCCTGAAGCGTCATCGCATGCTTGACGTGGCCTTCCGGGGTCGTGTCCAGCAGGCGGGACAGTGCAACGCTGGCCTGCGGATTCGGCTCCGGAATCGCCTGCTCGGTCGCATTGATGTTCGCACGCTGGAATTCGCCGAACTCGGTCGGCGCGAACGCCGGCTTTCTTAACACCTCGGCCATCAGGTCCATGACGGCCGGCAGGTTCTCGCGCGTGGTGGTGACCGACGCGGTGATGCCTTCGGCGCCACCCGCAATGCGGACCTGGGCCTTGAGCTTGTCGAAGCTGTCCTTGAGCTGCTGGCGCGACTTCTCCTGGGTGCCGTAGGCCAGAAGTCCCGCGGTGAAGCTGCCGATCGTCGCCTTGTTGCGCAATGCTTCCTCGGAACCGAAGCGCAGGCGCATCGTCGCGGAGACCAGGTTGCCCTTGGTTTTCTTGGGCAGCAGTGCACCTTTCAAACCGTTGGCCAGCTTGAAGCGCTGGGTACGCGATTCGATGTTCGCGGGGCTCGGGTCGAACACCTCTCCCTGCGCCACCACTGCCCGGCCCTTGTAGTCCTTGACCACGGCGGCGATATCGATCATGCCCGGCACATCGGTGCGGTCCGCCGCCTCGGTCGGGATGAACAGGCCGAGCGTGCGGTTCGACGCTTTCAGGTATTTCTCGGCCGCTGCCTGGACGGCCTTGGCGTCGGTCTTTTCGACCTGGTCGCGGCCCACGAAGAACAGGCGCCAATCGCCCGCCGCCATTGCCTCGGTCAGGGCGATCGTCAGGCTGGCGCTATCGTTCATCGCCAGTTCGACGTTCTTGGCAATGGCCTGGCGCGCGCGCGCCACTTCCGCTTCGGTCACGGGATTCGACTTCAGGTCTTCCAACACCTTGAGCAAGGCATCCTGGGCTGGCGCCAGGGGCTGGCCCTTCGGCACCACCGCACCGAAGATGCGGTAGCCAGGTTCGAGGTTGCTCACCGCCATGACATTGACGCCGGTGGCCAGCTTGGTTTCCACCAGGGCCTTGTGCAGGCGCCCCGACGGCGCGTCGGTCAGCACGCGGCCCAGCACCTGCAGCGCAGCGGCATCCGGGTGGCCGCTCGGGGCGACGTGGTAGCCGGCGGCGACGATCTGGGTACCGCCGGAGCGGCGCACGGTCACGGAACGTTCGCCGTCCTGCACAGGTTCGAGCGTATAGGTCGGCTGGATCACGCGCGATGGTTTCGGGATCTTGCCGAACAGGTTATTGACCTGCGCCAGCACCTTGGCTTCGTCGAAGCGGCCGGCGACGATCAACACGGCGTTGTCAGGCTGGTAGTACTGCTTGTAGAAAGCACGCAGGCGCGGAATGTTGACCTGTTCGATGTCGGAACGTGCACCGATGGTCGATTTTCCATAGTTGTGCCAATCGAAGGCGACGGCCTGCAGGCGCTGGAGCGTGACACGGAACGGGTTGCTCTCGCCGATCTCGAACTCGTTGCGCACCACCGTCATCTCGCCCTTGTTGGCTTTTGAATTCCACAGGTCGTCCTGCGAAATCGGGGCGTTGATCATGCGGTCCGCTTCGAGCGCCAGCATGGTGGCCAGGTTGGCCTCGTTTGCCGGGAAGGTCGCGTAGTAATTGGTGCGGTCGTACCACGTGGTGCCATTGAAGTCGGCGCCGAGCCCGTTGAGCACTTCGACCGGGCTCTTGCTGCCCTTCTTGATGCCGAAATTGGCGGTCGGCTTGAACAGCAGGTGTTCGAGCAAGTGCGCCATGCCGGTCTCGCCGTAGTTCTCGTGGCGCGAACCCACCATGTACACCATGTTGGTGGTCAGCGTCGGCTTGGACGCGTCCGGGAAGAGCAGGACCCGCAGGCCGTTGGCGAGGCGGTATTCGGTGATGCCTTCGACCGACGTGACCTTGGCCACATCCTTGTGAATGGCAGGCCCGGCCTGGCGCGGCGCAGGCTGGGTTTTATCCGCAGCAAAAACCGGCGAGAGGATGCCGGCGCTGATCATGAGTGCAACGAGAACTTTCACGTTTTTATATCCTGATTTATTCATACGTATCAACGAAGAAGACGGCATCACGCCGTTCACGTCTCCATGCGGCCTTGTATCTGCGTCGAGCAGCGATCGGCTCGATGACGATTCATTGCCTCCCGGCTGGACACGCAACAATGAAGCGCGGGATGGGGGAAGTCAATGCCGAGGATAAATTTCATTCAGCAGCCATAAAGAGCGCTTCAATGGGCAAGCTCCACGCACAGTTAGCAACGCTCAATGACAGGCTTGCGTGACGGCGCAATATCAGGCGGTCCACTTTTCGCAAGGGGTTCCATGAGTCTCGCCGTATTGCGCAGCCGTGCCCTCGCCGGCATGGACGCGCCTGCCGTCAACGTCGAAGTCCACCTCGCCAACGGACTCCCCGCGTTCACCATCGTCGGCCTGCCCGACGCCGAAGTCCGCGAAGCCAAGGACCGGGTGCGCGCGGCACTGCAGAACTCCGGCTTCACCATCCCGCCGCGACGCATCACGGTCAACCTGGCGCCGGCCGACCTGCCCAAGGAATCCGGCCGCTTCGACCTGGCCATCGCGCTGGGCATCCTCGCGGCCTCGCAGCAGATCCCGGGCGAAGCCTTGACGCGTTACGAGTTCGCCGGCGAACTGTCGCTGTCGGGCGAACTGCGGCCGGTGCGCGGTGCCCTGGCGATGAGTTTCGCGATGCAGCGCCGGCACCAAGGCGGCGCACGCGCCTTCATCCTGCCGCTGGAAAATGCCGACGAGGCGGCGCTGGTGACCGACGCCGCCATCTATCCGGCACGCACCCTGCTCGAGGTCTGCACCCACTTCGCCCACGGCGCCGGCGAGTCACGGCTGGCGCGCCACCAGGGCCGGGCGCCGGCAGCGTCGGTTGACTACCCGGACTTTGCGGAAGTGAAGGGACAGCAGGGCGCCAAGCGCGCACTGGAAGTGGCGGCGGCGGGCATCCATTCGGTCTTGCTGATCGGGCCGCCAGGTGCGGGAAAAAGCATGCTGGCTGCGCGCTTTCCCGGCCTGCTGCCGCCGATGAGCGAGGACGAGGCACTGGAATCGGCCGCGGTGCAGTCGATCGCCGGCAGCTTCTCGCCGCAGCGCTGGCGCCTCCGTCCGTTTCGCAGTCCGCACCACACGGCATCGAGCGTCGCGCTGGTCGGCGGCGGCAGCCCGCCGCGTCCCGGCGAGGTATCGCTGGCCCACCATGGCGTGCTGTTCCTGGACGAGCTGCCGGAGTTCGACCGCCGGGTGCTCGAAGTGCTGCGCGAGCCGCTCGAATCGGGCCAGATCACGATCTCGCGCGCGGCCCACCAGGCCGACTTTCCGGCCCGCTTCCAGCTGGTGGCGGCGATGAATCCCTGCCCCTGCGGCTGGCTCGGCCACCCTTCCGGCAAGTGCCGCTGCACGGCCGAAGCGGCGCAACGCTACCAGGGCCGCGTCTCCGGGCCGCTGCTCGACCGCATCGACATCCAGCTGATGGTGGCCGCCATGCCGGCGGACGGCATCGGTGCGCGGGCCGACGGCGAGGGCAGCGCCGCGATCGCCGCCCGCGTCGCGCAGGGGCATGCGCGGCAGCTGGCGCGGCAAGGCCGGCCGAACGGTCGCCTGGCGCCGCGCGAGATCGACCGCTACTGCCGTCCGGATGCGGCCGGCGAGCGCCTGCTGCGCGCCGCGATGCAGCAGCTGCACTGGTCGGCGCGCGCCTACCACCGTGTGCTCAAGGTGGCGCGCACGGTGGCCGACCTGGGCGGAGCCGAGAACGTCGAAGCCGGGCATATCGCCGAAGCGATCCAGTACCGGCGCGTGCTCAGGGAGACGTGAGCGTGCAATGCGCCCGGTAGGCGCTAGCCACGCCTCCTGTTACCATCGTGGCATGCACATCAAACAACTGCTTTACGCTTTCGTGGCGGCCGCCGTGCTGGCGGGCTGTTCGCCGACCTACAACTGGCGCGACTTTACGGCCGCCGACGGCGCCTTCCGCGTACTGTTCCCCGCCAAGCCGGCGACACACACCCGCGCCATCGACCTAGGCGGGATCAAGGTCGACATGACCATGACCGCCGCCGAGGTGGATGGCTCGACCTTCGCCGTCGGCACCGCGGTGGCGCCGGATGCGGCGCAGGCCCAGGCCACCCTGCCCGCGATGCGCCAGGCGCTGCTACGCAACATCGGGGCCGATGCTGCCAAGGCCCTGGATGCCGACAAGGACGGGGCGCTGGTCGTCGACGCGGTTGGCAAGGGCAACCAGGGCCCGGTGCGCCTGGTGGGACGCTTCGTTGCCAAAGGGACGCGCATGTACCAAGTGATCGTGCTGGGCACGCCGGGCGCCATGCCGCCCGAGCAGACCGAACAATTCCTGTCCTCGTTCAAGCCGCAATGATGGCGGACGCTGCCCCGGCCCTGCGGACCACCGGACTTTCCAAGTCGTTTGGCCGCCCGGCGGTCGACGCGCTGGACCTGACCGTGCGCCGCGGCGAGCTGTATGCCCTGCTCGGCCCCAACGGCGCCGGCAAGACCACCACGCTGCGCATGGTGACCGGCCTGGTCGCGCCGGACGCCGGACATATCGAGGTATTCGGCATCGACCTGGCGCAGGCGCCGCGCGAAGCCAAGCGCCGGCTGGCCTACCTGCCGGACGACCCCATGCTGTACGGGAAGCTCAAGCCGACCGAGTACCTCGAATTCGTGGCCGGACTGTGGGGCGTGGATGCACGCGAGGCCGAAGCTCGGGCGCGCCAGCTGCTCGACTGGCTGGACCTGAGCCCGCACGCGCACGAACTGACCGAAGGCTTTTCGCGCGGGATGAAGCAGAAGCTGGCGCTGGCCGGGGCGCTCATCCACGAGCCCGAGCTGCTGATCCTCGACGAACCCCTGACCGGACTCGATGCGGCGGCGGCGCGCCAGGTCAAGGACCTGCTGCTGTCGCACGTCGCCAAGGGCGGCACCGTCATCCTCACCACCCACATCCTCGAAGTGGCGGAACGGCTGGCGCAGCGCATCGGCATCATCCGCCAGGGCCGCCTGATCGCCGAAGGCACGCTGGCCGAGCTGCGCGAACGCACCAGCGGGGCGAGCCTCGAAGACGTGTTCCTGCAGCTGACCAGGCAGGCATGAGCATGCAACCCGGCAGCATCCTCTGGCTGTTCCGGCATGAAGTCCGGCTGCTGTGGTTCAGCGCGGGCTCTGGCAAGCCGGGCAAGTCATCGCGCCGTCCGGGCATGGCCGGGCTGCTCACCATCGGGCTGGTGTGGCTGGCCCTGCATGCGCTGGCCTTCTTCGTGGTCTCACGGACCGCCGGCATCGATATGCGCGATCCGCGCGTACTGGTGGCGCTGACCGCGCTGCTGTTCGGCTGCATGACCTTCATGCTGTCGAGCAGCCTGAAGTCCAGCGTGCTGGTGCTATTCGAACGCGGCGACCTCGACCTGCTGCTGTCCTCGCCCCTGCCCTCGCACAGCATTTTCGCGGTGCGGCTCGGCACGGTCGCCGCGGGCAGCGCCGCCCTCTACCTGTTCTTCCTGGCGCCATTTGCCCACGCGGGAGCGCTGCTCGGGCACGTGCGCTGGCTCGCCCTGTATCCGGTCCTGCTGGGAATGGCGACGGTCGTCGCCTGCGCCGCCATGCTGATGACGCTGGGCCTGGTGCGGCTCATCGGCGCACGGCGCACGCGCATCGTCGCGCAGGTGATCGGCGCGCTGGCCGGGGCCATGATCTTCATCCTGTCGCAGTTGTTCGCGCAGTTCTCGAGCGGGATGGAAGTGCGCGCGGCTGCCGCGTTCGCGCACGCGTTTGCCGACGACGGCGCGCTTGGCGCGGCGAGTCCGGTATGGCTGCCGGGCCGCGCCCTGCTGGGCGAGCCGCTGCCGCTGCTGGGCACCGTCGCCATGGCCGCGGCAGCGTTCGTGTTCACCGCCGCGAGGACGCACCGCTTCTTCGTCCACGGGCTCCAGCAGGCAGCCTCGATCAGCCGCGCGGCGCGTCGGCCTGCCGGGGACGTACGTGTCCGCTTCGGCCGCAGCCTGTTCATAACGGTGCTGTTCAAGGAATGGCGCCTGATCGCCCGGGATCCGCATCTGATCTCGCAGGTCGCCCTGCAGCTGATCTATCTGCTGCCGCTGTTCTTCATCATTTTCAAGCGCAGCGACGTGCAGTTGCCGGCACTTGCGGCGGGTATCACGCTATTGTGCAGCTCGCTGACCGCTTCGCTGGCATGGATCGTCGTGGCGGCGGAAGACGCACCGGACTTGCTGCGCCTGTCGCCGGCGCCAGAGCGCACGATCCGCGTTGCCAAGCTCGCGGCAGCGGTCCTGCCATCGCTGGCACTGGTGCTGATCCCCCTTGCCTGGCTGGTGATGCGTGTGCCGATCGCAGGACTAGCGGCTGCGGGCACTGTCGGCGGCGCCGTCTGCACGGCGGCGCTCATCGTGCACTGGTGCGGACGTCCCGGGCTGCGCAGCGATTACCTCGCGCGGGGAAAGGGCGACCTGTTTACCTCGATCCTGGGAATGTTCAACAGCCTGTCCTGGGGCGGGCTGGGGTGGTGTATGGCGTCGATCACGAATGCTGCGTCCGACAAAACCCTCGCCGGCGCGTCCTTGGCCGCCATGGCGGTGCTCGCGACCCTGGCCTTTTCCTGGTTCATGCGCCGATCGCCGCATTGAGTGCGTGCGTGGAGTGAACGTATCCTCAAGTCGTGTTATCGTTTAGTCACTATCATCACCAACAAATAAATGGGCACAGCCATGTTGATCACATTTAAATGCAAGTCCTATCCTGAGGTCTTGATGTATCAGGAACATGCCAAGCGCATCCTCGACCTGCTGCATAAGGATACCGAGCGCGGTGTCATTACCGCCGAAGAAGCGCCGCGCGCGGTCGCGCTGCTCGAGGGCGAAATCGACGAAAGCCGCAAGCACCAGGTCTCGGAACAGGTCGAGCGCGACGTCCATGCGCATCATGGCGAAACCGAGGATAACGACCACGAACCGATCGAAGTCGTCACCTTCTCGACGCGTGCGTATCCCCTGCTCGAAATGCTGCGTTCGGCGCGGGACCAGCATACCGATGTGTTGTGGGGGGTGTGAGCGCACTGTAGCCGGATCGACAGGCGGGGCTGCGGCCCCGCTTTTTCACGCAGAAGCGAAAGCGCAGGCACAAAGCAAAAAAGCCCGCTAGATCACTAGCGGGCTTTTTCTTATAACTAGCCTGACGATAACCTACTTTCACACTGGTTGCAGCACTATCATCGGCGCAAAGTCGTTTCACGGTCCTGTTCGGGATGGGAAGGGGTGGGACCGACTTGCTA
>NZ_JCASIC010000014.1:0-170649 GCF_059685695.1 Telluria sp. PB2R4 | reverse complement strand
GGCGCAGCGGCGGCGCTCCAGGACCGCGCTGCCGCCAGGCCGGCCGCAGCCGGCGCGGCTTCCGCGCCTGCCGCCCGTCCGGCTGCGCGTGCGGGTGCGCGCCGCGTGCTGCTGGCCGAGGACAACCCGGTCAACGTCGAAGTCGCGAGGGCGATGCTGGAAAGCCTGGGCATCGAGGTCCAGGCGGCGCGCAACGGCCAGGAAGCGCTGCAGGCGGTGCGCGCCGGCAGCTTCGACGCGGTGCTGATGGATTGCCAGATGCCGGTGATGGACGGCTTCGCCGCCACCAGCGCGATCCGCCGCCACGAACGCGAGGCGGGCCGCGCACGCACGCTGCCGGTCATTGCGATCACCGCCAATGCGCTGCAGGGCGACCGCGAATCCTGCCTGGCCGCCGGCATGGACGACTACCTGTCCAAGCCCTTCACCCAGCAGCAGCTGGCAGCCGTGATCGGCCGCTGGGTCACGGTGCCGCTGACGGCCCCCAGCCACCACCTCGACGCGCCGCCGCGCCTGCCGCCCGAGACGGTCGAGGTGATCCAGCGCGAGGCCGTCAACCGGGTCGCGCTCGACAACATCCGGGCGCTCAGCCGCGACGGCGGCGATGCGCTGGTGCAAAAAGTCATCGCCGCCTATGTCGGCGACACCCCGCGCCACCTGGCCACGCTGCGCGAGGCGGTCGACGGCATGGACGCCGGTAGCGTGCGCCGCGTCGCCCACAGCCTGAAGTCGGCCAGTGCCAACATCGGCGCCGCGCGCCTGGCGACGCTGTGCAAGGAACTCGAGCAACTGGGTCGCGCCGACAACATCACTGGCGCCGACCGCATCCTCACCGACATGGAGCACGAATTCCAGACCGTGCGCCATTCGCTCCACGCCATGCTTGAAAAGGAAACCTGAGATGCCTTCTTCTCCACCCAAGCGCGGAACGGTCCTGGTCGCCGACGACGACCCGGTGATGCGCATGCTGATGCTCGAGATGCTGGCCCAGGTTGGGCTGGACGCGATCGAGGCGGCCGACGGCGCGCTTGCCGTCGAACTGGCGCGTTCGCGCGCGCCCGACCTGATCCTGATGGATGTCGAAATGCCGCGCATGGACGGCTTTGCGGCCTGCGAAGCGATCCGGGCGCTGGAGGCCGACGGTACCAGCGTGCCGATCGTGATGGTCACCGGCGGCGACGACCTGGAGGCGGTCACGCGCGCCTACGAAGCCGGCGCCACCGACTTCGTGTCCAAGCCGATCAACTGGCCGATCCTCGGCCACCGGGTACTGTACGTGCTGCGCGCCAGCGACGCCATCGCGCGCCTGCGCATCGCCGACGCCCACAACCGCGCGGTGCTGGCAGCCATTCCGGACACCTTCTTCCGGCTGGATCGCGACGGTTTCTACCTGGATTACGAGCCGGGCCACGCCAGGCCGGGCCTGGAGCGTCCCGGCCAGATCCGGCCGGGACGCCGGGCGGCGACGACGCCGCTGCATGCGCAAGCCTGTGTCGGCAAGCACATTACCGACGTGCTGCCGCCCGAGATTGCCGGGCGCATGCTGGAGCAGATGCGCACCGTGCTGGCCACCCAGCAGGTGCGCTCGGTCGAATACGAGCTGGAACATTGCGGCGAAGTGCAGCACTTCGAAGCGCGGCTGGTCGCCACCAGCGACTCGCAGGTGCTCGGCCTGGTGCGCGACATCAGCGAAAGGAAGCGCGCCGAAGAGCAGATCCGGCGCCTCGCCTACTGCGACAGCCTGACCGGCATCCCGAACCGCCAGGCCTTCCTCGAAACCCTGGAGCGCGAGCTGCAGCGCTCGAAGATCGGCAACAAGAAGTTCGCGGTGCTGTTCATGGACCTCGACGCCTTCAAGCGCATCAACGACACGCTCGGCCACAACGCCGGCGACGCCCTGCTCAAGATGGTATCGGAGCGCCTGCGCGAAACCACCCGCCCGAGCGACCTGGTGTCGCGCGGCGATGGATCCGCAAAGACCGACCACACGACCAACCTGGCGCGCCTGGGCGGCGACGAGTTCACCATCCTGATCCCGGACCTGGAACGGGTCGAGCATGCGCTGAACGTGGCGCATCGGGTCAAGGAAGCGATGCGCCGCCCCTTCCTGATCGAGGGCAACGAGATCTTCGTCACCGCCAGTATCGGCATCTCGCTGTTCCCCGAGGACGGCGACGATTGCGGCTCGCTGCTCAAGTTCGCCGACACCGCGATGTACCACGCCAAGAACTGCGGCAAGAACAACGCGAAGCTGTACAGCTCCTCGCTGACCATGCAGATCATGAGCCACGTGAAGCTCGAGGTCGGGCTGCGCAAGGCGCTGCAGAACGACGAGCTGTACCTGGTCTACCAGCCGCAACGCGACGTGCGCACCTCCGAGATCGTCGGGGTCGAGGCGCTGGTACGCTGGCGCCATCCGGAACGCGGGCTGGTGCCGCCGACCGAATTCATCCCGCTGGCCGAAGAGACCGGCCTGATCGTGCCGATCGGCGAGTGGGTACTGCGCACCGCCTGCCGCCAGGCCAGGCTCTGGCAGCGCCAGGCGCAGCGCCACCTGCGCATGGCGGTGAACCTGTCGGCCAAGCAGTTCAAGGACGAGAACCTGTCGCAGATGGTGCACTCGGCCCTGCTGGATGCCGGCCTCGAGCCGCGCCTGCTGGAACTGGAGCTGACCGAAGGCACGCTGATGGACGATGCACTCGCCACCCTGGCCACGCTGGAACAGCTGCGCGGCATCGGCGTGTACCTGTCGATCGACGACTTCGGCACCGGTTACTCGTCGATGAACTACCTGAAGCGTTTCGACGTGCGCGCGCTGAAGATCGACCGCAGCTTCATCAACGGCCTGCCGCAGGACTCGGAGAACGCGGCCATCACGCGCGCCATCATCGCGATGGCGCACGGACTCAAGATGGTGGTGGTGGCCGAGGGCGTCGAGACGGGGGAACAGCTGCTGCTGCTCGAGCAGTACGGCTGCGATATGGTGCAGGGCTACTTCCTGGGGCATCCGTCGAGTGCCGATACCATTACCGGCATGCTGCAGGCGCCGCTCCTGCTGCCGGCGAAGTGACGACGCTGGCATAAGCGCTGTTCGTAGGGTGGGCGGCTGTGCCGCCCACGCGTTCAGCAACCATTAGAACAGCCGCGCCGGCAACATTGCCGTGATTTGAACGCGTGGGCGGCTGTGCCGCCCACCCTACGGTATGAAACGCAGCGTGTGCTTCGCCGCCCCCGGCAACAAGGGCACCGGCTCCCCCTTCACCCATTCCGCGTGCCCCGCCAGGAAGAACGGCGACAGCGGATGCCCGCTCTGCCCGCCCGGCATGTTGTACAGCCCCTCTTCCTCGCGCCCGGGCGACACCACCAGGCGCTCCGACTGCCCGAACTTCGGCCCCGCCACGCGCGGCATGTTGGCGTCGCCCGCCAGCTGGTCGGCCGGCGCGCCCAGCAGCGGAGCCAGGATCGGGATCGCCATGCCGATCGGATGCGCGATGGCGGCGGTATTGCGCTGCCCCCAGGTGGCCTGCGCCAGCGGCTGGCCGTCCTTCGTCAGGTCCAGGATCACGCGGTCGACCGCGGCCAGCTCCACCGAACGCCAGTCGATGTAGCCGGGCGGCAGCCAGCCGGCCGGACGGGTGTCGAGCAGGCGCGCGACCACGTCGGGCCAGCGGGTGGTGGCGCTGGCCAGCGTCGCCTTCGGGTCGAGCGCCCCCATCGCCTTGTTGGCGCGGCCGAACAGCAGCTCGTTGAATGCCCACATGGTGTTGCGCGCCAGCCGGTAGCCCACCGACCCGACGCTGGCGTGGCCGTCCCAGCTCGTCTCGAGCAGGCGGCGGAATTCGGCACGCCGCGGCTGCCCGGCCAGGGCGGCGGGGTCGAGCGCTGCCAATAGACGCTCGCGCCAGTGTCCGATGAACAGGGCGCGGTCGTCGAGCGCAACGTTCCAGGCCTGGCGCAAGTCCAGCCTGGGTCCGAGTGCGCGCAGGCCTTCGGCCAGCTGGCGGTTGCGGGCGCCGATGTCGAAGCCGCCGTCGCCGATCAGGGCGGCGCCCTCCCCCATCAGCTGGCGGCTGTTGGCGGTGGTGATCTGGCCGCCGGCCGGATTCACCACGCGCGGATAGCGCTCCGGCGCCAGCGCCGCGCTCCAGGTGGGCACGCCGTCCTCGAGCGGGAAGCTGCTGGCCAGCGGCGCCGTGGCGCGCTGCGCCAGCAGGCCGGCGATGGTCCAGCCGATGTTGCCGCGCGCGTCGCCCGCCACGAAGTTCTGCGCCGGGATGCCGTCGATGGCGGCGATCGCCAGTGCCTCATCGACGCTGCCCGCCGTCTCCAGCTTCAGGTGGTTCAGGTTGATCGCGCCAGGGTCGTGCGCGATCCAGTGCACCGCGTACTCGCGCCCGCCGGCTGTGCGGATCGGGCCGAGCGAGGTCTCGCGCACCACGAAGCGCTCCGGCGCTTCGCCCTTCACGGCGATCAGCTCCACGTGGCTGGCCGGGGTCTCCCAGCCGCCAGGCAGGCGCACCTGTCCGGGACGGGCGGCATCGTGGCCGAGCGCCACCAGGTCGACCAGGTCGGCATAGCCGTTGGTGAACGCCCAGGCCACCTGGCCGTTGCTGCCGACGATGATCGTGGGTGGCGCGCCCGGCAGGCTGACCCCGGCCAGGCGCCGCGGGCCACCCTTTGGGTGGCCCCCCTTCGGGTCGGGGAAGCGCAGCGCCAGGCGGTACCAGATGTTCGGCAGCTGCAGGCCGAGATGCATGTCGCCGGCGACGATGGCCGCGCCACTGGTGCTGCGGCTGCCGGCCACCGCATAGTTATTGCTGCCGACCGAATCGGTGACGGCGGCGCCGGCCAGTTGGCGCGGCTTGTCGGCGGCTGCGCCCCACCAGGCCGGGGCCCTTGGCGGCAGCGCGGCCGCCGGTGGCGCCGCAGCTGCCACGCCAACGCCGGCGTCGAGCGTCGCATCCCAGCGGCTCGCCTCCGGCAGCAGGAAGGCCAGCTGTGCGGCATCGCTGTTGGCGCGCAGCCAGCCGCGCGCCAGTTCGCGCGCTTCCTGGCTGCCCTGCAGGTCGATGTACATGGCCCAGATGACCAGCAGCGAATCGGCCGCGCGCCACGGGCGGGCCGTGGTGCCGGTCAGCGCATATTCGAAGGGTTGGGCGCGCAGCGCCTTGAAGCCGTCGTTGACGCCGGCAACATAGCGATCCAGCAGTGCGCGCTCGTTGTCCGGCAAGCGCGCCAGCGCCAGCTGCGCACGGGCGCGGAAGCGGTACAGGCGGCGCGAACGGTCGAGCGGCAGCGCGCGCGGTCCGAACAGCTCGGCCAGCTCGCCGGCGGCGGTGCGGCGCAGCAGGTCCATCTGGAAGAAGCGTTCCTGGGCGTGGACGAAGCCGGTGGCATAGGCCACGTCGGCGCGGCTGGCGCCGCTGATGAGGGGCACGCCGGCAGCGTCGCGCGCCACCGTCACCGCGGCCGCCAGCCCGGGCGCCTTGCGCTCGCCATCGAGCTGGGCCAGGCTGGCGTGCAGGTACAGCCAGACCGCGGCCAGTGCGAGCAGTGCCAGCCCCAGCAATCCCGCAAGCCCGCGCAGGGTCCAGCTTGTCCAACGACGCTGCCACACTTTTACTCTCCTCTTCTTGTTATTTTGGGCGTATCTTGCCAGAAAACAGGATTTCCCGGCGAACCGGAACTGTTATGCGCATGCGGAGTCAAGCACGGTTGATTTACGCAGGACGCGTCCCCAAGTGCAGTCGTATACTTGAACCGGATCGCCGGCACGGCGGGTATAGGAGTAGATCATGCATCTGACAAAGTGTGCGGTAGTGGCAATGAGCTTGACGCTCGCGGCTTGCTCCACGCCGCAGCAACGCGCCGAGCGCATGCAGGCGGAAATGGCCGAGCAAATGACCATCTATGGTCCGGCCTGCTCCCGTCTCGGCTACGCCCCGAACAGTGACCAGTGGCGCAGTTGCGTGCTGCAGCTCAGTACGCGCGAAGAACTGCGCCAGTCCGGTCCCGCCTACTACGGCGGGTGGGGTGCGCGCCACTGGCGGGGCGGAGGTTACTGGGGTCCGTACTGGTAACGACCGGCGGCCGATAGTCGATCTGCGAACGCTGCCTTGGTCATCGCCGTGTGCGTCGCCTGCAGCCGTGCCACCGTGGCCTGCGCATGGCGCAGCAGCCGCGAATGCCGTACGTCCGGCGGATGCAGGCTCAATCGGATGAGCGGACCGCGCGCCAGTGCGAGCGCCAGCACGTCCGCCAGCAGCGGCGAAGCCAGCCGGCCGCCGCGGTTGCGCGCCGCGTAGACCAGCGACGGCGACAGGACCGATGCGCCGGCGCCGCCCGCGCCGCCGGCGCCACCATGGAGCAGGTGAAAGCGCGGGAAGGTGGTGGTGTAGTCGAAGTCGAACGCGCGCAATGCCTGCCACGCCCCCACGCCCATCAGCCAGGCCGGCGGCACGAAGCCGCGCACCGGCCAGCCGCGTTCCGCGAACCAGTCGAGCCCGCGCTGGATGCGCCGCGCCGCTTCGGCGGCCGGCAGGGCCGCGAATTCACCTTCGTGGCTGTAGCCACCGCGCAGGAAACGCTGGCGCAGGCCGGCGCCTTGCGGGGCGGTATCCAGATGGGTGAAACCATGCAGCGCAAGCTCGTCGCCGCGCGCCAGCGCGCATTCCAGCCCTGCCTCCATTTGCGCCAGGTCGCCGCCGGCGCGATGGTAGTGGGGCACCACCAGCCAGGTCAGCGGAACATCCGCCACCTCGCGCAGGGCCTGGGCAAGACGGGCGCATTGGGGCCAGGTGACCGGGGCGACGTCGTGGATCGAGACGCACAGGGCCGGTTTGCGTTCCATGCCTGCGCCCCCGGCTGCAGATTTGGCTGAATGCGCGCCAGGCTCCCCGTCCATGTCAGTCTGGAACGCAGAAGTGCTCCAGCGCACGCTGCGTTCCCGGGCGAGCAGCGAGCAGGCTGCCGTAGCGGTGCATCAGTTGCGGAAACACCCGGCTCCAGTCGTAGTGCTCGTGTGCCTTGCGTCGCGCATTGGTGCTCAGGCGCACCAGGTCGCGTCCGTAGATGGCCTCGATGGCGCCGGCCAGGCTGCCGGCGTCGTTGGGACGCGCCAGGATGCCTGTCTGGTCGTCGACCAGCTCGGCCACCCCGCCCCCGTTTGTGGCCACCACCGGCAAGCCGCAGGCCATCGCCTCGAGCACGATGAGACCGAAGGTTTCGCAGTCGCCCGGGTGGACCAGCACGTCGCAGCTTGCCAGCACGGCGGCCAGTTCGCGCTGGTCGCGCTTGAAGGGCATGAAGCTCAGCCGCGCATGCTGGGCCAGCTCTGCCCCACCCCCGACGAGCAGCAGGTGGTAGGGTTTGCCCAGCCTGCGCACGGCCTCGATCAGGACGTCGAGCTTCTTGTCTGCGGTGAAGCGGCCGGCATAGACCAGCAGGCGCGTGTCTTCCGGTAGGCCGAGCTCGGCGCGCAGGCTGTCGCGTCGGCGGCTGGGGTGGAAGGTTTCACTGTCGATGCCGAGCGGCTGGTGCAGGGCATGGGTCACGCCCATGTCGGCCAGCTGATGCACCATCAGGCGGCTCGGCGCCAGCACGGTGTCGAACTCGCGGTACAGGTGCGCCAGGTACTTGCAGGTACCGAGGGAGATCGTCTCGCCGAAGCGGTTGAGCACCAGCCGCGGCAGGTCGGAGTGGTAGAAGGCGATGGCAGGGATGCCGAGCCGCTGGCGCAGGCGCAGCGCCGCCCAGGCACTGTGGCCGGCGTCGCCTGCTTCGATCAGGTCGGGCTGGGCCGCGCGCAGGCGCCGGGCGGCGGCGGCCACCGAGACCGGCATGCGGTAGCCGTGGATGCCGGGCAGCGACACTGCCGGCACCCGGACCAGGCTCGGTGTTTCGTCATCGTCGACGTTGGGACTGAGGATGGTATGGCGAGCCCAGCCGTAGCGGGCGAGCCAGCGCGCCTTGGCATTCAGGTAGGTGCTGACGCCGCCGCCCTCCGCAGCGTAGAACATCGTGATGTCGACAAGATGCATGTGAAGCCCGCTGAAAGAACCAACATAGCAGCGGTCTGCCGACGATGCTTGCGCGCACGCACAGGCATCGGCGGAACTCGCTACCAGTCGCCTTTGCCGGAATTATGCGCTGCGGCGATCCAGCATGGCGCGCGCGATCGTGCCGGCGTCGACATACTCGAGTTCGCCACCCACGGGCACGCCGCGCGCCAGCCGGCTGACCTTCAGGCCGCGCGCCTTCAGCATCTCGCTGATGTAGTGGGCGGTGGCTTCGCCCTCGTTGGTGAAGTTGGTTGCGAGCACCACTTCAGCGACCTCGCCATCGGCGGCGCGCCCGACCAGCTTGTCGAGGTGCAGGTCGCGGGGGCCGATGCCGTCGAGCGGCGAGAGCCGTCCCATCAGCACGAAGTACAGGCCCTTGTAGGTCATGGTCTGCTCGATCATCATCTGGTCGGCAGGCGTTTCGACGACGCACAGCAGCGCGCGGTCGCGCGCCTCGTCGGCGCACAGGTCGCAGACTTCGGTGTCGGCAAAGGTATTGCACATCACGCAGTGGTGGACCGTGTCCACCGCCTGGTACAGCGCGCGCGACAGCATGGCCGCGCCTTCGCGGTCATGCTGCAGCAGGTGGAAGGCCATGCGTTGCGCCGACTTCGGACCAATGCCGGGCAGGCGCCGCAGCGCCTCGGTCAGGAAATCGAGCGACCTGGACATGGCGCTGCCGCGATCAGAACGGCATCTTGAAGCCGGGCGGCAGCGGCATGCCGGCGGTCAGGCCGCTCATCTTCTCGGCGGCGGTGGCTTCGGCCTTGCGCACGGCGTCGTTGAACGCGGCCGCGACCAGGTCTTCCAGCATGTCGCGGTCGTCGCCCAGCAGCGACGGGTCGATGGTGACGCGCTTGACGTCGTTCTTGCAGGTCATCACGACCTTCACCAGGCCGGCGCCGGACTGGCCTTCGACTTCGACGAGGGCCAGCTGTTCCTGCGCCTTCTTCATGTTGTCCTGCATGGCTTGCGCCTGTTTCATCAAGCCTGCGAGCTGGTTTTTCATCATGGTCGGTTTCTCCAAAAAATTCCGGATGGGTTAGTGATCTAGGTAGCGAATCAGGCCGCGGCCGGCTTCACCGAGCCCGGCACGATGAAGGCGCCGAAGGTGTGCTCCATCGCCTGCACGAAGGGATCGGCGGCGACCACGGCTTCGGCCTGGCGCTGGCGCTCCTCGCGCGCCGCCTTGGCCTCGGCCGCGGCGGTATACCAGACCGGGCCGATCTCGGTATCGAGGCTGATGCGCACCGCGGGGAAGCGTTCCTGCAGCGCCGCGGTGAGCTTTTCGCTGTTGCCGCTGGCGCGCAGCGTGTCGACCGGCACGCGCAGGCGGAAAGTCGCGGCCTGTTCGTGCGCCACGCATTCGATCAGTTCGGTCTGCAGCGCCAGCTGCTGGGACACGCCGCGCAGCGACAGGCCGGCGGCCAGCGCCGGCCAGTTGCCGTCCCAGCCGATGCTCGGGACCGGCGTGACGACATAGGCGTGCGGCGGCGCGGCCGGGGCCCGCACCGGCGCGGCCGCGGGTGCAGTGACTGCGGCCGGCGCTTCGGAAGCGACCGCCGTATCGTCGGAAAATTCGGTGACCCAGGACGGCGGCTCGTCGTCCGCCGCGGCCTGCGCATGTCCTTGCGTCCCTGCCTGCGGCTGCGCTTGCGCCGTGGCGCCGGGCGCAGCCTGGCCGCCCGCTTCCCAGGGCGGCGTGCCGGTGGCCGCCGGCCGCGCAGCTTGCGGCGCCTGCATCGCGCCCGACGGCCCCGCGGCCGATGGCGGTGGCGCGGCCGGCGCCGGGGCCGCAGCAGGTGCGGCTGCGGGTGCGGATGCCTGCGGTGGCGCCGACTCCGGGCGGCGCGCGCCTCCCCCGCCGGGACGTCCGGATGCCGCGCGGGCGGCCTCGAGCGCCGCATTGATGGCGGCGCGCGCCGAGGTCATGGCCGGTGGGGCGCCAGCTGCCGGCGCCGATGCTGCCGGGGCCGGCGCTGCCGGGCGTGGCGGCTGGACCTGCTGCGGCTGCGCCGGGGGTGGAGCCGGGCGTGCCGGCGCCACCGCCGCATGGCTGGCCGCGGCCACTGCCGCCGCCCGTGCGGCCGGTGCCGCCGCTACCGCGGCGGGTGCGGCGACGTGCTCGGCGCCCCCCTGTCCGGGGCGAAAGGCCAGCATCCGCAATAGCGTCATGGTGAAGCCCGCATACTCGTCCGGCGCCAGGCCGATCTCGTTGCGGCCGTGCACCGCGATCTGGTAGTACAGCTGTACTTCCTGCGCATCGAAGGCCTGGGCCAGGCGCAGGATGTCGTTCAGTTCCGGCAAATCCTGCGGCACCGCCGCGGGCACCGACTGGGCCAGCGCGATCCGGTGCAGCAGCGTGCCGAGGTCTTGCAGCGCGCCGTTGTACGACAGGCTGCGGCTGGCCATCTCGTCGGCTACCGCCATCAGGTCGGCGCCGTCCTGCGCCAGCAGCGCGTCCAGCAGGCGCACCAGGTAGGACTGGTCGAGCGCGCCCAGCATGCCTTGCACCGCTGCCAGGGTAACCTGGCCGGCGGCGTAGGCGATCGCCTGGTCGGTCAGCGACAGCGCGTCGCGCATCGAACCGTGGGCGCCTTGCGCCAGCAGACGCAGGGCCGGCTGTTCGAAGGCCACGCCTTCCTGCCCGAGGATGTTCTCGAGGTGGCCGACGATGTGGCCAGGCGGCATCTGCTTGAGGTTGAACTGCAGGCAGCGCGACAGCACCGTGACCGGAATCTTCTGCGGGTCGGTGGTCGCGAGGATGAACTTGACGTGCGGCGGCGGTTCCTCGAGCGTCTTGAGCATCGAATTGAACGCGTGGTTAGTGAGCATGTGCACTTCGTCGATCATGTAGACCTTGAAGCGCGCATTGCTCGGCGCGTACACCGCCTGCTCCAGCAGCTGGGCCATCTCGTCCACGCCGCGGTTGGACGCCGCATCCATTTCGATGTAGTCGACGAAACGCCCGGCGTCGATCGCGCGGCAGGCTTCGCAGGCGCCGCAAGGCTCGGCCGTGATGCCGCCCTGCCCGTCCGGGCCGACGCAATTGAGCGACTTGGCCAGGATGCGCGACAGCGTCGTCTTGCCGACCCCGCGCGTCCCGGTAAACAGGTAGGCGTGGTGCAGGCGGCCCGTTTTCAACGCATGGCTCAGGGCACGGACGACGTGCTCCTGGCCGACCAGCGTTTCGAAGTTCTTGGGACGGTATTTGCGGGCGAGGACTTGATAGGACATGCCGGGATTTTACCGCAGTTGGCGCTTGCGGCGAACATTCCATGGCACACCCGGCAACAGCACGACCCGGCGGCACGCGACAATGCAGCTCTGCAGTAAGCAGATGCATTCAAGACCAACGGGAGGATAAGGAGAGAGGTGAAAGAGGCGAGCCTGATCTGCGGCACTTGCGGTGAACGGCTTTGGCTGCTTCGTTCCCGACCTGACCAGGTAAACCATGCCACAATGCGCAGGGGCCCGCCAGCGAGCATTATAACCGACCCCACCGATTTTGGGGCCGGGTTAGCAATCAATCTTTTGCACGGACTACCCGCGGTCTTTCAGCAGGGCCAGCAAGGCATGCGCTCCGGCTTCCGACGATGCCGGGTTCTGGCCCGTGACCAGCAGGCCGTCGGTAATAACGTAGGACTCCCAGTCCCCTGCCTTGCTGTAGCGCCCGCCCTGCTGCGCCAGCATGTCCTCGACCAGGAAGGGCACTACCTCGGTCAGGCCGACGGCGGCCTCCTCGGTATTGGTGAAGCCGGTCACGCGCTTGCCTTTTACCAGCGGCTCGCCGTCCGGTCCCTTGACGCTCTTGAAGACGCCCGGCGCGTGGCACACCGCAGCGACCGGTTTGCCGGCGGCCAGCATGGTCTCGATCAGGCGGATCGAATCGGCATCTTCCGCCAGGTCCCACAGGGGGCCATGGCCACCCGGGTAGAACACGGCGTCGAAGTCCTCGACGGCCATGGCCGACAGCCTGCTCGTGCTTGCCAGCGCACTCTGCGCTTGCGGATCGGCACGGAAGCGCCGGGTCGCGTCGGTCTGCGCGTCGGGCTCGTCGCTCTTCGGGTCGAGCGGCGGCTGCCCGCCGCGCGGCGAGGCCAGCGTGACGGCTGCGCCGGCATCCAGGAACACATAATAGGGAGCGGCGAACTCTTCCAGCCAGAAACCGGTTTTCTTGCCGGTGTCGCCGAGGCGGTCGTGCGAAGTCAGCACCATCAGGATGTTCATCGGGGCTCCAATGCAGGGGGATCGAAGGCGAAGTCTATACGCCCTCTCCCGCGCATGACGCACGCAAGACCGGTCTTTACAGCCCCAGCTGCCCCCAGATATCGTCCACGCGCGCCTTCACTTCCGGCGTCATCACGATCGGGGTGCCCCACTCGCGGCTGGTCTCGCCCGGCCACTTGTTGGTGGCGTCGATCCCCATCTTGCTGCCCAGGCCGCTGATCGGGGAGGCGAAGTCAAGGTAGTCGATCGGCGTATTGTCGACCATGACCGTGTCGCGGGTCGGGTCGACCCGGGTCGTGATGGCCCAGATGACCTCTTTCCAGTCGCGCACGTCGACATCCTCGTCCACGACGACGATGAACTTGGTGTACATGAACTGGCGCAGGAAGCTCCACACCCCGAACATCACGCGCTTGGCGTGGCCGGCATACTGCTTCTTCATCTGCACCACCGCCATCCGGTAGCTGCAGCCTTCCGGCGGCAGGTAGAAGTCGGTGATCTCGCTGAACTGTTTCTGCAGTAGCGGAATGAACACTTCGTTCAGGGCCACGCCCAGCACGGCCGGCTCGTCGGGCGGCTTGCCGGTATAGGTCGAGTGATAGATGGGATCGCGCCGCATCGTGATGCGGTCGACCGTGAACACCGGGAAGCTGTCCTGCTCATTGTAATAGCCGGTGTGGTCGCCATACGGGCCCTCCAGCGCATGCTCGAAGCCGGACGGGTGGTTCGCGTCCGGGTAGATATGCCCTTCCAGTACGATCTCGCTCGAGGCCGGCACCCGCAGCTCGCTGCCGATGGCCTTGGCCAGCACGGTGCGCTGGCCGCGCAGCAGGCCGGCGAACTGGTATTCGGACAGGCTGTCCGGCACCGGGGTGACGGCGCCCAGGATGGTGGCCGGGTCGGCGCCCAAGGCGACCGCCACCGGATACGGCTGGCCCGGGTTGGCCAGTGCGTGCTCGCGGAAGTCGAGCGCGCCGCCGCGGTGCGCCAGCCAGCGCATGATCAACTTGTTCCGGCCCACCACCTGCTGGCGATAAATACCCAGGTTCTGCCGCTTCTTGTGCGGCCCCTTGGTAATCACCAGGCCCCAGGTGATCAAGGGCGCAATATCGCCCGGCCAACAGTGCTGGATCGGCAGGCGCGCCAGGTCGACGTCCTGCCCTTCCCATACGATCTCCTGGCAGGAGGCCCCGCGCACTTCTTTCGGCGCCATGTCCCATACCGCCTTGACGAGCGAGCCGAGGCCCATGATGTCCTTGAAGCCCTTGGGCGGCTCGGGCTCCTTCAGGCGCGCCAGCACATGGCCGATGTTGCGCAGCTCGGTGACGCTTTCGGCGCCCATGCCGAGCGCCACCCGGCGCGGGGTGCCGAACAGGTTGCCCAACACTGGAATAGGGTGCGGAACGCCGCCCGCCCCCGTCGGCTTTTCAAATAGCAGTGCCGGCCCTTCGGCGCGCAGGGTGCGGTCGCAGATCTCCGTCATTTCCAGGTGGGACGACACCGGTACGGCAACACGTTTGAGCTCGCCCATTCGTTCGAGCTGGGCCATAAAATCTCGCAAATCTGAATATTTCATCAAGTTTTGATCGTTATCTCTTCAATAGAAGCTGGTTCAAGGCATCATGCCAAGTAGTTGATTTAGCAAGACATTTAAAATTTCGCGCTGGAAATCAGACCTAAAAGTAATAAGGACGGAACGTGCTAGGGTTGACTTGGTATAAAGGAGCCACTAGAATCCGTCCTACTTGATGAGGCAGGCAAATCGTTTCGACATGATTCTAGCTGTTCTCATGCATTCACGGGGTCGGGGCCCCATATGACATTTTTGAGGAGTGTTTTCACTGGGCGTCTGCCCAATCCCCCGAGACAGTTGTTGAGCCACTGGTTCTACCCGCACGGGTTGTAAAGCAGCCAGCTGTAGCAAAGCAATGACGGCGTTAGTCGGCCGCAACGCGGCGACCTACGATATTTCTGATGCACGGCAATCAGTTCACCAACACAGCGCGAATTTCCTATGAGCGCAGTGACAGGACTCTTTTTGCCGCGACAAGGGGAATTCGATGATCCATCGTTTCATCACGAGCGCAAGGCTCGTGCAATCCATGGCCAGCCAGCCAGTCACGTTATCTTCCGTGAGCAAAGCGGCACGCGGTGCACTGAATACCGCACGCAACACCCTGACCGTATTCGGTCTCTCCGCAGTCGCGATGCTCGCGCTGCTGTACACCAACGAAGACGTCGCCAAGCGTGTCTCGAACCTGCTCCATCCGGAGCCTGAAATCCTTGCCGTCGCCCCTGCCGCGCCGGCGCCTGCGCTCGTGGAAGCCGCCGAGCCGGTCGAAACCAGCTCTGCCGGCGCCCAGCACCTGGGCGACAGCAAGCAGCAGCAATGGGTTACTTCCTGGCTCAGCAAGCGCTACCGCGTTGCCAGCGACGCCGCCAACATGCTGGTCTCCACCGCCTACATGACGGCGCACGAGGTCAAGCTCGATCCGCTGCTGATCCTGGCGGTGATGGCGATCGAATCCGGCCTGAACCCGTTCGCCGAAAGCCCGGTGGGCGCGAAGGGCTTGATGCAGGTCATGGCCAAGGTCCACCACGACAAGTTCGAAAAGGTCGGCGGCCAGGAAGCGGCGCTGAATCCGGTCGCCAACATCAAGGTAGGCGCCCTGATCCTGAAGGATTACGTCAAGCGCACGGGTTCCGTCGAAGGCGGCCTGAAAACGTATGTCGGCGCGGCCGACATGGAAAGCGATTCCGGCTACGGCGCCAAGGTGCTGGCCGAGTACAAGCGCCTGAAGCAGGTGGCGCGCGGGCACAAGGTCCCGACCACCAACCCGCGTCCGCTGCCGGCGCCGGTCGTGGTCAAGCAGGCGCCCGCCGCCGTTCCGACCGAAACCCCGGAGGTCAGCCCGGCGCCCGCGCCGGTCAAGGCCGAGAACCACGGTTCGGAAGCGCTGGCGACCCTGTAAGCCAGGCAAAACACTCCTCACGGACCACCGCCGCGGCGGTGGTTTTTTGTTGGCGCGAGTGCTTAGAACCTATCCCAGTAGGGAATGAGTCGCTTTCGGCGCGCATGGCAAGCGGGGGCGCCGTTGCTCGTCGTTGCATGGCTAGGCATGCGGCCTCCTCGCGCCTTGCCCGCGCTTCCCATGCATCGCCGCTAGCTTCCTCCTCCCTACCGGGATAGGTTCCTAGATCACGCGTTGATCGTAGCGCCACAGACGCACCATGGTCGCCTGCAGGCGGCGCGCATCGGGATGTTGCGGATTGATGAGGACCTTGAATTCCTCGGGAACGATCATGGATGGCACTGCCATCAGGGCACTGCTGCCGCCTGCGAGCCAGGCATCGCCCGCGTGTACACCCGGCAGGCCATGCGGCAGCGCGTCCCATCCGACCGGCAAGCAAGCGCGGTGCTCGGAAATTCAGGAGAGGCCAACTCCAAAAGAAAAAAGCCACCCGGCAAGGCCGCGGTGGCTTCTTGATAGGGAGCGACGAGATCAGCGCCGTGCGTCGCCACCCACTTCGTCCGGGCGCAGGGTCGATGCCAGCTTGTCCAGCACGCCGTTGACGTACTTGTGGCCGTCAATGCCGCCAAAGGACTTGGTCAGCTCGACCGCTTCGTTGATGACGACGCGGTACGGGACTTCCGGATGGTTCTTCAACTCGTAGGCGCCCAGCAGCAGCACGCCGTGCTCGATCGGCGACAGCTCGGCCACGCTGCGGTCGATCAGGGGTGCGATGACTTCGCGCAGCTCGACCGAGGTGGCGATGGCGCCGTTCAGCAGTTCGCTGAAGAACTCGCCGTCAGCCTTCTCGAAACCGTGGGCGCCGCGGATGTTGGTGACGACCGTGCGGGCCGGCTCATTGTTGAGCAGCCATTGGTATAGTCCCTGCAGCGCGAACTCGCGCGCCCGGTGTCGCGGCGTGCGGTTCTTGCTCGGGTTGGCGTGCGTTTGCTTGTCGTTCATGTAATTTTCCTTTACTACTTCTACTTATTCTTCTTCGGCCTGCAGCTCTTCCAGCGCAAACAGCAGGTTCGACATCTCGACCGCGACACGCGCCGCGTCAAGGCCCTTCTCGGCCATGCGGGCCTCGGCCTGCTCGTCGTTCTCGGTGGTGAGGATGGCGTTGGCGATCGGCATGCCGTAGTCCAGGCCGATGCGGGTGATGCCCGCGCCCGATTCGTTCGATACCAGTTCGAAGTGGTAGGTCTCGCCGCGGATCACCGCGCCCAGCGCGATCAGCGCGTCGAACTGCTGGGTATCGGCCATCTTCTGCAGCGCCAGCGGCACCTCCAATGCACCCGGCACCGTGATGTGGAGGATGTCTTCATCGGCGACGCCCAGGCGCTTCAGCTCGGCCAGGCAGGACGACAGCAGGCCGTGGCCGATGTCGGCGTTGAACCGGGCCTGCACGATGCCGATGCGCAGGCCTTCACCCGCCAGATTGCTTTCAAAAGTTCCTACCGTCATGGCTGACCTCTTCTTCTCGATGGTGTGTATATATTAGTGGGTATTCGCAAGCCGATGCGCGCTGTCAGGCGCCGGGTTGCGGCAGGTAGCCGGTGACCTCGAGGTCGAAGCCGGTCATGGAGGGCATCTTGCGCGGGTTGGCCAGCAGCTGCATCTTGCCGACGCCGAGGTTGCGCAGGATCTGGGCGCCAATGCCGTAGGTGCGCAGGTCCATCGAGGCCGCGCGGGCGCTTCTTGGGCCGGTATCGCGCGGGGTGAACTGGGCGAACAGCTGGTCGGCGGTCTCGCCGCAGTTCAGCAGCACGACGACGCCGCACTCGCCGCCCTGGATCGTTTTCATGGCCGAGGCCAGGTCCCAGGAGTGGGTCGAGGCGCAGTTGCCGAGCACGTCGAGGATCGACACCGGCTGGTGCACGCGCACCAGGGCTTCCTTGTCGCGCGCCAGCTCGCCGTGCACCAGGGCCAGGTGGGCCGCGCCGCTCGGCTTGTCGCGGTAGGCGACCAGCTTGAAATCGCCGTACGGGGTGCTCAAGGGGCGCTCGGCCACGCGCTCGACCAGGCTTTCGTTCTGGCTGCGGTAGTGGATCAGGTCGGCGATGGTGCCGATCTTCAGATTGTGTTCCCGCGCAAACTCGATCAGGTCCGGCAGGCGCGCCATGGTGCCGTCTTCCTTGATGATCTCGCAGATCACCGAGGCCGGGGTCAGGCCGGCCATCTCGGTCAGGTCGCAGCCGGCTTCGGTATGGCCGGCGCGCATCAGGACGCCCCCATTCTGGGCGCGCAGCGGGAAGATGTGGCCCGGCTGGACCAGGTCGTCAGGCGTGGTGCCCTTGTTGACGGCCACCTGGATGGTGCGCGCGCGGTCGGCCGCGGAAATGCCGGTGGTCACGCCCTCGGCCGCTTCGATCGACACCGTGAAGTTGGTGCCGAACGAGGTCCCGTTCTTCGAGGTCATCATCGGCAGCGCAAGTTCGTCGCAGCGCGCTTCGGTCAGGGTCAGGCAGACCAGGCCGCGCGCATGGCGGATCATGAAGTTGATCGCTTCCGGGGTGACGAAGTCGGCGGCAAGCACCAGGTCGCCCTCGTTTTCGCGGTCTTCTTCGTCGACAAGAATGACCATGCGCCCTGCGCGCAGTTCGGCAACGATTTCCTCGGTGCTGGAGATAGACATACGGGATTCCTTGAAACAGCGGTTTGGCGTAATCCGTTATTTTAAAGGATTTACCGCCTTTCAACCGAAGAGCGGCAGTCCTTCCTCAAACACAAGGCTGACGATTCGTCAATGCACGTTGCCACACAGCAACAAACGTGAATTCGTGTGCACGCCGGCGCACGGAATTGCTAAGCTTTATTTCCCGCACGTAACAAACTAGCGTGCTCACGTATGACTCGATTATGATGATGACATCGCGGCCACTCCTGTCGCCGAGGCTGTTCCCCGGCGTCACGCGGCCATTTCCTGGAGCTGCCATGTCAGCTGTCCCGCATCCATCCAGCCGCTGCGCGCCTGTACCGGAAAGGCGGGACTGAATGGCGACGATCCTGATTGTCGACGACAGGCCGAGCAATCGCGCCTTCCTGAACGCGCTGCTCGGCTTCACCGGGCACCGCCTGCTCGAGGCGGAAGACGGGGCCCAGGCCCTGGCACTCACGCGCGCGCAGCGCCCCGACCTGATAATTACCGACATCCTGATGCCGGTCATGGACGGCTACGAACTGGTGCAGCAGTTGCGCCACGACGCCGACCTGCGCGGCATCCGCGTCATCTTCTTCTCGGCGGTCTATGCCGAGCGCGAAACCCAGGCCATGGCGGCGCGTTGCGGTGTCGCCACCGTGCTGCCCAAGCCGGCGGACCCACAGCAGATCCTCGACGCCATCAACTCCGAGCTGGGCGTGCTCGCAGGCGAACCGCCGCTGCCGGTGCCGCCACCAAGGCCGGAAGGCGAGCGCGCCCTGCCTTTCGACCTGGGCGCGCGCCTGGCCGAACTCGAGCGCATGTGCTTGGCCCTGATCGGCGAGCGCCGCGTCGAGACCCTGGCCGCCTCCTTCCTCGACGCCGCGCGCCGCGTGCTGCACGCCGACTGTGCCGCCCTGTGCCTGCTCGACCGCGCCGAACGCGGTGTGCGCCACCTCGACACCTGGTCGCTGGAGCCCAGCCTGCTGGCCGCACATGCGCTCGACGAAGGACGGCTGCCCGGCATGCTGCTGCGCGCCCGCGCGCCGCTGCGCCTGGCGGCCGGCGATCCAGCCCTCGAGAGCATGCCGTCCTGCCATCCGCCGATGGGCAGTTTCCTTGGCCTGCAGGTACACGACCTGCAGCACCCGCACGGCTGGCTGTACTGCGCGCGCCGTCCCGGCGCTCCCGCCTTCACCGACGAGGAAGAACGCTGGGCCACCGCGCTGGCCGCCCAGCTGGCGGTGGCCTACGAAAACCTGAACCTGTACGACGTGGTCCAGCGCCACGCCGCCCAGCTGCAGCTGGAGGCGCTGGCGCGCGCCGACGCCGACAAGGCCCTGCGCGAGAGCGAGCACCGCCTCGAACTGGCGCGCCAGGTCTTCGACAGCACCCAGGAAGGCATCCTGATGACCGATGCCGACGCCAACATCGTCGCCGTCAACCCGGCTTTCGAGCAGATCACGGGTTACCGCGAGTCGGAGGTGATGGGCCGGAGCCCGCGCATCCTGCGCTCCGGACGGCACGACACGAGCTTCTACCGCGACATGTGGCACTGCCTCGAGGTCGACGGCCAGTGGCGCGGCGAGATCTGGAATCGCCGCAAGAACGGTGAGGTGTACCCCGAGCGCCTGAGCATCAGCGCCGTGCGCGACGAGGCCGGCGCGCTGACCGCCTATGTCTCGGTGTCGACCGACCTGTCGGCGCTGAAGGCGGCCCATCATCAGCTCGACTTCCTGTCCAACCACGACGCCCTGACCCTGCTGCCGAACCGCTCGCTGTTCAACGACCGCCTGCAACAGGCGATGGCCGCCGCGCGCCAGGGCGACGGTCAGCTTGCGCTGCTGCTGTTTAACGTCGACCGCCTCTCGCGCATCAACGACAGCCTCGGCCATGCGGCGGGCGACGCGGTGCTGCGCGAAGTGGCGCGCCGGGTCGGCCAGATCGCCGGCCCGACCGACACGCTGGCGCGCCTGTCGGGCGACGAATTCGTCCTGCTGCTCACCAATTGCAAGGACAACGACGACATCATCCTGGCCGCGCGCCGCCTGATCGACGCCATCGCCCAGCCGCACTCGGTGGGCGAGCACGACGTGGTGGTCACCGGCAGCGTCGGCATCAGCATCTTCCCGCGCGACGGCAATGCCCCGGGCGACCTGCTCAAGGCCGCCGACGCCGCACTGGGCGAGATGAAAGGCGCGGGACGCAACGGCTTCCGCTTCTTCAAGGGCGAAATGAACGCCCAGGCGCTGCGCTGGCTGGCGCTGGAGACACGCCTGCGGCGCGCCATCGAGCGCGACGAACTGGCCCTGCACTACCAGCCGCAGGTCTCGCGCATCGACGGCAGCGTGGTGGGCATGGAAGCGCTGCTGCGCTGGCGCAGCGAAGAGATCGGCGCGGTGCCGCCGGGCGACTTCATCCCGCTGGCCGAGGACACCGGCCTGATCCACCCGATCGGCGAATGGGTGATCCGCCAGGCCTGCTTCCAGAACAAGGCCTGGCAAAATGCCGGCTTGCCGCCGGTGCGGGTGGCCGTCAATGTCTCGGCCAACCAGTTCAAGGCCGGCGCGGTGAGCGCGATCGTGCGCAAGGCCCTGATGGAGAGCGGCCTGGCGCCGCGCTACCTCGAGGTGGAGCTGACCGAGAGCGTGATGCTGGGAGACAGCGCCGTGGCCGAGACCGAAATGGCCGAGCTGCGCGCCATGGGCGTGTCGCTGTCGCTGGACGACTTCGGCACCGGCTATTCCTCGCTCGGCTACCTGTCGCGCTTCCCGCTCGACAAGCTCAAGATCGACCAGACCTTTGTCCGCAACATCACGGTCGAACAGCGCAGCGCCGCCATCGCCCAGGCCACCATCGCCCAGGCCCAGGGCCTGTCGCTGGCGGTCGTGGCCGAGGGCGTGGAAACCATCGGCCAGCGCGACTTCCTGGGCCTGATCGGCTGCGACGTGATGCAGGGCTACCTGTACAGCCGCCCGGTGCCGGCCCACGAAATGGCAGCGCTGCTGGCCAAGGGCCGCGTTGCCGTATGAGCGAGCCGCCGTTTGCCATGCCACCGTCTATCCTGCAACTACGACAGCGCAACAGCTTCAACCGCCACGCGCGGTAGAATGCGTGCTCATCCTCTGAATTGGATCCTCGATGAGCAAGAATTCCGTGCGCGGCCTGTGCTTGGCCGCGCTGCTCTGCGTGCAGTCGATGGCGGGCCTTGCCGCCACGGTGTCCGCGAAAGCACCCGCCGCAGCCGCAGCCGCCAAGTCCCCCACCACCGCGCCGCTGCGCCTGGACGCCCCGATTCCGGTCGGCCCGCAGGTCAAGGTGGGCAAGCTCGCCAACGGCCTGACGTATTACATCCAGCGCAACGCCCGCCCGGAACGCAAGCTCGAGCTGCGCCTCGTGGTCAAGGCCGGTTCCATCCTCGAAGACGAAGACCAGCGCGGCCTGGCCCACTTTGTCGAGCACATGGCCTTCAACGGATCGACCAACTTTCGCAAGCATGAGCTGGTCTCCTACCTGCAGTCGATCGGGGTCGGGTTCGGCGCCGACCTGAACGCGTATACCTCGTTCGACGAAACCGTCTACATCCTGCCGATCCCGACCGACAAGCCCGAGCACGTGTCGCGGGCCTTCCAGGTGCTGGAAGACTGGGCCCACGGCCTGCGCTTCGATGCCGACGCCATCGAGAAGGAACGCGGCATCGTGCTAGAAGAGCTGCGCCTCGGCAAAGGCGCCTCCGACCGCATGAGCAAGCAGATCATGCCGGCGATCTTCAACGGTTCGAAATACGCCGAGCGCTTGCCGATCGGCACCGAAGAGGTGCTGCGCAACTTCAAGCCGGAGGCGCTGACCCGTTTTTACCGCGACTGGTACCGCCCCGACCTGATGGCGGTGGTGGTGGTCGGCGACATCGACCCGCTTGGCGCCGAAAAGCTGGTCAAGGCGCATTTCGCCCATCTCAAGAATCCGGTCCCGGCGCGTCCGCGCCCGTATGCCGAGATCCCGGCGCGCCAGGCCACCGAGGCGCTGATCGTCACTGACCAGGAAGCCACCGGCAATGCGGTACTGATCCGCTACCCGGTACAGCCGGTCCATGAAGCAGGCACCATCCGCGCCTACCGCGACGACCTGGTGCAGGCGCTGTTCTCAAGCATGCTCAACCAGCGTCTGCAGGAACTGTCGCAGTTGCCGGAACCGCCCTTCATGGGCGCCGGCAGCTCGCTCGGCAAGCTGACCCCGCGCTACCGCTCGTACAACGCCTCGGCCGCGCTGGGACCGCGCGGCGCCGAAGCGGCGCTCACCGCGCTGGTCGAAGAAAACGAGCGCGCGCGCCGCTACGGCTTCGGCGCGCACGAACTCGAGCGTGTCAAGAAAAACATGATGCGCACCTACGAGCAGGCCTGGAACGAGCGCGCCAAGAGCGACTCCGGCACCTATGCCGCCGAGTACATCCGCAATTTCCTGCAGCAGGAAGCGATCCCCGGCATCGACACCGAATACCGCTACGTGCGCGAGCTGGTGCCCGGCATCACGCTGGACGAAATGAACGCCTATGCGCGCCGCACCATCCCGGCCGACTCGGGAAAACTGGTGCTGTACACGGGTGTGACCCGCGCCGACACCCCGCAGGGCCCGCAACTGCTGGCCGCGGTCGCCGGCGCCGAGCGCGCCGAAGTGCGTCCCCACGACGACAAGGCGGTCGCAGCACGCCTGATGGAACGTCCGCCGGAGCCCGGCAGCATCGTGGCCGAGTCGCATGACAAGGCGCTCGGCCTGACCCGGCTCACGCTGTCGAACGGCGTCAAGGTCATCCTGAAACCAACCGACTTCCTCAATGACCAGGTGATGATGAGCGCCGCCCGTTTCGGCGGCCAGAGCCTGTTCGGCGACCAGGACATCCTCAATGCCCGCTTCGCGAATGCGATCGTGGCCAGCATGGGCGTGCGCGAATTCACCCCGCTCGACATGCGCAAGATCCTGGCGGGCAAGGCGGCGCAGGTGAACGTCGGCCTGGCCAACTATACCGATGTCGTGGTCGGCGCCTCGGGCGCGACCGACATCGAGACCATGCTGCAACTGACCTGGCTGAAGTTCCAGGGCGTGCGGCGCGACGAAGACCTGTTCCGTTCCTATGTCGGCAAGCAGGCCGAGCAGGCGCGCAACCAGACCGCGCAGCCGGGCACGCACTTCGGCGACGCCGTGATGGCGGCCTTGTACAACAACCACCCGCGCGCGCCGCGCACCCTCAAGGCCGAGGAATACGAGCGGATCGATCTCGACCGCAGCATCGAGATCTTCCGCCAGCGTTTTTCCTCCGCCCGCGACCTCACCTTCATCCTGGTCGGCAGTTTCGACCTGGCCGCCATCAAGCCGCTGCTGGCGACCTACCTCGGCAGCCTGCCGACGGCGGAGCTCACGGTGGCCTACCGCGACGTGGGCCTGCGTCCGGCCACGGGGGTGGTCAAGCGCGAGGTGCGCAGCGGCTCGGAGCCGAAGAGCACGATCTCGCTGACCTTCACCGGCCCGGCCGAATTCACCGAAGCCGAGCAGCTGCGCCTGTCGGCCCTGCTCGAGGTGGTGAACCTGCGCATCATCGGCGTGCTGCGCGAGAAGATGGCGTTGATCTACGGCGGCGGCGCCTCGGGCGTACTGAGCAAGATCCCGTACGGGAACTACTCGATCGGCGTGACCCTGCCGACCGGGCCGGAGAACGTGGACAAGGTGATCGCCGCGACCTTCGCCGAAATCAAGCGCCTGCAGGCGCAGGGGCCGGAGGCGGCCGACCTGGAGAAGGTGAAGACCAACTGGATCCAGAACCACCGCCGCTCGCTGCGCGAGAACGGCTACTGGCTGGGACACCTGCAGACGGCGTTGGGCGAAGGCACCGACCCGGGCGCGATTCTGCAGGTCGAAAAGCAGGTGCAGGCGCTGTCCGCCGAGGATATCCGCCTGGCTGCGCGGCGCTACTTCAATGAGCAGAACTATGTGCAGGTGGTGTTGAATCCGGAGGCGCAGGCGGCGGAGACGGTGGCGGCGTCGAACGCCAAGACAACGGTGCCGGGCGGTTAACCGTAGGGTGGGCGGGTCCCCCGCCCACGCGTTCAACCAGCAGCGAGATCACCGAGCACGAGAACGGAACCGATAACGATCACCGCGTGGGCGGGGAGACCCGCCCACCCTACCCTTTGGCTGACAGCATGCGCTCCACGTAGCGCGCAATCAGGTCGATCTCCAGGTTCACCTTCGACCCCGCCTGCAGGTGCCTGAGCGTGGTCACCTCGATCGTGTGCGGGATCAGGTTGATCGAGAAGCGGCACACTTTTCCACCCGCCCCGTCGAGATCGTCGACCCGGTTCACCGTCAGCGACACGCCGTTGACCACCACCGAGCCCTTGTATGCCAGGAATTTGGCCAGCTCGCGCGGCGCGTCGATCACCAGTTCGCGCGATTCACCCACCGGTTCGAAGCTGTGCACGGTGCCCAGCCCGTCCACGTGGCCGGATACCAAATGCCCGCCCAGCCGTTCGGCCAGGGTCAGCGCCTTTTCCAGGTTGACTTCCCCAGGCGACGCCAGCCCCACGGTCTTGTTCAGGCTTTCGCGCGAGACGTCCACGGTAAAGGCCTGCTCGGTCTTGGCCACCACGGTCATGCAGGCGCCATTGATGGCGATCGAGTCGCCAAGTGCGACGTCGCCTAATGCCAGCGGACCGGCGTCCACTTCCAGGCGCACGCCCGCGAAGGAGCCGCCTTCCAACGGGGTGACCGATTTGATATTGCCGACAGCGGCGACGATTCCAGTAAACATACGGCTTTATTCCTCAGTAGTGATGTCAGGTGTGGCGAAGCGCGCCAGGATGCGGATGTCGTCGCCGACCCGCGCCAGGTCGTGGAAACGCAGGCGGCGCTGGTCGCCGAGCTGCGCCAGCGGCGGCAGCTCGAACATGCCCTGCCCCGGCCCGATCAGGCTCGGCGCGAGGTAGACCAGCAGCTCGTCGACGCAGCCTTCGCGCACCATCGACGCGTTCAGCTTCGCACCCGCTTCCACGTGCACTTCGTTGATCTCGCGGCGGCCGAGTTCGTGCATGAGCGCCGGCAGGTCGACCTTGCCCTGCGCGTTCGGCAGCACCATGACTTCATGGCCCGCCGCACGCAGCGCCGCCGCCTTGTCGGTCCCTTGCGCCGCCTCCGCCACGGCGATCCAGCACGGCGCGCCCTGCAGGATGCGGGCGCCGAGGTCGATCTCGAGCCGGCTGTCGACGATCACGCGGCGCGGCGGCATGGGCGGCAGGTGCGTATCAATGCCGCGCACGGTCAGCTGGGGATCGTCGGCCTTGACCGTGCCGATGCCGGTCAGGATCGCCTGCGCGCGGGCGCGCCAGAGATGGCCGTCGGCGCGCGCCTCGGGCCCGGTGATCCATTGGCTCTCGCCCCCTGCAAGCGCAGTGGCACCGTCCAGGCTGGCGGCCACCTTCAGCCGCACCCAGGGCAGGCCGCGCCGCATGCGCGAGAAGAAGCCGATGTTCAGTTCATGGGCCTGCTCGGCCAGCACGCCCGCGCTGACGGCAATGCCCGCCGCTTCGAGCTGGGCCAGGCCGCGCCCGCCGACCAGCGGATTCGGGTCAGTCATGGCGGCCACCACGCGCTTGACACCGGCCTGCACCAGGGCGTCCGCGCAGGGCGGCGTGCGGCCATAGTGGCTGCACGGTTCCAGCGTGACGTAGGCGGTGGCGCCGCGCACATCCTCGCCGCGCGCCTGGGCGTCGCGCAGCGCCTGGATCTCGGCGTGCGCCTGTCCCGCCGGCTGGGTATGGCCGGCGCCGATGACGATGCCGTCACGCACGATCACGCAGCCGACGCGCGGATTCGGCGCCGTGATGAACATGCCTTTCGCTGCCCACGCGAGGGCCAGCGCCATGCCGTCGCTATCGTTGAGAATCTGTGCCGTGTCGTTTGCCAAGGTGGTTCCGTTCCGCTGTGTAGCCGTTATGGCGGCCCTTGCGCGCCGTCGCAGCCTGCGTCGCGCGCAGGATTGCACTGGCGAATGCGCCCGAGCATATTGATTTTAATACGCCGGATCTGCCCGCCATGGAACAGCGACAGCGTACCGAGCCGGGAGGCGTTACCACCAGCATCGCTGCAGCTGCGCCCGGCGCCATTGTAGGCGATGTACTGGGGCGGCGCTGACTGCGTAAACGAAAAGTCGATCCGCAGGCCCGCCGGCAGCGGCCCGTGCACCGCCAGCAGCTCGTCAGTGGGCCCCGGCCGTCGGTCGCCGTCGCGGTCGATGAACATCGTCCAGCCCCGGGTCCAATCAAGGCCGCGCGGGTCGCGCGGCATCAGCTTGACCCGCTGGTTGCGCGCAATGGCTTGCGCCCGGGTATGGGCGATGGCGTCGAGCATCTCGCTTGAAGCGGCCTTCAGCTGCTGGGAGGTAAGGAGCGCGTGCAGGTCGGGCGCGGCTATTCCGAACGCCACGGCGGCGATGGCCAGCACCACGGCGAGCTCGGCCAGCGTGGCCCCGCCCGTGGCGAGGCGCTTCATGGCCAGCAGCGCGGCGCGCTGCCGCTCGCGCCTTGCGCACCGGTACTGTCGAAGCTCAGGATGCCGCAGTCCGGATCGGCGAAGCGCGCGTCGACGTTCGCCGTTCCCGGCCGGGCGCGCAGCTCGATGCACTGGCTGATGACTTGTCCCGCGCAGGCCCTCCCTTCAAGCTCGTAGGCGCTGCTCTCGGGACGCGCGCCGAGCCACCAGTGGAACTCGCGGCCGTCGGCCTCGGTAGATGTTGCCGAGAACGCGACATAGGTGTGGTGCAGCGCGCGATACTGCTCCTGCCGCTGCATGGCGTCGACCAGCGCCAGCTGGGCTTCGACCCGGCGCGCCTTGACCACATGGCGCACATAGCCCGGGTAGGCGATGGCGCCCAGGATGGAGACGATCGCCAGCACGACCAGCATTTCCACCAGCGTGAAACCACGATCGCCCTTCATCGTCCCTCTCCCGTTGGCGACGCCCCCGCGGACGCCACGCTGTCGCGCCAGTTGCCGATTTCGCGCCAGCCCACGCGCATGCCGGGACCGCCAGAAGGCAGCTTGCGGTAATAGGCCTGCACCGCCACCTGGGTCGTGCCGGCGCTGCCGAAGCCGAGTGCGCTCACCCGGTACAGCAGCGCACCGGCGGGCGACGTCATCCGCTCGATGAGGTAGCGCGGCGCCTGGCTTGGCAGCCCGCCCTCCCCGGCCGCTATCCGCGCACCCGTGAACGTGCCGAGCGTGACCGCAGGCCCTTCGTCGTCCGCCAGCGCCGCGAAGATGTCGCCGGCGTCCGGCGCACGCTCGCACAGGCCGTCGTAGGGCCTGCCGCCGCGGCAGCCAGGGGCGAAGGCGGCTGGCAACGCGTTGGCCAGCGCGGCGGCGCGCCCGGATGCTGCGTCCTGTCCACCTTCGATGTCCTGTTCGGCGTCCGCCAGCGCGGCCATCGCGCCCTGCAGCGCCAGCATCCGGTCGCGCTCCTGGCTGGCCGCGCGCGCCCCACTGAGCGCCGTGCGCGCCGCGGCGACGCTCGTCATCAGGACCGCCAGCGTCAAGAGCAGCGCGGTCAGCAGTGCGACGCCGCGCTGCCCACGGCGCCATCGACCCGGGGTAGACATGCTCATGCGATCCTCAGGGCATGCGCGCAGGCAGTGCGATCGTCGTGCCGAACACCTTGCGGTAGCGCGGCGCTTCATCGCCGGCCAGATCGGCCTCCGGCAGCCGGGTACCGGCATCGTCCGTGCCCGCCAGGGCGCCATGGTCGGGCCCGAACAGCTCGTACACGGCATTGCGGGCCGATGCGAGCCGGCTCACCGAACCGTGCAGCAACAGCGCCACGCGCACGCTGGCGATCTTCTTCCAGTGGGTGCGGCGGCGCAGGTCGGCGTCGCGCTCCGCGGCGGTGGCACCCATCAGCGCGAGGCTGGCGTCGAGGTCGGACAGCGCGGTGGCGTTCACGTAGCGCTCCGGCGTGCCGTCGGCATCGCCGTCGAGCCCGTACAGCACCTGGAAGCTGTCGACCGCGCCCACCACCGCATCCGCCGACCAGGCGCTGGCGCCCCGGTACTTGCAGCGCAGTTCGGCATCGCCCTGGGCATTGCGCGCCACATAGAAGATGCTCCAGCCCTCCTCGTTGCGGTGCACGCTGAAGCCGGCGCAATCGAGCGCGGTGCCGTCGCCGTTCGGCGGTGCGCCCGTGCCCGGGAAGCGCACCGCCAGCACGTCGCTGCCGTTGACCGATGCGAGGGGAGCGTTGTCGATACCGAACCCGGTCTGGTTCACCCTGCGCGCGTCGAAGCCGGCCAGCGGCGCCGGCGCTGCCGGATCCGGTCCGGCGCCGTTGGCGTCCCAGTCGTGCGCGGCCGACTGCCGCACAGCGCGCGCGATCGCTTCCAGCGCATAGCGTCCGGCATCGTCCATCGCGGCTGTGTCGGCCTGTCCGGCAAAGGCACGGCTGGCCCAGATGAACAGGCTGGAAGCGGCAAGCAGCACCGCCAGGCCGATCGTCATGCCGACCAGCAGCTCGGGCATCGTCATGCCACGCTGTCCACGCCATGTTGGCCTCATCGGATCACTCCGACATAGCCGGGCGCGTCGCCCGTACCCTGCCAGCCCAGCTTGACCACCGGCAGCGCGCCGGTATCGCCGTCGCAGCTCCAGCGAAAACGCCGCCCGGCGCCGTCCCAGGGCGAAGCGTCGCGGCATACCGCGACGCGGCCGCGCGGGAACCGGGCGTGCACCGCCTGACGAATTTCGTGCAGGTCGAATTCAGCCAGCTGGGCCGGGGTGCAGGCGCTGTCGCCGAAGCAGTGCAGGCTGGCTGCGGGCGGACCGCCGGCAGCGTCATAGGAAAATGCCAGATAGGGATTGGCGCCGTCGGGAAGGTTCGATATCGCAGGATTCACCCCCATGCGCGCGCCGAGGGACGCGGCCAGCTGCGCTGCCTCGGACATCAGGGCCGACTGCTGGCGGGTGCGTTCGGCGGTCAGCTGGGTGGCGCCGGCGCCGACGATGCCGACGGCCAGGACGAACAAGGCGACCAGCACCTCGGCCAATGTGAAACCTTGCATACGCGCCTGCACCATGCCCTCCCCGTCATATCCGCGAGCTGCGAAGTTATCAGGCGAGCACGAGCCAGCCGTGAGCTGGCGCAATCGTGCGGCAGAGAGATTTACTTGCGTGGGTGACCGACTTCGGCCAGCGCTTCCTGGAACTCGGCCAGGTCTTCGAAATTCTTGTAGACGGAGGCGAAGCGGATATAGGCGATCTTGTCGAGCCGCTTGAGCTCCTGCATCACCAGCTCGCCGACATAGCCGGTGTCCACCTCGCGGCGGCCGCTGGTCAGGAGCTTTTCCTCGATGGTGGCCACCGCCGTGTCGATGGCTTCGGCCGCCACCGGGCGCTTGCGCAGCGCCAGCATCAGGCTGCCGCGCAGCTTGGCCGGCGCGTATTCGGTGCGGCTGCCATTCTTTTTAACGAGAATCGGCATCGACAGTTCGATCCGCTCGTAGGTCGTGAAGCGCTTGTCGCACTTCGCACAGCGCCGGCGCCGGCGAATGGCATCCCCTTCCTCTGACACGCGGGTGTCGAGGACCTGGGTATCTTCATGCTGGCAGAAGGGACATTTCATGGGCGCCGGGCAGTCAAAAAGGGCCGCAGCAAGCGGCCCCGGGGTTGCTTACTTCGCGTAGACCGGATACTTGTCGGTCAGCTGCTTGACCTCGCGCTTCACGCGCTCGATGGTCGCGGCGTCGTGCGGGTTGTCCAGCACGTCGGCGATCAGGTGGCCGACCTTGACCGCGTCTTCTTCCTTGAAGCCGCGGGTGGTGAAGGCCGGGCTGCCGAGGCGGATGCCCGAGGTGACGAAGGGCTTCTGCGGGTCGTTCGGGATACCGTTCTTATTGCAGGTCATGTGCGCCTGGCCCAGGATCGCTTCCGCTTCCTTGCCGGTGAGGCCTTTCGAACGCAGGTCGACCAGCATCACGTGCGACTCGGTGCGGCCCGACACGATGCGCAGGCCGCGCTCGGTCAGGGTGTTGGCCAGCGCCGCGGCGTTCTTGACCACCTGCTTCTGGTATTCCTTGAACTCGGGCGACAACGCTTCCTTGAAGGCCACGGCCTTGCCGGCGATAACGTGCATCAGCGGACCGCCCTGGATGCCCGGGAAGATCGCCGAATTGATCTGCTTCTCGTACTCGGCCTTCATCAGGATGATGCCGCCGCGCGGGCCGCGCAGCGATTTATGGGTGGTCGAGGTGACGAAGTCGGCGTGCGGCACCGGGTTCGGGTATTCGCCTGCGGCGATCAGGCCGGCGTAGTGGGCCATGTCGACCATGAAGTAGGCGCCGACTTCCTTGGCGATTTTGGCGAAGCGCTCGAAGTCGATGCGCAGCGCGAAGGCCGATGCGCCGGCGATGATCATCTTCGGCTTGTGCTCGCGCGCCAGGCGTTCCATGGCCTCGTAGTCGATGTCTTCCTGCTCGGTCAGGCCATAGGAAACCACGTTGAACCATTTACCGGACATGTTCAGCGCCATGCCGTGGGTCAGGTGGCCGCCTTCCGCCAGCGACATGCCCATGATGGTGTCGCCCGGTTTCAGCATGGCGAAGAAGACGCCCTGGTTGGCTTGCGAACCCGAGTTCGGCTGGACGTTGGCGGCTTCGGCGCCGAACAGTTGCTTCAGCCGGTCGATCGCCAGCTGCTCGGCGACGTCGACGTATTCGCAGCCGCCGTAGTAGCGCTTGCCCGGATAGCCTTCGGCGTACTTGTTGGTCAGCTGCGAGCCCTGCGCTTCCATGACGGCCGGCGAGGTGTAGTTCTCGGAAGCGATCAGTTCGATGTGGTCTTGCTGGCGAACGTTTTCTTTTTGGATGGCATCCCACAGTTCCGGGTCGACCTTGGCAAGCGTATGATCTTTTGCAAACATGTAAAACTCCAATCGAGAGAAATACCAGGCAACGGGCAGCGTTGGACGACGGGCCGGCGCTCCGGGGCGCGCAGGCGCACAGGGTGACGACGCGCGGCGCGACACAACAGTGCCAGTTGGTGGCTGCCCAGGCGAACGGCGGATGACATCTCACGTTCCCCGGTGGGTGCCCACCTTTGCCGGGCTCTGTGACAATGTCGCAGACGCACGGTGTTTCGCCAGTTACGTGAGACGTAAATTCACCAGATTGTATGTGATCCGCGCCCCTTAGGGCAAGGAAACTGCTGTCTTCCTTGCAAGCCACGAGCAGCAGCAAGGGTCGCCAGCGGACTTGTGGCTACTTCGGCTACAATTTTCAGTTCCTCCGCCTTTGGGACCAACCATGATCGTCTTCATCACCGGCGCTTCGGCCGGCTTCGGCGCCGCGATGGCGCGCATCTTCGTCCGCAACGGCCACCGCGCCATCCTCGCCGCGCGCCGCACCGAGCGCGTGGAAGACCTGGCCCGCGAATTGGGCGATGCGGCCCTCCCGGTCACGCTGGACGTGACCAGCCGCGCCTCGATCGACGCGGCGCTGGCGGGGCTGCCGGAAGGCTGGCGCGACATCGACGTGCTCATCAACAATGCCGGTCTCGCGCTGAACACCAGGCCGGCGCATGAGGTGCCGCTGGACGACTGGGACACCATGATCGCCACCAATTGCCAGGGCCTGGTGACCATGACCCGCGCCGTGCTCCCCGGCATGGTCGCGCGCGGCAGCGGCCTGGTGATCAACCTGGGCTCGGTGGCGGGCCATTACCCCTACCCGGGCGGCAACGTGTACGGTGCGACCAAGGCCTTCGTGGAGCAGTTCACCCTGAACCTGCGCGCCGACCTGGTCGGCACCGGCGTGCGCGCCACCAACCTGGCGCCGGGCCTGTGCGGCGGCACCGAATTCTCGAACGTGCGCTTCCACGGCGACGACGCGGCCGCCGCCAAGGTCTATGAAGGCACGGTGCCGCTCACCGCCGAGGACATCGCCAATACCGCTTACTGGATCGCGACGCTGCCGCCGCATGTGAACGTCAACAGCATCGAGCTGATGCCGACTTGCCAGGGCTTTTCGCCGTTCACCATCAAGCGCACTTGAGGTATTGCTGGTATGTATCGCGCGCTCGGCAATTGTGAGAAAGTGTTACAGTAATTGGCCTTTCGGCTATGTTTCACGTCTACTACGGCGCATCGTAGCTCGCCTTCTTCGGAGGGCACGCCCGAGCTTTTGCCTTCTTTATGTACGCAAGCGCACATAGAGCGGGCAGAAATCGCGTAAAATGTTTCCTATTTAAAATTAATGGCAGGGTAAATGCCTTCAGCTTTTGACTGGACAGTCAGGGTCTACTACGAAGATACCGACGCCGGTGGCATCGTGTTCTACGCCAATTACCTGAAGTTCTTCGAACGTGCGCGCACCGAATGGCTGCGCGCGGCCGGCGTCGGCCAGCAGGAACTGCTGGATGCCATTGGCGTCGCTTTCGTCGTCAAAAGCGCCTCCCTCGACTATCACGCCCCTGCTCGCCTGGACGATGTACTGACCATCCGCACCACGGTCGAAAAGCTCGGCCGCGCGTCGGTGCAGTTTGCCCAGCAGGCCTGGCGCGGCGATCTGCTGCTGACCAGTGCAAGCGTCAAGGTAGGCTGCGTCGATACTGCCACCATGCGTCCGCGTCCGCTGCCCGACTATGCTGCTGATAAAATGCGCGCCGCATCAATAACTGAACAATCAAACAACGACCGATGACCGCGACCCAAGACCTCTCGTTTATTCACCTGATCAGCAATGCCCACATCCTGGTGCAGTTGATCATGGCCCTGTTGCTGATCCTGTCGGTGGTGAGCTGGACCTATATTTTCCGCAAGGTGTTCGCCCTGCGCGCCGCCCGCGGCCAGACCGAGCAGTTCGAACGCAGCTTCTGGGCCGGCGGCAACCTGCACACGCTGCACCAGAGCGCCAGCGCCCAGCGCGACCAGAGCGGCCCGCTGGCCCGCATCTTCGAGGCCGGCATGGGCGAATTCATCAAGGGCAAGCAGGCCGCCCGTGACGTGAACGACATGGGTCCGGTACTGGACGGCTCGCGCCGCGCCATGCGCGCCGCCTTCCAGCGCGAACTGGACGCCCTCGACATCCACCTGAACTTCCTGGCCTCGGTCGGTTCGGTGTCCCCTTATATCGGCCTGCTCGGCACCGTGTGGGGGATCATGAACGCCTTCCGCGGCCTGGCCAGCGTGCAGCAGGCCACCCTGGCCGTGGTCGCGCCCGGTATCGCCGAAGCCCTGATCGCCACCGCGATCGGCCTGTTCGCCGCGATTCCGGCGGTGGTGGCGTACAACCGCTTCACCCACGACATCGACCGCCTGGCGATCCGCTTCGAGAGCTTCGTCGAGGAATTCTCGAACATCCTGCAGCGCCAGGCGCGCTGAGCGAAACGGAGATCCCTGAATGGCTTTTTCCAGCAGCCTGCGCAGCGGACGCAAACGCAGCTTCAAGTCCGAGATCAACGTCGTGCCCTACATCGACGTGATGCTGGTGCTGCTCATCATCTTCATGGCGGTGCCGGCCAACGAAGTGCCGAGCGTGGTCAACCTGCCGAGCGCCGAGAAGTCGGCGCTGCCGCCGGATACCTACATCCAGATCTCGGTCCAGCCGGAAAAGCTGTCGATCGGCGTCGGCGGCAAGCAGAAGGTCGCCATGGAAGACGTGGCCGACCGCACCGCCCTGCTCGAGCGCCTGCGCGCCCTGCACCAGGAAAATCCGGACTATCCGGTCTTGATTGCCGGCGACCGCGACAGCAAATACGACGACGTGATCCAGATGATTTCCGAAGCGAAGAAGATGGGCATCAACCGGGTGGGACTCGCCACCAAATGAAGAACCGATGTCTGCCGCGATGAAGCTTAACCCTCAGCCAGCCACCGCCGGCGCGCCCTACCGCGTGCCGCCGGAACCGAGCCGCCTGCCCGCTTTCATGCTGGCAGTGGTCGTGCACGCCGTGTTGCTGGGCTTCCTGTGGTTCGGCATCAGCTGGCAGAACAACGAACCGGTCGCGGTCGAAGCCGAAGTCTGGGACATGTCGATCCAGACCGCCGCCGCGCCCGCCCTGCCGCCACCGCCCGCCCCGGAACCCGAACCAGAACCGGAACCCGCTCCGCCGCCGCCACGCGTGGTTGAGCCGCCGCCGGTGGAACGCCCTGCCCCGGTCCAGCCGGACATCAAGCTGGAGCGTGAGAAGGCGCGCAAGGAACAGGAAAAGCGCGAGCTGGCCGAGAAGCGGGAACGCGAGCGCAAGGAAGAAGAGCGCAAGCAGGAACTCGCAGAAAAGAAAAAGAAAGAAGAGGCCGAGCGCGAGAAGAAGGAACTCGCCAGGAAGGAAGCGGACAAGAAGAAAGCCGAGAAGCTGGCCGCCGACAAGGCCGCCAAGGAAAAGGCCGCCAAGGCCGAGAAGGCCGAAGCCGCCAAGCTCGACAAACTGCGCCAGGAAGACCTGAAACGCATGGCCGGCGCCATGGGCTCGGGCGGCGCGGCCCAGAAATCGACCGCGCCGCGGGCCGATGCCGGCTACGTGGCCGCGATCACTGCCGCCATCAAGAGCGCCACCGCCTACGGCGGCAGCACCACGATGCCGGGCAATCCGAAGGCGATCTTCAAGGTGGAGCAGCTGCCGACCGGCGAAATCATGTCGGTGCGCCTGGTGAAAAGCAGCGGTGTGCCTGAGTTTGACAGAGCAGTGGAGAATGGTATCAAAAAGGCATCGCCGCTTCCCAAGAAAAAGGATGGGACGGTGGAACGCACGCTCGACGTCAACTTCTCGATGAAAGATTACGACTGATTCGGTTTCAGAGACAGACTATGAAAAAACTCCATTACCTGCTGTTTAGCGCGACCATCCTGATGGGCACAGCCACCCAGGCCCAGATCAAGGTCGAGATCGCCGGTGTCGGCAGCAACCAGATCCCGGTTGCCGTCGCCGCCTTCGCCGACGAAGGCATCGCCCCGGCCGATGTGTCCGACATCATCCGCGCCGACCTCGAGCGCAGCGGCATCTTCAAGGTGATCGACGCCGGCCAGACCATCAGCGACAGCGCCAGCATCGACCTGGCCGCCTTCAGGGCCAAGGGCGCCGACGCGCTGGTGGTCGGCAGCGTCTCGCGCAGTCCGGACGGCCGCTTCGCCGTACGCTACAAGCTGCACGACACCGTCAAGGGCGCGCAGATCTCGCAGCTGGGCGGCGAAGTCCAGCCGAAGTACATCCGCCTGCAGGCCCACCGCATCGCCGACGACGTCTACGAAAAGCTGACCGGCGTGCGCGGCGTCTTCTCGACCCGCATCGCCTATGTGAAGAACACCGGCCGCGGAAGCGCGCTGGTGGTGGCCGACGCCGACGGCGAGAACGAGATCGTCGCCGCCCACGGCCGCGAATCGATCATCTCGCCCGCCTGGTCGCCGGACGGCTCCAAGGTCGCCTACGTCTCGCTGGAAGACCGCAAACCGGTGGTCTACCTGCAGGACCTGATGACCGGCCGCCGCAACGTGATCTCCAACGTCAAGGGTAACAACTCCGCGCCGGCCTGGTCGCCGGACGGCAGCAAACTGGCCGTGGCCCTGTCCAAGGACGGCAACACCGAAATCTACAGCGTGCGCCCGGACGGCAGCGGCCACCAGCGCCTGACCAACAACCCGGCGATCGACAGCGAGCCGCAGTTCTCGGCCGACGGACAGACCATTTACTTCATGAGCGACCGCAGCGGCGGTCCACAGATCTACAAGATGAGCGCCTCGGGCGGCAACGCCACCCGCGTGACCTTCAACGGCAACTACAACATCAGCCCGCGCGTGTCGTCCGACGGCAAGACACTGGCCTGGATTTCCCAGCGCAGCGGCGGTTTTTCTCTTTACGCGATGGACCTGGCCAGCGGCCAGGAGCTGCGCCTGGCCGATGGGGCCACCGAACCGAGTTTTTCGCCTAACGGCAAGTACATCATGTATGCAACCAAAGGCGGCGGGCGTGCCTCGCTCGCCGTGGTCTCAGTGGATGGACGGGTCAAGCAGCGCTTGACCACCAATGCGGGAAACATTCGGGAGCCCAGCTGGGGTCCCTTCATGAAGTAAAAGCAGTAAAACTTTAATAGACAAGGAGAAAAACCATGCGCAATTTCCAGAAATTGGCCCTCATCGCTTCCGCCGTCCTGCTGACCGCTTGCTCGTCGACCAAACTGCAGGAAACCCCGGTCGTCGAAAAGACCCCGACCCCGGCGCCGGTCGCCCAGGCACCGGACACCCGTGACGTGCGTCCCGTCGAGACCGGCAGCGTCGATCCGCTGAACGATCCGCAAGGCGTGCTGGCCAACCGCAGCGTCTACTTCGACTACGACAGCTTCGTCGTGCGCGAAGACGGCAAGCCGGTCGTCGCCAACCACTCGGGCTACCTGACCAAGAACACCGGCCGCAAGGTCCTGATCCAGGGCAACACCGACGAACGCGGCGGCACCGAGTACAACCTGGCCCTGGGCCAGAAGCGTGCCGAAGCCGTCCGTCGCGCCATGGCTGCGCTGGGCGTCTCGGACAACCAGATGGAAGCCGTCTCGCTGGGCGAAGAAAAGCCGAAGGCAACCGGCAGCGACGAAGCAGCCTGGGCTGAAAACCGCCGCGCTGACATCGTCTATCAATAATAGTTGAGCAAGTCGGCTGATGCGCCTTAAGCCTGGGCGCATTGACAGCGGGGCGGATGGCAGTCAGACTGCATCCGCCCCGTTTTTTTCAAGCGACTAACAGAACCTTCAGGGCAAGGCGCACCGTCGCAGACAGTACGCCTGTACGGCAAGACGGTGCAACGCAGCCATGGAGGTTTTGTTAGGCGCTTTACTCTGCAACCGGAAAGATTGACCATGATGAAACTGTCCCCTTCCCGTCTGGCCGCCCTGGTCCTGGCGGCCTGGATGCCGCTGCAGGCGCATGCCGGCCTGCTCGACGACGAGGAAGCGCGCAAGGCCATCCTCGACCTGCGCGCCAAGGTCGACGCCATCGCCCGCGACCTGAACGCCCGCATCGAGACCAAGTCCGACAAGACCGTCCAGCTCGACATGCTGAACCAGCACGAGCAGACCATGCAGGAAATTGCGCGCCTGCGCGGCCAGATCGAAGTGCTGGCCAACCAGATCAGCCGCGCCCAGGAAAGCCAGAAGCAGCTGTACACTGACCTCGACGCACGCCTCAAGAAGGTCGAGCCGCAGCAGGAAACCGTCGACGGCCAGGTGGCCTCGGTGCTCCCATCCGAAAAAACCGCCTACGACAGCGCGACCGCCATGTTCCAGTCCGGCGACTACAAGGGCGCTACCGCCGCCCTGCAGGACTTCGTGCGCCGCTACCCGGACTCGGCCTACGCCGCCAACGCGCAATACTGGCTGGGCAACGCCTACTACGCGCTGGGCGACTACAAGAAGGCCATCGCCGCCCAGGAAGTACTCACCACGACTTACTCCGCCAGCCCCAAGGTGCCGGACGCGATGCTGAACATCGGCAGCAGCTATGCCCTGCTGAAGGACAGCAAGAACGCCAAGAAGGCACTGCAGCAGCTGGTGTCGAAGTATCCGGAATCGAGCGCGGCGCGCACGGCCAAGGATCGGCTGGCGTCGCTGAAGTAAGTCCGGGGCGCGTAGCCTGCGGTGCGCCGTGATGTCCGACAGCATTTGACACCGGGCGCGGCGCCCCCTATAATCTCGCTTCTTTCGGGTCGTTAGCTCAGCTGGTAGAGCAGCGGACTTTTAATCCGTTGGTCGCAGGTTCGAATCCCGCACGGCCTACCACGAATTTGCAGTATCAAATGAAGGCGTTACGAGTGATCGTGACGCCTTTTTTTGTTCGTACGGCAGTCCCCTCTTCTACCTACTGTGCCGTACTTGTGGCGCGCAGCAGCCCATCCGCTACCGCCGCGTGACGCACCATGTTCGCCGGCGCCAGGTGCGCGTACCGAAGCACCATCGCCGCCGATTTCCAGCCGCCCATCTCCTGCAGGTCGTACAAGGGCGTGCCATTCTGGATCGGCCAGCTCGCCCAAGTGTGCTGCAGATCGTGCCAGCGGAAATCCGCGATGCCGGCCCGCTTCAGCGCATTACGCCAGGCCTTCGTGTTCACGTACCTGATCGGGTTGCCCTCATACGTGAAGACACGCTCTGAATGCTTGCCACGCTGGCGTTCCAGCACCCCCACCGCCAATTCGTACAGCGAAACGTGAATGTCCTCGCCGCCATTTGCCTCATCTGCCGCGATCCATGCTGTGCGCTGTCAACGGCGATTGAAAACTGATACAGATTTCATCGTGCCAGCCATTGAAAACTGATACACACCATCGCTGAACACTGTCCGTGTTCACCCAGTCTCTACAACATCGTTTCCATTTTTTGCAACGCCGGCCTATCGCTATTGCTTCAAGCGAAAGAGTTCACCGGCGATCGGCACGATGCGCGCTTCGTGCAACAACCGGTCGAACAGGATTTGCGTTTTGTCACTGGCTAATCGCAATTTAGTTACTACAGTCAATAAGTTCGTCGCAAGTTCAGACGCGCTCTGAGCCGCTTTGAGCATCTCGAATTCAACAATGTCCAGCTCAACCGATGATCGACTACGATGACTGACCTGCAAGCACTACTGGAAGCCTACCGAAGCACCCGTCTATTGCGCTTGTCGTTCCCGGGGAACGATGGCCCGCACGCCATGCTCGTGGTGAACCGGTTCGAAGGCACGGAATACCTGTCGTGCGACTTCGAGTTCAAGGTGGAAATGCTGAGCGACGACGCCGGGATAGAGCTCGAGGCGATGCATGGCAAGCTGCTGTGCGTATCGCTGGTACAGGACGACGGCAGCCTGCGTCCATTCACCGGTTATGTCGCTTCGTTCAAGCTGGTCAAGACGGACGGCGGCGTGGCCTTCTATGAAGCCGTCTTGAAACCATGGCTGGCGTACACGCGCCTGCGCCGGAACAACCGGTTGTTCCATGCGCAAAGCTTGCGCGAACAGACCGAGACGATCTTCGCCGACTACGGCAGCCTGCCTGCATGGGATTGGAAAGTCGCCGGCGAACAGCCGCAGCTGACGATGGCAACCCAATGGGACGAGACCGACCACAACTACCTGTGCCGGCGCTGGGAAGCGGCGGGCTACAGCTATTGGTACGAGCATACCGATGAGGGTCACCTGCTAAAAGTCTGCGACGACACGCGCACCTCGGCACCGATCGACGGGCCGTCGCCCGGCATCCGCTTCCATGGTGCCGGTGGCGCGGCCGAAGAAAACGCCATCAACCACTGGAGCCCGCTGCGCCGCTGGGCATCCGGACAAGCAGCGGTGAGCGGCTTCGACTTCAAGAATCCGCACCCGGTACATGCGAATACCGTCACCATCAACCAGCAAGGCGATATTCCGCAGCTGGAGGTGCACAGCTACGAGGGGCATTACGGCTTCAAGCACCAGCCGGGCGCCGACCAACTTGCGCGACTGCGCATGGAAGAAATCGAAGCTCGCGGCAAGCTGTACGAAGCCGAGGGTAACAACCGGCAAGTCGCGGCGGGCAGATGGTTCAAGCTCCTCGACCATTTCAGCGAAAGCGAAAACTGCGAATTCCTGATCCTGGAGGTGCATCACGAAGCCAGCAACAATTATCCGCAAGGCAAGGGTGCGCTCGCCGAGTACAAGAACCGCCTGCTCTGCCAGACCAAGGCCGTGCCCTGGCGTCCGGGACGCGGCTTCAACAGCCTTGACACCAGACTGCTGGCCCTGCAGACCGCCATCGTGGTCGGCCCGGAAGGCCAAGGCAGCCTGAATGTGGATCAGTACGGGCGCATTCAGGTCAAATTTCACTGGGACCGGGACGAAAGCGGTAGCTGCTGGGTACGGGTAAGCAGCAACTGGGCCGGCGGCGAGAAGGGTTTGACCAGCCATCCGCGGGTCGGATCGGAAGTGATCGTGCAATGGCTCGACGGCAATCCTGACCATCCGATCGTGACCGGCTCCGTGTACAACCAGAGCTATATGCCGCCGTGGAAGCTGCCCGAACAGCGGGCGCTGACGGGGCTCAGAAGCCGGGAACTGACCGCCGGGGGCGGCAACGCGCCCGGCGGACGCAGCAACCATCTTGTGCTGGATGACACACAGGGGCATATCCAGGTGCAGCTCAAGAGCGACCATCTCGCCAGCCAGCTCAGCCTCGGCCATATCGCCCGCATCGAAGACAATGCCGGACGCAAGGATGCGCGCGGCCAGGGCTTCGAGCTGCGCACCGACGGCATTGGTGCGGTGCGCGCGCAGCAGGGCCTGCTGCTCAGCACCGAAGGACGGCCGAACGCCCGTGCCCATATCACCGACATGGCGGAGACGCTGGCGCGTATGGCCCAGGGCCAGGAGTTGCACGACAGCCTGTCGCAGGTCGCGCAACAGGCGCAGGCACACCAGCCGGGCGACCAGGACCAGGTCGTCGCCGCGCTGCAGGCGCAGGTCGACGCCATCAAAGGCAAAGGGGGCCAACCTGCGCAAGGCGAATTCCCGGAATTCCAGGCTCCCCACCTGCTTCTAGCCAGCCCCGCCGGCATCGAAACCAGCACGCAGGGTTCCACCCACCTGATGAGCGTGGAGCACACCGCCCTGAGCAGCGGCGGCCATGCCAGCCTGAGCGCGGGCAAGAGCCTGCTCGTCAGCGTCAAGGAAGCGGTGCGCATGTTTGCCTACAAGGCCGGCATGAAGCTGGTGGCGGCCAGCGCCGACATCGACATCACGGCCTTGAAGGACAGCGTCAACATCCTGGCCAAGCTCAACATTACCCATACGGCCAACCGGATCACGATCACGGCAAAGGAAGAGGTGGTAATCAACGGTGGCACCAGCTTCAGCCGCTGGAACGCATCGGGGATCGTGCATGGCACCAGCGGCAACTGGATCCAACATGCGGCGCATCATAGCTTCGAGCCTGGCAAGAGCGAAGGCACGCCGGCCTTGCCGCAGCCCGTGCAGTTGGCGCCGGGACAGCTCGACCTGTATCACCAGTACGTGAACCCGGAAGGCGGCAAGAAGCAAGGCATCCGGCAAGGCGAATACACCGTCATTGACGCCGAAGGTGGCGTCCACCAGGGGACGCTCGATGGCGACGGCTTTGCCAGCGTGGCGGGCCTGCCGATGGGAGTGGCCACGGTCAGCTACGGCAAGGACCCGCGCGACCCGTGGGATGAAGACAGCTACCTCGGGCAGGGGACCGAATGGCCGACCACAGCGCTGCCCGAGGCTGGCGCAGATGCTGCGGCAACGCCTGATCGGCCAGTGCCGGCGCCGAGGTCACAGAACTCCGGACTGCTCGCCGGCGCCAAAGCTGCGGCAGGCAGCCTCAATGGCGCAGTCGGCAAGCTCGGCACGATTGCGCAAAACGCGCAGCAAGCGGCAAGTGCGGTGCAGTCTCTGCCTAAAGGCGGCGCGCAAGCACTGCTGTACGCTGCCGGACAGGTGGCCCTGGCCAACGTCGCGACCAAGCTCCCGACCGGCGCGTCAAGTGCCGGCAAGCCTGCCGCCGTCGCGTCGATCGTCGGTTTGGCCGGAGCGCTGCCGCGCATTGGTGCTGACGTACCGCCCTCGATCCCGAAAAAATCCGTCATATAAAAAGATAAAAAACCACCATGACCGAACCCACGCAGGCCCAGTCCAAACCCGCCGAACGCGCACCGGAAGTCGCAGTCGCCCCGCTCGACACCATCGACCAGCAGGACGTCGGCGCCGGCGCCGCCGCCTTCGACAAATGGCTGCGCAAGATCAGCGACGACTACGTCACGCTGGAGCGCCTGAGCACTGTGGCCGGCAGCCTGCCGGTGATCGGCAACATCATGGCGCTGATCGACGCCATCATGGATATCGTGGCGATAATCCAGAAAGGCCTCGCCAAGGGTGCCAAGGAAATCGATTTCCTGCTATGGGTAAGCCTTGGCATCAACCTGATCGGCATAGCCCCGGGGGCAGGCAACGCGGCGCGCATGAGCCTGCGGCCGGCGCTGCACCTGGTCCGGCAAAAGCTGGCCTCGGGCGCCAAGGATCTCGGCAGCGCGCTGGTCGAGGTGCTGGTCGTGCACCTCAACGCCAGGCTGGCCGGCGAGATCGACACCTTTGTCGACAGCGCGATGGGCAAGCTGGCCTGCATCTTGGACGATTGCGCCAATACCGCCGACGGAGTTGCCGACGACTTGATCAAGGTCCTCAATCGCTGCATCGGCAAGGAACCGCTGTTCGACGTGGCCTCCCCAGCGGAAGTGGAGGACAAGCTGCACGACCCGAAAGCGCAAAGCAGCTGGCGCCGCATGCTGGGCGCCCTTGGCCGCCAGTACAAGAAGAGCGCGAACTACGTGGTCGCCGCCGCAGCCAGCCAGCTGCCGGAGAAGGCGGAGGCTGGCATAACAAACCTTGTCAAGCACCTGACCGACTTCAAGCCGGCGTTTCGCGGCAAGCTCGCCGCCCTGGCCGACGAACAGAAGCAAATGAGCATCCGGTGGATACTGGTGCGGCTGCGCGACGCGGTCACTAAGCACAAGCGGCGGTACCCAGCCCTGGTCCCATCAAGCAAGAGCGCGGACCACAAGAAGAACAACCCCGGACATGAGCTGGGCGCAACAAGCCGGCAACGCCCGGCCAAGGGCGATGCCAATGCCTGCAAGCTGTGTCCCGCCCAAGGCGGCACCGCGCACTCGATCAGCTTCGCCACCGGCGCCGAAACCTTCACCCACTTTGACTTCGTACTGGATGCGCCGCTTCCGATCACCTGGAGCCGCACCTACCGCAGCCAGCTGAGCGCCTATGACCGCGGCAATCTTGGCGCCCGCTGGCTTACCCCGTACAGCACCCGCATCGACGTCGTGGGCAAAGGCAAGCCAACTGCCCTGCTCTATCACGCCGCCGACGGCCGCAGCCACCGCTACCCGTATCTTGGCATCGGCCAGCGTCACCACGACCCGGTCGAGCAGATCACGCTCACCCGCGTCAGCGCCACCCTTCTCACGCTCGACTTCGGCAAGCCGCTGCCTGAAGGAGCGCCCAGCCCCTGGCGCGAAACCTACGAGCTGGTCGACACCGTGCGCGCCAAGGCGCTTGAGCTGGGCAAGGAGCATTTTCGGCTGATCGCACTGCATGCCCGCGACGGCGCCGCCCTCGGCCTGCGCTACGACCACGTCGTCGCCAATGGCCCGTACGCCGGCGAACAGGTGCTCAGCGACATCATCAGCAAGCAGGGCGAGACCATCGTCGCGCATGCGGGCACCCAGGTCGACCTTGATACCGGCTGCATCCGCGCGCTCTGGGAAATCAAGGACGGCAAGCTGCTGCGTCAGCTCGCCGCCTATAACTACGACGACCACGGCGACCTGATCCGCGCCCAGGACGAAAACGCCGCCACCTGGCAGTACCAGTACGACCGCCACCTCGTCACCCGCTACACCGACCGCACCGGGCGCGGCATGAACCTCGCTTACGACACCAGCATCGACAGCGGGCTTCACGCCAAAGCGATCCGCGAGTGGGCCGACGACGGCAGCAACGACACCCGGCTCGAATGGGACAAGAACATCCGCCTGACCTACGTCCTTGATGCGCTTGGCCACGAGACCCGCTATTACTACGACATCGCCGGCTACACCTACCGCGTCGTGTATCCGGACGGGGGCGAGGAGTGGTTGTTCCGCGACGAGGCCAAGAACGTCGTTCGTCACATCCACGCCGACGGCAGCAGCGAGCATCTCCGTTACGACGAGCACGGCAACCTGCTTACGCACACCCGCGCCGACGGCACCCAAGTCCACTTCGAGTATGACAGCCAGCACCGCGTCACCGGCATCCGCGACGGCGAAGGCGGCACCTGGAAGCGCGACTACAATACCCAGGGTCATTTGGTCGAGGAAACAGACCCGCGCGGCAACAAGACGGAATATGCGTACGACAAGGCTGGCCGGCCGATCGAAGTCACCGATGCCAAGGGCGGCGTCAAGAAACTCGCCTACACCCCCGACGGCCAGCTCGCCGGCTACACAGACTGTTCCGGGCACAGCAGCCAATGGGAATACGACGACCGCAAGCGCCTGGTCAAGAGCATCGACGCCGCCGGCAACGAGACCCGCTACCGCTACACCCGGCTCAGTGCCGAAACGTTGGCGCAAGCGCACAGCGAAGGCTCCGATAGCGGCAACTACCCTGGCCAGCTCGAAGCCGTCATCCACCCCGACGGCAGCGAAGAGCGACTACGGCACGACGCCGAAGGCCGGCTGCTTTCGCACACCGACGCATTGCAGCGCACCACGGCCTATCGCTATACCGCAACCGGACTGATCGCGAAGCGCACCGATGCGCTGGGACAGAGCCTTCGCTACCAGTGGGATCTGCTTGGCCGCCTGACCGCCCTGGAAAACGAAAACGACAGTGTCTATCGCTTCCAATACGATCCTGTCGGCCGCCTGCTGCAGGAACAGGGCTTCGACGGAAAGGCAACCGAATACCGCTACGACGAAGCCAGCGGCGTGCTGGCGGAAACTGTCGAAGCCGGCGTAGCCACGCGGCTCGACTTCGACCCCATGGGTCGGCTCGTGCAACGCCGGGCCGCAGTCTCCGGCCAGCCGGAGCAAATCGAAACCTTCTCCTACAACGCCAACGGCCAGCTGGCCGAAGCAAAGAACGAACACGCCAGGCTGCAATGGTTCTACGACGACGCCGGCAACCTAGTCCGCGAACACCAGCACTACCACGGCCCGTTCCATCCCGACAAGCGCACCGCGGTCTGGCACCACCACTACGACGAACTCAACCAGCGCACCGGCACTACCCGGCCCGATGGCCACCGCATCGAATGGCTGACCTACGGCGCCGGCCACGTACACGGCCTGCTGCTCGACGGGCAGGACCTCGTCTCCTTCGAGCGCGACGCGCTCTACCAGGAAACCGGCCGCACCCAAGCCAACGGCCTGCTACAAACGATGAAGTACGACCCGCTTGGACGCCTGATCGAACAGCAGCTCGGCGCCATCGCACAGGCCAGCCAGAAGGACCGGAACTCTTACCCCGGCACGTACCGTCCCGACGTCCAGGTCGGCATGCAAGCCGCGATCCTGCGGCGCTACCGCTTTGACCCGTCCAGCCAACTGATTAGCCTCGAAGACAGCCGGCGCGGCCGCCTCGAGTACCGCTACGACCCGGTCGGAAGGCTGGTGACGGCAAGTAGCGCATTGGGTCGTGAAACCTTCGCTTTTGATCCGGCCGGCAACAGCCAGGCAGCCGATACTGCACAGCAGGAACCCCTTACGCGCCGTGTCCCGCTGCCGAAACTGCTGGACAATCTGCTCAAGGAATATGCCGGCCTCCGCTACCGCTATGACGAACGCGGCAACATCGTGGAACGTACCCAGGACGGCCTTCGGTCCGAGTATGAATGGGATGCGTTCAACCGGATGACCCGCGCCACGACCTGGCATGGCGTCACCACCTTTGCCTACGATCCGCTGGGGCGGCGTATTGCCAAGCACAGCGGGGCGATCGATGGCACTACCGTCCGGGAGACGGCCCGGACCATGTACGGCTGGGACGGCGACACGCTGGCATTCGAAAGCAGCGTGTACCGGGGGCATGCGGCGGGTGAACGGACCGTGCACTATGTGTACGAGCGCGACGGCTTCGTACCGCTGGTGCAGGCCACCCGAAGCCAAGCGCTTCGACTGCCCCCCACCACCGATGTCAAGGCGCTAATGGCGGGCAACGGCGGCAAGTACGATATTGCACTTGATCCGCTCTGGAACGGTGAGTACGAACAGGAAGCCGAGCCGTTCGGTAAAAAAGAGATCGCCTTCTATCAATGCGATCATCTGGGCACGCCGCAGGAGTTGACGGATTACGAGGGCAAGGTTGCGTGGTCGGCGCAGTACAGGGCGTGGGGCCAAGCAAAAGAGGCGATCAGCGAGGCGGCGCGCAAGGCCGGGATGCGCAATCCGATCCGGTTCCAGGGGCAGTACTTTGATGAAGAGACGGGACTGCATTACAACCGGCATCGGTATTACGATCCCGATACGGTTCGTTATCTCTCTCAGGACTCTGTTGGCCTTGCGGGCGGCATCAATCTCTATCGATATGCGCCAAATCCGATCAGCTGGATCGACCCATTGGGACTAACGGCGTGCTGTCTCTGCAATCCATATGCAGGAGTAAAGAATGCGTCACAACATCTAAAGGAAGCCGGAATATCACGAGGACGTCGAAAAGAAATTCTCGAATCGTTTGACCGCGACACAATAAAAATGCGTCCAGCAGGGAAAAGCGAATATGGCCTGCGCTATTATGATGAAACTAAGGCACATGCAAAGGGCCGATATTTGTTCGAGACTTTCCCTGCTACTCGGGAATCTCTTGCGGTGAAACGTGAGTGGAACGATATGAACAAAGTTCAACAATGGAAAATCGAGCCCGGGACGTCAATGATCGAAGGCCGAGCATCCGCACAAGGCCCGTGCTTACCAGGTGGTCAAGTCCAAAAATTTGTACTTGATCTTAATAAATTAAGTAAACCATAAGCTGCCATGACTAAAACCGAAACCGTCGCGTCGAAGCTTCGCTTTGCCCTTCAACAAATCGATTCGTTGCCGCCTGACTCGGGAGTCACTCCTGAACATTTGCATTTTGTTCGAGAGACTCTAACCGCTTACCTGAAACAGGTTGAAAACAATCTTGAATCCATTTCATTTTCCGATTTGAATCGTGTAGCAAGGCTAGTTATAGAATATTGGCCGATTTCTCTTCCTGCCGGTGAGGCCGTTATTGCCGCAGAACAAGCAATGAGAAAGCTTGCAGGAAAATAAGTAGATAGGCTCTTTGGGCCTGTGAAAAATCAGAAGGCAGTTAGTTTCTTCGAGTTGCCTATGGAGACGCTCATGATTATCGAGTTACTAGAGTTTGACTTTGAAATTCCTCACCCAAATGCAGTGGCAATCGAGCCATTACTCCATTAAGTTCGACACTTTCTTGATACAAAAGGAGTTAACAGAAATGAATACACCTTAGGGAGCCAACTCGCGGCGGGATTTGGTGAGCTTGTTATTAAGAAGAGAAATAGCTTTTGGTTAGTATATACCACCCAACGCAGAAAGAATTTTGATGTGGCGGTATTTTCAAATGAGTTTCATGCGGTCAATTATTTTATTTTTCGACTAACAGGTGAAAAAGATACGATCGATTGGTCGACTATCTGACAAGCACAGCGGGAAGTTTAATTCTGATGATTTGATCAAATTGCTCGGTTAGAATCAATATGCATGTCTGCGCACCGAATCCTATTCATCTCAGCTACAGTTGGGGGCCTAACAAACCGGAAGGGGGATGGCAAGTCATACCTGCAGAACGCGCATATACATAATCAATCAGACGATGACGACCTTTTCAGAATCAATTTCTAGCATCGCTACCGATTTACATCAAGGGAGTTTTATTAAAGATGCTGATGATCTGCAGCACCTGGCTGATTTGGCGTTAGACCAAACTCTGTCGGCAGACACTCGCAAAGATGCTTTAAAGCAGATAGAAATGCGTTGCCACGTGAAATGGCTTGGGGACTTTTACTTGCCTCATTTATCACAAAAAGACTGGTGGGGAAGGCTAGAAAAACTTAGCAGGTTAACCAAGAAGCACGTGCAATCTATTTGCTCGTCAAAGGGCAGCATGAGGATAAAGAGGCAAGGCTCTATACAACTGGTATCGGCATTACTAGCCGGACCGCGCATGCTACATAACGGCAAATAAATGATTTATGTTGACGAACAACTTGGTCATCGTAGATTTGAACCATGTCGTCGGAGCGACGTTACGAGTCTCGGACCGGACGTTCTACCAGTGTATTAACTGCTGGAGCATTCTCCGGTCGAACCCTTCGGATAATGAGTACTGCCTCTGCAGAAATGTCTCCGTTGATGTTGATGCGGAAAGAGCTGGGGCTAGGGACGAGCAGTTGCTTCGAGTGTTGCAGATCACTCATGCAGACTGATTCAAAGGCATGGCCACACCTATCAATTCGGAAAATTTGCCCCGGTTCAGCTACAACCTGCTAGGCCAGAGAAGAGGCACATATGGCTGCCATGGCAAGGCGTTCAGGACGCAGTTGAGCTTGTGCCAGACTACCCACTACTCTACTCACGTCACCGATTCCACTGGAAAGCCAAATGTCATTAAAGATCATTACAGTCGGAGACAAAACCGATCATGGCGGCACAGTTATTAGCGGTTCGCCCAACCACGACATCCGGGGAAGAGCGATCGCCCGAGTAGGTGATAAAGTTGATTGTCCGCTACCCTACCCTGGTGGCAAACCACACGGTGTAAACAAGATCATCACCGCCCATAACACGCTTACAGTCGACGGGGTGCCCGTTGCGGTCGAGGGATGCACGACGGAATGCGGGTGCAAGCTGATCGGCAGCGTGCCTGCGACGGTCGGTTGAGCCCGAGTCACCATGTGCCGTACTTGTGACGTGCCTCCTGATAAGCTACCATTCCTCCCCTTTGACATGACTGGTTATCGCATCTGGCAAGCGCTGCAAGTCGTTGATTAATAAAGAATGCTCATCTCGACCCGGCGACTTTTAATCCGTTGGTCGCGGGTTCGAATCCCGCACGGCCTACCACGAATTCAGTATCAAACAAGAACGCCAACCTTCGGGTTGGCGTTGTTGTTTTCAAGCTGCCTCCGCCGCCGGATGCGCCTGCTTCCGGTACAGGAACTCCAGCACCGCCCCGCGATACTCCATATAGCGCGCGTCCTGCGCCAGCGCCACCCGGTCGCGCGGACGCGCCAGGCCCACCTCGACGATCTCGCCGATGGTCGCCGCCGGCCCGTTGGTCAGCATCACGATCCGGTCCGACAGCAACACCGCCTCGTCCACGTCATGCGTCACCATCACCACGGTCGACTTGGTCGCCGCAACGATCTTGAGCAGCTCGTCCTGCAGGTGGGCCCGCGTCAGCGCGTCCAGGGCGCCGAAGGGTTCGTCCATCAGCAAGACCTTGGGCTGCATCGCCAGCGCGCGCGCGATGCCGACCCGCTGCTTCATGCCGCCCGAGATTTCATGCGGGCGCTTGCCCTCGGCGCTGCCCAGGCCCACCAGCGCGAGCGCATCGCGGGTCCGTTCGCGCAGCTGGGCGCGGGTCTCGAGCGCACCGAAGACCCGTTCAACGCCGAGATAAATGTTTTCGTAGCAGGTCAGCCAGGGCAGCAGCGAATGGTTCTGGAACACCACCGCCCGTTCCGGGGCCGGGCCGGCAATCTCGCGGTTGGCGCACAGCAGCACGCCCTCGGTCGGTTTCAGCAGGCCGGCGATCAGGTTCAGCAGGGTCGACTTGCCGCAGCCGGAGTGGCCGATCAGGGTGACGAACTCGCCCTTGCGCACGGCGAGGTCGATGCCCTGCAAGGCCTGGAACACGCCCTTCCTGGTGTGAAAGGCCATCTCCACGCCGCTGATGTCGATGAATTTTGGATTGTCCATGATCGTGCCTCCTTCAGTTGGCTACTTGTTCGTGGGTCAGTGCACGCGCCAGGGCCACCAGCCCCTGCTCGAGCAGCAGGCCGACCACGCCGATGATGACGATGGCGATGATGATGTGCGCGACGTTCAGGTTGTTCCACTCGTCCCACACCCAGAAGCCGATGCCGACACCGCCGGTCAGCATTTCCGCCGCCACGATGACCAGCCAGGCGGTGCCGATCGCGAGGCGCACGCCGGTCAGGATGTAGGGCAAGGCCGAGGGCAGCAGGATCTTGGTCAACACCTTCCATTCGGACAGGTTCAGTACCCGCGCCACGTTCATGTAATCCTGCGGCACGCGCTGCACGCCGACCGCGGTGTTGATGACCATCGGCCAGATCGAGCAGATGAAGATCGACCAGATCGCAGCCGGGTCGGCCGACTTGAACACCAGCAGGCCGATCGGCAGCCAGGCCAGCGGCGATACCGGCTTGAGCAGGCTGACGATCGGTGCGAACATGGCGCCGGCAAAGCGCACCCGTCCGATCAGGAAGCCGAGCGGGATGCCGACCAGCGCGGCCAGGCCGAAGCCCAGCGCCACCCGCTTCAGCGACGCGAGCACGTTCCAGCCGATGCCCTGGTCGTTCGGGCCGGTGTAATGGAACGGATCGGCGAACAGGACCAGCGCCGCCTGCAGGGTCGCCTGCGGCGTCGGGAAAGCGCTGTTGCGGCTGGCGATGATGTGCCAGGCCAGCACCACCAGCGCGATGCCGGCCAGCGGCGGCAGCAGCAGCCGCACCGCCCTGGCAAAGTGCGGCGTGCCCCGCCGCACGGCTCCGGCCGCGGCCGCGGGCTTGCGCCGGGCTGGTGGACGCGCCGGAACTGCCATGGCGTCGGGACTGGGCGTCGCCGCTGCTGCTGCCGGCAAGTCATTGCGGATGGATCTCAGGATGGCGCTCATGGCAGTTCCTTTTCAATCGACGTGAAAATTCAGACCTTGACCTTGAACGAGGCCGCGTAGGCTTTCGGATTCCTGCCGTCCCAGACCGTGCCGTCCATCAGTTTTGAAGTGCGCAGCGGGCTTTTCGGGACCGGGGTCCGGGTCATGGTGGCGGCTTCCGTGTACAGCTTGACCTGGTTCACGCTTGAAGCGACGGCCAGGTAGTCCGGGTCGTCCTTCAGCAGGCCCCAGCGGCGGTGTTGGGTCATGAACCACATGCCGTCCGACAGGTAGGGGAAATTGACCAGGCCATCGTTGTAGAACTTCATGTGGTTGGCGTCGTCCCAGGTCTTGCCGAGACCGTTCTGGTAGCGGCCCAGGATGCGCTGGTCGATCGCATCCTTGCTGGTGTTGACGTAGGACTTGGCGGCGATGACCTCGGCCATGCGGTTCTTGTTGGCCAGCGAGGCATCGATCCATTTGCCGGCTTCCAGGATGGCGGCCATCATGGCGCGGCAGGTGTTCGGGTGCTTCGTGGCGAAGTCGCGCGTGCTGCCCAGTACTTTCTCGGGATGGTCGCGCCAGATGTCCTGGGTGGTGATGGCGGTGATCCCGACCTTGTCCATGATGGCGCGGTGGCCCCAGGGCTCGCCCACGCAGAAGCCGTCCATGTTCCCGACCCGCATGTTGGCCACCATCTGCGGCGGCGGCACGGTGATGACCTTGGCGTCCTTCATCGGATTGATGCCGTTGGCGGCCAGCCAGTAATACAGCCACATGGCGTGGGTGCCGGTCGGGAAGGTCTGGGCGAAGGTGTAGTCGCGTTTCTCCGTGCGCATCAGCTTTGCCAGCGACGGACCGTCGACCGCGCCTTTCGCGGCGAGCTGACTGGACAGCGTGATCGCCTGGCCGTTGTTGTTCAGGCCCATCAGCACCGCCATGTCCTTCTTCTGGCCGCCGATGCCCATCTGGACGCCGTACAGCAATCCATATAACACATGGGCGGCGTCCAGCTCGCCGTTGGCCAGCTTGTCGCGCACGCCGGCCCAGGAAGCTTCCTTGCTCAGTACAAATTTCACGCCGTACTTCTTGTCGAGGCCCAGCACCGAGGCCATCACGACCGAGGCGCAATCGGTCAGCGGAATGAAACCGATCCTGATTTCTTCCTTTTCCGGCTTGTCCGACCCGGCCGCCCACGCCCCACCCGTTGCCAGACCCAGCAGGCCTGCGCCCGCCGCCAGGCTTGCGCCCTGCATGAAGTTCCTGCGCGTGACATTCACCCCGTCGGCACCTTGTGGCGTGGCGCTCTTCGTTTCGAGTTTCCGATATTTCATCGCGATCCTTAATGTAATCAGGCAAAAAAAATGACGCGTACCCGGACATGAATAAGTGCATGTCAGGATAGACGTCGTTGTCTTGGTGGGGCCCTGCCGGCGCTGGCAGGACTCGCGTGCGCTCCATTACGCCAATGTCAATATGCAAGGTCCATGCCAGATCCCGTTGCAGAATGAACGCTGGTTCGGCGTGACGGCCGGTGCACTATGCGATAGCGCAAAAACTGCACGGTGACTGTGCACCGCATCATTTTGGACAGCCAACACCGAGCGGCGGCGAAACGATTCAAAAAAATTAAGATTCGCGAACTTTTTGTATCATGTTGAGAACTTGTCACGATCTCAGCGGTCATATCAATTCCAGCTACGGACCCTACTGTTGGTTACAACCTACGTTCCAGCGCATTCGCTTGACATTGACCGGGGATGGGAACATATTGTTTATTGGAGGCAACACCCTGAAATCGTAAGGAATTGTGTGCGCCCTTGTATTCGCTGAGCAAGCATGTAAAATAGACAACATTCGACGCGTTTCAGTTGGAATATCTGTCAGCAAACGCGCCAGCAAACGCCATTCACTTATTTGAACGCCAGTCTCTGGTGGAGACGGTAAAAGGAAAAGCAATGTACACCGAGCACTCGCATCCACGCATCCACCCCAGTACCGTGGACCGCAGTAACCCGAAAGCGCCGAAGCGCACCTTTGCCAAAGGCATCGTGTCGAACAGCCGCCGCCTGCGCCAGCGCATCGGCGTGGCTGTCGGCCTCTGCGTGGGCGCGGCAGCCCTCCTCGTCACCCTCGAGTAAGTCGCGCCTGCCAGCCCGCTGCCTCATAGACGATGTTTGCGAAGCGGCGGCCCCGGTGGCCGCCGCTTCGCTTTAGAACGCTTCCCAGCCCTCGGTCGCTACCGCTGCCGTCCCCTGCGCGGCCTTGCGGGCCGGCTTCGGTGCGACCGCCTTCGCCTCGTTGCGCGCCGGCGCCGGGGCCCTGGCCGGACGCGCAGCCGCGGCCGGCGCCCGCACCACGCCCGCCTTCGGCGCCCCTGCGGCCTGCGTATCGAGCCGGAAGATGCCGACCGCCTGCGCCAGTTCGGCCGCCTCCTGCTGCAGCGACTGCGCCGCCGCCGAGGCTTCCTCGACCAGCGCGGCGTTCTGCTGGGTCACATGGTCCATCTCCAGCACGGCCTGGTTGATCTGCTCGATGCCGGCGGTCTGCTCCTGGCTGGCGGCGCTGATCTCGGCCATGATGTCAGTCACGCGGCCCACGCTCTGCACGATCTCCGCCATCGTCGCGCCGGCCTGGTCGACCAGCGCAGAACCATGCTGCACTTTCTCGACCGAATCATCGATCAGCGCCTTGATCTCCTTGGCCGCCGCCGCGCTGCGCTGTGCCAGGTTGCGCACTTCGCTCGCCACCACCGCGAATCCGCGGCCCTGCTCGCCAGCACGCGCGGCCTCGACTGCCGCGTTCAGCGCCAGGATATTGGTCTGGAAGGCGATGCCGTCGATGACCGAGATGATGTCGACGATGCGGGTCGCCGAACCGTTGATCGCGCCCATGGTGCGCACCACCTGCTCGACCACTTCGCCGCCCTTGCCCGCCACCTGCCGGGCCGAGGTCGCCAGCGCATTGGCCTGGCGTGCGTTGTCGGCGTTCTGCTTGACGGTCGAGGTCAGCTCTTCCATCGACGATGCCGTCTCTTCCAGCGAACCGGCCTGCTGCTCGGTGCGTGTCGACAGGTCGAGGTTGCCGGCGGCAATCTGGCCGGATGCGGTGGCGATGGTATCGGTACCGCCGCGCACGCGGGTGACGATCCCCACCAGGGACGTGTTCATGTCCTTCAGGGCTTGCAGCAGGCGACCGGTTTCGTCGTGCGAGCTCACCTCGATCTTCTGGCTCAGGTCGCCCGCCGCCACCGCGCCGGCGATCTGCACGGCCCGCTCGATCGGACGCACGATCGCGCGTACCAGCATCCAGCCGACCACGGCCGCCATCACCAGGCCGAACACGAGGCCGGCCAGGCAGACCAGGCGCACGATGTCGTAGGCCTGCTGCGACTCGACGTACTCCTCCTTGGCCACGCGCTGCTGCAGCGCGAGCAGCTGGGTACCGAGCTCGCTCACGGGCTGGAAGCGCCGCGCCACTTCTCCGGTCACCAGCTCGCTGGCGAGGCTGCCGTCGCCGGCCCGCGCCGCCGTCACCGCCGGCATCAGGCCATGTGCCAAAAAGGCTTTGCGGGCCTCGACGAACTTTGCCACCAGCGTGGCTTCTTCAGCCGTCAGCCTGGTCTGCTCGTACGCTTTCCAGGTGGCGGTCGCCTCGGCGACATTGGCGTCGAGCTGGGCCAGGAAGACGTCGCGCTGTTCCTTGGTGGTTGCATCTGCAGCCTTGCCCACCAGCAGCTGGTTCGTTGTAATCAGCTGCATCACGCGGCTGAGCTGGCCGATCGGGACCACGCGATCGTCATGCATCTGCTTCAGCCTGGCGTTGGCGGCGCCGAGGTTGTAGATGCCGATGACGGCGCCGGCAATCAGTTCGATGGACAGGAAAACGATAACAAAGATGAGGCGGGTCTTGATGGTGAGATGGCTAAACATGATGAACACGATCCGATCAGACGTATATTTAAAGAAATTGAATCATGGAAATATGTTGCCATGTGCTTTACATATTTGCAGCACCAACTGCATGATTTGCTGCACTGCGTCGTAAGTCCGCGACACAGGCTAGGCATGGCTGCATCGTCCATGGTCGGTGCGACAACACGGGAAGTCCAGGCCCCGCATTCGGGCGAACTCGGCGGCGATGCCAGTTTGCCTATAGAATGCTGCGATTGATTTCCGCAGCGCATGAGCTGCCTTGCAAAGGCTCCGATGAATGTTCCTGTCTTGATCAACCTGGTCGTCGCCCTGCTGGTGTGCGTGCTGCTGTATCGCCTGCAGGCAAACCACGTCTCCTTCACCAAGCGCGTATTCACCGGCCTCGGCCTCGGCGTGCTGCTGGGCGCGGCCATGCAGGCCGTGTACGGCGCCGGCTCATCCGACATCGCCGCCACCAACGCCTGGCTGGACGTGGTCGGCAGCGGCTACGTCAAGCTGCTGCAGATGATCGTGATCCCGCTGATCATGGTGTCGATCGTGCAGGCCATCCTCAAGCTGCGCAATGCGTCCTCGCTCGGCACCATCAGCACGCTGACGATCGGCATCCTGATCGCCACCACCATCGTGGCGGCCACGATCGGCATCCTGATGGCCAAGCTGTTCGGCCTGAGCGCGGCCGGCCTGACCGCCTCCACGGCGGAAATCGCACGCGGCGAATACCTGCAGGGCAACCTGGCGGCGGCGAAAGAGATTTCGCTCCCGGGCATGCTGCTGTCATTCATCCCGGCCAATCCCTTCCTGGACATGACCGGCGCCCGCAAGACCTCGACCATCGCGGTGGTGGTGTTCTCGATCTTCATCGGCATCTCGGCCACCGGCATCGCCGGCAAGAAGCCCGAAGTGTTCCAGTCCTTCAGCGACTTCGTGCACATGGCGCACGTGATCGTGATGCGCATGGTGACGCTGGTGCTGCGCCTGACGCCGTTCGGCGTGTTTGCCCTGATGGCCATGGTGGTGGCCGGCTCGAGCCTGCAGGACATCCTCGGCCTGGCCAGCTTCGTCGCCGCGTCCTACTGCGCGCTGGCGCTGATGTTCGGCGTGCACCTGCTGCTGGTGACCGGCAGCGGCCTGAACCCGCTGCGCTTCGTCACCAAGATCTTCCCGGTGCTGGTCTTCGCCTTCACCTCGCGCACCAGCGCGGGCTCGATCCCGATGAGCGTGGCGACCCAGACCGCGCGCCTGGGCACGCCCGAAGGCATCGCCAACTTCGCCGCCTCGTTCGGCGCCACCATCGGCCAGAACGGTTGCGCCGGCATCTATCCGGCGATGCTCGCGGTGATGATCGCGCCGACCGTCGGCATCGACCCGTTCACCGCCTCCTTCCTGTTGCCGCTGCTGGCGATCATCGCCTTCGGCTCGATCGGCGTAGCCGGGGTCGGCGGCGGCGCCACCTTCGCGGCCCTGATCGTGCTGTCGGCAATGGACCTGCCGGTGGCGCTGGCGGGTCTCCTGATTTCGGTGGAACCGCTGATCGACATGGGGCGTACGGCACTCAACGTCAGCGGTTCCATTACCGCCGGTACGCTGACCAGCCGCATACTCGGACAGACCGATATGCGTGTGTTTCATAGCGACGCGGAAATCAATCTGGACAGCGAAACACAAGCCGTATAAATCACGGTGTAAGAGCCTTCCGACGCGGCTGCGAGCCTGTGCGGAAGGCCTGCAATCGTGCGCTTTGCGCCCGTAGAATCCGTCTATGATGATGTCAAGTCAATATCAGAGACGGACTAGTGATGGAACAAAAGTGGCCTCAAGAAGTATGGCTGGTAAGGCATGGTCAAAGCGCCGGCAATGTCGCGCGTGACCTCGCCGAAGCCGCCGCAGGCCACCTCATCGACATCGCCGATCGCGACGTCGACGTGCCCCTGTCCGAGCTGGGCGAGCGCCAGTCGCAGGCCCTGGGCGCCTGGTTTGCGTCCCTGCCCCCGGACCGGCAGCCGACCGTGGTGCTGCACTCGCCCTACGTGCGCGCCTTCGAAACCGCCGATCTCCTGATGCAGCAGCTGGACCCGGTACAGCGTTCCCGGCTGGTGATCGAATCCGACGAACGCCTGCGCGAAAAAGAATTCGGCATCCTCGACCGCCTTACCACCTACGGCATCGCGCACCACCATCCCGCACTGTACGAACAGCGCCAGCACGTCGGCAAGTTCTACTTCCGTCCGCCCGGTGGCGAGAGCTGGTGCGATGTGATCCTGCGCCTGCGCAGCGTGATCGACACCCTGAACCGCGAGTTTTGCCGCGAGCGCGTACTGATCGTCGCGCACCAGGTCACGGTCAATTGCTTCCGCTACCTGTTCGAGCGCCTCGACGAAAAGACCATCCTCGAATTCGACCGCGCCGGCGATGTGCCGAACTGCTCGGTCACTTCCTACGAATACGATCCCGACCTCGGCAAGGGCGGTCACCTCTCCCTGCGCCTGGTCAATTTCGTTGCGCCGCTCGAAGCGACCGGCACGCCCGTCACCGCCAGCAAGGACCTGCCTGCCGCACCGAAGGCCTGAGCCCATCCATGGAAACATTCATCGACACGCCTCGCCGCGCCACTGCCGTGCATGACGTCGACACAGCCCTGCTGCGCGGCTGGCCGGTGCCGATGCCGGCCGTCGAAGGCGACAAGGAAATCCGCGGCCACGTCCTGATCGTCGGCGGCTGCTGCGAGATGCCGGGCGCGGTCATCCTGGCCGCCACCGCGGCGCTGCGCGCGGGCGCCGGCAAGCTCACCATCGCTACCGGCCAGAGCGTGGCCCAGCTGGTGGCACTGGCCATGCCCGAGGCGCGCGTGATCGGCCTGCTCGAGCATGCAAGCGCCGGCTTCAGCATGGACGCGGTCTCCTGCCTCGATCCGCTGGCCGAGCGCGTCGACGCCGTGCTGATCGGACCGGGCATGCGCGACGAGCCGGCCACGTCGAAACTGGTGCATGCTCTGCTGCCGCGCTTCGAGGCGGCCGATACGCGCGTGGTGCTGGACGCCTGCGCCATGGGCGCGCTGCTGCATCCGCCGGCGGGCTGGCCGCCTGGTGCGCCCTGGCGCTTCGCGCGTCCTGTCATCCTCACGCCGCACGCCGGCGAGATGGCGCACCTCACCGGCATCCCCAAGGACGAGATCGTCGACCTGCCCGATTCGCGTGCACTCGACGCGGCGCGCGCGTGGAATGCGGTGGTCGCATTAAAAGGCGCGCGCACTGTCATCGCAACGCCCGATGGAACGTTGTACCAGCATGAAGGCGGCAATGTGGGCCTGGCCATCTCCGGATCGGGCGACGTGCTCGCCGGGATCATCGCCGGCCTGGCTGCCCGCGGTGCACCGCTGGACCAGGCGGGTTGCTGGGGCGTGGTGCTGCATGCCCGCGCCGGCGAGCGCCTCGCCGAACGCATGGGCACTTTGGGATATTTGGCGCGGGAAATATCACAAGAGATACCCGCGCTGTTGGAACACATCGCCGGCAAGGATGCCGGCGAGAGGGCGCCCCGAAAAACCGTCGCGAGCGGCGGCAATGGTGGTCGAGAAGCGCAGCTGTACTAGAGTACAGCCGGTCCGCCGTAGCGGAGCATCGCAGACCGCCAGTGCAACGCGCAGCAGGTTTTTGGGGCGCCGGCGAAACCAATCGGCACACGCCGGTGGGCAAGGGAACGGGAGTCGAATACTCCTGAACCCGTGCGTTCCGCAGTGCATTGCGGAATCAAGTACGACAGTATGCGATCCGGCGAACTGGCGGCCCGGCCGTCAGTCCAAGTCCAGTCGGATTCGTGCACTGACCGGGGCCGCGTATTGCGTCGGTTCCCTGATGGTTCCACTGCTGGGTTTCCGAACCCTCAGAGGACCTAACCTGGCGCTACAGCCGTCCAAGCCTTCACTGGACACTGCGGCACAAGATAGACGTGAACGAGGAGTTTAAACAATGAAAGCACTGACCAAAGCACCAAAAATCCTGCTGACGGCTGCCGTGTTAGCCTCCCTGCTGGGCGCCTGCCGCAAGAACGAGCCGGCGACCGACACCACGACCACCACGCCGGACACGTCGGCCACGGCACCGAGCAGCACCTCGGGCACCACCGGCACCACGGGTGACACCGGCACCGGCGCCACCGGCACCGGCACCACGGGCGCCACCGGCACCACCACCGATCCGACCATGACCACCCCGCCGGCGACCGGCACCGACCCGAGCATGACCACGCCGCCGGCCACCGGCACCACCACCGACCCGAGCATGACGCCGCCACCGGCCACCGGCACCACCGGCACCGGCACTACCCCGCCTAGCACCGGCGGCTGATAGACCATCCGCCTCGCAACGAACGGGGCCCGCGTCGCGGGCCCCGGGACTTCCGGCCTCGCCGGAAGCTGGTTTCGTGCGCTGTTTTTTTTCGACTAGGTCAGCCCACTAGGTCAGCCCGGCAGGGTTGGCCTGGTCGTTTGCCGATTTCCTGTTCATCCGCAGCTGCACGGCTTCGGCCAGCAAGCGCTCGACCGCATCGAACTCCGCCGGCTTGGTCAGGTGGTGGTCGAAACCGGCTTCGCGCGCGCGCAGGCGGTCCTGCTCCGTTCCCCAGCCGGTCAAGGCGACCAGCATCGCCCCGGCCATGCCGTCGACGCGGCGCAAGGCCGCCGCGGCCTCGTAGCCGCTGATGTCGGGCAGCCCGATGTCCAAAAAGACCACCTCGGGCAGGAGCGCGCGCGCCGCGCGCAATGCGCCGGCGCCGTCCTCGGCCACCTCGACGCGGTGGCCGCCGATCTCGAGCAGGGTAGCCAGCATCTCGGCCGCATCCCTGTTGTCGTCAACCACCAGCACGCGCAGCGGACCTGCCGCCTCCTCGTTCGTGGCCGGTGCGGCGGGCTGAGGCGTATCCGGCTCCGGCGCCGCGGCGCTGTCCGGATCGGGCAGCGGCAGGCGCACCGTAAACCGGCTGCCTCTGCCGAGCCCATCGCTTTCCGCGAAGACCGTGCCTCCATGCAATTGCACCAGGCGTTTGACGAGATTCAGTCCCACGCCGAGGCCGCCCTCGCCCATGAGCTCGCTACCCTGGCCCTGGGCGTACATGTCGAATACCCGCTCCAGCGCATCGGCCGCCAGGCCGATGCCATTGTCGGCCACCGCGATCACCGCCTCGCCCCCCTCGACACGGGCGTCGACCGCGATGTCGCCGCCGCCGGCCGTGTACTTGGCCGCGTTGTTCACCAGGTTGCTGACGATCTGGGACACCCGGTGCGGGTCCACGTGCAGCGCCACCGGCTTCTCCGGCAAGCGCAATGCCAGGCGGTGGCCGCGCGCGTTCACCAGCGGCATGGCCATCTCCACCGCGTCGCGCACCACCCCGTCCAGCGCCACGTGTTCCAGGCGCAGCGTCATCTTTCCTTCGGACAGGCGCGCCATGTCGAGCAGGTCGTCGACCAGGTGCACCATGTGATCCACCTGGCGCCGCATCATGGCGTGCACCTCGCGCCCGCTGGTGGCGCTGACGCCCGCCTGCATCAGCTCGATGCCCGCGCGGATCGGCGCCAGCGGATTACGCAGCTCGTGCGCCAGCGTGGACAGGAACTCGCTCTGCTGGCGGTTCTTCGCCGTCAGCTCCTCGGCCAGGTAGCGCAGCTCCTGCTCGGCCTGTTTGTGGATGCTGACGTCGAAACTCACGCCGTCGAAGCGCAGCGGCCGGCCGTCGGCATCGAACTCGCACCAGCCGAGCGCGCGCAGCCAGCGCACCGGACGCCCCGCAGCGCCGGCGGTACGGAATTCGATGTCGAGCGCGCTGCCTTCGTGCAAGGCCTGCCGCACGCGCTCGCCAAAGCGGCCGCAGTCGGCCGGATCGACTGCCGACAGTAGTTCGTCCAGGGTGGCATGCCAGCTGCCGTCCAGTCCGAACTGGACCGCCAGCTCTCGGTTCAGGCGGAAATGGCCGAAGGGTGCGTCGGCATACCAGATGCCGATGTCGCCGGCCTGGGTCACGCGTTCGAAGCGTTTCTGCAGTGTCCTGCTGTCGTGCACGTCGATGACGGTGCCGACGTAGCCGTTCGCCCGCCCTGCTTCGTCGCTGCGCGGCAGGCCGGAATCCAGCACCCAGCGGTAGGCGCCGTCGTGGCGCCGCAGCCGGAATTCGATCGCGAACGGCGCGCGCGCGCCGGCCGCCTCCAGATAGGCATCGGCGGTACGCTGCTGGTCGTCCGGGTGGACGTTCTCGAGCCAGCCCCGGCCCAGGTCCTGCTCGACGCGGCGTCCAGTGAAGTCGTACCAGCGCTGGCTCAGGTAGGTGCACTGCTCGCCGGCGTCGGTGGTCCACAGCATCGCGGGGGAAGCATCGACCAGGGCGCGGAAATACGCTTCGCGGCGCGCCGTTTCCTGGTGCTCGCGGCGGCGCTCGCGCGCCAGCGCCACTTGTCCGCGCACCCGCGCCAACAGCTCGCTCGCGGCGAACGGCTTGACCAGGTAGTCGTCGGCCCCGGCCTGCAGGCCCTCGATCTTGGCCTCGTCGCCGGCGCGCGCCGACAGCAGCATGACCGGAAGCTGGCGCAGCGCGGCGTCGGCGCGGATGCGCGCGATCAGGCCGAAGCCGTCCAGGTGCGGCATCATGACGTCGCTCAGCAGCAGGTCGGGCGGATCGCGCCGGGCCAGCGCGAAGGCCGCCTCGCCGTCGGCGCACACGCTCACCTCCGCATACGGGTCGAGCAGCGACTTCAGGTAGGCGCGCATGTCGTTGTTGTCGTCGGCCACCAGGATGCGCGGGCGCGGACCGGGCGGCGGCGCCTGCGGGGTCCAGGCCGGGAGCGGAAGCACCACCGGAACCGGCCCGGCCGGGCCGGCCGCCTCGTCCGGCAGCCAGCGCAGCGCTTCCTCCACAAACGCGGCGCCCAGGCGCTGGCCTTCCTTCTCCTGCGCCGACGCCGGCATGATGCGTTCGGCCGGCAGGTGCGCGTGGCCGAAAGGCAGGTCGATGTCGAAGCGGGTGCCCTCGCCTTCGACGCTGTGCACGGCGATGCTGCCGCCATGCAGCCACACCAGCTCCTGCATCAGCGCCAGGCCGATGCCGGTGCCTTCATAGGTCCGGCCGGCGGCGCCTTCGACGCGGTGGAAACGCTCGAACACGCGCTCGACCTGGCCGGCCGGGACGCCGATGCCGGTGTCGATCACCGACAGGCGCGCCATGCTGCCGTGGCGCGCCAGGCGGAGCGTGACGCCGCCCTCGAGCGTAAACTTGAACGCGTTCGACAGCAGGTTGAACACGATCTTTTCCCACATGTCGCGGTCCACGAAAACCGGCGCCTCCAGCGCTTCGGTCTCCACCCGGTAGGCCAGCCCGCCGCGCGCCATCGCCGATTCGAACATGCCGGCCAGGTCGGTGGTCAGGCGCGCCAGGTCGACCGGCTGGTAGCTGGCCTGCACCCGCCCGGCTTCGATGCGCGAGAAGTCGAGCAGCGAATTGACCAGTTTGAGCAGGCGCAGCGCGTTGCGGTGCGTGAGGTCGATGCGGCGCCGCTGCGCCGGCCCGAGCGGCTCCTCAAGGTCCGCCAGAGCGTCGTCGAGCGGCCCCAGGATCAGGGTCAGGGGCGTACGGAACTCGTGCGACACGTTGGAGAAGAAGGCGGTCTTGGCGCGGTCGATCTTGGCCAGCTCCTCGGCGCGGCGCTGCTCCAGTTCGTAGGCCGTGACGTTGCCGACCGCGGTGCCAATGGCCGCAGCAAGCAGTTCGAAGAAATTCCGGTAGTCGGCGTCGATGGCGCGCCGGGCGCTGACACCCGCCACCAGGTAACCGTAGGGTTCGACCTGCCCGGGCAGGATCACCGGCATCACCATCGCCGTCTCCGGCGCCTCGTCATAGGTGCCGCAGCGCGTGCCGGCAAGGCGCGCGGCCAGGCCGTCGACGCGGCGGGTGCCGCGGCCGGCGGCCGCCCGGGCGAACGGCCAGACGGCGTCGTCCAGGGCCAGGGTTGCAGGAGCCAGCGCGCAATGGCCATCGATGCCGGCACGGCCGCGCAGCAGCAGCTGGCCGGTGGCGGCGTCGTGCTGGTAGAACAGGACGAAAGGCAGGTCCTCGGCCAGCGCCGCGTGGCCGGCCGCGAGCTGGCGTCCGATCTCGCTGGCGCTGCGGGCGCTGGCCAGGGCGTCGCTCAGCTCGCGCAGTCCGCGTGTGCGGCGGGCGCCCAGCACCTGGGCCGTGGTTTCCGTGATCGGGTGGAAGATGCCGCCCACCGCGCCCGACTCGTCGCGGATCGGCGAGAACGAGAAGGTCATGAAGGCTTCCTCGAGGTAGCCATGACGGTCGAGGAACATGCGCTGGTCGCGGATATACGCGCCCTCCCCCTTGTGCGCGCGATCGAACGCCTCGCCCACCACCGGCAAGGCGGTCGCCCAGATTTCCTTGAACGGCCCGCCCATCGAGCGCGGGTGCAGGTCACCGCAGATCGGGCGATAGGCATCGTTGTAGATCTGGATATCCTGTTCGCCCCAGCAGACCAGGATGGGAAAGGTCGACGACAGGCACAGGCTGACCGTGGTGCGCAGGCTCTGCGGCCATCGGTCCAGCGGTCCCAGCGGCGTGGCGGACCAGTCCATCGACCGGATCAGCGCGCCCATTTCACCGCCGCCGGCGAGCCAGTTCAAGTCGGACTGCCGGCCGCCGGGCGCCACAAGGGTCGAATCAGACATGGAAAAACACTTTCTCGGTAAGCGGGACAATTGCAATCTAGCGATTTTAATGCATCAGAGCATATGCACGTTATTAAACGCACAATCGTATTTGAGGAATTTGCGCATTCGCGACGGTCAAGGGCGAAAAAAAACCAGCCCGAAGGCTGGCTTTTGGGGCGGGCGACAAGCTCGCCCGGGAAATTCGCTCAGGCCGGCTGCACCCTACCGCGTCCACGCCCGCTCACGTAGCGGCCGAGGCGCACGATGATGCGGAAGATCAGGCGCACGAAGGTCAGCGCCAGGATGGCCTCGACGAAGGTCATCAGGAAGGCCAGCGCAACGTTGTAGCGGCCCGCGCGGCGGTTGAACTTCGCGAACATGCGGTCGCGGGCGATCTCGATACTGTCGTAGAAACTCGGCACCACCAGCAGGGTCAGGAAGGTCGACGTGATCACGCCGCCGATGATCGCGATGGCCAGCGGCTGGTAGAACTGGCCGGCGTCACCCAGGGCCAGCGCCACCGGCAGCATGCCGGCGATCAGCGCGAAGGTCGTCATCAGGATCGGACGCAGGCGCTTGCGGCCAGCCTGCATCAGGGCCTCCTCGCGTTCCATGCCTTCCTTCTCCAGCACGCGCGCGGCGTCGAGCAGCAGGATGGCATTCTTCGCCACCAGGCCCATCAGCATGATGACGCCGATCAGGCTCATCAGGTTGAGGGTGTTGTTGGTCAGCAGCAGCGCCAGCACCACGCCGATCAGGGACAGCGGCAGCGACAGCATCACGCCCATTGGTGCGGTGAACGAGCCGAACTGCATCACCAGGATCAGGTACATCAGGCCGATACCGGAGAGCAGCGAGATGGCCATGGCGGTGAACACTTCCTGCTGGTCCTGGCCGGCGCCGCCCAGCTGCAGGCCATAGCCCGGCGGGAAATCGAAGCTCTTGGCCAGTGCCATGGCGTCGGCCGTCACTTCGCCTGGCGAACGGTCCTGGGCGTTGGCCGACACGGTGATCATCCGCTCGCCGTTCTTGTGACGGATGGCTGCCGGGCCCTTGCCCATGGTGATGCTGGCGATCTGCTCGAGCGGCACCATCATGCCGGTGCCCTGCACCGCGATCGGCAGGCGCTCGATGCTGTCGGTGTTGACGCGGTCGTCCGGATGCAGGCGCACGGCGACGTCGCGGGTCTCGCTGCTCGGGTCGACCCAGTCGCCCACTTCGATGCCGGCGAAGGCCACGCGCAGCGATTGGGCGGCGTCGTTGATGGAAATGCCCATGGCGTTGGCCAGGCCGCGGTCGAGCACGATCTGCAGCTCGTTCTTCGGGTCCTGCTCCGACAGGGTGACGTCGACCGCGCCCGGCACGGCGCGCAGCTTTTCCATGTAGGCGGTGGTCAGCTCCATCAGCTTGCGCGAATCCGGGCCGGTGAACTGGATCTGGACCGGCTTGCCGCCGCCGTTCAGGTCGTCGATCACGGTGTACTCGGCGCCCACCAGGCGGCCGACCTTTTCGCGCAGTTCGACCGCGATCTCGGCGCCGCTGCGCTTGCGCTCGCTGCGCTTGCCGATGTCGACATAGACGCGGCCGCCGCCGGTGTTGGCGTTGCTGTTGGTGTCCTTGACTTCCGGGATGGCGCGCGCCAGTTCGGCCGCCGCTTCGACCTTGCGGCGCGAATATTCCACGCTCGACGAGGCCGGCACGCGGATCTCGACCATCAGGGTGCCCTGGTCGGACTTCGGCAGGAAGCTCGAACCGCCGAACTTGGCTTGCAGGACAATGGCGCCGACGAAGCTGGCGATGGCGATCGCGGCCATCCAGCGGCGGTGGTGCAGCGCCCAGGCGATGACGCGGCTGTAGCGGTCGGCCTGGTGGTCGAACCAGATGTTGAACTTGTCCAGGGCCTTGCCGATGCCCTTCTTCGGGGCATGGTGGTGGCCTGGCGGGTCGCCCCAGTAGGCCGACAGCATCGGGTCGAGGGTGAAGGAGATGAACAGCGACACGATCACCGAGCAGGTCACGGTCAGCGCGAACGGACCGAACCATTGGCCTGACATGCCCGGCATGAAGGCGACCGGGATGAACACGGCCATGATCGACAAGGTCGTCGCGGTCACGGCCATGCCGATCTCGGCGGTGCCCTCCAGGGCCGCAGTGCGGCGGTCGGAACCCAGTTCCATGTGACGCACGATGTTTTCACGCACCACGATCGCATCGTCGATCAGCACGCCGATGGCGAGCGACAGGCCGAGCAGGGTCATGAAGTTCAGGGTAAAGCCGCACAGCCAGACCGCGATGAAGGCGGCCAGCACCGAGGTCGGCAGCGACAGCGCGGTGATCAGGGTCGAACGCCAGGAATTCAGGAAGGCATAGACCACGAAGATGGTCAGGATCGCGCCCAGCACCAGGGCTTCGATCACGTTGTTCAGGCTCATCTGGGCGTCTTCGCCGCCGTCGCGGGTGACTTCCAGCTTGGTGCCTGGCGGCAGTTCTTTCTGGGTCTCTTCGACCACCTTGTGGACCTTCTTGGCCAGCGAGACGGTCGAGGCGTCACGCGAACGCGACACCTGGATGCCCACGTTCGGCTTACCGCTGCGCATCGACAGGCTGTTGATGTCGGCGTAGCCGTCCTTGATCTCGGCCACCTGGTTCAGGCGCACGATCTGGTCGCCGTTACGCTTGACCACGACCTGCGAAAAATCTTCCGGACGCTCGATGCGGCCGACCAGGCGGATGCCTTTCTCGTCCAGCTCGCTACGCAGCTTGCCCACCGGCGCATTGGTGTTCTGGGTGCGCAGGGCGTTGGTCACGTCCGAGGCCGACACGTTGAACTCACGCATTTTCTCGGCGCGCAGCAGGACCGACAGTTCGCGGCGCAGGGCGCCGTTCACGTTCACGGTCGAGACGCCGTCGATGGCGCGGAATTTATCGGCCAGCACGTCTTCGGCGTAGCGCGAGATTTCCGCGTGGCTCTGCGAGCTCGAGGACAGCGCCAGCGACATCACCGGCTCGGAGGCCGGGTCGATGCGGCGCAGGATCGGTTCGCGCATCTCGACCGGCAGCTTGTAGCGCACTGCGGCGATGGCGTTGCGCACGTCGTCCGAGGCTTCGATCAGGTTGCGGTCGAAGTCGAATTCCATCCAGATCGAGGCGCCGCCTTCGTAGGAATTGGAATTGACTTCGGTGACGCCCTGGATCGCCAGCATCTGCTTCTCGATGCGGTTGGTGATCTCGCGCTCGGCGGTTTCCGGCGAGGCGCCCGGGTACGGAATGTCGACCACGATGATCGGCACTTCGACGTCCGGATTCTGGTTGACCTTCAGCTTGGACAGGGCCAGCAGGCCCATGGCCATCATCGCCACGATCAGTACGACCGTGGCGACCGGTTTCTTGACACTGAAATTAGAGAGGAACATTTCTTGTTTTCCTTATTTGCCCTGCACGGCGCTGTTGCCGCCTACGCTGGCAACACGGGCGGCGGGCATTTCGACCTTCTGGCCGTCTTTCAGGTTCGAGGTCGGGGCGCGCAGCACGATGTCGCCGCTGGACAGCCCTTGCTTGATCTCGACATTGCCGGTGCGCGGGTCGCGTGCGCCGACGACCAGATTGACCTGGGACAGGGTCTTGTCCTTGATGCGCCAGGTATAGGCCTTGTCGCCCGAGCGCACCACTGCCGCTTCCGGCAGCATCAGGGCATTCGTGCTGGCGGCGTCGATGCGGCCTTCGGCATACAGGCCGGCCACCTTCGGCTGCGACTTGTCGGCGAACTCGACCAGCACCTCGACCTGGCGGGTGATGGCGTTGGCGGCCGGATCGATGCGCCGCACGACGCCGGCGAACTGCTGCTCGCCGTAGCCGTTGACGCGGAAATTGACCTTCTGGCCCACCTTCACGGTGCCGACCGAGTCGGCCGGGACGCGCCCTTCGAAGCGCATGCTGTTCGGATCGATGACCTTGACCAGTTCCTTGCCGACGTTGGCGGTATCGCCGGCCGAGACCTTGCGCTCGGAGACGATGCCGTCGAAGGGCGCGCGCACCACGGTGCGCGAACTGATCTGGCGTGCGGTGGCGGCGCGGCTCTTGGCGGCCGACAGCTCGCTCTGGGCGCTGTTGCGGCGCACTTCGGCTTCGTCCAGGCCGACGGCCGAGGTCATGCCGGAAGCGCGCAGGGTCTTCATGCGCTCGAGCTGGCGGTTGGCCTGGTCGAGGGCCTGGCTGGCGGTGCGCACGGCTTCGTTGGCCGACACCAGGCTGTCGCGGATGGCGGTTTCGTCGAGGCGCACCAGCACGTCGCCGCGCTTGACCGGCTCGCCATTCTCTTTCAGTACCTGCAGCACCACGGCCGAGACCTCGGCGCGCAGGTCGGCCTTGCGCTCCGGCTGGATCGAGCCGGTGACGACCGGGCCGCTGCTCAGGGTATCGCTCTGGACGGTCAGCACGTCTTCCGGCGCGACCTGCAGCTGCGTCGGGCGCTTGTCCTTCGGATCGGACTTTCCGCCGGCCTGGGCTGTCTCAGCGCCTGGCTTGGCAGGCTCCTTGGCCTCCTTGCTGCAAGCGGCGAGTGCCGAGGCGATAGCAAGGACGAGTAGTGTTTTGCGCAGCATTTGGTTCTCCAGAGAATGGACTCAGTGGTTATTCTTGTAAAAATACAGATAAAGACAGCCAGCGCGCAGTATCAAGTAGGGGGCTACCAAGTTCAAGTGAGGACGCTGCATACTGCCGAAATCGAGGGATGAAATGCGATATTTGGCGATGAGCTGCATTCCGGCCGGCCTGAAGCGCGTGGTTTTTTGGCCACGGCGCGGACAGGCGGACGTCCGGCTTGTCCACCCGGCTCACCCCATCCGACTGGATGCCGAAGCCAGCCGCGAATTCAGCTGCCGAAGATGGCGTGGATCAGGAAGCCCATGCCGATGCCGGTGGCGATGCCGCCGCCGATCTCGACCAAGGTGTGGCCCATGCGCTCGCGCAGGACGACGTGACCGACAGTTTCGCAGGCCAGCTTGTTGAGCGCCGCGGCCTGGCGGCCGACGTGCTGGCGCAGGCTGTTGGCGTCGATCATCACGATGAAGGCCAGGGTGACCGCGACCCCGAAGGCGGGGTGGCCGATTCCTTCGCGCAGTGCGATCAGGGTGGCCATGCTGGTGACGACGGAGCTGTGGTTGCTGGGGAAGCCGCCGTTGCCCACCAAATTGAAGGCCCAGCGGCGCTGGCGCACGCTGGTGATCAGGAACTTGATCGGGCCGACAACCATCCAGGTCAGCACGGGTGTTACGAGGTAGGCGAAATCCATCTTGAGTCCGGGAGCAATGAAATACAGGTAAATGAGTGCAAAGTTTGTGCCGCGCAGAATTATCTCAGAAGCAAGCTGGCACCGATATGAAAACCCGCGAAACAAGGACATCCGTAGCGACGCAAGCGCGACCGGAACGGTAGTATTCTATTAACTAGACTAATCTGCAGGGGATGGTATGCGGCATTTCCGGCTGTCGATCGCTGTAACGGTCATCCTGATGGGCCTGGCCGGCTGGTGGGGCTACGAGCACCGCGGGATTTCCGGCATGTTGCATGCGCTCTGGATCACGGCAGTGCTCGGCGTGCTCGAAGTGTCGCTTTCCTTCGACAACGCGGTCGTCAACGCTTCCGTCCTGCGCGGCTGGAACGAGTTCTGGCGCAAGTTGTTCCTTACTGTCGGCATCCTGGTGGCCGTGTTCGGCATGCGGCTGATCTTCCCCTTGGTCATCGTGTCGGCAGCGACCGGGCTCGGCCTGATCGAGGTCTGGCACATGGCGATCGACAATCCCAAGGAATATTCGCGCCACCTCACCGAAAAGCACGCCGAGGTGGCGGCCTTCGGCGGCGCCTTCCTGCTGCTGGTTTTCCTGAACTTCCTGTTCGACGGAGAAAAAGAGCTGCACTGGCTCGGCTGGATCGAGGAAAAGGTCGGCAAGTACGGCTCGGAGGGCCTGGCCATCATGCTGACCTTGCTGGCCGTCTGCGGCGCCATGTATCTGATGCCGGAGGTGCGCAAGCTGCCGGTGCTGGTCGCCGGCGTCACCGGCGTACTGATCTACATCGGCGTGCAATGGCTCAGCGGCCTGCTCGAGCAGAAAGAAGAAGACCCGACGGTCGGCAAGATGATCGCCCAGGGCAGCATCGGCGGCTTTCTCTACCTGGAGGTGCTGGATGCCTCGTTCAGCTTCGACGGGGTGATCGGGGCCTTTGCGATCACCAATGACGTCGTGATCATCATGCTGGGCCTGGCGATCGGCGCCATGTTCGTGCGCTCGATGACCGTGTTCCTGGTCTACAAGGGCACGCTGGACGAATTCGTGTTCCTGGAGCACGGGGCGCACTACGCGATCGGGATCCTGGCCCTGATCATGTTCGCCAGCGTCCACTATCACATTCCCGAATGGTTCACCGGGCTGTCGGGCCTGGCCTTCATCCTGGTGTCGCTGTGGTCGTCGGTGCGCTACCGGCGGAGAATGCAGCAGTCCTGAGAAGCTTCCATGTCCGTTTTGCGATTTGGCGCGGCCGTGGCAGAATGAGCGCGGCCTTGAAGCTGCCATCCTGACAACCCCATCACGTAGAACCGACAACCATGCCGAAACGCGCTACCGCCATCCTCCTGTCTTCCCTAGCCGCCCTCGTCGTGCTGTTCGGGCTGTACACCTGGTTCACCCTGACGTGGTCGTATTCGGAGGGCGAACGGGCCGGCTACCTGCAGAAATTCTCGAAGAAGGGCTGGCTGTGCAAGACCTGGGAGGGCGAGATCCTGCTGTCGAGCATGCCGGGGGCGATTCCGGAACGCTTCTCCTTCACCGTGCGCGACGACGCGGTGGTGCAGCAGCTGCAGAATGCGATGGGGCAGCGGGTGCAGGTCACCTACGAGCAGCACGTCGGCGTGCCGACCTCGTGCTTTGGCGAGACCGAGTATTTCGCGACCAAGGCGAGTACCGGGCCGGTGAATCCGGTGGCGCCGAGCCAGGCGCCGGCCGCGCAGTAATACACTGGACGTATCAATGAGCGTTGGTGATATGCCTGGCATATCACCAACGCACGTCTACTCTTCGCTCTTCCTCTGATTCAGAATCACATCCGCCAGCCGCGTCACCGCCTGCGACGCCGACGCCGGTGGCGCCTGCTTGAACCTGCCCAGCACTTCGCGCGTGATGTTGACCGACGCCACCCGGTGCTCGGCCTCGGCCTTGCGCTCGCCGATCGCGCGCTCGGTGGCCGCCAGTTCGCCTGACTGCTCTTCAACACGCTGCGCTTCCAGGTCTGCCAGCTCCTTGCGCGCCTCGGCCATGCGCTGGGTCGCCTCGGCCGCCTTGCGCTGCATCCCGGCGTGGCGCTGGGCGTGCTCCAGCAGCGCGCGCTGGGCCTCGCGCTTCTCGACCGCCGCCTGGAGCGCCGCCTGCTCCAGCAGCTCGCGCTCGCGCGCCAGCCGAGCCTGCTCCTCCTCGGCCGCGGCGCGCGCCTGGGCGGCCTGGCCCGCGGCCTGTTCCGACGCCAGCCGTGCGCTGGCGGCCTCGTTGGCGCGCGCATCGGCCGCGGCCTGCTGGCGCTGCGCCGCCAGCTTGCGCTCGGCCAGCGCCAGCGATTCGCGCGCAGCTTCGCTTGCTGCGCGCTCGTCGGCGATCGCGGTGGCGCTCAAGTCACGCTGGCGTTCCTCGGCCTGGGCGCGCTCGGCCTGCACCGCGGCCAGTTCGGCCGCGCGGCCTGCCTGCGCCCGCTGGGCCGCGGCGGCCGCCTCGGCATGTTCGGCTTCCTCGATCGCGGACCTGGCCTGCGCCCGTTGCGCCTCCAGGGCCGCCTGCTGCGCGGCTTCAAGACGGCGCTCGGCATCGCGCTGCGCGCGGAGTTGTGCCGCAATGTCCGCCTCCGCCTGGGCGCGCGCCTCGGCGGCGCGCGTCAATTCGCGTTCGGCCTCCAGGCGCTCTTCTTCGCGCGCCAGCGCTGTTTGCTCGGCAGCCAGCCGCTCGCGCTCGGCCTGCGCCAGGTGCTCGGCCTGCTCGGCGCGCAGCCGGGCGGCTTCCAGAACCTGCTGCTGAAGCGCGGCCTGCTGGCGCACCGCGGCCATCGCCGTCTCCTCGAGCGCATTCTCCTCGGCCTTGGCCGCGGCGGAGCCTTCCATCAAGGCCGCTCGCTCTTCCGCGAGGGCGCGCTCGCGCTGCTGTTCCCCGGCTTCGCGCTGCGCCGCCTGCGCCAGCGCCTCGTCGGCCGCGGCGCGCTCGCGCGCCTGCTGGGCGGCGAGCGCCTCGGCTTCCACCCTGGCCTGCGCCTGCCGGCTCGCCTCTTCCTCGCGCCGTGCGCGTTCGTCAGCCACGTCGCGCAGCTTGCGGTCGGCCTCGATGCGGGCCTCGGTCGCCGCCAGGATGCGGGTCTCGGCCTCGCGCCGCGCCTGTGCACTGGCGGCGGCCATCTGCTCCATGCGCTCGCGGTGGGTAGCGGCGTCGCGCAATTCCTTCTCGGTCTGCAGGCGCATGCGCAGCGACTGGGCCGCGACGCGCTCGGACTCGGCCTGGGCCAGCGCGATCGCCTCGCGTTCCTGTTCGATATGGGCCAGCGCGCGCGCTTCTTCCAACGCCCTCGCCTCGGCCGCGGCACGGGCGAAGGCGGCAGCCAGGGCGAGCGCGTCGGCGCGCTCGCGCTGCTGGGTCAGCTCCAGGGCCTCGGCCTCGGCCTGGACCAGCTTCTCGGCAGTCTGGCGGGCGCCGTGCTCGGCCCGTTCGCGCTCGCGCGCCAGGATCGCCACCCGCGCATCGGCGCCGGCGTTGTGCAGCACTTCCTCGGTGGCCGCTTCCACCGCCGCCATGCGCTCGGCCGCCTGCAGGCGCGCCTGCTCGGTCTGCAGCATCAGCTCCTCGGCCGCCTTCGCGGCCTGGGCCGCCATGTCGGCCTGGGCTTCCACCTGGGCCGCGGCGCGGCGCCGCGCGTCTTCCTCCGCACGGGCGCGTGCTTCAAGCGCCATGCGGGTCTCGGTTTCGTGCTGCACGCGGGCGCGCAGCTCGGCAGTCTCCTGACGGATCGCTTCGAGCCGTTCGCTCGAGGCGCGGGCGGCGGCGCGCAGCGATTCCAGCCGGTCGCGGTCGGCTGCGATCGCCTCTTCCGAGGCCTGGGCGCTGGCCAGCGCCGCCGCGGTCGCCGCAGCGTCCATCGCGGCGCGCTCCTCGGCCAGCGAACGGGCGCGCGCCTCGGCGTGGACCCGGCTCTCGGCCGCCACATTGGCCTTGGCTTCGGCTTCGACGCGGGCAATGGCTTCGTGGATGTCGCGCATCTCCATCGGCGCGCGGCCCTGCGGTACGACACTCCCCGCATGGGAGAGGTCGATCGGGAAGTCGCTGTCGTCGTACTTATCGTGCTCGGGCTTGATGGGTTCCATGGTGTTCTCGAAGGCAGGCGGCGTCCAGGCAATTATCCGGCAATTCGCCCGGACGCGTCACGCCGAACTGGACGGCGAAACGGGGCCAATTCCTGTTATACGGGCCACAGCGGGGGCTCATCCATCAGCGCCACCTGCTCACGCAGCTCGAGGATGCGGTCTTGCCAGTAGCGCTGCGTGTTGAACCATGGGAAAGCCGCCGGGAAGGCCGGGTCGTCCCAGCGCATCGCCAGCCAGGCCGAATAATGGATCAGGCGCAGGGTGCGCAGCGCCTCGACCAGGTAAAGCTGGCGCGGGTGGAATTCGCAGAAATCCTCGTAGCCGGCCAGCACGTCGGCCATCTGCCCCACCATTTCCTGGCGTTCGCCGGAGAGCAGCATCCACAGGTCCTGCACCGCCGGCCCCATGCGGCTGTCGTCGAAATCGACGAAGTGCGGGCCGTCGGGTGTCCACAGGACGTTGCCGCCGTGGCAGTCCCCGTGCAGGCGCAGCGACGGCAGGTCGCCGGCGCGCTCGTAGCAGCGCGCTACGCCCTCCAGCGCCTGCTCGACCACGCTGGCCCAGGTCGTGGCCAGCTCCGGCGGGATGAAACCCTGGTTGAGCAGGTAGTCGAAGGGGTCGCGCCCGAAGGTCTGCGGATTCAGCGCGGGCCGGTGCTGGAAGGGTTTGAGCGCGCCGACCGCATGGATGCGGCCGATGAAGCGCCCGATCCATTCGAGGGTGGCGGAGTCGCCCAGCTCCGGCGCGCGTCCGCCGCGGCGCGGGAACACCGAGAAACGGTAGCCGGCGAAGGTGTGCAGTGTGCGCCCGGCGATCTCGCTTGCCGGCACCACCGGGATCTCGCGCTCCGCCAGCTCGGCCACGAAAGCGTGCTCTTCAAGGATGGCCTCGTCGCTCCAGCGCTCCGGCCGATAGAACTTGACGACCACCGGCGCGCCCTCTTCCAGGCCGACCTGGTAGACGCGGTTCTCGTAGCTGTTCAGCGCCAGCAGGCGCCCGTCGGCATACAGCCCGACGCTCTCGACCGCCTCGAGCACCGCTTGCGGGTCGAGCCGTGCGTACGGGTGGGCGTGGCTGCCGGTTTCGCTTGTTTCTGTAGACGGGTTCTCCATGCCCGCATTGTAAGCGCCGCGGCCAGTCCCTCCTAGCCGCTGTTGAAATTTGACGAATTTAGTGCGTGCACGAACAGATAGCAAGGCAGCGGCCAAGCAATTATCGAATTTGGCACGTACCTGAACGCAATCGCGTGGCATACGGCCTGTATAAGGAATACAAGATGAAGAAAGCGATTCCCCTGGCGCTGACGGCGATTGCCGCCGCCCTCGTCTGGAACGTAGCCAAGGCCCAGTCGCCACAGCCGCCCAAGGCCGACGCCGACATGCAGAAGGTGCTCGACGCCCATGCCGCGCTGAATCCGAAACCGATCGAGAAACTCACCCCGGCCGAGGCACGCAAGCAGCCCACGCCGGCCGACGCCGTCAAGAAAGTCTTGACCGACATGGGCAAGAACACCGCGCCCGAACCGGGCGTGACCATGAAGACGATGACGGTCGCCGTCAAGGGCGGCAGCATCCCGGTCCACATCTTCACGCCGGAGGGGGCTGGTCCCTTCCCGGTGATGGTGTACTACCATGGCGGCGGCTTCGTGATCGCCGACACCAAGGTGTACGAGGCCTCGCCGCGCGCCCTCGCCAAGATGGCCAAGGCCATCATGGTATCGGTCGATTACCGCCAGGCGCCCGAGCACACCTTCCCCACCGCGCCGGAAGACGCCTATGCGGCCTACCTGTGGACGATCGAACATGCGCGCGAGTTCAACGGCGATCCGGCCCGCATCGCGGTCGGCGGCGAGTCGGCCGGCGGCAACCTGGCGACCGTGGTGTCGATGATGGCGCGCGACCGCAAGGCCCAGCTGCCGCTGCACCAGCTGCTGGTCTATCCGGTGGTGAACGACGACATGAACAATGCGTCCTACAAGCGCAACGCCAACGCCAAGCCGCTCAACAAGGCGATGATGGGCTGGTTCTTCAAGCACTACGGCGGTGATCCGAAGAACCCTTATGCGCTGCCGATGAAGGCCGCGTCGCTCAAGGGCCTGCCGCCGGCGACCATCGTCGCGGCCGAGATCGACCCGCTGCTCACCGAAGGCAAGGCGTATGCGGACAAGCTGCAAAAGGATGGCGTGCCGGTCGCCTACCGCGCGTGGAACGGCGTGGCGCACGAATTCTTCGGCATGGGCGCGGTGGTGGGGAAGGCGAAGGAGGCCGAGCAGTATGCGGCGGATGCGCTGGTGAAAGCGTTCGCGGCCAGGAAGTAAGGGCTGAGCTTTGCAGGCCTGAAGGGTGACGGTGTCACCACACGTTTTCCGTGCCCTTCAGGCCCGCAGGCGTTACACTGGCGCCTTCAAAACGCAACAAGAGCCCCACATGCATCTCGACGAACCCCTCAGCGACAAAGAATTCGACGAACTCGACCAGTTCCTGCTGTCCGACCGCTCCCCCGAGGACGCGATGACGATGGACACCCTGCACGGTTACCTGACCGCGATCGCGATCGGCCCGGAAACCATCATGCCGGCCGAGTGGCTGCCGCGGGTCTGGGGCCAGGACGGCAAGCAGGCCCCAAGCTGGAAGAACCCGAAGGAAGAACAGCGCATCCTCAACCTGATCATGCGCTTCATGAACGAAGTCCTGATCACCTTCGAAGCCGCGCCGAAGGAATTCGAGCCGCTGTTCTGCGAACACGAGATCAATGGCGAGAACCTGATCGACGCCGAAGCCTGGTGCTGGGGCTTCTGGGAAGGCATGGAGCTGCGCCCCGGTTCCTGGGAGCCGGTCTGGAAGTCCGAGGTCGCCGAACTGATGCGCCCGATCTACCTGCTCGGCGCCGACGAGATCGACGAAGCCGAGCTGCCGGAAGTCGAAGACCCGCGCAAGGCGCATGGGCTGGCGCTGGAGATCGAAGCGAATATCCCGGCCATCTACCGCTACTGGCTGCCGCTGCGCAAAGGCGCGGTCGACACCGTCAAGCGCGAGGAACCGAAGGTCGGGCGCAATGACGACTGCCCTTGCGGCAGCGGCAAGAAGTACAAGAAGTGCTGCGGGGCCGAGACGAACTGACGCCTTTCGCGGCATCGGCACGGCCGCTTGAACGCGTGGGCGGAAAATCCGCCCACCCTACGAACCCCGCACTTGTAGGGTGGGCAAGTTTCTTGCCCACGCGGTCAACGCACAGGTGAATAGCCCGTTAGCGTCAAGCAGCCGCGTCCATCAACCCCAGCTCCAGCCCCACCAGCAAATCCCCCGGCTGCACCATCCCGGCCAGCCTGCCCTCTTCATCCACCACGAACACCTGCTTCGCGCCTTCATGGAAGCGCGTGAGCAGCGCCGTCACCGGCGCCGCGCTGCGCACGGCGACGAAGTCGGGCTCGATCAGCTGGCCGACGGTCGGCACCGTGTCGCGCCCGAACAGCAGCGCCGTCGCACGGCGCGCGCGCGCCGGCAAGGGACGGCTGGCGGCGCCGCCCGCCGCCACCAGGCCCGCCATGCTGAGCACCCCGATCGGGCAGCCGGCGGCGTCCACCACCGGCAGCGCCGGCACGCCGTGCCGTACCAGCAGCGCACGCGCCGTCGCCAGCGGCATGTCCGGGCTCAAGCTGGCGGGCACGGGATGCGCAAGTTCGCCGCAGCTGCTCAGTTGATTCCTGCGCGCCCGGCGCTCGGCCGCGCGCTGTTCGGTCTCGGCAAAGATCGTGGCCAGGTCGTCGCGGCTGACGTCGAGCGTCTCGCCGTAGCTGTCCAGCGCAGCATCCAGGTCTTCCCGGGCGAAGCCGGCCTTTTCCTCGGGCGGGCGGGCCGCCGGCTGCACATGCGGATAGCGGTGTCCCGCCAGGTTGTTCCAGGCGATCGCGCCCAGCACCATCAGCACCGAATTGAGCCCGACCGGCGCCAGCACGAACCAGAAGCCGGCCTGCTGCACCGCCGCCCCGCCCAGCACGGCGGTCACGGCCACCGCCCCGCCCGGCGGATGCAGGCAGCGCAGCGAGGCCATCGCCGCGATCGCCAGGCCGCCCGCCAGGGGCGCTGCCACCAATGGGTCGGCCGCCTGGGCGCAGGCCACGCCGACCAGCGCCGACACGACGTTGCCGCCGATGACGGGCCAGGGCTGGGCCAGCGGCGCCGCCGGCAGGCAGAACAGCAGTACGGCCGAGGCGGCCATCGGTGCGATCAGGAAGGGAAGCGAATAGGGTAGCAAGGGCGCGGCGGCGGCGTCCAGGGCGGCGCGGCTGACCAGGGTGGTCAGGAGGAGCGCCGCCAGGGCGCCGAGCGCGGCGGGCACCTGGTGCGTGAGGGAAGTCGGGCCGGCCGGGCGCAGGCGCTGCAGTCTCTCCAGGAGTGACGAGAACATGGATTCGTTTTGCAACAATGGAACTTGCCATTACACCACAGCTTGCGAAACCGCGTTTCCCCCATGCCGGCAGTGGGTATTCCCGTAGGCAATCATGTAGCATGTGCAATGCTAAAACCACACAACAAGGACCCGCGATGAAAACAATCCAACAACGCAGCTTGCTCGCCATTGCCCTCAGCGCCGCCTGCTTCGCCAGCGCCGCCTTCGCCGCCGCGCCGATGGCCAAGACCCCGGCCCCGGGCTACAGCCGCATCATGCTCGGCCAGTTCGAGATCACCCCGCTGTCGGACGGCACGGTGGACCTGCCGGTCGACCAGCTGCTGGCCCAGGATGCGAAAAAGACCGCCGCCGCCCTCGGCGCGGCCCACCTGAAGTCGCCGCTGGAAACCTCGGACAATGCCTACCTGGTCAACACCGGGAGCAAGCTGGTGCTGATCGACAGCGGCGCCGGCAGCTTCTTCGGCCCGACCCTCGGCAAGCTGGTCGCCAACATGCAGGCCGCCGGCTACAAGCCGGACCAGATCGACGAGATCTATATCACCCATTTCCACGGCGACCACGTCGGCGGCCTGGTCAAGGACGCAGCCGTCGTATTCCCGAACGCGGTGGTGCGCGCCAACAAGGCCGAATCGGATTACTGGCTGAGCCAGGCGAACATGGACAAGTCCAAGGACAAGGGCGGCTTCCAGGCCGCACAGGCCGCCCTCGGCCCCTACGTGAAGGCGGGCCGCTTCAAGCCCTTCGAAGGCAGCGCCGAGCTGGTGCCGGGCATCCGCAGCAATCCGACCGGCGCCCACACTCCCGGCCACACCACCTACATGGTGGAAAGCGGCGGCCAGAAGCTGCTGCTGATCGGTGACCTGATCCACGTGGCGGCGGTGCAGATGGCGAATCCCGCCGTGACCATCCAGTTCGACAGCGACCAGAAGGCCGCGGCGGCGGCGCGCAAGAAGGAATTCGACGCCGCGGCCAAGGGCGGCTACCTGATCGGCGGCGCCCACCTGCAGTTCCCGGGCATGGGTTACCTGCGCAGCGAAGGCAAGGGCTACCGCTTCATTCCGGTCAACTACACCCAGATGCGCTGAACCCCTACGCGTCCTGCGGCAAGGCGCCCACGGGACGCACGTCGTCCAGCAGGCGCACAAGCAGCTCGAAGTCGAGCGGCTTGACCAGGTGGTGCTGGAAGCCGGCCTCGCGGGTCCGGTCGCGGTCTTGTTGCTGGCCGTAGCCGGTGACCGCCACCAGCACGGCCTGCGCCGTCTCGGGCTGGGCGCGCAGGCGCCGCGCCAGTTCGCGGCCGTCGATGCCGGGCAGGCCGATGTCGAGCAGGCAGACGTCCGGCGTGCTGCTGCGCGCCCGCTCGAGCGCGCGCAGCGGATCGTGCTCGACCACCACTTCGTGTCCGTGCGCCGCCAGCAGCAGGCCGAGCGTCTCGGCCGCATCCACGTTGTCGTCCACCACCAGCACTTTCAAGGGCTGCGGCGCCCCGGCATCCCTGCCTGGCGCGCCAGGCTCCGGCGCTGCCTCCGGAACCGCGTCCTGCATTAGCGGCAAGGTGATCGCGAAGGTGCTGCCCTTGCCCAGTCCCGGGCTGGAGCAGCCGGCCGTCCCGCCATGCAGCTCGACCAGGTTGCGCACCAGCGCCAGGCCCAGGCCCAGCCCGCCCTGGGAGCGGTCGGACGAACGTGCGGCCTGCGTGAACAGGTCGAACACGCGTTCGGTGAGCTCGCGCTCCATGCCGATGCCCTCGTCGCGCACGCTGATCACCAGCGCGCTGTTGTCGCCCTTTGCCAGCACCTCGGCGCGCAGATCGATCGCGCAGGCTTCCGGCGTGTACTTGGTGGCGTTGCCGAGCACGTTGGCCACCACCTGCACCAGGCGCGCCTTGTCTCCTTCGACCTGCGCCCAGGACGGCGGCAGGCGCACCGACAGGCGCTGACGCCTCGCCTCGATCATGGGCCTGACCTGCTCCACCGCTTCCTGCACCACCGCGCGCATGCCGACCCGGGCCCGTTCCAGGGTGATCAGGCCGCGCGTGACGCGCGAGACGTCCAGCAGGTCGTCCACCAGGCGCGTCATGTGGCGCACCTGGCGTCCGATGATGTTGCTGTTCTGGCGTACCCGCGCTTCTTCCAGCGGCCCGATGCGCAGCAGCTCGGCGGCGGCGCTGATCGGCGCCAGCGGGTTGCGCAGCTCGTGCGCCAGCATGGCCAGGAACTCGTCCTTGCGGCGGTCCGCCTCGACCAGCTTTTCCTCGGCCAGCTTGCGGTCGGTGATGTCGCGGAAGAAGGACGCGATGCTGCCGTCCTGCATCGGATAGGCGCGCACCTCGATCCAGGTCCGCTCGCCGTCGGGATAGGTATAACCGTAGATGGCGGCCGAGGCCACCCGGGTGCGCATCACCTCCCGGTACATGCGGCCGACGTCCATGTCGACCGTTTGCGGGAACACTTCCCAGTGGTTGCGTCCGATGATCTGGTCCGCGCTGCCGCGGCTCAGACGCAGGCCTTCGGCGTTCATTTCGACGATGTTCCAGTCGGCGTCGAGCACCGCGAAACCTTCGGCGATGGTGTCGAAGATGTGGCGGCTGCGGTCGCGTTCCGCGCGCAGCTCGGCCTGGGCGCGCGCGGTTTCGGCCGCGGCCCAGGTGCGCTCGGCAAGGTCGCGCGCCAGTTGCATATCGTCCTCGCTCCAGTAGCGCGGCTGGGGGCAGTCGATGCCCAGGCAGGCCGTGAGACGACCCGACTTCACCAGCGGCACCACCAGCATCGACCCGATCCCGTCGGCGACGTAGGCGCTGCGGTAGCCGATGGTGCGTACGTCGCGCGCGGTGTCGTGGATGCGTACCACGTCGCCGGCACGCAGCGCGGCTCCGACTGCGGGCCCGAATTCGTCGAGGCTGAAGCGCGGCTGTAGATCGGCCCGCAAGCGTTTGCGGTCGTCGCGCGCCCACCAGCGCGGCGCCGACAGCCGTCCGGTGGCGTCGACCATCTCGGCGTAGACCACCCGGCCCGCGTGCAGCTCGCCGCCCAGCAGCGCGCTGGCGGTGGCAATCACCTCCTCGCTCGAGGCCAGCGGCCGCAGCGCATCCGACACGGTCAGCTCGAAGGCCGCGCGGCGCTCGGCGGCGACGCGGCGCGTGGTCTCCATCACGGTGCAGAACAGGCCCGCCACCTGGCCGTCGTCGCCGATCAGCGGAGCATGCGAGAAAGTGAAGGTGGCGCGCTCCGGGTAGCCGCGCCGCACCACCGTCATCGGCATGTCCTCGAAGTACACCGGCTTGCCCGACAGGGCGCGGTCGATCAGCGGGACCATCTCCTTCCAGACCTCGGACCACAGGTCGCAGAAGCGTTCGCCCAGCGCGCGTCCGTGCTTCTGCCCGAGCAGCGGCACGTAGGCGTCGTTATAGAGGAAGATCAGGTCCGGCCCCCACGCCAGGAACATGGGGAAGGCCGAATGCAGCATCATGTCGACCGCCGTGCGCAGGGCCGGCGGCCAGCCTTCGATCGGACCGAGCGGGGTCTGGGACCACGCATGGCGGCGGATGCTCGTGCGCATGCCGCCATCGCCATCGGGTCCGGTGTGCAGTGGAGAGGCCATGGCCGATTGTCGCACAGCTTTTGTTGCCTGTAGTGCATTTTGCAAAACAGGCGCCACTTGCATATTACAGTTTACGCATCACAGTTTGATGAAGTGTTCGCGGTAGTAGCGCAGTTCCTCGATCGACTCATTGATGTCGGCCAGCGCCGTGTGCTTCTGGTGCTTCTTGAAACCGGATGCCAGCTCCGGTTTCCAGCGGCGGCACAGCTCCTTCAGGGTCGACACGTCCAGGTTACGGTAGTGGAAGAAGGCTTCCAGCTTCGGCATGCCGCGCGCCATGAAGCGGCGGTCCTGGCAGATCGAGTTGCCGCACATCGGCGACTTGTTGGCCGGGACGTATTTTTTCAGGAAGGCGATCAGTTCCAGTTCGGCCTGGGCTTCGGTGACGGTCGAGGCCTTGACGCGGTCGATCAGGCCCGACTTGCCGTGGGTGCCCTTGTTCCAGTTGTCCATCTTGTCCAGCGTCTCGTCCGACTGGTGGATCGCGAACACCGGGCCTTCGGCAATGATGTTCAGCTCCGGGTCGGTGACCACCACGGCGACTTCGATGATGCGGTCATTATCGGGGTCGAGGCCGGTCATTTCCATGTCGAGCCAGACCAGGTTGAATTCATTCGGGCGCACGGCGGCGGCGCCTTCGGTTTGTGTAGCTTGTGACATAATTCTCTCTTCTCTATTGCGTAATCCTGCATTTTCTCACAGGCACAGAATGTCTTCACTCGGGTTTTCGGTATTGTTCGTCGTTTTCTTTGCGCTGACCTTGGGCGTGCGCTTCTGGCTGGCCAACCGCCACATCCGGCACGTGCTGCGCCACCGCGCCAGCGTCCCGGCCGAGTTTGCGCCAAAGGTGCCGCTCGCGGCGCACCAGAAGGCGGCCGACTACACGGTGGCCAAGACCCGGCTCGGCGTCGTGTCGATGCTGTGGGGCGGCGTGGTGCTGATCGGCTTTACCCTGCTGGGCGGGCTGCAGGCGCTGTCCATGTCCCTGCTCGGCGTCACCGGCCCCGGCATGGCGCACCAGATGGCGCTGGTGGTGGCGTTCGTGGTGCTTTCCAGCCTGCTCGACCTGCCCTTCGACTGGTACCGCCAGTTCGTGCTGGAGCAGCGCTTCGGCTTCAACAAGATGACGCCCGGCCTGTGGATCGCCGATATGGTGAAGGGCATGCTGGTCGGCGCCGTGATCGGCCTGCCGCTGCTGTGGGTGATCCTGGCGCTGATGGAGAAGAGCGGCGACCTGTGGTGGCTGTGGGCCTGGTGCGTGTGGAGCGGCTTCCAGCTCCTGATGATGGTGCTCTATCCGACCGTGATCGCGCCGATGTTCAACAAGTTCACTCCGCTCGACGACATGAGTCTCAAGGAGCGCATCGAAGCGCTGATGGCGCGCGTCGGCTTTGCCTCGAAAGGCCTGTTCGTGATGGACGGCAGCAAGCGCAGCGCGCACGGCAACGCCTACTTCTCCGGTTTTGGGGCCAACAAGCGCATCGTCTTCTTCGACACCCTGCTGGCGCGCCTCGACCCGCACGAGATCGAAGCCGTGCTGGCGCACGAGCTGGGCCACTTCAAGCTGCGCCACATCGTCAAGCGCATCGTCGTGATCTTCGCGCTGTCGCTCGGTTTCCTGGCCCTGCTGGGCTACCTGAAGACCCGGGCCTGGTTCTACACCGGCCTGGGCGTGCTGCCGATGATGAACGCCTCGAACGACGGCATGGCCCTGATCCTGTTCGCGCTGGTGCTGCCGGTATTTACCTTCGTGCTGTCGCCGCTCAATTCCATCACCTCGCGCAAGCACGAATTCGAGGCCGACGCCTTCGCCGCCAGACACACCGCAAGCAGCCACCTGGTCTCGGCCCTGGTCAAGATGTACGAGGACAACGCCTCGACCCTGACCCCGGACCCCTTGCATTCAGCCTTTTACGATTCGCACCCGCCGGCTTCGGTACGGGTGAAACACCTGACGATGGCGGCAGCATGACTCTTCTCGACCAACATTGCGTCCACGGCGCACCGGCACTGGACCCCGCAGGCATCCAGGCCCGCCTGGCCGACGTGCCGGACTGGCAGGCCGCCGGCGGCACGATCGCGCGCGAATTCAGGTTCGCGAGCTACCGCGCCACCATCGACTTCGTGAATGCGCTGGCGGGCATGGCCGAAGCCGAAAACCACCATCCCGACATGCTGGTGGCCTGGCGCCGCTGCACGGTCAGCTACACCACGCACTCGGCCGGCAACGCGCTGAGCCAGAACGACTTCATCTGCGCGGCGAAAGCCGACGCGCTGTATTCGCAGCGGGGCGGCGCATGAGTGACTTGACCGCTACCATCATCGCGGCGCACGGCCGCCACTACCTGGCCGACGCCAACGGCGAGAAACTGCAGTGCGTCACGCGCGGCAAGAAGACCAACGTGGCGGTGGGCGACATCGTGCACCTCCAGCGCACCTCGAACAACCAGGCCGTGATCGAGAAGATCGCCGACCGTAGCACCCTGCTCTACCGCTCGGACCAGTACAAATCGAAACTGCTGGCGGCGAACATCTCGCGCCTGTTCATCGTGGTGGCCACCGAACCGGGGTTCGCGGACGACCTGGTCTCGCGCTCGCTGGTGGCGGCCGAGGCGGCCGGCATCGAGGCCCACATCATCCTGAACAAGGTCGACGTCGAGGAGCCCCTGGCACGCGCCCGCGAACGCGCCGGGCTGTATGCCTCGCTCGGTTACCCGGTGCACGAATTGTCGGCCCGCGAGCGCCCCCAGCACGCGGTCGAGACCCTGATGCCGCTCCTCGCCGGGCAATCGTCGATCTTCATCGGCCAGTCGGGCATGGGCAAGTCGTCGCTCATCAACCTGCTGGTGCCGGATGCGGACATCGCGGTGCGCGAGATCTCGGAAGCGCTCGATACCGGCAAGCACACGACCACGTTTACGCGCTTGTACTGGTTGCCCGATGCTTCGTCCACCAGGGCTGCGATCATCGATTCGCCCGGCTTCCAGGAATTCGGCCTGTACCACCTGACGGAAGGGATGCTGGAGCGGGCCTTCGTGGAATTCAAGCCCTACCTCGGTGGCTGCAAGTACTACAACTGCCGCCACCTGGCCGAGCCTAGTTGCGCGGTGCTGGGCGCCGTGGGCGAAGGCAAGATCGCGAAGATGCGGCACCAGCTGTATGCGCAGCTGCTGCACGAGTCTTCCCAGACGCTGTATTAGCCCGGAACGGATATGCTTTCGTCGGGTGGGCAGGGTAATTTCGGGCAATGCCCGGACTTACAAACGCCCACGCGTTCAACTCCGGCTTGCGCAGCGGTAGAGCATCCGACAGTTGAACGCGTGGGCGGCGAAGCCGCCCACCCTACGAAAAACAGCGGTTTCCCTAACGGAAAGCAAAAGCCCTTATAATTCAAGGGATAACAGTAAAGCAAAGACGATATGCCAGTCGCAAAGCCCATCAAGCATTTCCTGCAGTTCTCCGATTTCTCCCTGGATGAATTCGAGTACGTCATCGAGCGCGCCAAGGTCATCAAGCGCAAGTTCAAGGCCTACGAGGTGTACCACCCGCTGGTCGACCGCACCCTTGTGATGGTGTTCGAGAAGAGCTCGACCCGCACCCGCCTGAGTTTCGAAGCCGGCATGCACCAGCTGGGCGGCGCCGCGATCTACCTGAACACGCGCGACAGCCAGCTGGGGCGCGGCGAGCCGGTGGAAGACGCGGGCCAGGTCATGTCGCGCATGTGCGACATCATCATGGTGCGCACCTTCGGCCAGGAGATCATCGAACGCTTCGCGGCCAACTCGCGCGTCCCGGTGATCAACGGCCTGACCAACGAACACCATCCCTGCCAGGTGCTGGCCGACATCTTCACCTTCTACGAGCACCGCGGCCCGATCGCCGGCAAGACGGTGGCCTGGATCGGCGATGCCAACAACATGCTGTACTCGTGGCTGCAGGCGGCCGAGGTGTTCGGTTTCCACCTGAACGTGGCAACCCCGAAGGGCTATGAAATGGACCCGTCGCTGGTGTCCACGCAACGCTTTACCCTGTTCGACAACCCATCCGATGCCTGCGAAGGCGCGCACCTGGTCAATACCGACGTCTGGACCAGCATGGGCTACGAAAAGGAAAACGCCGAGCGCCTCAAGGCCTTCGACGGCTTCATCGTGGACGGCGCCAAGATGGCGCGCGCCGTCCCGGATGCCCTGTTCATGCACTGCCTGCCGGCCCACCGCGGCGAGGAGGTCGCCGCCGAGGTCATCGACGGCCCGCAGTCGGTCGTCTGGGACGAGGCGGAAAACCGCCTGCACGTGCAGAAGGCGCTGATCGAATACCTGCTGCTGGGACGCATTAAAGACAACTGATTTTTTTACCCACCTGTGCTTGATCGTCGGCCCCGTTGTTTCCAACAGCGGGCCGGCTGACCATCCCGACCCCACCTCCCCTCCCTACTGGAATCTTCCATGAGCGACATTAAAAAAGTAGTCCTTGCCTACTCCGGCGGCCTCGACACCTCGGTCATCCTGAAATGGCTGCAGGATCACTACAACTGCGAAATCGTCACCTTCACCGCCGACCTCGGCCAGGGCGAAGAACTGGAGCCTGCGCGCGCCAAGGCGATCAAGTTCGGCATCAAGCCGGAAAACATCTACATTGACGACGTGCGCGAAGAATTCGTGCGCGACTTCGTGTTCCCGATGTTCCGCGCGAACACCGTCTATGAAGGCGAATACCTGCTGGGCACCTCGATCGCGCGTCCGCTGATCGCCAAGCGCCTGATCGAGATCGCCAACAAAACCGGCGCCGACGCCATCTCGCACGGCGCCACCGGCAAGGGCAACGACCAGGTGCGTTTCGAGCTGGGCGCCTATGCGCTGAAACCCGACGTCAAGATCATCGCCCCGTGGCGCGAGTGGGACCTGCTGTCGCGCGAGAAGCTGCTGAAGTACGCGGAAGACGCCGGCATCGACATCGACATGAAGCACAAGAACGGCGGCGCGCCCTACTCGATGGACGCCAACCTGCTGCACATCTCCTTCGAAGGCCGGCACCTGGAAAACCCGAGCGCGGAAGCCGAGGAATCGATGTGGCGCTGGACCGTGTCGCCGGAACAGGCGCCGAACGAAGCCGAGTACCTCGACATCGAATACGAAAAGGGCGACATCGTGGCCCTGAACGGCAAGCGCATGAGCGCCGCCGAAGTGCTGACCGAGCTGAACCGCCTGGGCGGCAAGCACGGCATCGGCCGGCTTGACCTGGTGGAGAATCGCTACGTCGGCATGAAGTCGCGCGGCTGCTACGAGACCCCGGGCGGCGCCATCATGCTCAAGGCCCACCGTGCGATCGAATCGATCACGCTGGACCGCGAAGTGGCGCACCTGAAGGACGACCTGATGCCGCGTTACGCTTCGCTGATCTATAACGGCTACTGGTGGGCGCCGGAACGCGTCGCGCTGCAGACCCTGATCGACCATACCCAGGCCACCGTCAACGGCTGGGTGCGCGTGAAGCTCTACAAGGGCAATGTGATCGTGGTGTCGCGTGACTCGAAGACGGATTCGCTGTTCGACATGACCATCGCGACCTTCGACGAAGACGGCGGCGCCTACAACCAGGCGGACGCGGGCGGCTTCATCAAGCTGAACGCGCTGCGCATGCGCATTGCCGCGAAAGCGCGCGCGGCACGCGGGAAGTAAGGGTTTCGCGTTGTCGGGAAGCCGCCTGCGGGCGGCTTTTTTCATGGCGCCGTCACCGGTTGCACCAGACCTGCCCTGCTTCCTTTTCCGGGCTAGAATGTGGCCGGCACTGTCCAATTCGAGCGATCATGTCTTCCTACCCCGACACCGGCAGCGCCCAGGCGCGCCGCAGTAACGCCGTCGCCGCCCCGCCGGCGGCACGCGGCCGCCCGGCCGCGGGCGAAGCCATTGCGATCATCTGCAACAGCATCGAAGACGTCGTCTACCAGCTCGACGTCGAGCAGCCGGACATCTTCCGCTTCATCTACGTCAATCCGGCCTTCTACAAGGCAACCCACCTGCAGCCCGAGCAGGTCATCGGCAAGACCGTCGACGAGGTCATTCCCGAGCCCTCGCTCTCGATCGTGCTCGAGCATTACCGCGCCGCTATCCGCACCGGCCAGACCCAGCGCTGGGAAGAGCATAGCGACTACCCGGCCGGGCGCAAGGTCGGGAGGGTGTCGATCACGCCGGTGTACGATGCGCACGGCCATTGCACCGACCTGGTCGGCACCGTGCACGACATTTCCGACGTCATCAACCGCGAGGACAAACTGCAGCAGGCCCACCGCGCGCTGGAGGAAGCCTTCGCCACCCAGGGCCGGCTGGCCGAGTCGCTGCGGCGCGAGGAAGAACGCCTGGTGCTGGCGCTGGACGGTACCGGGGAAGGTGTCTGGGACTGGCGCATGGACGAGAATTCGGTGAGCTTCTCGGCCAAGTGGAAGGAGATCATGGGCGTCACCGAGAGCCTGGAGGGCGCCACGCCGCTGGTCTGGACCAGCCGCATCCACACCGACGACGTCCTCAAGGTGCGCGGCTGCGTCGAGCGCTACCTGAGCGGCGAGGAAAGCCTCTATACCTGCGAATACCGCATCCGGCGCTATACCGGCGAATGGATCCGGGTGCGCTCGCGCGGCAGCGTCGTCGAGCGCGATGCATCGGGCCAGCCGCTGCGCATGATCGGCACCATCACCGACATCACCGAGAGCTACCGGATGCGACAGGCGCTGGCCGAAAGCAACGAACGGCTCGCGCGGCTGGCGCAGCAGGTGCCCGGCGCCCTGTTCGAACTGGTCCGGCATGCGGACGGCAGTTATGCCTGCCCCTTCATCAGCGGCATGGCGGAGCAGCTGTTCGGTCTCGGCCCGGATGCGATCCAGACCGACCTCGAGCGCTTGGCCGAACGTATCGCCCCGGCCCAGCGCGCCCACCTGCGGCGCGCCCTGGAACGCTCGGCCTCCCAGCTGCAGGCGCTGCGGGCCGAGTTCCAGATCGAGATGCCCAATGGCGAACACTGCTGGCGCGAAGTGATCGGCACGCCCACCGCGGGCGCGGCCGGCGAGACCATCTGGTACGGCTTCAGCGACGATATCTCGGGCCGCAAGCACAGCGAGGAGACGATCCGCCAGTTCACCCGGAAACTGGAGCGGCGCGCCCACTACGATACCCTGACCGGCCTGCCCAACCGCGCGCTGTTCCGCGACCGCCTGGAACAGGCGATCCGCCGCGCCGAGGACGAGACCGGCCAGGTGGCGCTGCTGTTCATCGACCTAGACCGCTTCAAGGAGGTCAACGATTTGCTCGGCCACGACGCCGGCGACCTGCTGCTGGTCGAGGCGGCGCAGCGCATCCAGGGCTGCGTGCGCAAGGGCGACACGGTGGCGCGCCTCGGCGGCGACGAGTTCACGGTGATCCTGACCGAGGCCGGCGAACTGACTCACGTCGAGGCGGTCGCGCAGACCATCCTGGAGGCGCTTGCCCTGCCCTTCCGGATCCGGGCCGAAGTGCTGCACATCGCCGGCAGCATCGGCATCGCCCGCTTCCCCGACGACGCGCACGATCCGGAAGAACTGATGCGCAACGCCGACCACGCCATGTACCGTTCCAAGTCGGGCGGGCGCAACCAGCTGACTTTTTTCGAAGCGAACATGCAGGCGGCAGCCATCCGCCGCCTCAAGCTGCTCGCCGAGCTGCGCCACGCCGTGCCGGGCAAGCAGCTCGAACTCTACTTCCAGCCGGTCGTCGACCTCGCCACGGGAACGATCGTCAAGGCCGAGGCCCTGCTGCGCTGGCACCACGCCTCCGGCACCATGCTCGCGCCGGATAGCTTCATCGGGGTGGCCGAGGAATCCGGCCTGATCCACGAGATCGGCGAATGGGTATTCCGTACCGCGGCCGACCATGCATTGCACTGGTCGCAACTGCTGGGCCACGACTTCCAGATCAGCATCAACAAGTCGCCGCTCCAGTTCCAGACCCAGGCCCAGACCGATTGCGCCAACTGGGCGGGCTACCTCGAGGCCATCGGCATGAACCCGCGCTGCATCAACATCGAGATCACCGAAAGCCTTCTGCTGAACCTGTCGGAGAACGTGATGTCGAAGCTGGGCACGCTGCAGGCGAGCGGCATGCAGGTGTCGATCGATGATTTCGGCACCGGCTATTCCTCGATGAGCTACCTGAAGCGGCTCGACATCGATTACCTGAAGATCGACCAGTCCTTTATCGCCGAACTGGTGCACGACAATTTCAGCCGCACGATCACCGACACCATCATCGTCATGGCCCACAGGCTGGGCCTGAAGGTCATCGCCGAGGGCGTCGAGACGACGGAACAGCGAGAATGCCTGGTCCGCTCGGGTTGCGACTACGGCCAGGGCTTCCTGTTCTCGCGCCCGCTGCCGGCCGCCGAGTTCGAACGCCTGCTGACGCAGGCCTAGTATCCTGAATTCGAGATTCGTTGAATAAATGTGGGCGAGAATCCCCCTGAAACGGCGTCACAAATGCGCGCAAGGCCCCGGCCTTGCTGTGCTTTGTTCCTTGTCTCAGGGCGATTTCGCCACATTGATTCATCAACGAACTTCAAATTCAGGACACTAGCCGCGCAAGTCGTCCACCGGCTCCTGCCCGAAGCCCTTGGCCAGCAAGTAATCGACCAGCGCCGCCGCGCACGCGCCCGGGGTCACCAGCACGCCGCTCTCCTTCATGTCGACGAAACGCTGGCGCAAGGGAAAGCGCGTGTCCGGCGTCGCGCGGATCTCGGCCTGCATGTCGGTATCGATGACGCCCGGCGCCAGGCTGACGCAGCGCACCCGCGGATCGGCGTCCAGCGCCACGGCGCGCGCATGCTGGTCGAGCGCCGCCTTGGTGGCGCAGTAGACGCTCCAGCCCGGATAGGCGCTGCGCCCGGCCCCGCTCGACACGTGCAGGATGCGCCGTTCGGCCTGCGGCGCGGCGCGCACCAGGGCGGCGGACAAGGCCAGCGGCGCCGCCACGTTGATGGTGGCCGCGCGCAGGGCAGCCACCGGGTCCTGCCCGGCCAGCGGCCCCACCGGCGTGACGACTCCGGCATTGTTCACCAGCAGCACCGTGTCGGCGCCGGCCAGGAAGCTGCCCAGGGTATGTCCTTCCAGGAAGGAGGCAAGTGCGGCGCCGTCGCCGAAGTCGACCACGGCCTGCTCCATGCCCTCGCCAATCTCCGCATGCCCGCGCGCCAGTCCCAGCACGGGAATGCCGCGCGCCACCAGTTCCGCCCCCACCGCGGCGCCCAGGCCACGGCTGTGGCCCGTCACGACTGCCTTGATCATGCCAGCCTCCGTTAAATGAATACCGGCTCCGGTTCGAGTTGCACGCCGAACCTGGCCGCCACGTCGTCCTGGATCGCGCGCGCCAGCCGCACCACATCCTCGCCCGTCGCCTGGCCCAGGTTGACCAGCACCAGCGCCTGCTTCGGGTACACGCCCGCCGCCCCCAGCGCCCGGCCCTTCCAGCCGCACTGGTCGATCAGCCAGCCGGCCGCCAGCTTCTCGCTGCCGTCCGGCTGCGCGTGGTGCACCAGTGCAGGATATTGCGCCAGCAGCTGCGCGCAATGGCCTGCCGTGACGACCGGGTTCTTGAAGAAGCTGCCCGCGTTGCCGATCTCGGCCGGGTCGGGCAGCTTGCGGCGCCGGATCGCTTCGACCGTGCGGCCGACGTCCTGCGGCGTGGGCGCGCTCTGCCCCCCCTCTTCCACGGCTTTCGCCAGCTCGGCATAGCGCAGGTTGGGGGACCAATCCGCCGGCAGGGCGAAGGTCACGTCCAGCACCACCAGGGTGCGCCCTTCAGGATGCTTGAACAGGCTGTCGCGGTAAGCGAAGCGGCAGGCCGCCGCATCCAGGGTGCGCACTTCGCCACTGGCCATGTCGTAGGCAGTCAAGGAGTGAAACACGTCCCTGGTTTCGGTGCCGTACGCCCCCACGTTCTGGATCGGCGCCGCCCCGACCGTACCCGGGATCAGCGACAGGTTCTCCAGTCCGCCCAGGCCCTGGGCCAGCGTCCATTGCACGAAAGCGTGCCAGTTTTCGCCCGCCTGCGCCCGCACCAGCACCCGGCCGCCCTGTTCGCCCAGCACTTCCTTGCCGAGGCCGGCCATGTGCAGGACGATGCCGTCGAAGTCGCGGGTGAACAGCATGTTGCTGCCGCCGCCCAGCACCAGGCGCGGCAGGCCGCCCAGCACCGGGTCGCGCCGTACCGCGTCCAGCTCGGCCGCCCCGGTCACGCGCAGGTAGTGCCGGGCGCGCGCCGGAATGCGGAAGGTGTTGAGCGCAGCGAGGGAAAAGTCGTGGAGGATGGGCAGGTCGGCTGGCATAGGGGGACAGGAGTTTTTGACAATTATAGTGGCAAGCTTGGGACACGCTGTTGCCGTACGGGCAAATCTGGTGGCCGCCGAGGGGCGTTGTCCGTTAAAATAGAGGGGTTCATCTATATGCATCACCCAGAAAAAGGAAACCGCCATGCCATCGTTTGATGTCGTCTGCGAAGCAGACATGGTCGAAGTGAAGAACGCCGTCGAACAGTCGAACAAGGAAATCACCACCCGCTTCGACTTCAAGGGCAGCTCGGCCAATGTCGAGCAGAAGGAAAAGGAACTGACGCTGTTGGCCGATTCCGACTTCCAGCTCGGCCAGGTCAAGGATGTCCTCATCAACAAGATGTCCAAGCGCAAGGTCGATGTGCGCTTCCTCGACGAAGGCAAGGTCGAGAAGATCGGCGGCGACAAGGTCAAGCAGGTCATCAAGGTGCGTAACGGCATCGAGACCGAGGACGCCAAGAAGATCACCAAGCTGATCAAGGAAAGCAAGATGAAGGTGCAGGCCAGTATCCAGGGCGAATCGGTGCGCGTCACCGGCGCCAAGCGCGACGACCTGCAGGCCGCCATGGCCCTGCTGCGCAAGGACATCCAGGATCTGCCCCTCGCGTTTAATAATTTCCGCGACTAAGGTCTTGAGCCCAACGCGGCGTGGCTGGCGCCATGCCTGGGAGTAGAATGACGACCGTATACTGCGGTTGATCAATGCATTGATACACGTAGGGAACTACGGCGGTTTAAGGATTGCAATGAAACGTGTTGATGATTTCCGCCTGCGACTGGGCAACAAGGAATACGTGCCCATCATGATCGGCGGGATGGGTGTGGACATCTCGACCTCCGAGCTGGCCCTCGAAGCCGCGCGCCTCGGCGGCATCGGCCATATCTCGGACGCCATGGTGCAGGACGTGTCGGATCGCAAGTTCGACACCACCTTCGTCAAGGACAAGACCAAGCTCTACAAGTTCAATATCAACAACATGAACAAGGCGGTGGTGCAGTTCGACCTCGACCGCCTGGCCGAGGCGACCCGCCTGCATGTCGGCGCGACCATGGAAGCGAAGAAGGGCGATGGCCTGATCTTCGTGAACTGCATGGAAAAGCTGACCATGAACGCGCCGAAAGAGACACTGCGCACCCGCCTGTCGGCAGCGCTGGACGCCGGCATCGACGGCATCACCATGTCGGCCGGCCTGCACCTGGGCTCCTTCGACCTGATCAAGGACCACCCGCGCTTCCGCGACGCCAAGCTGGGCATCATCGTGTCTTCCGTGCGCGCGCTGCAGCTGTTCCTGAAAAAGGTCGCGCGCCTGGACCGCGCGCCCGACTACATCATCGTCGAAGGCCCGCTGGCCGGCGGCCACCTCGGCTTCGGCATCGACGACTGGCGCCAGTACGACCTGCACACCATCATGGACGAGATCCATGCCTACATGCGCGAGCAGCAGCTCGATATCCCGGTCATCGCGGCCGGCGGCATCTTCACCGGCTCGGATGCGGTGGGCTTCCTTGAAAAAGGCGCCGCCGGGGTGCAGGTGGCGACCCGCTTCACCGTGACCCACGAGTGCGGCATGCCGGACCACGTCAAGCAGGAATATTTCCGCGCCAGCGAAGAAGACATCATCGTCAACGGCGTGTCGCCGACCGGCTACCCCATGCGTATGCTCAAGAGCACGCCGGCGATCGGTTCGGGCATCCGCCCGGGCTGCGAATCCTACGGCTACCTGCTGGACGCCACCGGCAACTGCGCCTACATCAACTCGTACAACCGCGAAGTGCAGGCCAGCCCGGACGGCAAGAACATCACGGTGTTCGACAAGACCTGCCTGTGCACGCACATGCGCAACTTCAACTGCTGGACCTGCGGCCACTATACGTACCGCCTGAAGGACACCACCCATCGCCTGGCCGACGGCAGCTACCAGATCCTGTCGGCCCAGCACGTGTTCGAGGACTACCAGTTCAGCGTCGACAACCAGGTCGCGCTGCCGTCGAAGCAGGAGACCGTCGCCGCCTGACGCGACGCTCTGCAGTCGTTCCGTATCCAGCAAGCCACGGCCCGCCGTGGCTTGCCTGTTTTGCGCCCTCGCGCCGCGAACCCGTGTAAGCTGGACGTCCCACGAGTGTTTTTCGCGGAGGGTGCGGCATGTCCACCATGGAACCGTCTGCGCAGGTGTGCTTCCTGGCCGATGACGAGGGCAAGGTCGTCACCTGGAATCCCGCGTGCGCAGCGCTGTTCGGCTGGACGCCCGATCAAGCCGCGGGACGCGCAGTCACCGAGCTCGTCGTCCCCAACTCGGGCAAGCTCGGCAACACCGGCTGGCCCACCCTGGCTGCCGCCGGCGGCGCCAAGCTCAAGATGCACTTTGCCGGCGGACGCCAAGGCCCGGCCACCCTGTCCCTGCTGCGCCAGTACGACAGGCGCGGCGAAGCCTGCGGGTGGACTGCCAGCATCGCGCTTATTCCCTCCGAATCCGTGTCCGAAGCCGAACGCGTCGGCAATACCCCCTTGTCCGACGTGGTCGATCTATTGCCCGGGACCTTCTACGCCCTCAACCGCGAAGGCCGCCTGCTGCTGTGGAACCACAACCTCGAACGCCTGACCGAAATGACGCCGGACGAACTCGCTTGCGCGCGCGTGATCGACATGTTCGAGCCGCACGAGCGCCCGCTCGCGCTCGAGAACATCCGGCGCGTGTTCGAGGAAGGCGCCGAGGTCTCGATGGAGATGAACTATGTCTCGCGCAGCGGCCGCGAAACCCCACTGGTGGTGGGCGGCGCGCGGGTCGGCTGCAACGGCGACCAGTACCTGTTCGGCATGGGCATCAACATCACCAAGCGCCGCCAGAAGGAGCGCCAGCTGCTCCTGAGCGAACGGGCGCTGCACGCGGCCAGCAACGGCATCGTGATCACCCGCTGCGCCGGGCGCGACAACATCGTCGAGTACGTCAACCCGGCCTTCGAGCACATCGCCGGCTACCCGGCCGCCGAGGCCGTGGGGCGCGACCCCCGCTTCATGGCCGCGCCCGGCTTCGACGCCCACGAGCGCAGCCAGGTGCGCCTGGCGCTGGTCGAGCGGCGCGCGGTCAGCGTGGTCTTTCGCAATATGCGCAAGAACGGCGAGATCTTCTGGAACGACCTCAGCATCACTCCGGTGCGTGACGAGCATGGCGAAGTGACCCATTTCATCGGCATCCTGCAGGACGTCACCGCCACCAAGCAGCGCACCGAGCACCTCGAGCACGAGATCAACCACGATGCCCTCACCGGCCTGGCCAACCGCACCCTGCTGTGGGACCGGCTCGAGCACGCGCTGCACCTGGCCCAGCGCCATGCCTCGATGGTGGCGACCGTGATGATCGACCTCGACAACTTCAAGACCATCAACGATACCTTCGGCCACGAGGCGGGCGATGCGGTGCTCAAGGTGGTGGCGCGCCGGCTGCAGGCGGCGGTGCGCGACAGCGACACGGTGGCGCGCATGTCGGGCGACGAATACGTGCTGGTGCTGGTCGACCAGCCCTCGGTACGCTTCACGCTGCGCATGGCCGAACGCCTGCGGCGCGCGATGACGATGCCGGTGGCCTTCGGCGGCAACGAGATCGCGGTCGGCGCCAGCCTGGGCGTGGCGGTGTTCCCGGAAGATGGCAAGACGACGGCCGAGCTGGTGCGCGCGGCCGACATGGCGATGTACCACGCCAAGGGCAACGGCGGCGGCGTGCATTTCTATTCGCCCGAGATGCGTTCGGCCAGCGAAAAGCGCGCCGCGCTGGCCGACAGCATCCGCAGCGCGCTCGAGCACGACGAACTGTTCCTGCTGTTCCAGCCGCGCATGGACGCACGCAACGGCAAGGTTGGCGGCTTCGAGGCGCTGCTGCGCTGGCGCCACCCGAAGCACGGCATCATGCTGCCGGCTTCCTTCCTCGCCGAAGCCGAGGAGTCGGGCAAGATGATCGAGATCGGCAACTGGGTGCTGGACCAGGCCTGCGCCTTCCTGCAGGAACTGCGCCAGCTCGGCTATACCGGCCTGCCGGTGTCGGTAAATGTCTCGCACCGCGAGTACAGCCAGCACGGCTTCATTCCCGGCCTCGCCGCCCGCATGGCGCGCTACGCCCTGCCGCCGGGCAGCCTGGAGATCGAGATTCCCGAGGCCGACCTGATCCGCAATCCGAGCCTCGGGCGCGAGCTGTCGGCCCAGCTGCACGAGGTCGGCGTGGCGCTGTCGCTGGACGAATTCGGCAAGGGGATTTCCGACCTGTCCTTCCTGCGCCAGCTGTCGGTGCGCCAGGTCAAGCTGTCGAAAGCCGCGGTGCACGACATCTCACCCGAGGGCAAGGGCAACCGGCTGGCCAAGACCCTGATCGACATCGGCCACAACCTCAATCTGGCGGTGGTTGGCGAAGCGGTCGAGACCGAGGAGCAGATGGACTTCCTGCGCCTGCACGGCTGCGACCAGTTGCAGGGGCAATGGTTCAGTGAACCGCTGGCGCCGGATGCAGTGCGCGCGATGCTGGCCCAGCGCTACCACGCCCGATAAGCGTTTTCACCGTTCCGCATGTACACATGCCCCGCGTGCGAAATCGCTTGCAATATTTCGACGTTTAGCTAACAATCAATCATGACTTCCGTTTTCAAAGCCCTGTCCGATCCGACCCGCCGCGCCGTCTTGCAGCACCTGCAACAGGGGCCGATGGGCGCCGGGGAACTGTCCGGCCTGTTCGATGTGTCGAAACCGACGATGTCGGCCCATTTCGCCGTGCTGCTCGCGGCCGGGCTGATCGAGGCGGAAAAACACGGCCGCAGCATCACCTACCGGCTCAGGCTGTCGGTGCTGGAAGACGCCCTGCTGGGCTTCGCGCAAGTCTTCGGGCTGAACGTCTCCCGGCCCGAAGGCCCGCCCGCCGGTCCACCCGTTGTTGCACCAAAGAAGGAGCAAGCATGAAGCCGTCCCCCGCATCTTCCCGTGTGTCCCAGCTGTGCCGTGCGGTTTTGGGAGCCGCGTGCATCCTCGGCGCCTCGGCGCTTCTGGCCTGGGCCTCGCCGGCCTACCTCGATCCGGAATGGGCGCGGCGCCTGGCCGGCGCCCTGCTGGGCGGCGTGGTGGTGGTGTATGCGAATGCAATTCCGAAGGCGCTGGCGTCACGCATGCGCTGTGTCGCGCCGGCGCTCGAGCAGGCCGCGCGCCGCTTCGCCGGCTGGTCCCTGGTGCTGGGCGGGATCGGCTACATGCTGGCCTGGCTGGTCGCCCCGCTCGGCATGGCCGGCATGGTCGGCGGCCTGGCGCTGGGCGTGAGCGTCACCTGCGCCGCCCTCGGCTGCATCCGGATCGGCGCCCGCCGCGCCGGCAACTGACTCGACCACTGATCCGACAAGGTGCCGACATGCTTGCAATGCTGATGGGTGTCAAAAGTATTTCGCCGAACGAACTGCATGCGCGCCTTGGCGCCGACCGCCCCGCAGTTTTCGACCTGAATGCGGCGCACTCGTGGCGCGCCGCGCGCGTGCCGGGCGCGATCAGCCTGGGAGTGGACTTCGATCCGTCCGCGCTGCCGCCCGAGCGCGATGCCAGCCTGGTGTTCTACTGCTCGAATCCACTGTGCAGCAAAGCGCCCCGGGCAGCACGCCGGGCGGGAAGACTGGGCTATACCGATGTACGCGTGATGGCAGCCGGCATCACCGGGTGGCTCGCTGCCCAACTGCCGACCGACAGCGGCGCCTGAGCATTTGGTCAGCCATCCTTGTTGATGCGGTTGATCAGGGCGCCGAGCACGTCCTCGGCCATTTCATTGTCTACCTGGCAGGTGCCGGCGTTCTCGTGCCCGCCCCCGCCATACTCCAGCATCAGGGCGCCGATATTCGTGTTCGAGGTCCGGTTCAGGATCGACTTGCCGGTGGCGAACACGGTGTTCTGCTGCTTCACGCCCCACAGCACGTGGATCGAGATGTTCGTTTCGGGGAACAGGGCATAGATGATGAAGCGGTTGCCGGCATAGATCACCTCTTCGTTGCGCAGGTCGAGCACCACCAGGTTGCGGTGCACCCGGGCGCAGCGCCGGATCTGTTCCCGGCTGGCGTCGGCGTGCTGGAAATACAGGGTGCTGCGCTCCTGTACGTCGGGCAGCTCCATGATCTGCTCGATCGAATGCCGGGCGCAGTAGTCGATCAGGGCCATCATCAGCTGGTAGTTGGAGATGCGGAACTCGTGGAAGCGGCCCAGGCCGGTACGCGCGTCCATCAGGAAATTAAGCAGGTTCCAGCCTTGCGGGAACAGCACTTCGTCGCGCGAGAAGCGCGCCGAGTCGCCCTTGTCGACCGCCACCAGCATGTCGTTCCACGCTGCCGGAAACGTCCTGGCGCCGCCGTAGTAGTCGTACACTACCCGCGCCGCCGAAGGCGCATCGGGGTGGATCACATGGTTTTCGCGCGCGCCGGTATTGCGGATGGTTTCCGACAGGTGATGGTCGAAGGCCAGGTGCGCCGCCGCCACATAGGGCAGGTTGGTCGTGATGTCGCGCGCGCTGATCGCGATCTTGCCATCCTGCATGTCCTTCGGGTGGACAAACAGGATATCGTCGATCAGGTCGAGGTGCTTCAGCAGCACCGCGCACACCAGGCCGTCGAAGTCACTACGGGTTACGAGTCGGAATTTTTGGTGGTCGGCTGACATCTGCACTTCCTTTCAGGAGTCGACAATGGCGAACTGAGCGGACCTCGATGGGCGGGTCCGAAAGATCATACCTTGCAACGTTTCTGCTTGTCAGCATTTGCGGTGGCGCATCCTGGCTGGGTTGAACGCAATCCATTCCCCGGAACGTGCAGGCTGTCGCATGGCGCTGGCTGCGAACGACGGCGCGCAGTAAAGTTGCATCATCCCAACAGTTGTAGATGCCGAAAATGTTGTATTTCCGGCACGCGCAAGCGGCGAAGAGGTACACTCGCCGCTTGCACTAGAGCGTAACGAGCGAAGACCATGCAAGCAAGGAACACCAACCCGCATTATTTTTCCAGCGTCCTGTCGTGGCTCTACCGCGGCTTCGACGCCGTGGCGACCTGGGTCACCCAACTGTCGTGGTGGAAGTTTTTCCTGTTCGCGATCCTGACCCTGAGCGCCGGTGCCATCCTCCAGGAAGAGCTGTTCTCCGGTTCGGGCGACGAATACGTCTCGCGCGAGCGCGAGGCCCGGCGCGGCAGCGACGCCGCCATCCTCATCGACGAGAGCGGGATCCGCTTCCATCCGCGTAACCGGCCACGCAGCGGCGCCGCCACGCCGGAACTGCCATTGCCGCCCGACACCGGCGGCGTGCCCGACGCGCCCGACGCGCCCGACGCCCCCGATGCGCCACCCGCAGCCCCTGCCGCCCCCGCAGCCCCTCCCGCCCCGGCTGCCGGCACGGACGGTGGCGAGTCGGTCCACATCGAACTGCCGCCGCAGATCAGCGAGGAGCTGTCGAACGCGATCGATGCGGCCGTGGAAGATGCCGCCGAACAGAAGGTGTCGCGCTACCACAAGCAGGCCTCGACCTGGTTCATGAATTTCGTGCTGCTGTTCGTGCTGGCGCTGTTCGGCACCAAGGCCCTGGTCGGCGGCAAGAAGCGCGCCGAAGCGCAATCCCATCTGGCGAACGCGGCGGCCGAGCGCGAAGCCATGCAGCGCCAGCTGTCGGAAACGAAGATGCAGATGATGCAGGCCCAGGTCGAGCCGCACTTCCTGTTCAACACCCTGGCCTCGGTCGAGCACCTGATCCAGGTCGACCCGCCGCGCGCCTCTGCCATGCAGCGCAGCCTGATCCAGTACCTGCGCGCGGTGCTGCCGCAGATGCGCGATAACGCCGTGGTCACCGGCCTCGGGCGCGAGGTGGACATGGTCACGGCCTACCTGGCCCTGCTCAAGATGCGCATGGAAGAACGTTTGACGGTGGTCATGCAGGTCCCCGACGGCCTGCGCAGCGCCGCCTTCCCGCCGATGATGCTGCAGTCGATGGTCGAGAACGCGATCAAGCACGGCCTCGAATGCAAACCCGAAGGCGGCACGCTCAAGATCACCGCCGAGGTGGTCGACAGCAAGCTCCTGGTCACCGTCACCGACGACGGCGTGGGTTTCGGCGTGATGCCGAGCGACGGTACCGGCCTCGGGTTGCAGACCATCCGCGACCGCCTCAAGCTGCTGCACGGCGACGCCGGCCAGCTGCATATCGCGGCCAACAGCCCGAGCGGCGTGATCGCGATGATCGAGGTGCCTTACCAGCTCTCGAAGTGACCGATGCTGCCTATGCTAGCCGACTTGCTTGCGGCGCTGTTTCATTGAATAATTATTAAAACTGACTGCCACAGGGATGACCATGCCTAACGCGAAACCGACCGCCATCATTGCCGACGACGAAAGACTGATGCGCGACCAGCTGCGCCTGCGCCTGTCCGAGGCCTGGCCGGAGCTGGAGATCATCGGCGAAGCGAAGAACGGCGAGGAAGCGGTGGAGCTGGTCGACCAGCTCAGGCCCGACCTGACCTTCCTCGACATCCGCATGCCGGGCAAGACCGGTATGGAAGCGGCGCGCGACATCGGCGACCGCAGCCAGATCGTGTTCGTCACCGCCTACGACCAGTATGCGGTCGAGGCCTTCGAACGCGGCGCGATCGACTATGTGCTCAAGCCGACCGAGCCGGACCGCCTGAAGCTCACGGTGGACCGCCTGAAAAGCCGCCTGGAACGCCCGAGCGAACGCGCCACCGTCAACGACAGCGTGCAGGCGATGCTGTCGCAGCTGGCCGAGAAGATCGCCGCGCCCAAGCCCAAGCACCTGCAATGGATCCAGGCCAGCATCGGCCAGGACCTGCGCATGATTCCGGTGGAAGACATCCTGTTCTTCCGCTCGGACGAAAAATACACCTGCGTGCAGACCGCCGGCTTCGAAGCCCTGATCCGCAAGCCGGTGCGCGACCTGGCCGACGAACTCGATCCGTCGCTGTTCTGGCAGATCCACCGCGCCACCCTGGTCAACGTCAACGCCATCGAAGGCGTGACGCGCGACATCCGCGGGCGCCACCTGGTGCTGGTCAAGGGGCGGCCGGAGAAGCTCGAGGTGAGCCGCAGCTTCCTGCACCTGTTCAAGCAGATGTGAGCCCGGGCCCGGGGCGTCCCGCCCCTGCCCTGTTCCCTTTGTCTCGCATCAACGCCCGTCCCGCCCCCACGCCGTAATGTAGAGCTCCCGGCCTCCACGGCCCTCACATTGCGGCTTCCGCATGACACCACAGCGACGTTTCCGCCGGCGCGCACCAGGCACGGCGGTTCTCGTGTTCTCGTTCCTGGGCGGTTACTGCGCCGGACAGGCCGCGGCCGCGCTGCGCCGTGCGCGCAACGTGCACCGGCCCGCGCGCGCCTTCGACGGTCGGCGCATCGTACACAGCGCCAGCGACGCCATCCTGTCGATCGACGAAGAAGCCGTCATCCTGTTCGCCAACCCGGCCGCGGCCCAGATGTTCGCCAGCAGTGTCGCCCTCATGCAGGGCAGTTCGCTGGCACGCTTCATCCAGGCTTCGTCGCGCGATGCCAAGGCGCCCCGCGATTACTTTCCCGCCGGCGGCGGACGCGCGGGGCGGCGCGCCACCGACTACGCCGTCACCGGCATCCGCGCCAACGGCCAGCTGTTCCCGATCGAAGGCTCGATCTCCACCGTCGACCACGACGGACACGAGGTCTGCACCGTGATCCTGCGCGACGTCTCCGAACGCCACCTGGTGCAGCAGAAGCTGGCGCGCTCGCACGACCAGCTGCGCCAGCTCTCCTCGGCGCTGCAGACCATTCGCGAAGAGGAGCGCACCCACATCGCGCGCGAGCTGCACGACGACCTCGGCCAGCTGCTGGCCTCGCTGCGCATGGATCTCACCCTGCTGCAGGGAAACACCAAGCTGCCCGAGCCGAGCCAGCGCCTGATCGAGGGCATGGAGACCAACCTCCTGATGGCGATTGCCTCGCTGCGCCGCATCGCCACCAACCTGCGCCCGCGCGCGCTCGACGAAGGCGGCCTGTATTTCGCCCTGCAGGGCCTGCGCGACGAGTTCGTCGAACGGCACGGCATCGCCTGCGCGCTGCTGGCCGACGAAGCCGAGCTGCGCCTGGACGACACCGCCAGTACCGCCGTGTTCCGCATCGTGCAAGAGGCGCTTACCAACATCGCGCGCCACGCGGGCGCGACCCGGGTCGTACTCAACCTCGACCGCAGCGACCACGAACTGCTCGTGAGCATCCGCGACGACGGCCGCGGCATCCGCGCCGCAGACATGGAAAAGAAAGAATCGCTGGGCCTGATCGGCATGCGCGAGCGGGTCTGGGCCATGCACGGCGAAATCACCATCAGCAGCCACGCGGTATCCGGCACCAGCATCGACATCGTGCTGCCCCTGGCCGAGAGCATCATCAAGGAGGAAAACAGCTGAAGAGGGTTTGGCAGGATGGCATATCAGGATGTCACTAAGCGGAAATATTCCGTAGGTAATATCCGCCTCGATCTGAGTTTATTGAGAACTCGACATCCTGTCCAAACCAAAGGAGCTCTTCATGAAGTTCAAGTACCTGGCAGCCGCGCTGCTGTCTTCCCTGCCACTGCTCGCCAACGCCCAGACCAACGTCCAGATCTACGGCGTGATGGACGCATCGATCGGCGTGGAAGACACCGACGCACCGGGTGAAGACAGCCGTACCGTGATCAACTCGGGCAACCAGTCGAGCAGCCGTATCGGTTTCCGCGGCACCGAAGACCTGGGCAATGGCCTGAAAGCGCTGTTCAACATCGAAGCCGGCGTTGCCCTGGACACCGGCGCCGCCGATTCGAGCCTGTTTGGCCGCCGCGCCGTGGTCGGCCTGCAAGGCAACTTCGGCACCCTGACCCTGGGCCGCGAGTACAGCCCGATCGCCGCCGTGGCAGCCGCCACCGACGTGCTGGGCCAGGGCCTGTACGGCAGCAACCTGTCGGCCTTCGCCACCAACCGCCTGACCCGCCGCCTGGCCAACTCGGTCAACTACAAGAGCAACGCAGCGGCCGGCTTCATCGTCAACGCCGCCTACTCGACCGGTGAGAAGACCGTCGACCCGTCGGGCGACCTGATGGGCGTGTCGCTGGAATACAAGAACGGCGGCCTGTACCTGGGCGGCGGCTACCACGTGCTGGAGCGCCTGGCCACCGGCGACGACAAGGAATATGCCTTCGGCGCGGGCTACACCATGGGCGCGTTCGAGATCAAGGGCAACTACCTGGTGGCGGACCAGACTGGCGCCAACAACGAGTACGAGAACGCCAACATCGGCGCCGCCTTCACCACCGGCCCGAACAAGTTCTTCGTCAACTTCCAGCAGCAGAAGAACGAGAGCGGCGCCAAGGGCAATACCGTGTCGCTGGCCTACACCTACGCGCTGTCGAAGCGCACCAACATCTACACGACCTACGCCCAGCTGCGCAACAACGGACGCGGCACCTTCGGCATCAGCTCCTCGTCGGTGGCCGTCACGCCGCCGGCCACGGCGCTGGGCGCCGATCCGCGCGTGTTCAATGTGGGCCTGCGTCACTCGTTCTAAGCCAGCTTCCGCCATCAGGCCGCGCGGCGCCCGCCGCGTGTGCCTCGACAGGCCGGCAATGCCGGCCTCCCTTGCCGGCCCACGCCGGCATTTCCGCTTTACCATGTCCCTGGCTTGACCCGCTTACCTTCGACGCGTGGAGCAAACCAGCCAAGTTTTCAAGTTTAATACGCTAGCTCGGATCAATGCGTTAGTTCGCAGGCACGATCACGCATGTAACACAACTAGCAATGCGATCCGTGGCGCACAATTGAAATGATTATCGATTGACCAACATTACTTGGGGTATGATCATCGGCAAATCCGACAGTTTCTGTACCTGTTTCTTGACCAAAAGGGGTAGCGCATGAAGACAACGGGACGCCGGCTCGATGGGGCCCGCAGCGGAACCTTTAGCGGCAATATCGACGGTCTCGAACTGGCGCCTGGCGGCAATGCCGATCCGCGCGACGTGGATGCGCTGCGCGACGCCATCGAGCGCCGCATGGCCCAGTTGCTGGCCGACTGCGGCGACCAGGCCGACCCGCTCGCCGCCGCCATGCGCAGCGGTGCGCTCAGCGCCGGCAAGCGCATGCGCCCGCTGCTGGTGATGCTGGTGGCGCGCGACCTCGGCTGCACCTCGCCGGCGCTGGCCGATGTCGCCTGCGCGGTCGAGATGGTGCATGCGGCTTCGCTGGTGCTGGACGACATGCCCTGCATGGACAATGCCCAGCTACGCCGCGGCAAGCCGGCCATCCACGTGCAATACGGCGAGGATGTCGCCATTCTGGCCTCGGTGGCGCTGCTCAGCCGTGCATTCGGCGTGCTCGCCAATGCCGGCGACATTCCGCCGGTGACGCGCGCACGCCTGGTGGCGCGCCTGAGCGAGACCATCGGCACCCAGGGCCTGGTGCGCGGCCAGTTCCAGGATCTGCACGGCGGCGCCCGCACCCTCGACGCCATCGCCACCACCAACGAACTCAAGACCGGGGTGCTGCTCGGCGTCGCCGTCGACATGGCCGCCATCATCGCCCAGGCCGACGAGCGCGTTGCGCAGTCGCTGCGCGCCTTCGCACTGGCGGCCGGCCACGCCTTCCAGATCCGCGACGACTTTCTTGACCTGCCGGGCAAGGACATCGCACTGACCGGCGCCGACAGCGGCAAGGACACCGGCAGGGATCTCGGCAAGTCGACCGTGCTGGCTTCGCTCGGTTTCGACGAAGCCCGGCGCTGCCTGGCACGACATCTGCACGACGCCGAACGTCACCTGCAGGACGCGCTCGGCGCCAATGCCACCACGCCGCAGTTCATGGCCAGCCTGTTCGGGCAGGGCAAGGCACGCCCGCGTTTCCCGCTCGATGCCGGGTCTGCCGGGGTTGCCGAGCGCGAGTTCGCGCGCAGCCGCGAAGCCGTGGTGAACTGAAACCTGGAAAGTATCGCATGGCGCACTTCGGGGTGGTCGCACCCGCGTTCTACAGTCATTTCAGCGCCTTGAGCGCGCTCGCCGGCGAACTGGTGGCGCGCGGCCACCAGGTCACGTTCATCCACCAGCCCGACGCCCGCGACTTCGTTGCCGACCCGCGGGCCGGCTTTCATGCGGTCGGCAGCGCCACCCATCCTCCCGGCTCGCTGGCCGCAGTGCTGCGCCGCGCCGCCAGCCCGGGCGGGCCGCTCGGGCTGCGCCGCGTCATCCTCGACATGGCGGGCAGCACCGACATGCTGTGCCGCGAACTGCCGCGCGCCATCGACGTCCTCGGCATCGACGCCATCATCGCCGACCAGATGGAAGCCGCCGGCGGGCTGGTCGCCGAGGGACTGGGCCTGCCCTTCGTGTCGGTGGCCTGCGCGCTGCCCGTGAACCGCGAACCCGGCATTCCGCTGGCCGTCATGCCCTTCGAGTACGCCGACGACGAACGCGCACGCGCGATCTGCGAGGGCAGCACCCGCGTCTACGACTGGATGATGGCGCCGCACGGACGCAGCATCGCGGCCAATGCGCAGCGCCTCGGCCTGGCGCCGCACGCCGCGCTGCACGATTGCCTGTCGCCGCTGGCCCAGGTCAGCCAGACCGTGGCCGGCTTCGACTTCCCGCGGCGCGCGCTGCCCCCGCACTTCCACCATGTGGGACCGCTGCGCCCCACCGGCCAGCGCCCCGGCTGCGGACCGGCCAGGCTGCCCTTGCCCGCGATCGCGGCCGGCCGCCCCTTCGTCTTCGCCTCGCTCGGCACCATGCAGGGTGGACGCTTCGCGCTGTTCAAGCGCATCGCCCGCGCCTGCCGCGCGCTCGACGCGCAGCTGCTGGTGGCGCACTGCGGCGGCCTGGATACCGCGCAGGAGCGCGCGCTCGAACGCGCCGGCGCCACCTGGGTATGCGCCTTCGCCGACCAGGCGGCGGTCATGGCGCGCGCCGATGCGGTGGTCTCGCACGCGGGCTCGAACACCGTGATGGACGCGATCGCCGCGCGCACGCCGATCCTGGCGCTGCCGATCGCCTTCGACCAGCCGGGCACGGCCGCGCGCATCGTCCACACGGGCGTGGGCCTGAAGGCATCGCCGCGCTTCTCCAGCAGCACCCACCTGGCCGGCCTGTTGCGCCGCCTGCTCGGCGAACCCGGCTTCGCAGCGCGCCTGGACGCCCTGGCCGGCAGCGTGGCCGCCGCCGGCGGCACGCTGCGCGCGGCCGACATCATCGAAGCCGCGCTGCGCGATGCGCGCCAGCCGGCATTGGACCAGTTACGCGTGGCCAGCCTTGGATAAGCCCGCGCCCGCCGCCCTCCCCTACGACCTGGTGCTGGCCGGAGGCGGACTTGCCAACGGGCTGCTGGCCTGGCGCCTGCGCAGTCTGCGCCCCGAGCTGCGCGTGCTGCTGCTCGAGAGTGAAGACCACATCGGGGGCAACCATACCTGGTCGTTCCACGACACCGACCTGACACCCGCGCAGCAGGCTTGGATCGCGCCGCTGGTGTCGACGCGCTGGCCGCGCTACGAGGTGGCCTTCCCCGAGCTCGCGCGCACCCTCGATGGCGGCTACGCCAGCATCGCGTCCGGCGACTTCGCGCGCGTGATCGAGCCGGCGCTGGGGGCCGCCCTGCGCACCCGGGTACGGATCGACACCGTCACCCCGACCAGGGTCGACCTGGCCAATGGCGAGTCGATCCACGCCCGCGCCGTCATCGACGGGCGCGGCATGCGGCCGAGCACGCGGCTGTCGCTCGGCTACCAGACCTTCCTCGGCCAGGAGCTGCGCCTGGCCGCGCCACACGGCCTCGCCGCCCCGGTCATCATGGACGCCACCGTCGAACAGCAGGGCGGCTACCGCTTCGTCTACCTGCTGCCCTTCGGGCCGGACCGGGTGCTGGTCGAGGATACGCACTACGTCGACAGCGCCGCCTGGCAGCCAGAGCGGCTGCGCGCCAACATCACGGCCTATGTCGCCGCGCGCGGCTGGCAGGTAGCGGAGGTGGTGCGCGAAGAACACGGCTCGCTGCCGATCGTGCTGGCCGGCGACTTCGACGCCTTCTGGGCCGACCTGCACGGACAGCCCAGCAGCGGACTGCGCGCCGGCCTGTTCCACCCGACCACCGGCTATTCGCTGCCCCACGCGGTGCAGCTTGCCGACCGCATCGCCGCCATGACGGAGCTCGATGCCCCGGCATTGTTCGCGGCGATCCGCGACGAGGCCCGCCGCGCGTGGCAGGGCCAACGCTTCTTCCGGCTGCTCAACCGCATGCTGTTCCTCGCCGGCCGTCCCGACGGGCGCTGGCGCGTGATGCAGCGCTTCTACCGCCTGCCGGCGCCGCTGATCGCCCGCTTCTATGCCGGACGGCTGCAGTTGGGCGACAAGGCGCGTTTACTCAGCGGCAAACCGCCGGTGCCGGTGGCGCAAGCCCTGGCCGCGGCGTGCAAGATCCACCCCGACCAGATCAGGAAACCAGCATGAACCAACAAAAGAAAGCGGTGGTCATCGGCGCCGGCTTCGGCGGCCTCGCGCTCGCCATCCGGCTCCAGGCCAGCGGCACGCAGGTCACCTTGCTGGAAAAACGCGACAAGCCGGGCGGCCGCGCCTATGTCTATGAAGACCAGGGCTTCGTGTTCGACGCCGGCCCGACCGTCATTACCGACCCCTCGTGCATCGAGGAGCTGTTCACGCTGGCGGGCAAGCGCATCGGCGACTACGTCGAGATGCTGCCGGTGACGCCCTTCTACCGCCTGTGCTGGGAAGACGGCAGCCACTTCGATTATGCCAACGACCAGGAAGCGCTCGACCGCCAGATCCACGCGCGCAACCCGGCCGACGTCGAGGGCTACCGGCGCTTCCTGGCGTATTCGAAGGCGGTGTTCGAGGAAGGCTACCTGAAGCTCGGCGCCGTGCCCTTCCTGTCCTTCCGCGACATGATCGCGGCCGGGCCGCAGCTGGCCCGCCTGCAGGCCTGGCGCAGCGTCTACGGCATGGTGGCGCGCTTCATCCAGGACGAGCAGCTGCGCCAGGCCTTTTCCTTCCACTCGCTGCTGGTGGGCGGCAACCCTTTCGCCACGAGCTCGATCTACACCCTGATCCATGCGCTGGAACGCCGGTGGGGCGTATGGTTCCCGCGCGGCGGCACCGGCGCCCTGGTGCAAGCCCTGGTGCGCCTGTTCCAGGACATCGGCGGGCGCATCGAACTGAACGCGCCGGTGGCGCGCATCGAGGCCGAAGGCAAGCGGGTAAGCGGCGTGCGGGTGGAAGACGGACGCCTGTTCCAGGCCGACGCGGTGGCCTCGAACGCCGACGTGGTCCACACCTATGCCAATCTGCTCGGCCAGCACCCGCGCGGCCGGGCCGAAGGCGCCTCGCTGGGCAAGAAGCGCTTCAGCAATTCGCTGTTCGTGCTCTATTTTGGCCTCGACAAGCACCATGAGCAGCTGCAGCACCACACGGTCTGCTTCGGCCCGCGCTACCGCGAACTGATCAAGGACATTTTCCAGGGCCAGACCCTGGCGGACGACTTCTCGCTCTACCTTCACGCGCCCTGCGTCACCGATCCGTCGCTGGCGCCGCCCGGCTGCGGCAGCCACTACGTGCTGGCGCCGGTGCCGCACCTGGGCAATGCGCCGATCGACTGGTCGGTCGAAGGGCCGAAATACCGCGACCGCATCTTCGACTATCTCGAACAGCGCTACATGCCGGGCCTGCGCAGCCAGCTGGTCACTAGCCGCTTCTTCACCCCGGTGGACTTCCGCGACCAGCTCAACGCCCACCTCGGCTCGGCCTTCTCGCTGGAGCCGGTCCTGACCCAGAGCGCCTGGTTCCGGCCACACAACCGCGACAGCGAATTGTCCAACCTCTACCTGGTGGGCGCCGGCACCCACCCCGGCGCCGGCGTGCCGGGCGTGATCGGCTCGGCCAAAGCGACCGCCGGGCTGATGGTGGAGGACCTGGCGCAGTCGTGGGCGCCTGGTGCGTCCGGGGAGGCGGTGCGGGCATGAGCGAAGCGCTGATGGAGCACGCGACCCGCACCATCGAGGTCGGATCGAAAAGTTTCGCTGCGGCGGCGCGCCTGTTCGACCCGGCGACGCGGCGCAGCGTGTTGATGCTGTACGCCTGGTGCCGCCATTGCGACGACGTGGTCGATGGCCAGGAACTGGGCTTCAATCCCGCCGTCGCCGCGACCCACGATGCCGCCGCCGCGCTCGCGCTGCTGGAGACGCAGACCCGCCGTGCCTATGCCGGCGAGCCGATGCACGATCCCGCCTTCGCCGCTTTCCAGGAAGTGGCGCTGCGCCACCGCATCGATCCGCGTTTCGCGTTCGATCACCTGGCCGGCTTCGCGATGGACGTCGAGGGCGCGCACTACGAAACCATCGACGACACCTTGCGCTACTGCTACCACGTGGCCGGCGTGGTCGGCCTGATGATGGCCTCGATCATGGGCGCACACGACCAGCGGGTGCTGGACCGGGCCTGCGACCTCGGGCTGGCCTTCCAGTTGACCAATATCGCACGCGACATCGTCGAGGATGCCCGCATGGGGCGCTGCTACCTGCCGGCCCAGTGGCTGCGCGAGGCCGGCATCCCTGTGGACGAACTGGCCGAGCCTCGCCACCGCGCCGCCCTGGCGAAGGTGGCGGCCCGGCTGGTGGACCACGCCGAGCCCTACTACGACTCGGCGCGCGGAGGCATTGCCGCCCTGCCCTTGCGCTCTGCTTGGGCGATTGCCAGCGCACGCAATGTCTATCGCGAGATCGGCATCGAGGTGAAGCGGCGCGGCCCCCACGCCTGGGATGCGCGCACCGGCACCGGCAAGGCGACGAAACTGTGGCTGCTGATGAAGGGCGCGGTCAGCGCCCTTGGCTCGCGCTTCAGTGCGCGTGATCCTGCGGCGCGGCCGAGGGCGCTGTGGCAGCGTCCTGGCGCCGCGGCGGACGTCCCCCATGCTGCGCATGCAGAGCTTGCTTGAGTTTGTGGACCGGCGGCGCGTACAGGAAGCCGAAGGACACCGCGCCGTCCTTGCCCTCGACCGCATGGTGCATGCGGTGGGCCTGGTACAGGCGCTTGAGGTAGCCGCTGCGCGGCGTATAGCGGAACGGCCAGCGCTGGTGCACCAGGCCGTCGTGGGCGACGAAATACAGGGCGCCGTAGGCGGTCATGCCGGCCCCGATCCACTGCAGCGGCCAGGCGCCTTCGGTACCGAACCAGATCAGGGCGATCGCCACGCCCGCGAACACCACGGCATACAAGTCGTTCTTCTCGAACCAGCCGGTGCGCGGCTCGTGATGCGAGCGGTGCCAGCCCCAGCCGAAGCCATGCATCACGTGTTTGTGCGCGACGATGGAAAACACTTCCATCAGCACGACGGTAAGCACGACGATGAGGGCATTGAGCAGCATGGTGCGAATATAGTAAACGGAATACATCGAGCCTACCACAGGCGCTGCGCCGCACAAGGGTCGCACGCACCCGCTGCGGTTCAGCGACGGTACACCCATCTCCATTAACGAAAGGATATTCATGCGTCATGTACTGCTTTCCTGCGCCCTGCTGCTGGCGGCGCTGCCTGCGTCGGCTGCGACGGTCGAAGTACGGGTGACGAACGTGGCCGGCGGCAAGGGCAAGGTCAACGTCGCCGTGTGCGACCGCGAGCGCTTCCTCAAGCAATGCGTCTACAGCGCCTCGGTCCCGGCCCGCGCCGGCGAAACCGTGGTCGCTTTGCGCGATATTCCTGTCGGCACCTGGGCCGTGGTGGCCTACCAGGACGAAAACGAAAACGGCGAGCTCGACCGTAACTTCATCGGCATCCCGAAAGAGAACTATGGTTTCAGCCGCGATGCCGCCGGCCGCTTCGGCCCACCGGGCTTCGACGACGCTGCCATCGAAGTCAAGGAAGGCACGACGGTGGCGCCGATCAAGCTACATTGAGGCAAGCGGCGCACCGAAAACGTGCCGGCACGCCCCGTCCGACAGCTTTCGGTGCACGTTTTCGAGGCAGCTCCTGCGGCCCAAAAATAACGGTAGGAATCGGTTGATGCTTCATGTATCTTTGCTATCCACGAGAGGCCGGGCAGCGTTTCCGGCCATAAGATTCAAAGACCTTGCTACGGGGATCACGTAAATGAATGAGTTGGTCAATACCATCAACGGCTATGTATGGAGCACGGCCCTGATTGCGCTCTGCCTGGGCGCCGGCCTGTATTTCTCCATCCGCTCGCGCTTCCTGCAAGTGCGCCACCTGCGTGAAATGACGCGCCTGATGATCGACGGGAAAAGCTCCGAACAGGGCGTCTCGTCCTTCCAGGCCCTGACCATGACGCTGGCCGGCCGCGTCGGCACCGGCAACATCGCCGGCGTCGCCACCGCCATCACCTTCGGCGGTCCGGGTGCGGTGTTCTGGATGTGGGCGGTGGCCTTCCTCGGCGCCAGCTCGGCCTTCGTCGAATCGACCCTGGGCCAGGTGTACAAGGAATCGATCAACAAGCAGTTCCGTGGTGGCCCCGCCTTCTACATCGAGAAGGGCCTGGGCGTGAAGTGGTATGCGATGCTGTTCGCGCTCGTCACCATCTTCGCTACCGGCCTGCTGCTGCCGGGCGTACAGGCCAATTCGATCGCGGAAAGCCTGAAGACCGCCGCCGGTGTCGACACCACCGTGACCGGCGCCCTGCTGTCCATCGCCCTGGCCTTCATCATCTTCGGCGGCGTCAAGCGCATCGCGACTTTCGCCGAATATGTCGTGCCCTTCATGGCGCTGGGCTACATCGTCGTCGCCGTCATCATCGTTGCGCTGCACATCGAGCAGTTGCCCTCCGTGCTCTCGCTGATCTTCACCTCGGCCTTCGGCGCGGACGCCGCCTTCGGCGCCATCATCGGCATGGCGATCCAGTGGGGCGTCAAGCGCGGCGTGTACTCGAACGAAGCGGGCCAGGGCACCGGCCCGCACGCCTCTTCGGCGGCGGAAGTGAGCCACCCGGCCAAGCAGGGCCTGGTGCAGGGCTTCTCGGTGTATGTCGACACCCTGTTCGTGTGCTCGGCCACCGCCTTCATGCTCCTGATTACCGGCCAGTACAACGTGCAGGCGCCGGACGGCACCCCGATGTTCACCGGTATCCAGGGCGTGGCCGCCGGCCCGGGCTACGTGCAGACGGCGCTCGAAAACATCATGCCGGGCTTCGGCTCCCTGTTCGTCGCGATCGCCCTGCTGTTCTTCGCGTTCACGACGATCGTGGCCTATTACTACATCGCCGAAACCAATATCGCCTACATCAACCGCGCGACCGGCCGCCCCTGGATGACCTTCCTGCTGAAGCTGGCGATCATCGGCGCGACCTTCTACGGCACCATCAAGACCGCCGACGCGGCCTGGGCACTGGGCGATCTCGGCGTGGGCCTGATGGCATGGCTGAACCTGATCGCGATCCTCTTGATGCGCAATGTGGCCTTCAAGTGCCTGCGCGACTACGAAGCGCAGAAGAAGCTGGGCAAGGATCCGGTCTTCGATCCGGTGGCGCTGGGCATCGAGAACGCGCACTTCTGGGAGCAGCGTCTCAAACTGGCCGGCGAGCAGGGCAAGACCGGCGCCGCGCTGGCCGACGAGGCAGCGCGCTAGCATCACCCCGGCCGTCCGGCAGCCTCGTGCCTGCCGGACGTGTTATCATGATCGCGGGTGTTCGTGCCGTCCAGGCACGACAGGATGCGCGATGGTCGGGCCGCCACGCGGCTCTTTCACGACCATACCTCATGACCATCCTGCACAGCCACGTCGGCGCCACGCCTGCCGCTTCCCCTCTTTGCCACGCCGCCTCGGGGGCCGCATGATCCGCATCGAGCGCCGCCTTTCCCAGACTTTCAAAGAATTCATCCACTCGAGCAAGGCCGGCGGCATCATCCTGATCGCCTGCACGCTGCTCTCGCTGACGCTCGCCAATTCGGCCTTCGGTCCGGGCTACCTCGGATTCTGGCACCAGTACGTGGCGGGCTTGAGCATCGAGCATTGGGTCAACGACGCCCTGATGGCGATCTTCTTCCTCCTGATCGGTCTCGAGCTCGAACGCGAATTGCAAAACGGGGAGTTGTCCGATCTCAGGAACGCCATGCTGCCGATGCTGGCCGCGGCCGGGGGCATCGCCCTGCCCTCGCTGATCCACTTCGGCCTGAACGGCGGCACGCCCACCCAGGCCGGCATCGGCATCCCGATGGCGACCGACATCGCCTTCGCGCTCGGCGTGCTGGCCCTGCTCGGCAGCCGGGTGCCGGCCTCGCTCAAGATCTTCCTGACCGCGCTCGCCGTCATGGACGACCTGGGCGCGATCATCGTCATTGCCGTGTTCTACACCAACGACCTGTCCTTCCTCTACCTGCTCGGCGCAATGGGCGTGTTTGCCGGCCTGCTGGCGATGAACCGGGTGCTGCGCGTGATGGCCCTGCTGCCTTACCTGCTGGGAGGCGCGCTCATGTGGTTCCTGATGCTCAAGTCGGGCGTGCACGCGACCATCGCCGGTGTGCTGCTGGCCTTCACCATCCCGTATTCGGCCAAGGAAGACGACACCCACTCGCCCTCGCACCGGCTCGAGCACTTCCTGCACAAGCCGGTCACCTTCCTGATCCTGCCGCTGTTCGCCCTGGCCAACACCGGGATCATCATCGGCGCGGGCTGGACCACGGAACTCCTGAGCGACAACAGCCTCGGCATCATCCTGGGCCTGGTCGCCGGCAAGCCCCTCGGTATTTTCCTGTTCAGTTTTGCGGCTGTAGCGCTGGGACTGTGCCGCCTGCCGCTCGACCTGGCCTGGCGCCACATCATCGGGGCCGGCATGCTGGGCGGCATCGGCTTCACGATGTCGATCTTCATCACCAACCTGGCCTTCACGGGTGCGAACGACACCATCAATGCGTCCAAGATGGCAATCCTGATCGCCTCGCTGATCGCGGGCGTCGCCGGCTTCATCTGGCTGAAGCTGTGGGGTGGTCCGCTGGCAACCGATACCGATACCGATACGATGGACTACGAAGCGCCCGAACCGGCGCGCTGACTCAGTCGCCAGGCGGGGCCGGCTAGGTGCGGCCTTGGCGAGTCGACAGTGCGACGACCGCCGAGCCTGCGGCGACCACCAGCGCATCTTCGATCAGGCCGCTGCGGGTCTGGCCGATGCGCGCCATGGCCTGTTTGCGTCCGGCCAGTGTCAGGTAGGCGAGCGGCACCGCAGTGGCGATCGCCGCCGCCGCGCCCGCCTTCTCCCGGCCGCGCGGCGCCAGCGCCGCACCGGCGATGCCGGCGCTCATCACGCGCGCCAGCAAGCCCAGGAACACCGTGCGGTCCGGCGCGGTCTTCATCTTGTCTCCGTATAGCTCGCCGGCGCCCATCGCCAGCGCGCCATATTTGAAGAGAGGCCGATCGAGGAGAAACAGCTCTCCCGGGGTATCGCGTCGTGCGAGGCGCGCCGTGGCGATGGTGGCCATTGGCGTCATGGATCGCGCGCTGGCGACGGCGCCGATCAGGATGGAAGGAAGCAGGCTACGTAATATCATGTCGGGAACTCCGGGAAGGCGTTGGCTGAATGGGCCCTGCGGGGCCCGCTAGCTCAACTGTAATCGGCCCCGCCCGCACGTGTCGCCACGCAGCAGCGCGCCCTCCCCGGCCTTCAGACCGGCTTACTGCCGGCTGATCTTCACCGTCTCCCCGTCCTTGCTCGACGCCGTCACCGTGACGGTGACGCCGTCGACCGTCACCGACTCGCCGCTGCGCAGCGCCGCGTCCTCGAAAGCCGGATCGACCGAGCCGGGACGCCGCACCGTGCGGTAGCCGCCCTTGAGCGTGCCGAGCGTCATGTCAACGGTGTAGACCAGCACGCCTTCGTTGCCGGCGGCGATGCGGTCGTAGCCTTCGTTCTTGCGCGACTCCATCACCAGGATCTTCGTACCCGACAGCGGCACCATGGCCGCCTTGGTGCCGGCCGACTGGCGTACCAGGGGTTCCAGCGCGACGCTGGTGCCGGCGCCGCCCAGGCTCTCCTTGGGCAGGCAGGCCACCTGCGCTTCAGGCAGCCAGCCCAGCAGGTAGCGGTCCCAGCCGTTGTTCTCGATCGCGTTGCGGCTCCAGTTCATGGCCATGAGGCCCCAGTGGCCGAGGGTCTGGCTCTTGTGGTCGAGGTCTTCGTCGTACAGGCCGAAGGCGTGGCCGGTCTCGTGTGCCATCCAGCGCCATTCATTGCCAGGCTGCAGGTACATGTCGGCGCCGCCGGTGGCGCCGTTGATCACGTAGCCGGTCGAGGTCCAGGTCGGGCCGGTAATGGCCGGGCCATAGCCCATCTTCGACATCGGCATTTCCTTCGGTACCAGGATGTAGACGGCGTCATAGCGGCTGAAATCCACCTGCCCGTCGAGCATCGCGAAGATGTCGTTGCGGTAGGAGGTGAAGTCGCCCGAGCCGTTCACCGAAGTGAAGCCGTACCTGGATGGGTTGAACGGCAGGCGCACCCAGTTCGGCAGGATGTCGAACGCAAAGGCCAGGCGGCCGTAGGACTGCTTGTGGAAGAAGTCGCGTACTTCGTTGGCCACCGGTGTGAACAGGCTGCCCGGATCGCCCTGGCCCGCCACTTCCGGGAAGTCCACCGGGATGATCAGGGATCGCACGGAACCGAAGGACGGCAGGCGCGTGCGCACCTTCGGGAAGCCGGCCGACAGGTCGGTCGCGAAGCTGCGCTGCGGCGTGACCTGGTCGGCCAACTGGCATTGCGAGGTCGGCTGGAAGCTCGACACCGGGCGTTCGGCCAGCAGGCGCAGCGCGTCCTGGCGCAGCTTGACATCCGGCGTGACCTGGGCCGGGACCGTGACGGTGACCGCGTAGTAGCCGTTGGCGTTGGCGTTGCGGTCCTGCAGCGTGACCGCGCCGGCGGCCGATACGCTGGCGTTGTAGCGGCGCCGCTGCAGTCCGTTGTCGGGCTCGACCACGTCGAATTCGTAGGTAACGCCTGGCGTCAGCTGCTGGTACAGGCTGCCGTCGCGGCCGGCGGCGACGAAGTTCCAGGCCCCATTGGCTGTCACGTTGCGCAGGAAGATGCCGGTTGCCAGGGCGGCGCCGGCGCTGCTGCGGGGATCGTACAGCCACAGCTTGAGGTTGGTCCCGGCCGGCACTGGCGCCAGGGTTGCCGGCACCGGCGGCGCCGCGGCCTCCGCGGGCGGACGCGCCACCACCTGCAGCGGCAGGATCACGGGTGCGGTAAGCGCGGCGCTGTTCATGGCCGGCGCCGGCGCCACGATATCCCAGCCCTTGCTGGCGGCAATGTTCGCGGCCAGTTCGTGGATGGTCGAACGGATGGTGGCGTCGAAGCCGGCCAGGTCGGTGGCGCCGCCGACCCGGGCCAGCATGCCGCGCACGACCGCGTCGGCGGCCAGGCCGCTATAGCCCTGTTGCTGCACCGGCGTCGCCAGCAGGCCGGTAAAGGCGCCTGCCGCCGAGGTCTTGTTGGCGATGATGCCGACATCGCTGCCGCCGGCGCCCGACATCAGCTGGATGGCGGCGCTCGCGCGCGTCATCAGCTTGTCGTCCAGGGCTCGGACCCAGAACGCCTTGCCGGCGTCGTCGGCAGGCCGGTTGAACAGGTTACGGTACAGGGCGTCGATGAACTGGCCGTTGTCGCCCGGGTACAGGGCGTTTGACTCGGCGCTGGTGCCGAAGCTGTCGATCTCGGCGCGCAGCGCGGCGTTGCTGTCGTAGGTGCGCGCAATGCCGGCGATGTCGAGCGGCGCGCCGGCGGCCAGCAACACCTTGGCGTGCCAGTCCAGGCCGCCGACGTCGGCGGGCCTGCCGAAGTAGCCCACATAGATCTGCTGCACGACACGATGGTAGTCGGCCGCAACCGGCGCGCTGGCGGTGGTGGTCATCAGGGACCGCGACTGCTGCACGCCGGTGGACGGTGGGCTGGCGTCGCCGCAGGCAGCCAGCAAGGTCAAAATGAGGGGGGATGCGATGCGGCGTGCCAGCACGATGTCTCCTGTTGTCGAATGTGCCAGCGAGTATAGCGGGCAATGTTACCAACAGGAAAATATTATGCGGCTTCGCGCCCAGTCGTTGCTATTTGGCAACCACCCCCGGCGTTTACTTCAATCTGCAGGTCAGCGCCCAGCAGCTGTCCCAGCGGCCGATCTTGATCTCGCGCACCGCCGTGCCGAGGCGCTTGCGCAGCGCGCTGTCGGTCGGGTAGTTCTTGGGCAGCTCGTGGCGATTTCCCTCCGCATCCACGAACTGGGCCCAGGTATTGCCCTGGGCGTCGGTGCGGGCAATCGAAGGGCTGGCGCCTTCGACGTACTCGTCGTCGATCAGCACCAACAACGCATCCTTGCCGATGCGCGCGCGCAGGCCGGCCAGGAAGGCGTCCTGCTGTTCCTTTTTAAAATGCGACCACAGGAAGCCGGCGAACACGGCGCTGAATTTGCCCAGGTCGGTCGGCAGGTTCAGCGCGTCGACGACACGGTATTGCACGTTTTCCAGCCCGTCGCCATGCTCGCGCGCCACGTTCAGCATCGCTTCGCTGATGTCGGTGGCCAGCACCGACGCGGCGGTCACGGCGATCACATCGGTAAAAAAGCCGGTGCCGCAACCGAGTTCCAGCACGGTATGGCCGCGCATCAGGTCTGCAACCTGTTCGGCGACGTCGTCGAGGTCGTCCTGGCGGTCCTCGTCGGTCTCGTCGTGGAACTGGGCGTCGTAATGGTCGGCGATGGCCGTGTAGAACTCCGCGACTGGATTGGTGCTCATGGTGTTTCCTTGATTATTACAGGTCGTAGTTGTCGCCGCCGCGCATCGCCGACTCCACCATCTTGCGATTGAGCGTCGGGGCGAGCAGTTCGATGAAGGTATAGATATAGCTGCGCAAGTAGGCGCCCTGCTTGACCGCCACGCGCGAGGTGTTCATGCCGAACAGGTGGCCGACGGGAATGGCGCGCAGGTTGCGGTCGCGCTCCGGATCGAAGGCCATGCCGGCGATGATGCCGACACCCATGCCCAGCTCCACATAAGTCTTGATGACGTCGGCGTCGATCGCTTCCAGCAGCACGTCCGGTTTCAGGCTGCGCAGGCCGAAGGCGTGGTCGATCTTGCTGCGGCCGGCAAAGGCCGCGTCGTAGGTGATGATCGGGTAGCTGGCAATTTCTTCGAGCGACACCGCCTTCGACCTGGTCAGCGGATGCTCGTGCGGCACCACCAGCACGTGCTCCCACTGGTAGCACGGCAGCGTGATCAGGCCGTCGACGGCGGCGATCGACTCGGTGGCGATGGCCAGGTCGGCCTGGTCGTTCTTGACCATGTCGGCGATCTGCTTCGGGTTTCCTTGCAGTAAAGACAAGCGCACCTTCGGAAACTTCTGCATGAAACCCTGCACCACTTTCGGCAGCATGTAGCGGGCCTGCGTGTGGGTGGTGGCGATGGTGAAGCTGCCGCTGTCATGGGCCGCATACTCCTTGCCGATGCGCTTGAGGCTGTCGATCTCCTGCATGATCAGCTCGACCGACTGCAGTACCAGCCGGCCCGGCTCGGTCAGTCCACGGATGCGCTTGCCGTGGCGGGTGAAGATGTCCACCCCGAGCTCTTCCTCGAGCTCGATGATGGCTTTCGAGACCCCGGGCTGGGAGGTGAACAGGGACTTGGCCGCATCGGTCAGGTTGTAGTTCTGGCGGACGGCTTCGCGCACGAAACGCAGCTGGTGAAGATTCATGAAGGGGTATCGGTTCTTGTGATTGTGGCTACGGATGACATTTTAAGATGCTTATTCAAGTTACGCATATAAGCAAATGAATTCTCCGTAGTTTGGAATATATGCGTCGGACCCTACACTTGGCCTGACATTTAACGGGTGGACAATGTTTGTACGGTCTGCCCTCACTGGACGAGACCATGTACCGCTACGACCACTACGACCATCTCATCGTGCGCGAACGCATCGCGCAGTACCGCAGCCAGGTGGAGCGCCGCCTCTCCGATGAGTTGACCGAAGAAGAATTCATCCCCTTGCGCCTCCAGAACGGCCTGTACATGCAGCGCCACGCCTACATGCTGCGCGTGGCCGTGCCGTATGGCCTGCTGGCGTCGAAGCAGATGCGCATGTTTGCCCATATTGCCCGTAAGTACGATCGTGGTTATGGCCATTTCACCACCCGTCAGAACATCCAGTACAACTGGATTGAGCTGGAACAAACGCCCCACATCCTGGAAGACCTGGCCTCGGTCGAGATGCACGCGATCCAGACCTCGGGCAATTGCATCCGCAACATCACGACCGACGAATTCGCCGGCGTCGCCGCCGACGAGATCATCGATCCGCGCCCCTTCGCCGAGATCCTGCGCCAGTGGAGCACCTTCCACCCCGAGTTCATCGCCCTGCCGCGCAAGTTCAAGGTGGCGATCAACGGCGCCGTCGAAGACCGCGCCGCGATCGCCATCCACGACATCGGCCTGACCTTGGTGCGCAACGACGCCGGTGAGGTCGGCTTCAAGTTCATGGCCGGCGGCGGCATGGGCCGCACCCCGATCCTGGGCTCGGTCATCCGCGACTTCCTGCCGTGGCAACACCTGCTGACCTATACCGAAGCCGTGATGCGCGTGTATAACCAGCACGGCCGCCGCGACAACAAGTACAAGGCCCGCATCAAGATCCTGCTCAAGGCCATGGGCGTGGAAGAATTCGCGCGCCAGGTCGAGGCCGAATGGGTCGACCTGAAGGACGGTCCGGAAACCCTGACCCAGGAAGAATTCGACCGCGTCGCCCAATGGTTCCAGCCGCACGGCTACGCGCAGCTGGACGACATCGACCCGGCCGTACAGCATGCGGACAACCGCGCCTTCGCCAACTGGCTCAACCGCAACGTCAAGCCGCACAAGGTGCCGGGCTATGCCGCCGTGGTGCTGTCGCTCAAGAAGACCGGGGTGCCGCCGGGCGATGCGACGGCCGAGCAGATGGACTTCGTGGCCGACCTGGCCGACAAGTACAGCTTCGGCGAACTGCGCGTGACCCACGAGCAGAACCTGGTGCTGGCCGACGTCGAGCAGAGCAAACTGTTCGAACTGTGGCAGCTGGTCAAGGCCAAGGGCCTGGCGACGCCGAACATCGGCCTGCTGACCGACATGATCGCCTGCCCGGGCGGCGACTTCTGCTCGCTGGCGAATGCCAAGTCGCTCCCGATCGCGGCCGCCATCGCGGAGCGCTTCGACAACCTCGACTTCCAGCACGACATCGGCGAGATCGAACTGAACATCTCGGGCTGCATCAATGCCTGCGGCCACCACCATGTGGGCGCCATCGGCATCCTCGGCGTCGACAAGGACGGCAGCGAGTGGTACCAGGTGTCGATCGGCGGCTCGCAGGGTAACAACTCGGCGATCGGCAAGATCATCGGGCCCTCGTTCTCGGCGCTGCAGATGCCGGAAGTGGTCGGCCGCCTGCTGGAAGTCTATGTGCGCGAGCGCTTCGAGGGCGAACGCTTCGTGGACACCGCCCAGCGCCTGGGCGTCGCGCCGTTCAAGGAATACGTGTATGCCACGCCGATCGCGGCGGGCGAACTGGTTGGAGAAGACCACTATGCCTAATTTCGTCCTGCACAAGCAGATCATCAAGCACCGCGACGTGGTCGAGGACGACTGGAGCGTCCTGCGCCTGGCCGAGGGCGAGAGCGTCGATACCGTCGAGGTCCCGGCAGGCAAGTTCATCGTGCCCCTGGGCGTATGGCAGGCGCAGCGCGCGCTGCTGTCGAGCCGCGCCGAGATCGGCGTCTGGCTGGCGCCGGACGAACAGGCCGCCGCCATCAAGGACGACCTGGACCGCTTTGGCGTGGTCGCGGTGGACTTCCCGAAGTTCTCGGACGGCCGCGGCTACTCGACCGCGTTCAACCTGCGCAAGCGTCTCGGTTACCAGGGCGAACTGCGCGCCATCGGCGACGTGCTGCGTGACCAGCTGTGGCCCCTGTCGCGCGTCGGCTTCGATGCTTTCGCCACCCGCCAGGACCGCAGCATCCACGATGCGCTCAAGGGTTTGACCGTGTTCTCGGAAACCTACCAGGCATCCAGCGACCAGCCGCTGCCGCTGTTCCGCCGCGCGCCGCGCGGCACGCCGCCCGAGCTCACCGACGTCGGTGCGGGTATCTAAGGGACTGCCATGAGCGAGCTCCACCATCGTGTCGAAGAGACCCAGGCCATCCTGGCACGCATCGCCCGCGACTTCTCGCCCGCCGTGTTCGCATCGAGCCTGGCGGCCGAGGACATGGTCCTGACCGACCTGATCCTGAAAGCGAAGCTGCCGATCGGGATCTTCTCGCTCGAGACCGGCCGCCTGCACGCCGAAACCCTGGATATGCTGAACCGCGTGCGCGCCACCTACGGCTATGAGATCGCCCTGTTCAAGCCACAGCCGGAAGCGGTGGAAGCCTATGTGGCGAACAACGGCCTGAACGCCTTCTACGACAGCGTCGAGATGCGCAAGGAATGCTGCCGCGTGCGCAAGGTCGAGCCGCTGGGCCGCGCCCTGGCCGGCAACAAGGCCTGGATCACGGGTCAGCGCCGCGCCCAGTCGACCACCCGCACCGAGCTGGCGGTGCAGGAAGACGATGCCGCGCACGGCCTGCAGAAGTTCAATCCGCTGGCCGACTGGTCGGAGGACAACGTGTGGGAATACCTGCGCGCCAACGCCGTGCCCTACAATGCCCTGCACGACCGCGGCTACCCTTCGATCGGCTGCGAACCCTGCACCCGCGCGGTCCAGCCGGGCGAGGATGTGCGCGCCGGCCGCTGGTGGTGGGAGAACCCCGAATCGAAGGAATGCGGCCTGCACGTGGTCGACGGCAAACTCATTCGCATCAAATCCGTGGCGGCTTGAAAACGTCACCCAAAGGCAAAACAACATGACGACAGTATTCGACAACCCCGGCGTGCTCACCGACATGAACGCGCGCCACCTCGACGCCCTCGAATCCGAGGCCATCCACATCCTGCGCGAAGTGGCGGCCGAATGCAGCAACCCTGCCCTGCTGTTCTCGGGCGGCAAGGATTCGGTTGTCCTGCTGCGCCTGGCCGAAAAGGCCTTCCGCCCTGGTAAATTCCCCTTCCCGCTGGTGCACATCGACACCGGCCACAACTTCGACGAAGTGATCGCCTTCCGCGATGCGCGCGTAGCGGAGCTGGGCGAGCGCCTGATCGTCGGCTCGGTCGAGGACTCGATCAAGCGCGGCACGGTGCGCCTGCGTAATCCAGCCACCGATTCGCGCAACGCGGCGCAAGCCGTGACGCTGCTGGAAACCATCGCCGAACACGGCTTCGACGCCTGCATCGGCGGCGCCCGCCGCGACGAAGAGAAAGCGCGCGCCAAGGAGCGCATCTTTTCCTTCCGCGACGAATTCGGCCAGTGGGACCCGAAGGCCCAGCGCCCGGAACTGTGGGATCTCTACAATACCCGAGTCCATCCGGGCGAGAACATGCGCGTGTTCCCGATCTCGAACTGGACCGAGCTGGATGTGTGGCAGTACATCGCCCGCGAGAAGCTGGCCCTGCCCCCGATCTATTTTGCGCACGAGCGCCAGGTCATCCCGCGCAACGGCCTGCTGGTGCCGCTCACGCCCCTGACCCCGCCGCGCGAAGGCGAAACCGTGGAAACCCGCACCGTGCGCTTCCGCACCGTGGGCGACATCTCCTGTACCTGCCCGGTGGCCTCGCATGCCAGCACGGTCGAGAACATCATCGCCGAAACCGCCGTCACCGAAGTGACCGAGCGCGGCGCGACCCGGATGGACGACCAGACCTCCGAAGCCTCGATGGAAAAACGCAAGAAGCAAGGATATTTCTGATGAACGCCATGACTGAAAGTCTCCACCAAAGCGGCCTGCTGCGCTTCATCACCGCCGGTTCCGTCGACGACGGCAAGAGCACCCTGATCGGCCGCCTGCTGTTCGACAGCAAGGGCATCTTCGCCGACCAGCTGGCCGCCGTCTCGCGCTCGAAGCACAAGCGCACCGTGGGCGACACCATCGACCTGTCGCTGCTGACCGACGGCCTGGAAGCCGAGCGCGAACAGGGCATCACCATCGACGTGGCCTACCGCTACTTCGCCACGCCGAAGCGCAAGTTCATCATCGCCGACACTCCGGGCCACGAGCAGTACACCCGCAACATGGTCACCGGCGCCTCGACCGCCGACGCCGTGATCATCCTGGTGGACGTCTCCAAGGTCAAACTGGGCGACGACGGCAGTGTGACCTTGCTGACGCAAACCAAGCGCCACTCGACCATCGCCAAGCTTCTGCAGATCGAGCACGTGATCGTGGCCGTCAACAAGATGGACCTGGTGAACTACGACCAGGCCGTGTACGACCGCATCGTGGCCGCCTATGCCGAATTCGCCGCTTCGCTGGGCCTGAAGGACGTCACCGCGATCCCGCTGTCGGCGCTCGCGGGCGACAATGTGGTCGACGCGTCGAGCAAGATGCCCTGGTACGGCGGCCCGACCCTGATCGAGCTGCTGGAGGGCCTGTCGGTCTACGACGAATCGCACGACGCGCCCTTCCGCTTCCCGGTGCAGTTGGTGGCGCGCCACAACGGCCACGAAGCGAACGACTTCCGCGGCTACATGGGCCGCATCGAGTCGGGACGGGTGGCGGTCGGCGACAGGCTGGTGGTCCAGCCATCCGGCCAGCAGGCGACCGTGAAAGAGATCGTCACCTTCGACGGTTCCCTGCAGTCGGCCGCGGCCGGCCAGTCGGTTACCCTGCTGCTGAACGAATACCTGGATATCTCGCGTGGCGACCTGCTGGCCGGCGCCGACCAGCCGGCGACGCAACTGAAGCAGGTGGTGGCGGATGTGTGCTGGATGTCGGACGAGCCGCTCGACGCGCGCCGCAAGTACTGGATCAAGCATGGCACCCGCCAGACCGGCGCCAAGGTCAAGCAGGTCGACAGCATCCTCGACGTCAACACCCAGCAACGTCATGAGGCACAGGGCCTGAAGCTGAACGACATCGCCACCGTGCAGCTCACCGTGCAGCAACCGCTGGCGGCCGACGCCTATTGCGACAACCGCGCCACGGGCGCCTTCATCCTGATCGATGAGGTCACCCACCAGACCGTTGCGGCGGGTATGATTCGTTTGGATCAATAAGGAGAGGGCCGTATGCGGGAGATGGGAAAAGTCTATCTGGTCGGGGCAGGACCCGGAGCGGCCGATCTCATCACCGTGCGCGGCGCGCGCCTGCTGGAGCAGGCGGACGTGGTGCTCTACGACGCCCTCGTCACGCCCGAGATGCTGGCCTTGTGCCGCCAGGCCGAGCTGATCTCGGTCGGCAAGCGCTCCGGCCAGCGCTCCACGGCGCAAACCCATATCAACGAGCAGCTGGTCGAATGCGCCGGCAAGTTCAAGCACATCGTGCGCCTGAAAGGCGGCGACCCGATGCTGTTCGGCCGCGCCGATGAAGAACTGCGCGCGCTGGAAGCGGTGGGGGTCGAGGTCGAGGTTGTTCCCGGCATTACCACCGCGGTTGCCGCCGCGGCGGCGACCAAGCAGCCGCTGACCAAGCGCGGCGTGGCGCGCAGCGTCGCCTTCTTTACCTCGAGCACGGCGCCGGACCAGCCGGACCAGCGGATCGCCGCACCGCCCGCCCTCCCCGAAACCGATACCTTGGTCCAGTACATGGGAGGACGCGAAGCCGCCGCCACCGCCGAGCGCTTGCTGGCGGAAGGACGGCGGGCGGATTTGCCGGTGGTGGTGGTGGAGAATTGCAGCCGTTCGGATGAACGCATCCTGCGCCTGACGCTGTCGGACCTGGCGCGCGGCCTGGAGCCGGGGCATGGGCCGGTGCTGGTGATGCTGGGCGAAGCACTCGCCAAACGCGAGCATCAACCGTAAGGACCAATCATCCCCATGGCGTAAACTCGATCCCGTTCTGGATCGCCCCGATCACCTGCGCCTGGTTCTCGGCGCTCTCGCTGAAGAAGGCCAGCACCTGCTCGCGCGGGGTGTGCAGCTCGGCCAGCGCCTTCATCCAGTAGTCGTAGCCGGCGCCTTCGGCGCTCCGATGCAGCACGTTGTTGTACAGCAGTCCCACGAACTGCGCATCGGTGGCGTTGGCGCCGTATAGATCCTTGAATTCCGCGCTGGTCGCAAAGCCCGCCGCCACCTGTTCGAGCGTCGCGCCCGCATCCATCATCCTGATCCAGTAGCCGACGCCCGCCTGGTCCGGAGCCCGGTCGAAGGCGGCCTTGTACAGGCGGTAGGCCTGGCCGGCGGTGCCGCCGATGTCCAGCGCCAGCGCGACGTCGCCGAACAGGATGCGCTCGACGTCGACCAGGGTATCCACGCCGCTCATGCCGACGTTGTCGATCACGGTGACGGCCGTCGTATCCCGCAGTACCGTGAAGCCGCCCCGCAGGCCGTCATAGCTGACCGTGTCGACGCCGTCGAAGCCGGACAGGCGCTCGTTGCCCGCGCCGGCCACCAGGTGGCGGCCGCTGTCGCTGAACCAGCCGCTGTCGGAACCCATGGCGCCGTTGTCCACCCCTCCCGTCAGCACCCGCAGCTCGACCTGCACCGCGCCGCTGGCGGCGGTGTCGACCCACGCCGCGGCGAAGCCGCCGTTCGCGAGCGCCGTGAGTTCCACATGAGCCTGGTCGCCGGCGCGGCCCTCGTTGATGGCGAACTCGCGCAGGTCGAGCGCGTTGCCCCCGGCGTCGAAGCGGCGGCCGAATACGCCATTGCCGTCGAAGTCGCCGCTGGCGGACTGCCAGCCGATCACGAAGCCGCCGTCAAGCGATGCAGTGACGGCGGCGTCGAAACGCCCGCCGCCGCTGTCGATATTGGCCTGGGTGACGGCGCCGGCCTTGTTCCCAAACGCGTCATAGCGCTGGAAGAAGATATCGCTGATCGTGAAGCCGAGCGGCTCGTTGGCATAGCTGTCCCAGGCGACGACATAGCCGCCGCCCGCGAGCGCCGCGATGTTCGGCAGCGGCGCGGCGGTGGCGATGCTCGCCGCCAGGCCGTCGCCGTTGACCACGGTGGCAGCGCCGCCCTGCGCCGCGACGTAGATGTTGCCGTCGCCGATCTCGCCCCAGGCCACGGTGTAGCCGGCGCCGGTGGCGGCAATGCTCGGGCTGAAGGCGGTGCCGAGGCTGCCGTAGACCTGCTCGGCGCCGACCAGGTTGCCGCCGGCATCGGCCACGCGCACGTGGACCTGGCCACCGGCGCGCCAGGCGATGGCGAAGGAGCCATCCCGCAGGGCGACGGCATCCGGCATGGCGGCATCGACGGCCGGCGCGGCGTCCAACAGCACCTGCGCGCCCAGCTGGCCGTTCACGTCGGCGATCCTGAAGGCGATGCGCGGCTGGCCGTCCACTGCGGTGGTGTAGCTCGTGACGAAGCGTCCGCCGCCAAGGGCCGCCACCGAAGGCTCGCCTTCGGCGACGCCGTCGCCGCCGGGCGTGAGGGCGAAGGCGCCGGTGCGCGCATTGCCGGCGGCATCGCGCACCTGCGCCCGGATCGCCCCGTCGGCGCCCTGCCAGGCCGCGGCGAAGCCGCCGTCCTGCAGCGTCGCCAGCGCCGGGCTGGCGCCGGCGCTGGCCGCCCCGAGCGCGGTCTCGGCGCCGAAGCCGTTCAGCTCGCGCGTGCTGCCCGCTTCGACCGTGTATACGAGGGTCTCGGCAACACCCTTCCCGGGGAGCGGATTGCCCTGGTAATCGATCTGGTAGCGGTCGTAGTAGTGCGCGGTGACGGTGACCGGCGTGCCGGCGGCCGGCATCAGGGCCGCGTTGGCGACCACCAGGCGCGCCGAGGTGTCGACCGCCGGGTCATAGCCGATGCTGAACAGGCCCGGCACCGACTGCGCGTCGATCACCCAGCGGCCGCTGGTCAGCACGCCGAAATCGATCGGGGTCAGGATCGCGGCGATATCGCCGGTGCGCAGGGTCGTGAACAGGGTGTCGCGGTCGTCGATGATGCCGACCGGGGCGTAGTCGATTTCGGTACTCATGGAAAGCTGTCCTGGATGGGGTTCGGCGCTCCTTGCGCCGGAATGAAAAAGCCTGTGCCTCAGGCCCACGGGATGAAGTCGATGCCGTTCTGGATGACGCCAATGACCTGCGCGCCGTTCTCCGCGCTTTCGCTGAACTGCGCCAGCACCTCGGCGCGCGACACGCCGTGGCTTGACAACGCATCGATCCAGAACTGGCGGCCCGCTCCCTCGGCCGGGCGGTGCAGCACGTTGTCGTACAGGAGCTCGACGAAACGCGCGTCGCTGGCAGCCGCGCCGTACAGGGCGGCGAATTCGCCGCTGCCCACGAAGGCGTCCGCCGCCTGCCGCAGGGTGAGGCCGGCGTCCATCATCCCGATCCAGTAGCCCAGCCCCGCCCCGTCGGGCGCGCGGTCGAAGGCGGCCGTGTAAAGGCGGTAGGCCTGGCCGGCGACACCATCGATGTCGAAGGCCAGCGCGGCGTCGGCGAACACGATGCGCTCGACATTGAGCAGCACGTCGCTGGCGCCGGCCGCATCGCGCACGGTCAGGCCGGCGGCGCCGTGCTGCAGCGTGAAGCCGGCTTTCGCGGCGCCGTAGCGGACGGTATCGAGGCCATCGAGGGCGTCGATGCGCTGGTTGCCGGCGCTGGCTCCCATGTGGACCAGGTCGGCGCCCTTGCTGCCACTGACCTCGACCCTGGGCAGGGCAGGCGCAGGGAGCGGAGCGACGGGGGCGGTGACGACCGGCGCCGGCGCGGGAGCGACGACGACCGGCTGCGGCGCCGGGGCAACGACGACCGGCTGCGGCGCCGGTGCGACGACGACCGGCTGCGGTTCCGCCGGCGCCGATTCGGCCGGTGGCGGTACCACCACGCTGACTTCGCTGCCGCTACTGCCGCTGCTGCCGCTGCTTCCACTGCTTCCAGCTTCCGGCAACGCCGGCGCGGTGCCGGCCAGCACCCGCGCCTCGATCCGGGCCGCGCCGTCGTCCTGGGTGTCGATCCAGGCCGCCGCGAAGCCGCCGTGCGCGAGCGTGGCCAGCGCCGGGCCGGCCTGGTCGCCGGCACGTTCTTCGTTGATGCCGAACTCGCGCGCATCCATCGCGGTGCCGTCGGCGCCGAAGCGGCGGCCGAACACGCCGTTGGCGTCGAAGTCGCCGCCCTGCGCCTGCCAGGCCAGCATGAAGCCGCCGTCATCCAGCGCGGCGAGCTTCGCGCCGAAGCGCCCGCCACCGCTGTCGATGTTGGCCTGGTTGATGTCCCCCAGGGGCTTGCCGGCCGGGTCGTAGCGCTGGAAGTAGATATCGCTGACGGTGAAGCCATAAGGCGAATTGGCAAAGCTGTCCCAAGCGACGACAAAGCTGCCGTCGGACAGCGCCACGATGTCGGGTAGCGGCGCGGCGGTGGACAGGCTCGCGCCCAGGCCGTCGCGCGTCACCTGCACGGTGGCGCCCCCTGGCAGCGCGGCGTAGACGTTGCCGTCGCCGATCTCGCCCCAGGCCAGCGCATAGCGCGAACCAAGCGCCGTGATGCTCGGGCTGAAGGCGCTGCCGAGCGTCCCGAACACCTCCTCCGCGCCAAGCGGATTGCCGGCGCCGTCCACGTGGCGCACATGCACCTGGCCGCCGGCGCGCCAGGCGATGGCGATCGAACCGTCGGCCAGTACGGCGACGTCGGGCATCGCGGTATCGGTCTGCGCGCCGCCGGTCACGGCTTCGGCCATGAGGCTGCCGTCGGCGCCGACGATGCGCCAGGCGATCCGCGTCTCGCTGCCGGCGCCGAGGGTATAGGCGACGACGAAGCCGCCATCGTCCAGCGCGGCCACCGATGGCGCGGCGCCGGACGCCGCCAGGGTGAAGGGCGCGCCGGATCCCGTGCTGGATGCCGTACCTGCGGCATCGCGCAGCTGGGCCATCAGCATGCCACCAGGGGCCTGCCACACCGCGGCGAAACCGCCGGTCGACAGGCTGGCCAGTGCCGGGCTGGCTCCCGGCGCGGCACTGCCGAGCAGCAGGTCGGCGCCGAAGGCCTCCAGCTCGCGCGAGGTGCCGGCTTCGACCGTATAGACCAGCGTCTCGACGACACCCTTGCCTGGCAGCGGATTGCCGTTGCCGTCGAGCTGGTAGCGGTCGTAGTAATGGACGGTGACCGATACGCCGGTGCCGGCCTGGGGCAGGCTGGCCGCGTCGGCGACCAGCAGGCGCGCCGCGGTATCGGTGGCGGGGTTGTAGGCAATGCTGAACAGGCCGGCATGCGACTGGCCATCGATGATCCAGCGTCCGCCCGTGAGCGGGCCGGTGTCCACGGCGCTCAGGGTGGCGGCGAGGTCGCCGCCGCGCAGGGTGCTGAAGAGGATGTCGCGGTCGTCGACGATGCCGACCGGCGCATAGTCGGTGATTTCCGTGCTCATGGCATTGGTTCCAAACGCATTGGAACAATGATGCCGTACGGAACTTTTTATTTAAAGACGGAAATTAAATTTCCACCAATCAAGACGCACAAAGGCAACGAAATATTGGCAGAAGCGGCAAGCACCTTGTCGCCATGCTCATCAATATTACGTATGGATAATATTAATCCAGCAAGGAGCGGACGCAGTAATCCGTCATTGCCGCCTGCACGCCCGGGTCTTCGCCGATCGCTCCCGCGACCCGCAGGCGCAGGCCCGGATACGCGGCGCGAATGCCGTCGGCCAGCTCCGGCAGGTCGCGCAGCAGATGCCCGCCCTGCCCCAGGAACACCGGCACCACCGTGATGTCGTCGGCACCGTCGGCGACCAGCGCGTCGACCGCCGCCGGCAGACGCGGCTCCATCAGTTCCAGGAAGGCGAGCGTCACCTGCACGCCGGGCAACCTGGCCCGGGTCTGGTCGCGCAGGCGCTCGAAGGGCGCGGCCCAGGTTTGGGCGCGCGCGCCGTGTGCGAAGAGAACCAGTGCACGTGTCATCAGTGTCGTTCCACCCACATGAGGGCGCCGATCGCCAGCAGCAGGAACAACAGGCTGGGCGCGGCCGCCGTGAACAAGGCCGGCAGCGCCGTCAGCGCGCCGAGATTCGAGAATAATGCATTCAGCAGCAGGAAGCTCACGCCGATCATGATGCCCACGAAAATCTTGAGGCTCACGCCGCCGCTGCGCGTGTGCAGGTAGGCGAAGGGCAGCGCCAGCGCCATCAGGACCATGATCGAGAGCGGATCGATGATCTTCTTCCAGAACGCCACCTTGAAGCGCTCGGTCTCCTGGCGGTTCTCGGCCAGGTGGCGCGTGTACACGGCCAGTTCGCTGGCCGACATGCGCTCGGGTTCGGAACGCGATACCGACAGGATCTTGGGGGTGATCTCCGAGGCCAGGTCGAGGGTGTCGGCCTTGCGGGTGGCGACGGCGGCGGTCTCCTGCCCGAAGATGGCGGCGATCGACTGCCCCTGCGGCACCGGCGTGCCCGGCGCCGGCAGCGCGCGGCTGTTGGAGAACAGGGTCTCGGTGACGCCGGTCAGGCGCCAGGTGTTGTTGCCGCTGTAGCTGGCGCCGCTGGCGGTGATCAGGGCGCGCATGCGCATATTGGCGTCGAACTCGTACAGGCGCACGTCCACCAGTTGGCCGTCGGGCCGGATCTGGCGCACATTGAAGAAACGCGTGCCCACCACCGGGCCCTTGACGCCATCGGCATGGATGCTGTCCTTGGTCCACATGCCGGAGCGGAAGTCGGCGGACAGGGCCGAGCCCTTGGCCGCCAGGCGTAAGCGCTCGGCCAGCGGCGCGGTACGCGGGGTGATCAGTTCACCGAAGATGAAGGTGATCACGACGAACACCACGCCGACCTTGAACAGCATCCAGCCCGCCATGCGGGTCGACATGGACGAGGCGCGCATGATGGTGAACTCGGAGCTGGAGGCGAATTGCGCCATCGTGTAGATGGTGCCGATCAGGGCCGCCACCGGCATCACCTGGTACACGTTGCCCGGCACCAGCAGCAGCACGTACATCAGCGCATGCTGGAATTCGTAGCCGCCCTTGCCCACCGACGGCAGTTCGCCGGTAAGGTCCATGAACGAGATCAGGGCGAGGAAGGCGACCAGCACGAAGCTCACCGCCTGGGCGATGTTGACCGCGAAGTAGCGTTGCAGGATGCTCATTCGGCCTCCACCTTCGCCAGCGGCTGCGCCACCGTGGCCTTGCCCTGCCTTGCCAACCGGCGCCGCTTCCAGGCGCCGATCACGGCCAGCGGATGCCAGCGGTGGTTGACGTTCAGGCGCCAGGCGAACAGCGCCGCCACGGTCAGCCCGGCCGCCAGGTGCAGCGGCCACCAGGCCATCTCGAACTCGAGCTTGCCGCGCTTGACGCTGTTCTCCATCATCTTGTTCAGGTTCAGGTAAGTGAAGAAGATCAGCAGCGCCAGGATCATGTTGGCCGAACTGCCGGCGCGCGGGTTCACGAAGCCGAGCGGGATGGCCAGCAGCATCAGCACCAGGCAGATGATCGGCGCCGAGATGCGCGCCAGCAGCTCGGCGCGGGTGTACTGGTTATGGTGCTGCAGCAGCACCGAGGTGGGAAGCGCGTTGCTGGGCGTGTCGGTGCCGAGCACCGGCGCCCTGGTCGCGACCCGCATCTTGTAGCGCTCGAACTCCATCGACTGGAAGTCGGCCTGTCCGGGCGTGCCCTGGTAGCGCCGGCCGTTGCTCAGCACCAGGTACTGGGCGCCCCTGGCGTCGGTCTCGATGACGCCTTCCTTGGCGACCACGATCGAGCTGCGGGCCCCGTCCTGCGAATTGACGAACACGTTCTGCACCACGGTGGCGCCGGTGGTTGAACGTTCGACGAAGAACACGCGGTCGCTTGATGACGATTCGCGGAACTGGCCGGGCGCCACGCGCTTGAGGTCTTCGCGCTTCTGGAAGCGCTCGACGAATTCGATGCGCTTGAGCGCGGCCCAGGGCGCGGCCAGCAGCGACAGCGCGGCGACCACCGCCAGGATCGGCAGGCCGAAGCTGAGGACCGGACGAATCCAGCGCCGCAGCGACATGCCGGAGGCGAACCAGACGACCATTTCGGAATCGCGGTAGCTGCGCGTAACCGCGGCCAGCACCGAGATGAAGACCGTGAGGGTCAGGATGGTCGGAAGATAATTAAGGATGGCAAAGCCGATCAGGGCCAGCACGTCGGCTGGATCGACCTTGCCGCCGGCGGCCGTGCCGAGGACCTTGATGAGGGTCCAGGTGACCAGGATCGTGAACAGCACCGTAAAGGTGGCGCCGGCCGAGCTGACCAATTCACGTTGCAGGGCGCGTCGAAAGATCATTCAATAATAGCTATAATTGCAGGTTAGGCACGTAGTATGCAAATGGGCCGCGAAAATCAAACCGGAGAAACAAAAATGGACTTTAGCATAAAAGCATTCGACACCAAGACCACCCTGGCCGCCGCGAAAGCCGGCGTCGTGGCGGTGGCCGTGTTCGAAAACAAGACGCTGTCGCAGGCTGCCAAGGCGCTGGATGCCAGCGGCGAGATCACCGCGGCGGTCAAGTCCGGCGACATCAGCGGCAAGGCCGGTTCGACCCTGTTGCTGCGCGGCGTGAGTGGCGTCAGCGCGGCCCGCGTGCTGCTGGTGGGCATGGGCTCGATCGAGGCAGTGAGCGAAAAGAGCTACGGCAGCGCGGTTGGCGCAGCCTTGAAGGTCTTCGCCACGCTGGGCAGCCAGGATGCCATTATCGCATTCCCGCTGGCGGATGTGAAAGACCGTGACATCAATTGGGCAGTGCGCGCACTTGTGATCGCGGCCAATGAGACCGAACACCGTACTGATACCCAGAAGAGCAAGAAGGACCCGGCCCTTGCCGGCGTGCGCAAGATCACCATCGCGGCCGATGCCGCCAACGCCGCCACCCAGCTCAAGGGCACGCTGGCGCAGGCCGTCGCCATCTCGAACGGCATGGCGCTGACCAAGGAACTGGGCAACCTGTCGCCGAACGTCTGCACGCCGACCTACCTGGCCACTACCGCGCGCCGGCTGGCCGACGAATTCGGCTTCGAGATCGAAGTCCTGGAGCGCAAGCAGCTCGAGGCGCTGAAGATGGGCAGCTTCCTGTCGGTGGCCAAGGGCAGCGACGAAGCGCCGAAGTTCATCGTCCTGAAGCACATGGGCGGCAGCAAGAAGGATGCACCGACGGTGCTGGTCGGCAAGGGCATCACCTTCGACACCGGCGGCATCTCGATCAAGGCCGGTCCCGGCATGGACGAAATGAAGTACGACATGTGCGGCGCCGGTTCGGTGCTGGGAACCTTCCGCGCCATTGGCGAGATGGGACTGAAGCTGAACGTGATCGGCATCGTGGCGGCCTGCGAGAACATGCCGTCGGGCCGCGCGTCGAAGCCGGGCGACATCGTGACCTCGATGAACGGCCTGACCATCGAAATCCTGAACACCGACGCCGAAGGCCGCCTGATCCTCTGCGACGCCCTCACCTACGCCGAGCGCTTCAAGCCGGCCGTCGTGGTGGACATCGCCACCCTCACCGGCGCCTGCATCGTGGCCCTCGGCCACCACACCAGCGGCCTGTTCACCCGTCACGACGATGCGCACGACGCGCTGGCCCAGGAACTGCTGGACGCCGGCAAGCAGGCCGGCGACGTGGCATGGCGCTTCCCGCTGGGCGAGAACTACAACGAGCAGCTGAAGTCGAACTTCGCCGACCTGGCCAACATCGGCACCCCGGGCGCGGCCTCGATCACCGCGGCCTGCTTCCTGGAGAACTTCACCCGCAAGTACACCTGGGCCCACCTGGACATCGCCGGCACCGCCTGGAAGTCGGGCGCCGCCAAGGGTGCGACCGGCCGACCGGTTCCGCTCCTGACCACCTTCCTGATGAATCGCGTGTAAGCTGCCGGACGCCCTGCGATGAAATATCCTTTCATCGCAGGCGGATGGGTGAAATATTATTTCATCAAAAAAAATCAGCCCCGCATGCGGGGCTGATTTGTTTTGGAACCTACCCAGGCTTAAAACACCCGGCTCTCGACCTTCTGCGCCGCCACCAGGTCTTGCTGCGACTGCACGGGCTCCATCAGCACGGTCAGATTGGCCGGATATGCAAACCCCGCGCCCGTATAGCGATCGACCAGGTGCCCGACACCGGCGCTGATCACCACGTTCCCCGCCAGTCCGGCTACTTCCACGCGCGATTCAATGCGTTCCCAGGCCATGCCCGCGCCGTCCTTCTTGCAGCTGACCTGCAAGGGCTGGGTGCTGCGCGTCACCGTCACCCGTCCCGGCGCGACGACGAACCAGCGGCCCATGTCGTTGCTCAGGATACAGCCTACGCCGCCGATCTCCTTGTAGTCGAGCACGGCGTGCAGTTCGAGCTGCTGCAGGGGTGAATCGGACACGGTGGCGCAGCCGCCCAGGACCAGCGGCACGGCCAGGAGCAAGAGGGAAAGACGCGACATGGGACCCACGGGGCTATGCTTCATGCCACCATTAACGGCAGCCGACGGCAAATGCTGAAGGGTTTGTTTTTATTCGTCTGGAAACGCGGACGGAAGCAGCGAAAAGCGCGGCACGGCAGCACCGTCGACATCGATAGTCTCGAAGAAAGCGGCCCGCGGACGCACCCAGACGGCGCCATCGAGGCCGCGGTACACCATCACGGGCGTGTGGTCCGCTTCCAGCACGGCTTCGCAGACCAGCTCGTAGATGCCGCCCTTGTAGTGGCGGTAGCGCCGTGGAGGCATCAGGCCTTGGTGTCGGCCAGGCTCTTCTGCTTCTTGAGGCTCTGGATGACCTTCAGCACGCCTTCCATGCCGGCGGCTTCGTCCAGTTCGCTGAAGGCGTCGAGCACTTCGTTGAGCACGCGGTTGCGTACCGCCGCCTCGTCCTGCGTGACCGCAGGCTTGTGTTCGGCTTCCCGGGCGAACTTCGATGGGGCCTCGGCCGCGGCCTTGGCGCCATGCGTCAGGGCAGCCTGCCAGATGACCCAGCGACGCTGGGTTTCATAGACGAGGTATTCCTCGGGCTTGTCTTCGCGGCGGCGAGTGATATGGCCTTCGCGTTGGGCCCACGCTTCGAATGCAGTGCGCATTTCTGTCCTTTGTAAATCAGCGTTCGCGTTCATTTGCTATCGAAAAAACAAGATTTCGAATAGTACCATTTTGCACCGTGCCAACACGTCCGCACGAAGGCGAAACAGCGGCAACCGAACTTGTTTGAGAGTCTGCAAATAGTACAAGATTAGTTGCACTAGCGCAATTAGTATATTCCCGTACAGAAACAGTGTTAAATGCTCTGACGCTAGTTTAATTCTTTTGCGAACGATTTCACAGCCCGCACGACATATATTCGTCAACTTCTTTAGTATTCTATTAAGTTATTCTAGCATACGCTCTTATACGGCACACAATGTTAGTGGCCGTTTAATAACAATTGCTGTGTGACTAGCATAAATACAACTGTCATATTAATGTGGTTTATTCGACAGGCATGGTTTCGGGATAATGGGCGAATATGCGACGGCGGCCGGAACGGTTATCATGCCGCCTTCGCCACCTGCTCTCGCGCCACATGAAAATCGCCACCTGGAATGTCAATTCGCTGAAAGTCCGCCTGCCGCACCTGCTCACCTGGCTCGAAGCCAACCCGGTCGACGTCCTGTGCCTGCAGGAGACCAAGCTCACCGACGACAAATTCCCCCTTGGCGAAATCAATGCCGCCGGCTATCAGGTCGCCTTCAGCGGCCAGAAGACCTACAACGGCGTGGCGATCCTGTCGAAGCATCCGATCGAGGACGTCCAGAAGAACAATCCGCATTTCGAGGACGAGCAGCAGCGCCTGATCGCCGCCACCGTCGGGGGCATGCGCATCATCTGCGCCTACGTGGTCAATGGCCAGGAAATCGGCAGCGAAAAATTCGCCTACAAGATGGCCTGGCTGGACGGCCTGCAGCGCTGGGTGGCCGAGGAAATGCGGATACACCCGCAGCTGGGCGTGCTGGGCGACTACAACATCGCACCGGAAGCACGTGACGTGCACGACCCGGCGGAATGGGAAAACCACATCCACTTCACGCCGCCGGAGCGCGAGGCCTTGCAGCAGCTGATGGCCCTCGGCCTGGCGGACGCCTTCCGCCTGTTCGAGCAGCCGGACAAGCAATACAGCTGGTGGGACTACCGCAACCTGGCCTTCCGCCGCAACCGCGGGCTGCGCATCGACCATATCCTGCTGAGCGACGCGCTGGCGCAGCGCTGCACCGCCTGCCACATCGACCGCGAGACCCGCAAGTGGGAGCAGCCGTCGGATCACGCGCCGGTGGTAGCGACGCTCGACATGTAGGGTGGGCGGGGTAATTTCGGGCAGTGCCCGGAATTACGCCCACGCGTTCAACAAACAGGTGAAAAGTCGCGCTGCAAATATGCGCACGTAATTTGAACGCGTGGGCGGCAAAGCCGCCCACCCTACGACGCCAGCAGCCGCGCGACCTCTCCCGCCGGCAGCGGCCGCGCGAACAGGTAGCCCTGCGCGAACTGGCAGCCGTAGCCGCGCAGCAGGGCGTACTGGCCTTCGGTCTCGACGCCCTCCGCCACCGCCGACAGTCCCAGGCTGTTGGCCAGCGCCATCACGGCCGCCACGATGGCGCGGTCTTCCGCACTGGCTTCGAGCTCGCGCACGAAGGCGCGGTCGATCTTGATCTTGCGGACCGGGAAGCGCTTCAGGTAGGCCAGGCTCGAATAGCCGGTGCCGAAGTCGTCGATCGACAGGCGCATGCCCATGCCGTTGATCCGGCGCAGGATCTCGAGCGTGCGCCCGCCCTGCTGCATCAGCGCGGTTTCGGTGAGTTCGAATTCCAGCAGCGCGGGGTCGATGCCTGTTTCGCCGACAATGCGGGAGATCGACTCCACCAGCCCGTCGTGCATGAACTGGCGCGCCGACAGGTTGATCGCCAGCGGCACGGCGAGCAGGCCCTGGCGCTGCCACGCCATGCCCTGTTCGCAGGCGGCGCGGATCACCCATTCGCCGACCGGCACGATCATCCCGTTCTCTTCCAGGATCGGGATGAACTCGTCCGGTCCTACCAGGCAGTCGTCACCACCCCGGCGCCAGCGCAGCAGCACCTCGAGCGCATGCAGGCGCCGCGTGGCGCTGTCGATGATGGGCTGGTAGTGCAGTTCGAATTGCCCGCGCACCAGCGCGCCGCGCAGGTGCGATTCCAGCGCGAAGCGGCGCGCGGCCGCCTGGTTCATGCGCTGGTCGAAGAACTGGTAGTTGTTGCGGCCCAGCGCCTTGGCGTGGTACATCGCGGCGTCGGCATGGCGCATCAGGGTCTCGACGTCGTCGCCGTCGTCCGGGCACAGGCAGATGCCGATCGAGGGCGTGATGTGCAGGCTGTGGCCGTCCAGCGGGAACGGGGTGGCCAGGGCCTCGATGATCTTGTCGCCGACCAGCGCGCAGTCCTGGGCCTCGCCGACGTCCGGCAGCAGCACCACGAACTCGTCGCCGCCCAGGCGCGCCACGGTGTCGCTGTCGCGCACCGCCGTGCACAGGCGCCGCGCGACTTCGCGCAGCAGCTGGTCGCCGGTGGCGTGGCCGAGCGAATCGTTGATGGTCTTGAAGCGGTCGAGGTCGAGGAACATCAGCGCCAGCTTGCGTCCGCCCTGTGTGAAGTTCCGCTGCGCCGCACGCAACGCGCACTCGAGCCGGTCGGACAGCAGCGCGCGGTTCGGCAGCCCGGTCAGGCTGTCGTGGTAGGCCATGTGGTGCACGCGGGCCTCGGCCTGGCGGCGCTCCGCGATTTCTTCCTGCAGCAGCGCGTTCGCCCCGGCCAGTTCGGCGGTGCGCTCGGCCACGCGGATCTCGAGCTCGTCGCGCGCGCGGCGGATCGCATCGGCCGCCTCGCGCCGCGCGGTGACGTCGTCGATCAGCCAGACGCTGCGCCCGCCCTTCTCGGCGGCATCGACCAGGCGGCCCGACAGGCGCGCCCAGAACAGCGTGCCGTCGCGGCGCGCCATGCGGTATTCCGCCGTGTGCGCCTGGCCGGCCTGGAAACTGCGCGCGGTGTCGACACGCGCCATCGTCCAGCTGGCCGCGTCCGGGTACAGCGTGCGCACCGGGGCCCCGTCCATGCCGCCGGCGGCGCTGCCGAACAGCTCTTCCATCTTGCGGTTGCAATGCAGGGTGACGCCGTCCTCGACCACCGCGATGCCGAGCACCGCGTTGTCCAGGATGGCGCGGTTTTCCATCAGCGCGTTGCGCAGCTGGATTTCATCCAGGCGCTCGCGCGTGCGGTCTTCGAACATCCAGACCGCGCCCAGCTCCGGGTCTTCGGGACTGAACAGGTAGCCGTTGAGCTGCCCCCAGATGCGCGAGCCGTCCTTGCGCACGAATTCGGTCTCCGCGCGGTAGGGAGCCCCGCGCGCCAGCTGCGGGTAGGCATTCAGGCCGAACTCCTCGAAGGACTGCTCGTCCGGGTAGACGATGCGGGTCGAGCGCCCCAGCGCTTCGCCGTCGCGGTAGCCGAACATGGTGGAGAAGGCCGGGTTGTAGCGCTGGATGATCCGGTTGCGCGTGTACATGATGCCGATGGTGGCGTTCTGCATGATCGCCTTCACCTCGAACAGCGTCTGGCGCACGTCGGTCACGTCTTCGGCGATCCAGATGGTGCCGGCCTCGCGTGCCGCCGGATCGACCGCGCGGCCGCGCAGGCGCGCCCACATGATCGAACCGTCGCGCCGGCGGAACGGATGTTCGCCCTTCTCGAACAGCCCTCCGGTGGCCAGCACCGGATAGGCTTCGGCCACCAGCGCCTGGTAGGCTTCGGGCGAGGCGAAGATGTCGACTGGACGCAGCCGGCTCAGCTCAGAGTACGAATAGTCGAGCATCTCGCAGATGCGCGGGTTGCACGACTTGAACTGGCCCGGCAGCGTAAACACGATCCCCACCGGCGCGTTTTCCAGGATGGCGTGCTGGTCGCGCAGCGCAATGCGCAGCATCTCGTGCTCGAGATCGCGCGCCTCTGCCGGGGCGGTGCCGGCTGCGAGCGAAAGCTCGCCGGAGTGTCGGTCCATGGTGATTCTTGATTGTCTGGCGGCTAACTTGCCTTTTAGCAATCATAAACCACAAAGCCCTGATGTTCCAAAACTAACAAGCACAAAAAATGGGCCATGTTGTTGTGGCCCATCAGTCGCGCCATTTCAATCGGACTTGAAAACATCGCCCGGGACGCGTACCCAGCCTTCCATCAGCACGCGCGCGCTGCGACTCATGATCGCTTTGGCAACACTCCACTCGCCGTTCGCCTGCACCGCTTCCGCCCCCACCCGCAGGGTGCCGGACGGATGGCCGAAGCGCACGGCTGCGCGCTTGTGTTCCGCACCTTCACCGCCTCCCGCCGCCAGGTTGACCAGGGTGCCGGGGATCGCGGCGGCGGTGCCGATCGCCACCGCGGCCGTGCCCATCATCGCGTGGTGCAGCTTGCCCATCGAGAGCGCGCGCACCAGGAGGTCGACGTCGCCGGCGGCGACCTGTTTGCCACTGGAGGCGATGTAGGCGGCCGGCCTGGCGACGAAGGCCACTTTCGGGGTGTGCTGGCGCTTGGCCGCTTCCTCGATGCTGGAGATCAGGCCCATGCGCAGCGCGCCGTGGGCGCGGATGGTCTCGAACATGGCCAGGGCGCGCGGGTCGCCATTGATGGCCTCCTGCAGCTCGGTGCCGTCGTAGCCGAGCGCTTCCGCATTGACGAAAATGGTCGGGATGCCGGCATTGATCATGGTCGCCTTCACGGTGCCGATACCGGGGACGTCCAGCTCGTCGACCAGGTTCCCGGTCGGGAACATCGCACCGCCCCCGCCCTCCTCCTCGGCCGCCGGGTCGAGGAATTCGAGCTGCACTTCGGCTGCCGGGAAGGTCACGCCGTCGAGTTCGAACTCACCGGTCTCCTGCACTTCACCGTTCGTGACCGGGACGTGGGCGATGATGGTCTTGCCGATGTTGGCCTGCCAGATGCGCACCAGCGCCATGCCGTTTTGCGGAATGCGCTCCGGGTCGACCAGGCCGCCGGCGATGGCAAACGAGCCGACCGCCGACGACAGGTTGCCGCAGTTGCCGCTCCAGTCGACAAAAGGCTTGTCGATGGCGACCTGGCCGAACAGGTAGTCGACGTCGTGGTCCGCCCGTTCGCTCTTTGCCACGATCACGGCCTTGCTGGTGCTCGAGGTGGCGCCGCCCATGCCGTCAATCTGTTTGGCGTAGGGATCGGGGCTGCCGATCACGCGTTGCAAGAGCGCGTCGCGTGCCGGGCCGGGGCTCTGGGCGGCTGGGGGGAGGTCTTGCAGGCGGAAGAAGACGCCCTTGCTGGTGCCGCCGCGCATGTAGGTGGCGGGGATTTTGATTTGGGGGATAAAGGCCATTACATTGTCCGTTTTTGCAGGGTGGGCGGGGTAATTTCGGGCAATGCCCGGAATTACGCCCACCCCACGGGTTATGCAGCTACTTTAGGCACCGACGACTCGAGGAAATCCTGCGCGAAACGCTGCAGCACCCCGCCCGCCTCGTAGATCGCCACTTCCTCGGCGGTATCGAGACGGCAGGTCACCGCCACCTCCACCCGCTCGCCGCTGCGGCGATGGATCACCAGCAGCAGCTCCGCACGCGGCGTCCGCTCGCCGACCACGTCGAAGGTCTCGGTGCCGTCGATGCCCAGCGTGAGGCGGTTCTCGCCCGGCTTGAACTCGAGCGGCAGCACGCCCATGCCGACCAGGTTGGTGCGGTGGATGCGCTCGAAGCCTTCGGCCACGATCGCTTCCACGCCCGCCAGGCGCACGCCCTTGGCCGCCCAGTCGCGCGAGGAGCCCTGGCCGTAGTCGGCGCCGGCGATCACGATCAGCGGCTGCTTGCGCTCCATATAGGTCTCGATGGCTTCCCACATGCGCGTGACAAGGCCTTCCGGCTCGATGCGCGCCAAAGATCCAGCTTTCACTGCGCCCGCCTGATCACGCACCATCTCGTTCTTCAGGGTCGGGTTGGCAAAGGTGGCGCGCTGCGCGGTCAGGTGGTCGCCGCGATGGGTCGCGTAGGAGTTGAAGTCTTCTTCCGGCAGGCCCATTTTGGCCAGGTATTCGCCGGCCGCCGAATCGAGCATGATCGCATTCGACGGCGACAGGTGGTCGGTGGTGATGTTGTCGCCCAGGACCGCGAGCGGACGCATGCCCGCCAGACTACGCTCGCCGGCCAGCGCGCCTTCCCAATACGGCGGACGTCGGATGTAGGTGCTTTGCGGGCGCCAGTCATACAGCGGGCTGACCTTGCTGCCATCGTCGGCCACGCGCGCGAACATCGGCGTATACACCTTGCGGAACTGCTCCGGCTTGACGCTGTTCTCGACCACGGCGTCGATCTCGGCGTCGCTCGGCCACAGGTCGGCCAGGCGAATCTCGCGACCGGCAGCGTCCACGCCCAGCACATCCTTCTCGATGTCGAAGCGGATGGTGCCGGCGATCGCATAGGCCACCACCAGCGGCGGCGATGCCAGGAAGGCCTGCTTGGCGTAGGGGTGGATGCGGCCGTCGAAGTTGCGGTTGCCCGACAGGACGGCGGTTGCGTACAGGTCGCGTTCGATGATCTCCTGCTGGATGACCGGGTCGAGCGCGCCGCTCATGCCGTTGCAGGTGGTGCAGGCAAAGGCCACCACGCCGAAGCCGAGCTTCTCCAGCTCGGGCATCAGGCCGGCTTCTTCCAGGTACAGGGCCACGGCTTTCGAGCCGGGCGCGAGCGAGCTTTTCACCCAGGGCTTGCGCAACAGGCCCGCGCGGTTGGCGTTACGCGCGATCAGGCCGGCCGCGATCATGTTGCGCGGGTTATTGGTGTTGGTGCAGCTGGTGATCGCCGCGATGATCACGGCGCCGTCCGGCATCAGGCCCGGCTCATTTTCGACCACGCCCGAAATGCCGCGCGCGGCCAGCTCGGAGGTCGGCACGCGCTTGTGCGGATTCGACGGTCCGGCAATGTTGCGCACCACGGTCGACAGGTCGAAGGACAAGGTGCGCTCGTACTGCGCGGTCGCCAGGCTGTCGGCCCACAGGCCGGCCTGCTTGGCATAGCATTCCACCAGCTGCACGGTCTCTTCTTCGCGGCCGGTCAGGCGCAGGTACTTGATGGTCTGCTCGTCGATGTAGAACATCGCGGCGGTGGCGCCGAATTCCGGGGCCATGTTCGAGATGGTGGCGCGGTCGCCCAGGGTCAGGCTGGACGCGCCTTGGCCGTAGAACTCGAGATAGGCGGAGACCACTTTCGACTTGCGCAGGAACTCGGTCAGCGCCAGCACGATGTCGGTGGCGGTGATGCCCGGCTGTGCCTTGCCGGTGAGCTCGACGCCGATGATGTCCGGCAGGCGCATCCATGAGGCGCGGCCCAGCATGACGCTCTCGGCTTCCAGGCCGCCCACGCCGATCGCGATCACGCCCAGCGCGTCGACCATCGGGGTGTGCGAGTCGGTGCCGACCAGGGTGTCCGGGTAGGCCACGCCCTGTTCCGACTGGATGACCGGCGACATGCGCTCCAGGTTGATCTGGTGCAGGATGCCGTTCCCCGGCGGGATCACGTCGACGTTCTGGAAGGCCTTCTTGGTCCACTCGATGAAGTGGAAACGGTCTTCGTTGCGGCGGTCCTCGATGGCGCGGTTCTTCGCAAAAGCGTCCGGATCGAAGCCGCCGCATTCGACGGCCAGTGAGTGGTCGACCACCAGTTGGGTCGGGACCACCGGGTTGACCATGGCGGGGTCGCCGCCTTGGCTTGCGATGGCGTCGCGCAGGCCGGCCAGGTCGACCAGCGCGGTCTGGCCCAGGATGTCGTGGCAGACCACGCGCGCCGGGAACCACGGGAAGTCGAGGTCGCGCTTGCGTTCGATGATCTGCTTGAGCGCATCGGTCATGCCGGCCGGGTCGCAGCGGCGCACCAGGTTTTCGGCCAGCACGCGCGAGGTATAGGGCAGCGTGTCATAGGCGCCGGGCTGGATGGCGTCGACCGCGGCGCGCGTGTCGAAGTAATCCAGGCCGGTGCCGGGAAGGGGTTTGCGGTGATTGGTATTCATGATTGCCTGATTTACTTGCGATCCGCGATCGGCACGAACTGCAGGTCTTCCGGACCCACGTAGTTCGCGCTCGGGCGGATGATCTTGTTGTCGATGCGCTGCTCGATGACGTGCGCGGCCCAACCGGAGGTGCGCGAGATGACGAACAGCGGCGTGAACATGGCGGTCGGCACGCCCATCATGTGGTACGAGACGGCCGAGAACCAGTCCAGGTTCGGGAACATCTTCTTGACTTCCCACATCACCGATTCGAGGCGCTCGGCGATGTCGAACATCTTCATCGAACCGCCCTCGGCGGACAGCGAGCGCGCCACTTCCTTGATCACCACGTTGCGCGGGTCGCTGATGGTGTACACCGGGTGGCCGAAGCCGATCACGACTTCCTTGTTCGCCACGCGGTTGCGGATGTCCGCCTCGGCTTCGTCGGCGTTCTCGTAGCGCTTCTGGATCTCCAGCGCCACTTCGTTGGCGCCGCCGTGCTTCGGACCGCGCAGCGCGCCGATGGCCCCGGTGATGGCCGAGTGGATGTCGGAGCCGGTACCGGCGATCACGCGGGAGGTGAAGGTGGAAGCGTTGAACTCGTGTTCCGCATACAGGATCAGCGAGGTGTGCATCGCGCGCACCCAGGAGTCGCGCGGCTTTTCGCCGTGCAGCAAGTGCAGGAAGTGGCCGCCGATCGAATCGTCGTCGGTTTCCACGTCGATGCGCTTGCCGGAATGGCTGAAGTGGTACCAGTACAGCAGCATCGAACCGAAGGATGCCATCAGGCGGTCGGCGATGTCGCGCGCACCCGGGACGTTGTGGTCGTCCTTCTCGGGCAGCGTGCAGCCGAGCACCGACACGCCGGTGCGCATCACGTCCATCGGGTGGGCGCCGGCCGGCAGCGCTTCCAGCGCGCTCTTGACTGCCTGCGGCAGGCCGCGCAGCGATTTCAGCTTGGCCTTGTAGCCCTTCAGTTCTGCCTGGGTAGGCAGCTTGCCGTGCACCAGCAGGTAGGCGATTTCCTCGAATTCGCAGGTGGTGGCGACGTCCAGGATGTCGTAGCCGCGGTAGTGGAGGTCGTTACCGGTCTTGCCGACCGAGCACAGTGCGGTATTGCCGGCGGCGACGCCGGACAGGGCCACCGATTTCTTCGGCTTGAACGTTGGGGTATCGTTGTTCTGGGTGCTCATGCGTGAATCTCCTGAATCTCTATCTCGTCGATTATTTGGATTTTTTCTGGGCGAACAGCGCGTCGAGTTTCTGCTCGTAGCTGTGGTAGTCGATGCGGTCGTACAGTTCGGCGCGGGTCTGCATCGTGTCGATCACATTCTGCTGGGTGCCGTCGCGGCGGATCGCGTTGTAGACGTTCTCGGCCGCCTTGTTCATGGCGCGGAAGGCCGACAGTGGGTACAGGGCGAGGCCCACATTGGCGCTGCGCAGTTCGTCCAGGGTGAACAGCGGGGTCGCGCCGAATTCGGTGATGTTGGCCAGCACCGGCACCTTGACGGCATCGGCGAACTGTTTATACATCTCCAGGCTGGTGATCGCCTCGGGGAAGATCATGTCGGCGCCGGCTTCCACGCAGGCAACAGCGCGCTCGATGGCGGCGTCCAGGCCCTCCACGGCCAGCGCATCGGTACGCGCCATGATCACGAAATTCTCATCGGTGCGCGCGTCGGCGGCGGCCTTGACGCGGTCCACCATCTCGTCCTTGCCGACGATTTCCTTGCCCGGACGGTGGCCGCAGCGCTTGGCGCCGACCTGGTCTTCGATATGGCAGGCGGCGGCGCCGGCCTTGATCAGCGAGCGCACGGTACGCGCGACATTGAAGGCCGAGGCGCCGAAGCCGGTGTCGATGTCGACCAGCAGCGGCAAATCGCACACGTCGGTGATGCGGCGCACGTCGATCAGCACGTCTTCCAGGCCGGAGATGCCGAGGTCCGGCAGGCCCAGCGAACCGGCGGCGACGCCGCCGCCCGACAGGTAGATCGCACGGTAGCCGGCGCGCTTGGCCAGCAGCGCATGGTTGGCGTTGATGGCGCCGATGACCTGCAGCGGGGATTCTTCCTGGACTGCCTTGCGGAACGCGGCGCCGGCGGAGTGGTGGCTCATGCTTAACCTTTCGGGATGACGTTGATTGGATACGCCCCTATTAATGCAAGTGGCGTGCCAGTTGCGCATCACTTTGAAATCAAGGACTTGCGATCGCTCCATCGTTCAAATGTTCCATAAAAATGAAACATGAAACTCATTTGAAACATTGTGGCAAAAAAAACCCCGCCGCAGCGGGGTTCGATCCAGGACGCGGGTCCTTAGTGGCCGGAGGCTCCCGACGCGCCGATGCCCGTCTCCGAACGCATTTCCTGCGCTTCGAAACCGGCCTTGTCGATCGCGGCGCGCGGGCTCTTGTCGGTCACCGAGAAGAACCAGATGCCGAAGAAGCCCACTGCCATCGAGAAGATCGCCGGCGAGGTGTAGGGGAAGATCGGCGCGGCATTGCCCAGCACGTCCACCCACACCGATTTCGACACCAGGGTGAGCACGACCGCGGTCGCCAGGCCGAGGAAGCCGCCGACGGTGGCGCCACGCGTCGTGCACTGACTCCACAACACCGACATGAACAGCACCGGGAAGTTGGCCGACGCGGCGATCGCAAAGGCCAGCGACACCATGAAGGCGACGTTCTGCTTCTCAAAGGCGATCCCGAGCAGCACGGCGATGATGCCGAGCGCAATGGTGGTGATCTTCGAGACCTTCAGCTCGCTTGCGCTGTCTGCCTTGCCCGCCCTGAACACGGTGGCGTACAGGTCGTGCGACACCGCCGATGCGCCCGACAGGGTCAGGCCGGCCACCACCGCCAGGATGGTCGCGAAGGCCACCGCCGAGATGAAGCCGAGGAAGATGTCGCCGCCCACGGCCTGGGCCAGGTGCACCGCCGCCATGTTGTTGCCGCCCAGGAGCTTGCCGGCCGCGTCCTTGAACGCCGGATTGGTCCCGACCAGCACGATCGCGCCGAAGCCGATGATGAAGGTGAGGATGTAGAAGTAGCCGATCCAGGTGGTGGCCCACAGCACCGACTTGCGCGCTTCTTTCGCACTTGGCACGGTGAAGAAGCGCATCAGGATATGCGGCAGGCCGGCGGTGCCGAACATCAGCGCCATGCCGAAGGAGATCGCCGAGATCGGGTCTTTCAAAAAGCTGCCCGGGCCCATGATGGAGTCGCCCTTGGCGTGGACTTCGGTGGCGGTGGCGAACAGTTTTTCAGGGCTGAAGTTGTATTGCGCCAGCACCGCGAACGCCATGTACGACGCGCCCGACAGCAGCAGCACCGCCTTGATGATCTGCACCCAGGTGGTGGCGGTCATGCCGCCGAACAGCACGTAGACCATCATCAGCACGCCCACGATCACCACCGCGATCCAGTATTCCAGGCCGAACAGCAGCTTGATCAGCTGGCCGGCGCCGACCATCTGCGCGATCAGGTAGAAGGCGACCACGACCAGGGTGCCGGAGGCCGCGAACACGCGGATGGGTTTCTGGTGGAAGCGGTAGGCGGCGACGTCGGCGAAGGTGTAGCGGCCCAGGTTGCGCAGGCGCTCGGCCATCAGGAAGGTGATGACCGGCCAGCCGACCAGGAAGCCGATCGCGTAGATCAGGCCGTCGAAACCGTCGAGGAACACGGCGGCCGAAATGCCGAGGAAGGAGGCGGCCGACATGAAGTCACCGGCAATCGCCAGGCCGTTCTGGAAGCCGGTGATGCCGCCGCCCGCGGTATAGAAATCGGAGGCCGAGCGGGTCTTGGCGGCGGCCCACTTGGTGATGAACAGGGTCAGCACCACGAAGATCGCGAACATGCTGATCGCGGTCCAGTTGGTGGGCTGCTGGGTGGCCTGGCCGAGGTCGGGTGCGGCCATGGCGGCGGCGCTGACGCTGATCAAGGCCAGCGCGAGGGAGGAACGGTTCGGGAAGCTCATGCGCCCACCCTGGCCTTGATCGCTTCGGTCAGCGCGTCGTACTCGCTGTTGGCGCGGCGCACGTAGATGGCGGTGATCACCACCGTGAACACGATGACGAACAGGCCCAGCGGAATGCCCCAGGTCATGACGCCGCTGCCTATGCGGCTGCCCATGAACTCCTTGTTGAATGCGCACAGCAGCGTGAAGCCGTAGTACACGATCATCATGCTCCAGGTGAGGATCCAGCCGAAGCGCGAACGCGCCCTGGTCAGCTTGCGATAGTCGGGGTCGGCTTTGACCCGCTGAACGATGTCTTGCTCCACTTTTGTCTCCTGATATCTATTCTGGTGATGCCTGTTATTCAAGGCTTGCTCCATCCTACGGGTGCGCGCTTACCTCAGTCTTACGCTCGCTTACGCGTGGCTGACAGCGGCCGTGTTTCAACTGAAACACCGTGCTGCGAATCGGCTACACTTGAAACATGAGTCAACCCTTACGCAAGCCCGCGCCCAAGGCGGCGGACGGCGCCGACAAGCCGGTCATCTGGACCGTCTCGGTATCGCGCCTGTCCGACCTGTTCCGCGACATCACCCTCGAGTACGACCACCTGGCCTCGATCGAACCGCTGCACCTCGGCTTCGACGAAGCGGCGCGGACATTGCGCGAACGCCTCGCGACCGAGCGCTGTGACGTGGTGATCGCCGCCGGCTCGAACGCCGCTTACCTGAAAGGCCGGATCTCGGTGCCGGTGGTGGTGGCCAAGGCCAGCGGCTTCGACGTGATGCAGGCGCTGGCACGGGCCCGGCGCGTGTCGAAACGCATCGGCGTGATCAGCTACCAGGAACCGATGCGCGAGCTGGCCGAGTTCGCGGACACCTTCGGCATCGCGATCGCGCAGCGCACCTATGTCACCGAAGAAGATGCGCGTGCCGGCATCAATGAGCTCAAAGCGACAGGCATCGAGGTGATCGTCGGGGCGGGACTGATCACCGACCTGGCCGAGGAAGCCGGCCTGACGGGCGTGTTCCTGTATTCGGCGGCGTCGATCCGCCAGGCCTTCGACGATGCGCTCGAGATGGCGCGCATTACCCGGCTCGAAGTGCAGCGGCTGGAAGCGAGCCGCGGGCGCCGTGTTGCGGCAGCAGACGCGCAGCGCGTGCGGCGCGGCCTGCACGACCTGCGCGGGGAGTCGGGCGCGATGGAGCGCTTGCGTCAGACCGTGGTGTTGTACGCGCGGTCGCCGGCCACGGTGCTGATCCAGGGCGAGACCGGCAGCGGCAAGGAGCTGGTGGCGCAGGCCATCCACCGCGAGGGACCGCGGCGCGCGGCCAACCGTCCCTTCGTGGCGGTGAACTGCGGCGCGATCGCCGAATCGCTGCTCGAGTCGGAACTGTTCGGCCACGAAGAAGGCGCCTTCACCGGCGCCCGCCGCGGCGGCCATGCCGGCCTGTTCGAGGCGGCCGACGGCGGCACCCTGTTCCTCGACGAGATCGGCGAGATGCCCCTGGCGCTGCAGACGCGCCTGCTGCGCGTGCTGGAGGAGCGCGAAGTGATGCGCGTGGGCGGCACCCGGCCGGTCCCGATCGAGGTGCGCGTGATCAGCGCCACCCACTGCGACCTGGAAGCGCGCGTGCGCGAAGGGCGCTTTCGCGCCGACCTGTTCTACCGCCTGGCGGTGCTGCGCCTGGCGCTGCCGCCGCTGCGCGCGCGCATCGCGGATATCGTGCCACTTAGCGAGTGGTCGCTCAAGAACGCGCTGGCGGCGATCGGCGCCAGGCCGCATCCGAACCTGGCTGCCGAGATCAAGGCCTGCGCGCCCCTGCTCGAGGCCTACGGCTGGCCCGGCAACGTGCGCGAACTGCGCAACCTGATGGAGCGGCTGGCGCTGTTCCTGGCGGCCGAGCCCTTGCAGGCACTGACGCCGAGTTTCCTGGTGTCGATTGCCCCTGAGCTAGCGAGGGAAACGATCCTGCCGATGGCCCAGGTGGAAACAGAAAGCCTGGCCGAAGTCCTGGCGCGCTTCGGAGGGCAGCGCGACGCGGCGGCGAAGCACCTGGGCATCAGCCGCACGACCTTGTGGCGGCGCTTGAAGACCGAGAACACGTAGGGTGGGCAAGTTCCTTGCCCACGCGTTCAGCACGCGCATGAAAAGCAAGCAAAGCGATTGTTCGAGAGATGGTTGAACGCGTGGGCGGGAGACCCGCCCACCCTACAAGATCAACACTCGCTCAAATAATCGCCGTATCATGACTTTTTTACATGGCCTGGCGCCCATAGTCATACCCAAGCGCCAGCTCTTCGCATAGCGGCCGCCCATGAAGCGGCCGCACTGTCCGGGCCCTGCCCGGCCTCTCGGAGGCACTATGCAACATGCGTCGCAAGCTGCACTGTTTTCCCTGATCGGTGACACCCCCCTGATCGAAGTCACCCGCATCGACACCGGTCCCTGCCAGCTGTTCCTGAAACTCGAATCCCAGAATCCCGGCGGCTCCATCAAGGACCGCATCGGCCGTGCCATGATCGAGCAGGCCGAACACGACGGACACCTGGAGCCCGGCGGCACCGTGGTCGAAGCCACTGCCGGCAATACCGGCCTGGGGCTGGCCCTGGTCGCGCGCATCAAGGGCTACCGCGTGGTGCTGGTGGTGCCGGATAAAATGGCGGCCGAGAAGATCCTGCACCTGAAGGCGCTCGGCGCCGAAATCCACCTGACCCGCTCCGACGTCGGCAAGGGCCACCCCGAGTACTACCAGGATGTCGCCGCGCGCCTGGCGAAAGAGATCCCCGGCGCCTGGTTCGCCGACCAGTTCAACAACCCGGCCAATCCGCGCGCCCACGAAACCACCACCGGCCCGGAGATCTGGGACCAGGTCAACCACAGGCTCGATGCGATCGTGGTCGGCGTCGGCTCCTCCGGCACCCTCACCGGCCTGTCGCGCTATTTCAGGAAGACCCAGCCCAACCTCGAGTTCGTCCTGGCCGACCCGCAGGGCTCGATCCTGGCCGACTACGTCAACACCGGCGTGCTGCGGACCGATGCCGGTTCGTGGGCCGTCGAGGGCATCGGCGAAGACTTCATCCCCGGCATCGCCGACCTGTCGCGCGTGAAAAAGGCGTACACGATCGCCGACGAGGAGAGCTTCGGCACCGCGCGCCTGCTGCTGCAGCAGGAAGGCATCCTGGCCGGGTCGTCGACCGGCACCCTGCTGGCGGCCGCGCTGCGCTACTGCCGCGAGCAGACCCGCCCGAAGCGCGTCGTCACCTTTGTCTGCGACACCGGCACCCGCTACCTGACCAAGGTCTACAGCGACGGCTGGATGGTCGACCAGGGCTTGATCGCACGCCCGAAGACGGGCGACCTGCGCGACCTGATCGGGCGCCGCTACGACGAGGGCGAAGTGGTCAGCCTGGCGCCCACCGACACCCTGCTCACCGCCTTCAACCGCATGCGCAGCGCCGACCTGCAGCAGATGCCGGTGATCGACAAGGAAGGCCGCCTGGTCGGCCTGATCGACGAATCGGACCTGCTGCTGCACGTGACGGCCGAGCCAAACCACTTCAGCGCGCCGGTCTCGAGCACCATGACGCCGTCGCCGCAGACCCTGCTGCCCACCAGCAGCATGGGCCACCTGCGCGAAATCCTCGACCGCGGACTGACCGCCGTGATCGCCGATGGCGAGCACTTCTACGGCCTGATCACCCGCTACGACCTGCTCAACCACCTGCGTAGGACCCTATCGTGAACAACGACCCGCTTGAACCGAAAAAACACCTCGCCACCCGCGTGATCCACGGCGGCCAGGCGCCCGAGCCGGGCACCGGCGCCGTGATGCCGCCGATCTTCGCCACCTCGACCTTCCGCCAGGAGAGTCCTGGCGTGCACAAGGGCCTGGACTACGGCCGTTCGCACAACCCGACCCGCTGGGCGCTGGAGCGCTGCGTGGCCGACATCGAGAGCGGCAGCGCGGCCTTCGCCTTCGCATCCGGCCTGGCTGCGATCGCGGCGGTGCTCGAACTGCTGCCGGCGAATTCGCACATCGTGGCCGGCGACGACATGTATGGCGGCACCTTCCGCCTGTTCGAGCGGGTGCGCCGCAAGAGCGCCGGCCACAGCTTCGCCTATGCCGACCTGACCGACCCGGATGCCCTCGGCAAGGCGCTCACGCCCGACACCCGGCTGGTGTGGGTCGAGACCCCTACCAACCCGATGCTGAAACTCGCCGACCTGGCCGCGATCGCGGCCCTGTGCCGGGCGCGCGGCATCATCACCGTGTGCGACAACACCTTCGCCAGCCCGATCAACCAGCGTCCGCTGGAACTCGGCTTCGACATCGTGGTGCACTCGACCACCAAGTACATGAACGGCCACTCCGACGTGATCGGCGGCGTGGCGGTGGTCGGCAGGGAAGAACGGCATGGGGCGCTGGCCGAGGGGCTCGGCTTCATCCAGAACGCCGTGGGCGCCATCCAGGGGCCCTTCGACAGCTTCCTGGTGCTGCGTGGGATCAAGACCCTGGCGCTGCGGGTGGAGCGCAGCAGCGCCAACGCGCTGGCGCTGGCGCAGTGGCTGCAGCAGCAGCCGAAGGTCGCCAAGGTGTTCTATCCGGGCCTGGAATCGCACCCCCAGCACGCGCTGGCGCGGCGCCAGATGAACGCGTTCGGGGGTATCGTGTCGATCGACCTGGCCACCGACCTGGCCGGCAGCAGGCGCTTCCTGGAAGCCTGCGAAGTGTTCACGCTGGCCGAAAGCCTGGGCGGCGTGGAAAGCCTGATCGAGCACCCTGCCCTGATGACCCATGCCAGCATCCCGGCGGAGCAGCGCGCGCAACTGGGCATCGGCGATGGGCTGATCCGCCTGTCGGTCGGCATCGAGCACCTGGAAGACCAGCGCGACGACCTGCGCCGGGCGCTGGCCGCGATCTGAGCGCCGATGGTGGGGATGCCGTCGCCGTTCCTTTATACTGCGGCCACCTCCACCATCGACGAAGGACTACCTTGAAACAGCTGCTCTCCCATTGCATCCTCGGTCTGACCCTGGCGCTGGCCGCCACCGCCTGCAAGCGCAATGAAGCTCCACAAGCGACAACTGCGGCGACAACAGCGGCTGCGGCCGCCGACAGCGTGGCGCTGCAAAAGATCGACACCGTGGCCGGCACCGGCAAAGAGGCGGTGAACGGCGCCACCGTGGTCGTCCATTACACCGGCTGGCTGTACGAGCCGAACACGGAATCGAAGCATGGCGCCCAGTTCGACTCGTCCAGCGGGCGCGAGCCGTTCAGCTTCACGCTCGGCGGCGGCCAGGTCATTCCCGGCTGGGATGCGGGCGTGGCGGGCATGAAGGTCGGCGGCAAGCGTACCCTCATCATCCCGGCCAGCCTGGGCTATGGCAGCTCGGGCGCCGGCCCGATTCCGCCGAACGCCAACCTGATCTTCGACGTCGAGCTGCTCGACGTGCGCTGAGCGCGCTCCTCCCGCCATGGCACCGGCGGAATTCGCCGGTGCCTGTTCATTCAAGACCCTGGTTCCCCTCCAGGCTCGCCTGCCTGCTCCATCCTCCCGCCTAGACCATGAACGCGCGCTGGTCAATACCACGTTTTCAACGACTCTGCTTTGCGAAATAAAAACAACGCACAAAATCAATGTATTTACATTGAGCTCCTGAGAGCGAAAACCAAATTTTATACGTATGTTCAAGCCAACAAAGATACAAAATTTTTAATTATTTTTCGCAATTCCGTTATTTCCAAAGCTATAGTTGTTGTCAACCGGCTCTGTAGGCGGGGAAAGAAAAGTTGTACCTATTGACGTATATTTTTCTGAGAGAAAACACAACATGCAAAACCGTGTATTCATGCTGCGTAGCGTCGTCGCCATGGCGGCGCTGGCGTTCGCTGGTTCGGCGTTCGCCGCCGGACAGGAAGGCCAGACCGTTGCCAAGGACAAGAACGGCAAGCTCCGCAATGCGACTGCCGCCGAGGTGCAACAGCTGAACGCGCTCCGCAAAGCGGACCGTGAAGCCCAGAAGGCCGCGCGCGCCGCCTCCGGTGCGCCGGAAGCCGGCGTCGCCCGCCTGCAGCAGAACGGCGTGCTCGCCGCCCACGTCGACGAAGAAGCGATGATGCACACCGTGGTGCGCCGCACCGCCGACGGCAAGCTCGAGGCCGAATGCGCCCACGGCTCGCATGCTGCCCACTCTGCCCTCTCTACCCCAGTGTCCACGAACGCCAAGGAGCACCAGAATGAAGTTCAATAAGCGTCCAAGCCTGACTCTGGTCGCCGCGGCCCTGGCCCTGGCATGCGGCAGCATGGGCACTGCCCAGGCGGCTGCGCAGATCGTCATCAAGAACAACAATCTCCCAGGGATCGGCTTCAATGAGACGACCCCGGCGACGCCTGTCGGCGGCAATACCGGCACCACCATCGGCGAGCAGCGCCTGATCGCGTTCACGCATGCGGCCAACATCTGGGGCAGGACCCTGACCAGCAACGTCCCGATCGTCATCAACGCGACCTTCGAACCACAGGCCTGCACCGCGACCAGCGCCGTGCTGGGCAGCGCCGGCGCCACCCAGGTGTTCGCCAACTTCCCAGGCGCTCTGAAGACCGATGTCTGGTACTCGTATGCCCTGGCCAACAAGCTGTACGGCAGCGAGATCTCGAGCCAACCGGGCGGCCAGATCACGGCGCGCTTCAACTCCAATCTCGGCAAGCCGGACTGCCTGGCCGGCAGCTCGTTCTACCTGGGCCTGGATGCCAACGAAGGCAGCAACATCGACTTCGTCGCTACCCTGCTGCACGAAATGGGCCACGGCCTGGGCTTCCAGACCTTCACCAGCGGCGCGACCGGTGCGCCGTTCGCCGGCCGTGCTTCGGTCTGGGACACTTTCCTTCTCGACAACACCACCGGCAAGCTGTGGGTCGATATGACCAATGACGAGCGCAAGGCATCGGCGCTCAAGCCGAACGGCCTGTCCTGGACCGGCGCCCGCGTGACCGCGGCGGCACCATCGGTGCTGACCCCGACCGCCCAGCTGCGCGTGATCGGCGTCGGCGCCAACTCGCCGAACGGTGACCTGTACGCGGTCGGCGAAGCCGACTTCGGTCCGAAGATCGACAAGTCGCCGCTGACCGGCCAGATCGCCGCACTCAGCCAGCCTTCCGGCGCCCTCTCTGAAGCCTGTACGCCACTGAACGCTGCCGAAGCCGAAGCCGTACGTCGCAAGATCGCCCTGGTCAGCCGCGGCACCTGCGGCTTCACCGTCAAGGTCAAGAATGCCCAGGACGCCGGTGCGATCGGCGTGATCGTGGCTGACAACGCAGTCGCCGCATTGACCGGCCTGGGCGGCGCCGATGCGTCGATCACCATCCCGGCTGTGCGCGTGACCAAGGCAGACGGCGCTACCATTTTCGCCAGCCTGACCAAGCCGAACGGCAACGCGAACGGCACCGTGGGCAAGCTCGAACGTTCCAAGACCCAGCTCTCGGGCGCCGATGCCCAGGGCCGCGTTACGATGTTCACGCCCAATCCGTTCCAGGGCGGTTCGTCGGTGTCGCACTACACTACCGCGACCACCCGCAACCAGCTGATGGAACCGTCGATCAGCGCCGACCTTACCCACTCGGTGACGGCGCCGATCGACCTGACGACGGAACTGTTCAAGGATATCGGCTGGTAATCTCGCCGCATCCGTAGCAATGCAAAACCGCCTGCCTGCAGGCGGTTTTTTCGTTTACGCAGCGCTCAGCGCGCGCGGCGCCGGCGCGGCCTGGCGCAGCTTGAAGGTCGCCACCAGTTCCGACAACTCCGCCGCCTGGCGGCGCATCGACTCGGCCGCGCTGGCCGCCTGCTCCACCATCGCCGCGTTCTGCTGGGTCGATTCATCCATCTCGGCGATTGCCTGGCTCACCTGCGCCACACCGCTGGCCTGTTCGCTGCTGGCGGTGGAGATGGTATCGAGCAGGCCGGCCACGTCGTGCACGTGCTCCAGCACCGCGCGCATGGTCTCGCCCGCGGTACCGGCGATGTCGGTGCCGGCGGCGATTTCCTCGCGCGACGCGCCGATCAAGCCCTTGATTTCCTTCGCCGCCGTGGCTGAATGCTGGGCCAGGTTGCGCACCTCGGCCGCCACCACGGCGAAGCCGCGGCCCTCGGCGCCGGCGCGCGCCGCTTCCACCGCCGCGTTCAGCGCCAGGATATTGGTCTGGAAGGCGATGCTGTCGATCATGCCGGTGATGTCCGTGATCTTGTCGGCCGAGGCCTTGATCGCCTCCATGCGCGCCACCACCTCGTCGACCGCCTGGGCACTGCGGGCAGCCACGTTCGAGGCCGACTGGGCCAGGACGTTCGCGGAGCGGGCGCTGGCGTTGTTCTGGGCGATCGCCTGGCTCAGTTCTTCCATCGCGCTGACGGTCTGGCGCAGGCTGGATGCCTGGCGCTCGGTGCGGCGCGACAGGTCCTGGTTGCCGTCGGCGATTTCGCCCGATGCCGAATCGATCGCCTGGGCGCCTGCCAGCACCTGGGACACGGTGGCCGAGACGCCGCCGGTCATGCCGTTGAGGGCGTCGAACAGGCGGCCGATCTCATCGCCGCGCCGGTGGCGGATGACCGGACGCAGGTCGCCGTGCGCCACCTGCTCGGCAAGCAGGACGGCCTGCTGCAGCGGGCCGACGATGTTCCGGGTCAGCATCCACGCGAGGAGCGCGCCGATGCCGAGCGCACCCAGGCCGAGCGCCAGCACCAGCGCCTTGCCGAAGGTCGAGACGGATGCCGATTCCTCGGCGAGGCGGTGGGCTTCTGCGGTTTCGTGCGCGAGCAGCGCTTCCAGCGCGCCGGTACGGGCCTTGTAGCTCCTCTCCCAGTCGCCGCTGACGAGCTGCTCGACGACCCCGGTCTGGCCAAACTCCTTGGCCTGGAACAGCGCGGCCTGGACCTTGGCCAGCGCCGCCTTGTGCCTGGCGCTTTCCGCGATCAGGGCCGCTTCGCGCGCCGACTGCGGCAGCTTGCCCAGACGCGCCTCGATCCCGGCGGCGGCCTTTTCGCCGTGGGCCAGCTGGGCGCCGAAGTAATCCGCCAGCTCCAGGCTGTCGCTGCGCGCGATGGCGACCGTGCGCGAGCCGTTCAGGCGCTCGACGCCAAGCAGGTCGGAGGCCAGCTGCTGCTTGGCCAGCTTGTCGTAGACGAGGTCCGTGGTCAGCACGTCGTTGGACTGCATGCGCCACAAGGCCACGGCCGAGATGACGAGGAGGAGGAAGGAGACGATGCCGAAGGCGCCGAGGATCTTGGTGCGGGTCTGGAGCTTTGCGAGAAACATTGCAAGTACCTTAAGCGAGAGATACTTGCAGTTTAGAAATTCAATATGACATGGCGATGAAATTTGATGACATTGCCACAGCGAGGATGTCACCCGAGCGGTCGGGAATGCCGGCTTTCCCGACCGCCGCGCTGCTTACTTCATGGTCGGCGGCGCCTTGCCGGCGGCCTCGCCGGCATCCCACTGGCGCTTGATCGCCGGGATCGCCGCCGGCTTCCACGGCTGGATCGGCTGTTCTTTCATTTTCTTCTCGAGCAGGCCGATCGCCACTTCCAGCTGGCGGTCGCGGCCTTCGAAGGTCTCGTGCGGCAGGTTGTCGACTTCGACGTCCGGCGTCACGCCCACGCCTTCGATCAGCCACTCGCCATCGGCCGCGAACTGGCCGAACTCCGCCACCCGCGCCCTGCCGTTGTCAGCCAGGTTGTTGCCGTCGCTGAGCCAGACGCCGGCCCCGGCGGTGCGCTTGCCGACCAGCGGCCCCAGTTTCAGGGCCTTGACGCCGGCGGCGAAAGTTTCGCCGTCCGAGTAGGTCAGCTCGTCCATCAGCACCACCAGGTGGCCGCGGAAGGTGTTCTGCATGTTCGACTGCGGCAGGTTGCCGTTCGCGCTCCAGAACGCCCACGAGCGGCGCAGCAGCTTCTCGATGATCCAGCTGTCGATGTTGCCGCCATTATTGCGGCGCACGTCGATGATCAAGCCTTCCTTGTTGATGTTGGCGTAGAAATCGCGGGCGAATGCGTTGATGTCGCGCGCCGTCATTGCGCGCAGGTGCAGGTAGCCGATCTTGCCTTTCGATGCCTGGTCCGCCTGCTGGGCCCTGCTCTGCTCCCAGTCCGCGTAGCGCAGGCTGGCGTGCTGCACCATCGACACCGGCGTCACGATCACGGGGCGCGCCTTGCTCCCCGCTTTATCGCCCGCGCCCTTCACGTGCAGCAGCACCTGCTTGTCGGCCTGGTCGAGCAGCAGGTCGGCGATGTCGCGCGCCTCGGTGAGTAGCTTGCCGTTGACCGCCGTGATGATGTCGCCTTCCTTCACGCCCACGTCCGGCGCCGCCAGCGGGCCGCGCTCGGACGGCAGCTCCGGCTCGCTGCGGTAGACCCGGTCGACCCGGAAGCCGTCGCTCACGCGCGTGAGCACCGCGCCCAGGCTCGAAGGCACACCTTCCCCTTGCGCGCGGCGCACATCGCCCGGGACGATCTGCGAGTGCAGTGCGCCGAGCTCACCCACCATCATGCCGAGCACGTCGTTCAGCTCGGCGCGGTCGGTCACGCGCTCGACCAGCGGCGCGTAGCGGGTGCGCACGCCGTTCCAGTCGATGCCGCGCATATTGGCGTCGTACAGGAAATCGCGGTGCATGCGCCAGGCGTCGTTGAACATCTGCGTCCACTCCAGGCGCGGATTGGTGCTGATCGCCCAGTCGTCGATCTTGATCCTGGCCTTGCTGACGTCGGCCGGCGCCTTGGCGCCGGCGGCGACCATCAGCATCTCGCCCGGCCCGGTAGCGTGGAAGCTACGGTAGAAGACATGCTTGCGGTCGCTGCTCAGGCCGAATTCGCGCACGTTGTTCGCGAAGACTTCGAGCTGGGGGCTGCTGCGCGAGATCTCCAGCGTCTTCAGCGCGCCGCTGCGGCCGTTGTCGGATTCGAGGACGTAGAGGCGCTTGTCGTCGATGGCCAGGGCGCGGTAGTTGCCCGGTGCGACCGGCACTTCGTACAGGCGCTCGCGCAGGCCCGCATAGTCGATGGCGGGGGTCGGCGCGGCCTTGGCTTTCGGGTCGTTGGCAGCGGCGGCGGCGGTCGCTGCAGCGGCGGCCGCCACCGCGGCGGTCTTGTCGGCTTCTTCCTTGCCCGGCGTCTGGACCGCGGCGCGCGCCGCCGATTCGGGCGACGCCACTTCCGGCTTGGTCAGCTCGTCCTCGGGCTTGAACGGGAATCGGACACCAGGCTGCAATGCAAGGGCATAGATGCCGACGCGGCGGTCGAACACCGGGCCCATGTTGCGGTCGCCCCAGGGACCGGCATTGCCCACATTGAAGTGGCGCGACGACAGGAAGTACAGCCACTTCCCGTCCGGCGAGAACACCGGCGAGTCGGCCGTGTAGCGGTCGGTGGTAACAAAAGCCATGGTCTTGCCGGCCAGGTTATACATGCCGATCTGGTTGCGCTGCTCGCTGCTGCCGACCCGCACGAAGGCCAGGTTGCGGCTGTCCGGCGACCACACCACCTGGTCCGGACGGTCGGCGCCGACCTGCTTGGCGTCGTCGATGATGACGTTGGTCCTGGCCTGCAGGTCGAGCAGCCAGGTGCGGCCCTTCTTGTCGGTGTGGGCCAGGTACCTGCCGTCCGGCGACGGGTACAGTCCCGAGCGGTGGCTGGCGCCGTCGACGGTCAGGCGCTCGCCCTTGCCCGAACCGTCGGCGGCATAGCGCCAGATCTCGTTCTCGCCGCTGGTGTCCACGAAGGCATAGACCCAGCGGTCGTCATGGCTGAAGACGGCGTTGCGCGCACGCGCGCCTTCCGGCACCGCGATCTCGACGCGGCGGTAGTTGCCGGTGCCGGCGATGGTCACCTTGCCGCGCGCGGTCAGGATGATGCGCTGGGCCTTGTTGGCGATGTCGATATTGGTCAGCGCGTCCAGCGGCGAGCGTACCCGGCGGGTGCGCTGCTGGTCGAAGTCCGAGACCAGGCTGGCCGCGACGCGTGTGTCGGCGCCGCTGGCAATGTCGAACACGCGCAGGTCCGCGCCCAGTTGGTAGGCGATGCGGCCGTCGCCGAGCGAGGCGGTGCGCACGTCCCATTCCGTGTGCCGGGTGTGGACCTTGCGGTCGCTGCCGTCCGGGAGCGCGGACCAGATATTGTCGGCCCCGCCGGCGTCGCTGATGAAGTAGATGCGGCCCTGCCACCACATGGCGCGGCGGTTGTTGGCGTTGTCGTCCTTGAACAGGCGCGTGGCCTCGTCCTTGCCGCCCAGCTCGTAGCGCCACAGCTGGGCATGGGCGCCGCCGCGGTAGGCCTTGACGTTATCGTTGGTCATCGACAGGCCCATGCGGGTGAAGACCACGCTGCGGCCGTCGTCGCTCAGCACGGCGTCGTTGGCGTCCGCCAGCGGCAAGACGCGGCGCGTCAGCTTGGCCGGGTCGAGCGCCGCGACAATGCGGTGTTTCGACGGTCCGACCGAATTTTCGGTACTCACCAGCACCTCGCCCTGAGCGGTCCAGCCCAGCACCGTCACGCCGCCGTTTTCGAATGTGATGCGCTTGGGCAGGCCACCCTCGATCGGCATCACATAGGCTTCCTGCGCGCCTTCGTAGGAGGCGGCAAAGGCGACGAGCTTGCCGTCGTGCGAGATCGCGGCTTGCGTTTCTGACGACGGGTGGGTGGTCAGGCGGGTGGCCTTGCCGCCGGCAAGCGTGGTGCGCCACAGGTCGCCTTCGGCGGTGAACACGATGCTGTCGCCGCGGATGGCGGGGAAACGGAAGTAGGGATCGGCGGCGGCCGCCTGGCTGCCGATGAGCGCCAGCGAAGGCAGTAGCAAATGCGCGAGAATGGTGCGGGACACGGTCATGTTCACGAGGGCAAGGTTACTCAGGAGGAAGAGTGTGCCACACGTGTGCTGTCGCGCGATGTGCATACGTGCAAAAAAATGCTGGCTGGTGGTATGCGTGTGAAATTGGGTTCCCGCCTTGGCGGGAACCCAGGTTAATACGCAAACACGGAGCGCATAAAAAAACCGCGCCGAAGCGCGGTTTTTATTGACGACCGAAGTTTATTCGATCTCGACCGTCTCGGCCGGCGCCGGCGGCGGCAGTGCATCCCCTTCCGGGAACTCGAGCACGACGTCGTCCTTCTCGTTCAGCTCGACCGTGACGCGTCCGCCGTTGACCAGGCGGCCGAACAGCAGCTCGTCGGCCAGCGCCTTGCGGATCATGTCCTGGATCAGGCGCGACATCGGACGCGCACCCATCTGCGGATCGAAGCCCTTCTTGCCGAGGAACTTGCGCAGTTTCTCGGTGAAGATGGCTTCCACCTTCTTCTCGTGCAGCTGCTCTTCCAGCTGCATCAGGAACTTGTCCACGACGCGCAGGATGATGTCTTCGTCCAGCGCGCGGAAGCTGATGGTCGCATCCAGGCGGTTGCGGAACTCCGGCGTGAACATGCGCTTGATGTCGGCCATCTCGTCGCCTGCCGCCTTCGAATCCACGAAGCCCACCGAGCGCTTGGTCAGGCTCTCGGCGCCCGCATTGGTGGTCATGATGATGATCACGTTGCGGAAGTCCGCCTTGCGGCCGTTATTGTCAGTCAGGGTGCCGTGGTCCATCACCTGCAGCAGGATGTTGAAGATGTCCGGGTGGGCTTTTTCAATCTCGTCCAGCAGCAGCACAGCGTGCGGCTTCTTGGTGATGGCCTCGGTCAGCAGGCCGCCCTGGTCGAAGCCGACGTAGCCCGGCGGCGCACCGATCAGGCGCGACACCGCGTGGCGCTCCATGTACTCGGACATGTCGAAGCGCACCAGCTCGATGCCCAGGATGAAGGCCAACTGCTTGGCGACCTCGGTCTTGCCGACACCGGTCGGGCCCGAGAACAGGAAGGAGCCGATCGGCTTGTCGGTCTTGCCCAGGCCGGCGCGCGCCATCTTGATCGCGGCCGACAGCGCTTCGATCGCAGGATCCTGGCCGAACACCACGTTGCGCAGGTCGCGGTCGATGGTCTGCAGCTTGCTGCGGTCGTCCTGGTTGACGGTCTGCGGAGGAATGCGCGCGATCTTCGCGATGATGTCCTCGATCTCGGTCTTGCCGATGGTTTTCTTCTGCTTCGATTTCGGCAGGATGCGCTGTGCCGCGCCCGCCTCGTCGATCACGTCGATGGCCTTGTCCGGCAAGTGGCGGTCGTTGATGAAGCGCGCCGCCAGCTCGGCCGCGGTCGACAGCGCCGACGCCGAATATTTGACGCCGTGATGCTCTTCGAAGCGCGACTTCAGGCCGCGCAGGATCGCCACGGTCTGCTCGACCGACGGTTCGTTGACGTCGACCTTCTGGAAGCGGCGGGAGAGCGCATGGTCTTTCTCGAACACGCCGCGGAATTCCGTGAACGTGGTCGCGCCGATGCACTTGAGCTGGCCATTGGCCAGGGCCGGCTTGAGCAGGTTCGAGGCGTCGAGCGTGCCGCCCGATGCCGAACCGGCGCCGATGATGGTGTGGATCTCGTCGATGAACAGGATGCCGTTCGGGGTGTCCTTCAGTTGCTTGAGGACGGCCTTCAGGCGCTGCTCGAAATCGCCGCGGTATTTGGTGCCGGCCAGCAGCGCGCCCATGTCGAGCGAGAACACGACCGCGTTCTGCAGGATTTCCGGCACGTCTTCCTGGACGATGCGCCATGCCAGGCCTTCCGCGATGGCGGTCTTACCGACACCGGCCTCGCCCACCAGCAGCGGATTGTTCTTGCGGCGGCGGCACAGGATCTGGATCACGCGGTCGACTTCTTCCTCGCGCCCGATCAGCGGGTCGATCTTGCCGTCGGCAGCCGCCTTGTTCAGGTTCTGGGTGAACTGGTCGAGCGGCGATTCCTTGGCCTGGCCTTCGACCTGCGCTTCTTCCACGCCTTCCGACGCCTTGCTGGTGTCGAGCTGCTGGTCCTTGCGCACGCCGTGCGAGATGAAGTTGACCACGTCGAGGCGGGTCACGCCCTGCTGGTGCAGGTAATAGACGGCGTGCGAATCCTTCTCGCCGAAGATCGCCACCAGCACATTGGCGCCGGTAACTTCCTTCTTGCCGTTCGAGGCCGACTGCACGTGCATGATTGCACGCTGGATCACGCGCTGGAATCCAAGCGTCGGCTGGGTGTCGACCTCGCCCGTGCCGGGCACGGTCGGGGTGTTATCACCGATAAAATTAGTCAGGGTCTTGCGCAGGTCTTCGATATTGACCGCGCACGCACGCAGGACTTCGGCGGCTGATGGGTTGTCGAGTAGTGCCAGCAGCAGGTGTTCCACGGTAATGAACTCGTGGCGGGCCTGGCGGGCTTCGACAAAGGCCATGTGTAGGGATACTTCAAGTTCCTGCGCAATCATACTTCCTCCATCACGCACTGCAGGGGATGCCCTGCCTTACGCGCATGCGTTAAGACAAACTCCACTTTGGTACACGCTATATCTTTGGAAAACACCCCACAGACGCCCTTGCCGTGCTGATGCACGGAAAGCATGATCTGGGTCGCCGTCTCGCGATCCTTGTTGAAATACTCCTGGATGATCGCAACCACGAATTCCATCGGCGTGTAGTCGTCGTTCAGCAACGCCACCTGGTACAAGGGTGGCGGTTTTACGGTCTGCCGCTCCAGCAGCTGTTCGGTGTCATGCTTCGTAGCCATGGGCGTATTCTAATGCTTTCAAAGTCTGTGCCAAGCGTAAACATCAGCTCGTTCTCATGTGCTTCCATGTTACGCGATTCCCACTGAAAGCGCAGATGGCGATCCAATTGACGAAATCAAGAGCCGCGTTAGCTCTGCTGTGGAAAATTTGGCAACAGCCCCCCAAAACCCCTTGACTTCGATGTTTATTCAACCAACAATGCAGTTATTGACATTGTACTTATGTACTTGTTGATAAGAAGTGAGCAGGCTGAGGAGGGGGCAAGAAGCTTCTTGCTTTTATGGCTCGTGTGATTAGTTAAATTTGAAAGTTCTTTTTATGGCAACTGGTACTGTTAAGTGGTTCAATGATTCCAAAGGCTTTGGCTTCATCACTCCTGATGATGGCGGCGAGGATCTGTTCGCGCACTTCTCCGCAATCAACATGAACGGTTTTAAGACTCTCAAAGAAGGTCAAAAAGTTCAATTCGAAGTCACGCAAGGCCCGAAAGGCAAGCAAGCTTCCAACATCCAGGGCACTTGATAGTTCCCCTCCCGGAAGCGAAGAACCCCGCCCAGGCGGGGTTTTTTTTCGCCCTACCCGCTTTGGGTAGGAGCATAAGCGAGTTTCGCTTCGACGTCGCGGGTCACTTTCAACGGTGCGACGATACGATGCAATTACATCTGCTCGATCATCACCTCGCCAAAGCCCGAGCACGACACCTGGGTGGCGCCTTCCATCAGGCGCGCGAAGTCGTAGGTGACTTTTTTCGAGGTAATCGCGCGCTCCATCGCACTGATGATCAGATCGGCCGCTTCGACCCACCCCATATGGCGGAGCATCATTTCTGCCGAAAGGATGAGCGAACCCGGGTTCACATAATCCTTGCCGGCGTATTTCGGCGCAGTGCCGTGGGTCGCCTCGAACATGGCCACCGAATCCGACATGTTGGCGCCCGGCGCGATGCCGATGCCGCCGACCTGGGCCGCCAACGCGTCGGAGATATAGTCGCCGTTCAGGTTCAGGGTCGCGATCACGCTGTACTCGGCCGGGCGCAGCAGGATCTGCTGCAGGAAGGCGTCGGCGATCGAATCCTTGATGGTGATTTCGCGGCCGGTCTTGGGATTCTTGAACTTGCACCATGGCCCGCCGTCGATCAACTCGGCGCCGAATTCCTTCTGCGCCAGCGCATAGCCCCAGTCGCGAAAAGCCCCTTCGGTGTACTTCATGATGTTGCCCTTGTGGACAATCGTGACCGATGGCTTGTCGTTGTCGATCGCATACTGGATCGCCTTGCGCACCAGGCGCTCGGTGCCTTCGCGCGAGACCGGCTTGATGCCCAGGCCCGAGGTCTCCGGGAAGCGGATCTTCTTGACGCCCATCTCCTCGGTGAGGAATTTGATGACCTTCTTGACGCCCTCCGAGCCTTCGGCCCATTCGATGCCGGCGTAGATGTCTTCCGAGTTCTCGCGGAAGATCACCATGTGGGTCTTCTCAGGCTGCTTCAGCGGCGAGGGCACGCCGGCGAAGTAGCGCACCGGGCGCAGGCAGACATACAGGTCGAGTTCCTGGCGCAACGCGACGTTGAGCGAGCGGATGCCGCCGCCGACCGGGGTGGTCAGTGGGCCCTTGATCGAGACCACGTATTCCTTGAGCACGTCCAGGGTTTCAGCCGGTAGCCAGACGTCGGGACCATAGACATTGGTCGACTTCTCGCCCGCATAGATTTCCATCCAGCTGATCTTGCGGTTGCCGCCGTAAGCCTTGGCCACGGCAGCATCGACGACCTTGATCATGACCGGGGTGATGTCGACGCCGGTGCCGTCACCCTCGATGTAGGGAATGACCGGATTGTCCGGCACACTCAGTGAAAAGTCGGCGTTGACGGTGATTTTCTGGCCGTCGGCCGGGACCTTGATATGTTGGACCATCGTGCTCTCCCAGGTGGTCGCATGGCAGGCCGCGGTCGCGGCGTCGGGCCCTGCATGCGGTATGAACTACAATGTGGAATACGACTGCAAGTCTTGTATAAGACGCTCGTAGCGTCTTGCATTATGCACCAGTATTTTCCACGACGCCACGCAGCACCTTTTATGACCCCATTCGCAATCCATGCCTCTGATCCTCTTCAATAAACCGTTCCAGGTCCTCTGCCAATTTTCGGCGCAGGACCATCGCGAGACGCTGGCCGACTACCTGGACATCCCGAACATCTACCCTGCCGGCCGGCTGGACGCCGACAGCGAGGGACTGATGCTGCTGACCGACGACGGCAAACTGCAGCACAAGATCGCGCACCCGGACCACAAGGAAGCCAAGACCTACCTGGTGCAGGTAGATGGCGTGCCCGATACCGCCTCCCTCGCCCGCCTGCAGGCGCCGCTCGATCTGGGCGACTTCGTCACCAGGCCATGCAAGGCGGTGCGGATCGCCGAGCCCGAATGGCTGTGGCCGCGCAACCCGCCGATCCGGGCGCGCCTGGACAAGCCGACGGGCTGGATCGCGATCACGCTGGAAGAAGGCAAGAACCGCCAGGTGCGGCGGATGACGGCGGCGGTCGGGTTGCCGACCTTGCGGCTGGTGCGCTCGAGTATCGGGCCGTTTTCTCTAGCGACCCATCCCCTGATGCCGGGCGAATTCGTCGAAGTCCGGTACTCGACGTAATGCAAAAAAACGCCGGCATGAAAGCCGGCGTTCTTGTTTGAAGCGAACGATCGCTCAAGCCGCGAACGACTCCAGTGCCGCGTTGAAGGTGGCGCTCGGACGCATCACCGCCTTCACCTTGGCTTCCTCAGGCATGTAGTAACCGCCGATATCGGCCGGCTTGCCCTGCACCTCGAGCAGTTCCTGGACGATCTTCTGCTCATTCTCCGCCAGTTGCTGGGCCAGCGGCGCGAACTTGGCCGCCAGGGCGGCATCTTCCGTCTGCGCGGCCAGTTCCTGGGCCCAGTACATCGACAGGTAGAACTGGCTGCCGCGGTTGTCGAGTTCACCGGTCTTCGGCGACGGCGACTTGCGGTTGTCCAGCAGGCGGCCGGTGGCCGTGTCCAGGGTCTTGGCCAGCACCTTGGCCTGGTTGTTGCCGGTCTTCAGGCCCAGGTCTTCCAGCGACACCGCCAGCGCCAGGAACTCGCCCAGCGAATCCCAGCGCAGGTGGTTTTCCTCGGTCAGCTGCTGCACGTGCTTCGGCGCCGAGCCGCCCGCGCCGGTTTCGTACATGCCGCCGCCGGCCATCAGCGGGACGATCGACAGCATCTTGGCGCTGGTGCCCAGTTCCAGGATCGGGAACAGGTCGGTCAGGTAGTCGCGCAGGATGTTGCCGGTCACCGAGATGGTGTCCAGGCCGCGCTTGACGCGCTCCAGGGTGTAGCGCATCGCGCGGACCTGCGACATGATCTGGATGTCCAGGCCGCTGGTGTCGTGATCCTTCAGGTAGGTCTTGACCTTCTTGATCAGTTCATTCTCGTGCGGACGGTACGGATCGAGCCAGAACACGGCCGGCATGCCCGAGTTGCGCGCGCGGGTGACCGCCAGCTTGACCCAGTCGCGGATCGGGGCGTCCTTCACCTGGCACATGCGCCAGATGTCGCCCTGCTCGACGTTCTGGCTCATCAGCACTTCGCCGGTGGCGAGGTCGGTGATGTTGGCCACGCCGTCTTCCTGGATCTCGAAGGTCTTGTCGTGCGAGCCGTATTCTTCGGCCTGCTGCGCCATCAGGCCCACGTTCGGGACGGTGCCCATGGTCTTCGGATCGAAGGCGCCGTGCCATTTGCAGAAGTTGATGATCTCCTGGTAGATGCGGGCGAAGGTCGATTCCGGAATGACTGCCTTGACTTCCTTCAGCTTGCCGTTGGCGTCGTACATCTTGCCGCCGGCGCGAATCATCGCAGGCATCGACGCGTCGACGATGACGTCGTTCGGCGAATGGAAGTTGGTGATGCCCTTGGTCGAGTCGACCATGGCCAGTTCCGGACGGTGTTCCTGGCAGGCGTGCAGGTCGCGCTCGATTTCCTCGCGCTGCGAGGCCGGCAGGTCGGCGATCTTGTTGTACAGGTCGGCCATGCCATTGTTGACGTTGATGCCGAGGCTGTCGAACAGGGCGCCGTGCTTCTCGAAGGCTTCCTTGTAGAACATGCGCACGCAGTGGCCGAACACGATCGGGTGCGAGACCTTCATCATGGTCGCCTTCACGTGCAGCGAGAACAGCACGCCGGTTTCGCGGGCATCGTCGATCTGCTGCTCGTAGAAGGCCAGCAGGGCCTTGCGGCTCATGAACATCGAGTCGATGATCTCGCCGGCCTGCAGCGCGACCTTCGGCTTGAGCACGATGGTCTTGCCGGAGTTGGTGACCAGTTCCATCTTGACTTCGCGGGCGCTGTCGAGGGTCATCGACTTTTCGCCGTGGTAGAAGTCGCCATGGGTCATGTGCGAGACGTGGGTGCGCGACGCCTGCGACCATGGGGCCATCGAGTGCGGGTTCTTGCGTGCGTATTCCTTGACCGCTTTTGGCGCGCGGCGGTCGGAGTTACCTTCGCGCAGGACCGGGTTCACGGACGAGCCGATGCACTTGTTGTAGCGCGCCTTGATGGCCTTTTCTTCGTCGGTCTTCGGGTCGGCCGGGTAGTCGGGCAAGTTGTAGCCCTTGCCCTGCAGTTCCTTGATGGCGACAGTCAGCTGGCCTACCGAGGCCGAGATGTTCGGCAGCTTGATGATGTTGGCGTCCGGCTCCAGGGTCTTCTTGCCCAGCTCGCTCAGGACGTCCGGGACGCGCTGTTCCGGGGTCAGGTTTTCCGGGAACTGGGCCAGGATACGGGCAGCGACCGAGATATCGGCCTGCTCGACCTTGATGCCGGCCGGCTTGGTGAAGGTGCTGACGACAGGCAGGAAGGCGTGGGTCGCCAGCAGCGGGGCCTCGTCGGTCAGGGTGTAGATGATGGTCGGATCACTGCTCATACGCTTTTTCCTCGATGCTCGCGCGATCGGCGCGAAGTCAAAAAACAGGTGGACACGCTCAGGTCTTCAACAGGAGGACTGATTGAAGTCTTCTATAAGACATAAGACGGCGTTTCACATTATGCACCAGTATTTTACTGTGCGCCACGGTTTTAGAACATCCACGGGGCCCGGCGCCGCCATGCAGGCCGGGCGAGCTCGAGCATAAGCAAGAAACGACAAAACCCGCCGGGACCGAAGTCGGGCGGGTCTTGCTCTGCACAGAACTGCCTGCGCGGCTATTCAGCCGCACGCACCTCGCTAATTAAGCGGACAGTGCCTTCAGGGCAGCAGCCAGACGGCTCTTATGGCGGGCTGCTTTGTTCTTGTGGATGATCTTCTTGTCAGCGATGCTGTCGATGGTCGACACGGACTGCTGGAAGATGGTGGTTGCAGCGGCCTTGTCGCCAGCCTGGATGGCCTTGCGAACTGCCTTGATTGCGGTGCGCAGGGTCGAACGCTGCGACGAGTTGTGCGCGTTTTGCTTAACTGCTTGACGAGCGCGTTTGCGCGCTTGTGCGGTATTTGCCATGAAATTTCCTAAATCGGGGTCAAGTTGCGTTTGCAAACATTCGCGAGTGAAACTGGCGCCTCAGTGAAACCAACGGGAGCCTGCCCAACGATTCGTGTCTGCTAACAGAATTCAGTACAGCCCACGATTATAGCGAAGGAAACCGATCAGGGCAATTCATAATTCAATAATTGTCGCCTCCGGGTGCGTGCGCCGGGCCGGCGCGGGTGTTGCCCAAGTATAATCCCCGCCCATGAACCTGCTCCGTACCCTCGCCGCAATTTCCAGCATGACCATGGTGTCCCGCGTCACCGGCCTGCTGCGCGACAGCCTGTTTGCCGCCACCTTCGGCGCCTCGAATTTCACCGATGCCTTCAACATCGCGTTCCGCCTGCCGAATCTGCTGCGGCGCCTGTTCGCCGAAGGCGCGTTCTCGCAGGCCTTCGTGCCGATCCTGACCGAATACAAGACCAAGCACGGGCAAGACGCCACCAAGACCCTGGTCGACCGCGTGGCCACGGTCCTGATCTGGGCCACCGTGCTGACCAGCGTCGGAGGCATCCTCGCCGCGCCGCTGCTGATCTACCTGATCGGCGGCGGCCTGCAGCGCGAGCCCGCCGCCTACGATGCCGCGATCCTCATGACGCGCATGATGTTCCCCTACATCGCCTGCATGGCCTTCGTGGCCCTGGCCAGCGGCGTGCTCAATACCTGGCGCCAGTTCAAGATTCCGGCCATCACGCCGGTGCTGCTGAACATCTCCTTCATCGTCTCCGCGCTGGTGCTGGCCGATTACTTCACGCAGCCGATCTATGCGATGGCGGTGGGCGTCTGCGTCGGCGGCCTGGCCCAGGTGGCGCTGCAGATCCCGTCGCTGGTCAAGCTCGGCATGCTGCCGCGCATCTCGCTCAATCCGATGACCGGGCTGCGCGACAGCGGCGTGCGCCGCATGCTGGGCAAGATGGGGCCGGCCGTGTTCGCGGTGGCGGCGGCCCAGATCAGCCTCCTGATCAATACCACGATCGCGGCCTGGCAAGGCACCGGCGCGGTGACGGCGCTGCAATACGCCGACCGCCTGATGGAATTCCCCACCGCCCTGCTGGGCGTGGCGCTCGGCACCATCCTGCTGCCCAGCCTTGCCAAGGCGAATACCGAGGGCGACACCCAGGAATACTCCTCGCTGCTCGACTGGGGCCTGCGCCTGACTTTCCTGCTGGCGCTGCCCTCCTCGGTCGGCATGGCGACGCTGGCGGTGCCGATGATCGCCACCCTGTTCCACTACGGCGTGTTCGACGCCGCCGACGTGGCGATGTCCGCGCTGCCGCTGATGGCCTATAGCGCCGGCCTGCTCGGCTTCATCCTGGTCAAGACCCTGGCGCCGGCCTTCTTCGCGCGCCAGGAAGTACGCACCCCGGTCAAGATCGCCGTGGGCGTGATGGTGGCCACCCAGGTGCTGAACATCGCCTTCGTGCCGCTGTTCGGCGTGGCCGGCCTGGCGCTGTCGATCGGCGTGGGCGCCTGCATCAATGCCGCCTTCCTGTACGCCGGCCTGCGCCGCCGCCACATCTACGTGCCGCAGCCGGGCTGGGGCAAGTTCTTCCTCAAGCTGCTGGTGGCGGTGACCGTGATGGGCGCGGTGTCGTGGTACGGGCAGGCGCAGTTCGACTGGATCGCGCTGCGCGCCACGCCGCTGCTGCGTGCCGGCGCGCTGGCGGCGATCATCGCCGTGGCCGCCGTCACCTACTTCACCGTGCTGCTGGTGCTGGGCTTCCGTCCGCGCGACTTCAAGCGCCGCGCAAAGTAGCGTGGGCGGGTCTCCCGCCCACGCGGTGATAGGTGTCGGTGTTGCAATCGCGCGGGCGGATCTTGCTAGGTTTGAACGCGTGGGCGGGGAACCCGCCCACCCTACCGTCCTGAGTCCTGTGATTGGCCGGGCGGTTCTTTCGCTTCGTTTTCCTCCGGTTCGGCCGGTTTCTCCGGTTCCTCCGCCGGCGGCTCGTCCGTCAGCGGTTCCGGCTCGGACTGGGGCGGCGGCGCGGCCGGTGGCGTCAGCGGCTGTGGCGGCGACGCGATGCCTGGGGGCCTGGCTCCCGGCGCGAGCGGCGCCAACGGCGCAGCAGCCCCCTGTTTGTCCGCCATGAACTTCCAGTCGGCGATGTGCTCGCGGTTCTCGAAACCGGGGAAGCGCTTGTCGAAGTTGGCGAGCTTGAGCGGCGCCGCCTGCGACAGGCTGTGCACGCCCAGGATGCGTCCGCCCTCGCCTGCCCGCACCAGGCCCCATTCCGCCTTGCCGCTCACCGGGTCGACGAAGATCTTGCGCAGATGGCGGCGCGGGTTCGGGAAGCGCGTGTCGCGCAGCAGTTCCTGCAGGGTCGATGGCTGGGGCGGCTGGCCGCGCGGGGTGGCCTCGGCATAGGTCCGCAGCGCCGTGCTGAATTGATAGCCGATCTCCAGCAGTTCCTGTTCCGCGTGGGCCCGCTGCAGCAGCGAACCGATCTTCAGCGTGGCCGCGCCGACCATGCCGAGGATGAAGACGAAGATGATCAGCCCGAGGTAGGTGAAGCCGGCCTGCCTGGATGGTTCGCGGGCGCGCACCCTACCACTCCGCGTACGGCTTGCCCTTGCGGCCGTTGCCGGGCGCGCCGCTCCTGAGGTTGCCGACCGCGCCTTCTTCGCCGTCCGGCGGCGGCTCGACCAGCCAGGTGTCGCGGCTCTCGGTGATCGGGTCCATCGGCAGCTCGCGCAGGTACTTCTTCTCGACCAGCTGCTCGATCGACTCCGGATAGCGCCCGGTATCGGCCCGGAACTGGTCGATCACCGCGCGCGTATTGCGCAGGTTCTCTTCGAGGATGGTCTCGCGGCTGGCGTCGATGCTCGGCAAGAAGCGCGGCACCGCCAGCGTCAGCAACAGGGCCACGATGCCCAGCACCACCAGCAGTTCGATCAGGGTAAAGGCGCGCAGGCGCCGTCGACTAGGCATGGTGCTCACCACTTGTTGTAGGGGATGCCGTTCAGGCCGGCCTTCGCCGACATCGAATAAATATCGTAGACGTCCTCGCCTTCCTTCGGCTCATCCGGCTCGCTGGCGTAGCTGCGCTTGCCCCAGGTCGCGGCGTCCGGCGCGTCCGGGTCCGGATGGAAGGGGTCGCGCGGCAGGCGGCGTAGAAAATAGATGTGCGCCTGCTTCGGGCTGCGCAGGTCGCGCACGCCCTCGACCAGCATCTCGAGGCGCGGCGGATAGCCGGTCGCCCCGAGCGCCTTGGCCACCCGGCCTTCGTCGCTGGCCTTCTTGTAGGCGTCGATGCCGGCGCGGATCTCGCGCAGCGCGCGGCGCAGCTCCACTTCGTCGCGGCGCTGGGCCGTGACCTGGGCCACCGGCACCACCAGCGTTCCCAGCAGGGCCAGGATCGCCAGCGTCACCAGGAGCTCGATGAGCGTGAAGCCGCGCCGGAACATTACTGCGTGGTCCGGGACTGCGCCTGGGGCTGGGCCGGAGGCGGCGGCGCGACCGGGATGACCTGGATGCCGGGTGCGGGCGCCGGCGCCGTCGGCAGCGGGCCCGATTGCGGCGAACCGGTCTGCGGCGTCACCGGCAGCTGCGACGGCGGCACCGACGCCGGCGCAGCAGGGGTGCCGACCGGCGCCGGCGTCGGCACTGCCGGACGTGTCGGACGGCCAGAAGCCGGTCCAGCGCCGCATCCTGTACTCGATGCACGAGCTGGGCCTGGGCCACACCGCCAAGCCGCGCAAGTCGGCCACCGTGGTCGGCGAC
>NZ_JCASIC010000013.1:0-188523 GCF_059685695.1 Telluria sp. PB2R4 | reverse complement strand
ACTGCCTGTGGAGGGGATGGCGCTGGTCCTGCGCGCAAGTGCGGGACGAAACCGGCCCCGGCGAAGCAGGAATCCAACGGCACGGCAGCTTTGGATAACAACGGCTAGCTTTGCATAAGTTTGGACGAACGGAAGCGAACGAGCAAACTCGAACAAGCGAGCGCGCGTTGGATTGCGTGCCCGATTGGCGTCAAGCCAAATTTCGTAATAGCGTCTTCCCTGGAGCCAAGAAAGAACTGAGACCGATCTCCCGGAACTGGCCTGAAAGACAGACAACCGGGCCGGTAAACCATTGACGCGTTCGGGCTCGTCCTTGGGGTCCCGCCACATGCTGGAACCGTCTGCGGACATATCGTGCTCGAAAAGAGTCAAGGTATAGCCCTCGGGAGTACGAAAACCGCGATACAGCGCGACTTGGTGTCCGTTACAGTCTCGGAACGGCCACCGAGGCTGTCAAGCTCGGCGAAAGGGGTATTGAGTAAGTCGACCGGCTCAAACGCTAAGCCATCGGTTGCCGCAACCATTGAAACAAATGTGACTGAGTAGCGCTGGAGGTCTGCTTCACACACCCGCAAAAATCCATTGGTTTTTTCCTCAGACGCACGCTGTGCTTCTTGCCTTGCAAAGCCACCAGCATTGGGAGGAAGTCCGAGACCACAGGATTCAACACTGGCCGACTGAGGATCTGGAATGGCTTGAGCAGCTGCCACAAGGCTGGTCGTGCAGGCGATCGATGCCCACGACAGAGTTAGCAGGCGCTGCATTTTCATTGAAGTCCAATCAAGTTTGTGCAGTGAAAGCAATCGCTCTGCGTCGCGTTGTTCAGTTCGGTAATTGACTACAGTCGAATTTCCGCCTTTGGCCGGAAGTGTATAGCCCAGAAGAGCTCGACGCGGCTATTTGCGCTGTGCTACCGCACTGCAGACCGTCAGGATGCCACCGGTAAGCAGAATGGGCCAGAGCGCGCTGGCATCCCCGAAAAACAAGGACACGATCGCCCCCCCGGCTGTCACGGCCATCGGTCGCGGCCAGCGCTGCCCGGGGAGTCGGAAGATGAGGTAGAGCGCGATTATCCCTATCACTGCGAGTGAAAGGACCCAGTCCCAAGCTACCTCTGCCATGTCGCATCAACGTTCATCAGAAAGAGAAGCAGCATACCTGGAGCTTGAAGGTAAACATTCACACAATTTCACGCTGACCTCCGGGACTGATTGCTTTCGGCTGATCCGCTTCAAGAAATATACGACGGCTAATGGACCCGAAGCGAAGGTTCAAGCGATCATGGCAGCGGTGGCCGTGAATACGAGGCGACCACAAGCTTCGCACCCGGCGAGCGTCGACTGATCAGGACAATCACGCGATTGGACATCGCTCACGTCCTCAGCGCCTGTTCGAGCAAACGAAGCGTGTCCGCATCCTGCAACGCCGCCACGTTCACGCGCATGCAGGTCGACGGCAGCTGCTTCGGCGAGAACAGGCTGCCCGGCGCCAGCAGCAGGTCTTCGTGCATGGCGCGCGCGGCCACCACATTGGTATCGCAGCCGGCATCGACCCACACGAACATGCCCGCGCCGGGTGAGGGCTCCGGGCGCAGGCCGAGCGCTTCCAGCTGGCGCAAGGCCTTCGGGCGCACCGCATCGAGCCGGCTGCGCACCCGGTCCAGGTGCTTGCGGTACAGGCCCTCGGACAGGATCTTGTACACCACCCGCTCGCCGATGTCGCTGGTGGTCAGCGTGGCCAGCATCTTGCGGTCGGCCAGGCGCTCCGCCCGTTCGCCGGACGCCGCGATGAAGCCGACGCGCAGGTTCGGCGCCATCGATTTTGAGAAGCCGCCCAGGTAGATCACCTGGCGCAGCCCGTCGAGCGCCGCCAGGCGGGTGGCATTTCCGGGATGCAGGTCGGCATAGATGTCGTCTTCCACCACAGTGAAGTCGAACTGCTCGGCCAGGCGCAGCACCTGAAAAGCCTTGGCCGCCGACAGCGAGGTCGAGGTCGGGTTGTGCAGCACCGAATTGATCACGTACAGGCGGGGATGGTAGAGCGCCGCGAGCTCGGCCAGCTGGCCCAGGTCCGGTCCATCGGCCAGGCGGCGCACGCCGACCACGTTCAAGCCCATCGCCGCGAACGAGCCGAACATCAGGAACCAGGCCGGATCGTCGACCAGGATGGTGTCGCCGGAGCGGCAGAACTCGCGCGCGACCAGGTCGAGCGCCTGGGTGACCCCCACCGTCATCACGATCTGCCCGGGCGGCGCCTCGATCTCGAATTCGGCGAGCTTCAGTTGCAGCTGCTGGCGCAGCGGCAGGAAGCCTTGCGGCGCGCCGTAGCCGAGGAAGCCGGCGCTGTTCTGCCGGCTCAGGCTGGCCAGGGCCTTGGCCACTGCCGGGCCGTCGAGCCAGTCGGCCGGCAGCACGCCTGCGCCGGGCGAGCGTTGCAGCGGGGCCTGGCGGAACATGCTGCGGATCAGCCAGGCGACATCGAGGGTTGCCGCTGGCATGGGAGCGGCGCTCGCCGCCAGCCCTGCCACGGACGACCTGTGCACCCGCTCGCGCACGAAGAAGCCGGACCCGCGCCGCGATTCGAGGTAGCCCTGCGCCACCAGCCGGTCGTAGCTGGCCACTACCGTGAACGGCGATACTCCGTGCGCGCCGGCAAACTGGCGGATCGACGGCATGCGCGCGCCGGGCCGCAGCAGGCGTTCGTCGATGCGGGCGGCAACCAGGCGCACGATCTGATCGGCCAGCGCTTCGCCGGAATCGCGCGCCAGGGTCAAGACGGGCGTATTGGTCATTTAACCATCACAGTGAGGAAATTAAGTGCTTAAGTGTACTGGGACTGTATTGGTCCGCAGCGCTATGATAGACCTGTACCCACACTTGCCGCAAGCACCTTCGAAGGAGTCCCCATGTCTGCCGCCTGCCCCACCGCCACTTCCGGCGCCCACCCCGACCTGGCCAGGATGGAGAACCGCGGCATGCTGCTCGGCCTGCTCGGCGTGGCGATGTTCAGCCTCACCGTGCCCTTCACCCGCATGGCCGTCGCCGAACTCGACCCGGTGTTCGTCGCGCTCGGCCGGGCACTGGGCGCCGCCCTGCTGGCGGCGGGGTGGCTGGCCTGGCGCCGCGCGCCGTTGCCGCCGCGCAGCGCGCTGGTTCCGCTGGCGCTGGTGGCGGGCGGCTGCATCGTCGGCTTCCCGCTACTGACCTCGATCGCCCTGCGCACCCTGCCGGCCGCGCACGGCGCCCTGCTGGTCGGCGTGCTGCCGCTGGTCACGGCCCTGTACGCGGCGCTGCGCGGCCACGAGCGCCCCTCGCGCGGCTTCTGGGGCATGGCCCTGCTCGGCTCCAGCCTGGTGATCGCCTTCGCCCTGGCCCAGGGCGGCGGCAGCCTGCACCGCGCCGACCTGCTGGTGTTCGGCGCAGTGGCGGCAGCGGCGGTCGGCTATGCCGAAGGCGGCCGCCTGTCGCGCAGCCTGGGCGGGCCGGAAACCATCTGCTGGGCGCTGGTGCTGGCCGCCCCGGTGCTGTTGCCGGTGCTCTTGTGGCATGGCACGCCCGACCTGGCCGGCGTGGGAACGGCATCCTGGATCGCCTTCGCCTATGTCACGGCGGTCTCGATGTTCATCGGTTTCTTCTTCTGGTACCGCGGCCTGGCGCTGGGTGGCGTGGCGCGGGTCGGCCAGGTGCAGCTGCTGCAGCCCTTCCTGAGCCTGCTTGGTGCGGCCCTGTTGCTGGGCGAGGCGCTCACTTTGCTCAACTGCGCCTTCGCGATGGCGGTGGCCGCCGTCGTGTTCGCGGGACGCCGAATGGCGGTACGCCGGTCGTGAAGCTGCCGAACCGGCCCGGGCGGACGTACAATATGGGACTGCGCACATGAAAGGAAACGACATGCACCCATGGAGCCCCGCTGCCTTCGTCATCACCTGCCTGGCTGGCGCCGGCGCGCCGGTGCTGGCGGCCGATCCGGCGCCGCGCAGCGCCGAGATCGCGCCCGGCATTGCCGTTGCCGGCCAGCTGCGCGAGACCGATCTTGCGCAGCTCAAGGCGCAAGGGTATACCGCCATCGTCGCCCTGCGTCCGGACGGCGAAGCCCCGGACCAGCCCGGCTCCGCCGCGATGGCGGCCGCGGCCCGGGCCCAGGGCATGCGCTTCACCTACGTCCCCGTGAAACCCGGCGCCATTCCGGATGCCGCGGTCGAGCAGCTGCAGGCGGCCCTGGCTGCCGGCCCCGACCGGGTCCTGATCTATTGCCGCAGTGGCAGCCGCGCCGCCCGCACCTGGGGCCTGGCGGAAGCGTCGCGTCCTGGCGGCCGGGATGCCGGTGCGATCCTGGAGGCGGTGCGCAAGGCCGGCCAGTCGGCGGACGACCTGGACGACGCCCTGCGCCGGCGCGTCGCGGCCCGCCCTGCCGGTTGAACCGGTCGGGCACGGACGAGAACGATGGGCAGCGCGACGGGCAAGTCGTACAATATCGGATTCATCCACTGCAAACCTGGAAATGACATGTCCGTCTACGACAAACTCAAAGAACTGAACATCACCCTGGCCGCGCCGGCCACCCCGGCCGCCGCTTATGTCATGTACGTGCAGACCGGTAACCTCGTGTTCATCTCGGGCCACATCGCCAAGAATGCCGACGGCTCGCCGAACACCGGCATCCTGGGCAAGGACAAGACCACCGCCGACGGCCAGGCCGCCGCGCGCTCGGTCGCCATCGACCTGATCGGCACCCTGCAGGAAGCCGTCGGCGGCGACCTGAACCGCGTGAAGCGCATCGTCAAGCTGATGAGCCTGGTCGCCTCGACCCCGGAATACAACGAGCAGCACCTGGTTACCAACGGCTGCTCGGAACTGATCGGCGAAATCTTCGGCGACGCCGGCAAGCACGCCCGTTCGGCCTTCGGCGTGGCGTCGCTGCCGCGCGGTACTTGCGTCGAAATCGAAATGATCGTTGAAGTCGCTTAAACATTTGTTTAAGCGGAATTGCATTTGTTTAATTAATAACGATCTTGGGCCGGGCCTACCCGGCCCGGCCCATCCCTGAAGCCGCCTATCCGGCGTGCTTTATAATGGCCCGGCACTACCCGTGTGGCCCCTTCCTGTGAGATAGAGCATGAAAATCGAGAATCCCAACCCCATCCAGTGGCAGTTTTCGGAACGCGCGGCGCAGCTGCAAAGCTCGTTCATCCGCGAAATCCTGAAGATCACCCAGCGTCCGGAGATCATCTCCTTCGCCGGCGGCCTGCCATCGCCAGCCACCTTCCCGGTCGAGCGCATGAAAGAGGCGTACGACAAGGTCCTGAGCGAGAACGGCAAGGTCGCGCTGCAATACGGCCCGACCGACGGCTATGGCCCACTGCGGGAATGGATCGCCAACTCGCTCTCCACGGAAGGCAGCCGCATCCTGCCGGAACAGATCCTGATGACCTCGGGCTCGCAGCAGGCGCTCGACCTGCTGGGCAAGGTCCTGATCGACGAAGGCAGCCGCGTGCTGGTCGAAACCCCGAGCTACCTCGGCGCCCTGCAGGCGTTCTCGGTCTACCGTCCCGAATTCAAATCGGTCGACACCGACGAGCACGGCCTGGTGCCAGCATCGATCGAAGGCGTGGCGCAAGGCGCGCGCCTGCTGTACGCACTGCCGAACTTCCAGAACCCGACCGGCCGTTCGCTGTCGATCGAGCGCCGCCAGGAACTCGTCGAGACCTGCGCCCGCCTCCAGCTGCCGCTGATCGAGGACGACCCCTACGGCACCCTGTCCTACCGCGGCGAGCCGATGCCGAAGATGGTCGCGATGAACCCGGACGGCGTCATCTACATGGGTTCCTTCTCGAAAGTGCTGACCCCGGGCATCCGCCTCGGCTACGTCTGCGCCCCGCTGCCGCTGGTGCGCCGCCTCGAGCTGGCCAAGCAGGCGGCCGACCTGCACACCGCCCAGCTGACCCAGATGGTGGTGCACGAAGTGGTCAAGGACGGCTTCCTCGACCAGCACATCCCGACCATCCGCAAGCTGTACGGCGACCAGTGCCAGGTGATGCTGGACGCGATGCTCGAGCACTTCCCGAGCAGCGTGACCTGGACCAAACCGGAAGGCGGCATGTTCATCTGGGTGACCCTGCCGAAGAGCATCGACGCGATGAAACTGCTCGACCAGTCGCTGGCCGCGCGCGTGGCCTTCGTGCCGGGCGCGCCTTTCTATGCCAACGAGCCGGAAACCAATACCCTGCGCCTGTCCTTCGTGACCGTGCCGCCGGAACGCATCCGTGAGGGCATCGCCATCCTGGGCAAGCTGATCAAGGACATGCTGTAAGTACCACGAGGCATTCGCCAGGGCAACCATCAGTCAACACTGGTGGTTGCTGAAAAGTAGTAGCGGTACAACTCCGGTACAAATTTCAGTACGATTTATGTGGTTGTGGCAACAAATGTTGCCGCAAGTGAGGGCGAACGGAGTATGATTTCCGGTAGATATTTTTCCGGTTAAGCCTTCCACGCGCATGACTCACCCTGCTTTCGCGCCCGCGGCGCCCACGCGCCAGGCCGCGATCCTGATCGTCGACGATGCCCCCGCCAGCCTCGGCCTGCTGCAGGAAATGCTGCGCGGCCAGGGTTATCGCACCTTCGTCGCCATTTCCGGCGAGCGCGCGCTCGACCTCGCCCAGCGGGTCCAGCCCGACCTGATCCTGCTCGACGTCATGCTGCCCGGCCTGGACGGCCTGGAAACCTGCGGCCGCCTGAAGGCGAACCCGGTTACCGCCGACATCCCGGTCATCTTCGTGAGCGCCTGCTCGGACACCGAAGACATCGTCGCCGGCTTCGACCAGGGCGCGGCCGACTACATCGCCAAGCCGCTGCGCCTGCCCGAGGTGATTGCGCGCGTCCGCGCCCAACTCAGTTCCCGGTCGGCCAGCCGCTCCGATACCCAGCAGGCCAGGCAACTGCGCATGATCGTCGAGGGCATGGACGAAGGGCTGGTACTGCTTGGCCAGGATGGCTGCATCCAGTACGCCAACCCGGCCGGCGAACGCTGCCTCGGCTACAGCGAGACCGAGCTGGCGGGCCGGCCGCTGGCCGCCCTGCTGGCCGGGCCGGCGGCGAACGACTACGCGGCCTATTTCGACCGGCGCGGCGACCTCGACGCGGCCACCATCGCGCGCTGCCGCGGCACCCGCGAAGTGCTGCTGCAGCAGCCCGACGGCAGCCTGCGCCCGATGGACCTGAACCTGTCGCCGATGGCCTCGGGCGAGCAGCTCCACGTGGCCCTGCTGCACGACATCACCCACCACAAGCAGTCCGAGACCGTGCTGCAGCGCGCCGCGATGGCCGACCCGCTCACCGGCATCGCCAACCGCCGCCAGTTCGACGCCTGCCTGGAGCGCGAATGGCAGCGCGCGATCCGCACTGCCCGCCCGCTGTCGCTGCTGGTGCTCGACGTCGACCATTTCAAGCTGTACAACGACCTGCTCGGCCACGCCTCCGGCGACCAGTGCCTGCAGGCGATCGCCAGCACGCTGCAGGCCCATGCGCTGCGTGCGACCGACCTGGCGGCGCGCTACGGCGGCGAGGAATTCGTGCTGCTGCTGCCAGACACCCCGTACGCGGGCGCGGCCAAGCTGGCCGAGTCGATCCGCGCCGACGTCGAGCGCTTGCGGGTGCCCAACCCGCGCTCGACCACTTCCGACTTCGTCACCGTCAGCGTGGGCGCGGCGACCTTCGTGCCGACCCAGTGCGACGACATCCGATCGCTGTTCCTGGCGGCCGACCGCGCCATGTACGACGCCAAGGCGGCCGGGCGCAACGGCGTGGTGGCGGTCGGTGGCGGCTATGCCTGGGACGCCATGCAGCGGGCGCTGGCAAAATAGTCTTTCAGATCTGTTTCGGGTAGCCGGTGATGTCCGCGATGGTGCGGTACATCGGCTGCAGCCGGCGGTACATCTTCAGGTACACCTCGCGGTACAGCCGGTCGTAGACCGCCTGGTTGGCCGCGATGGGCTCGAACACCTTGCCCACCCGCGTCATGGCCGCGATCGCCGTGGCGAAGTCCGGATACAGGCCCAGTCCGACGGCGGCGTCGATCGCCGCACCCAGCCCGGACGTCTCGTATACATGCGGGCGCGCGGTCGGCAGGCCGAAGATGTCGGCGGTGAGCTGCATCGCCGCGTCGCTCTGCGAGCCGCCGCCCGACACGCGCAATTCGGTGATGCGCGCGCCGCCGCGCCGCTCCATCCGCTCCTTCCCTTCGCGCAGCGCATAGGCCAGGCCTTCCAGGATGGCGCGGTAGACGTGGGCGCGCGTGTGCACGTCGCCGAAGCCGATGATGGCGCCCTTCGCCTCGCGCCCCGGCACCCGGATGCCCGGGGTCCAGTAGGGTTGCAGCATCAGGCCCATCGAACCGGGCGGCACGGTATTGGCCATGGCGTCGAACAGGTGCTCGGGCGCCACGTCTTCGAGCAAGGCGCGCGACTGCTCGTGGTGGCCGAATTGTTCCTTGAACCAATTCACCATCCAGTAGCCGCGGAACACCTGTACCTCGGTGCTGTAGGCGCCGGGAATCGCCGCCGGATACGGCGGCACGAAGGGCGTCACCTCGAGGTAGCGGGTGCTGGTGGTGTTGATGGTCGCGGTGGTGCCGTAGCTCAGGCAGCCGACCTGGGGCGCGCTGCAGCCGGCCCCGATCACTTCGCAGGCCTTGTCGGCGGCCGCGGCCAGCAGCGGCAGGCCTTGCGGGATGCCGGTGTCAAGCGCCGCCTCCGGGCCGATCTCGCCCAGGCGGGTGCCGGGCTCCTGCAACTCGGGCAGCATGTGCGGTTCCACCGCCAGCGCCTGCCACTTCCAGTCGCCCCTAGCGGCCCAGCGGCGGCGCCGGTAATCGAAGGGCAGATAGGCCACTTGCGAACCGGAGGAATCGGCGAAGCGCCCGCACAGGCGCCAGTTGAGGTAACCCGACAGCAGCAGGAACTTGTGGGTGGCTTGCCAGACATCCGGCTGGTGCGCGCGGATCCAGTTGATCTCGGCTTCGCCGCGGAAGTAGTCGACCGTGCCGCTCACCCGCGCCAGCCTGAAGGCGCCGCGCCACAGCGGGCCGATGGGCGGCACGACCTCGGTGCGCCGCTGGTCGAGCCAGGTGATGGCCGGGCGCAATGCTGCTCCCTCGCGGTCGACGTTGATGACAGTGCCGCGCTGGGTGGTCACGGCGACGCCTTTGACGCGCGCACGCTCGGCGCCGGGCTGCGTCCATAGCAGCCGGCAGGCCTGGCACAAGGCCTGCCAGAAGCCTTCCGGCTCGTGCTCGGCCCAGCCGGGTTGCGCGCTGGTGTAGTCCAGCAGCGGCACTTGGGCCTTGGCGACGATATCGCCCTTCAGGTCGAACAGCAGGGCGCGCACGCTCTGGGTGCCGTTGTCGATGGCAAGGATCAGCGGGTCAATCATTGCACCGCCCGCTCACGCTGCGCAGGTGCGAAAACCAACGAAGATGTCGTCGCGCTCCGGCTGGTAGAAATTGCGAAAATGCGGGGAGCGCAGGCGGGGCGGTGTCGCGAACGATGCGCCGCGCAGGCACTGGCGGCTGCCGAAATACGGTGCCGAATATTCGCGGTAGCGATCCGCGGCGAAGCCCGCATAGGGCTGGAAGGGCGAGGCCGTCCACTCCCACAGCTGTCCCCAGCGCAGGCCCTCATTGCTTGTGCTTGCGCTTGCGGCGAACTCCCACTCCTGCTCCAGCGGCAGGCGCCGCCCGGCCCAGCGGCAATAGGCTTGCGCTTCGTGCAGGCTCACATGACGCACCGGCGCGTGCGGCTCCAGCTGCACCAGGACCCCGAAGCGCTGTTCCAGCCAGCCGCCCGCGCCATCCGGGCGCCAGTAGCGCGGCGCCGCGCGGCCGATCGCGCTCACCCAGTCCCATCCGGCCTGGCTCCAGCAGTCGGCGCGCCGGTAGCCGCCTTCGCGCATGAAGGCGAGGTAGTCCGCGTTCGACACCAGGTCTGCATCGATCTCGAAGGGCGCGACCGGACACGGGAAGGCGGGTTTTTCGTTGTCGAACACGAAGCCGCGCGCCTGCTGCCCGCCCAGCAGCAGACGGCCGCCGGCGCAGGCGAGCACGCCCGGGGAGCACGCCGCCCCGCCACCGCCGGCCAGGCCGGCGACTTCCAGGGGCGCGGCCACGCCCAGCGTCTGCAGCGTGTACGCCAGCGCTTCGCCATGCATGTCTTCATGCGCCAGCACCAGGCGATAAGGATAGAGGGCGGCATCGTCCTCTGGCTCGCATGCCAGACGCGCCCGGATCTGCTCCAGCACCTCATGGCAATAGGTCTTGAGCCGGTCCGGCGCCGGCAGGTCGAGCGACCAGCGCGCGCCGTGCGGCATGGTATTCGAATCGAACCAGGTATCGGCGTGCGCCAGCAGCGAATGACCGCCGGCCTCGCCCGGCGCGCTGCTGCGCGCTGCGCGCAGCACGAACCATTCGGCGAACCAGGCCAGGTGGCCGAGTTCCCACAGCGGCGGATTGACGATGGCAAGCTGCGGCACCCGCGCTCGCTCGCCATAGCCGGCGCCGGCCAGCGCATCGAACAGGCCGAGCGTGCGCCGGCGCGCATCCTGCAAGGCCTGGTCCAGGCCGCGCGGTCCCATGGTGCGAAATGATGCGTGCTCGTTCATGCACGCATTGTACGGCCTTATCCGTGCAAAACCATCAACTCCCCGGCGGCGGCGCCGCGCTGCCCGGATGGCGCCGCATCCGCCGGGCCGCGCTGCGCCGCATGCAATTCCCAGGCGCCCTCGCCCTTCAAACACAGTACATGGGTGTGGTGGCGCAGCACCGCCTCGCGGTGGGCGATGCTGATGAGCGTGGCCCCGCCGGCGCGCAGGCGCGCGTACAGGTGCGCCTCGTTGCCGGCATCGAGGGCGCTGGTGGCCTCGTCCAGGATGACGATCTTCGGCTGGTGCACCAGCACCCGCGCGAAGGCCAGGCGCTGCTGCTCGCCGACCGACAGCAGCTTTTCCCAGTCGTGCACCGCGTCCAGGCCGCCCACCTGCGCGGCCAGGCGCGGCAGCTGGACCTGCTGCAGGATCTCGAGCAGCTGGGCGTCGCTCACCCCGGTATGCGGGCCCGGGTAGATCAGCTGGCTGCGCAGCGTGCCAGCCTGCAGGTAGGGCTGCTGGGGCAGGAAGAAGAACTGGTCCAGGGCGGGCCGCTGGATCACGCCGCTGCCGGTGTGCCACAGGTCCGCGATCGCGCGCAGCAGCGAACTCTTGCCGCAGCCGCTTTCGCCAGTGATGAGCAGCGCGTCGCCCGGCGCCAGGGAAAGGGACAGTTCCTTGATGAGCACCCGCTCCGATTGCGGCGGATGCAGGGTCAGGGCTTGCAACTCGAGCTGCGGGCCCTGGCGGGTCTCGATGCGCGGCCCGGTGGGCGCGGCCTTGGGGCCGGCGTCAGGCAGCACCAGCTGCGACAGGGCCTCCAGGCGGCCGATGCCCGCCACGAAGCGGCTCAGGCTTTCGAAATTGTCGACGATCACGCCCACCGCGCCCAGCACCGCCGTGAAGGCGCCGGCCGCCTGCACCGCCCTGCCCACTTCCAGTTCGCCCGACAGGACCCCGTTGGCCAGGATCATGAACGGCAGCACCAGGGTCAGCTGGCTGAAGGTACGCTGGAACAGGTTGAGGGAACACTGCTTGCGGATCAGGCGGGTAAAGTTGTCGATCGCGAGCTGGAGTTTTCCGTCGATATGCGCGCGTTCCTGGGCTTCGCCGCGGTAGAAAGCGATCGATTCGGCGTTTTCGCGCAGGCGCATCAGGCTGAAGCGGAAATCCGCCTCGCGCCGCAACTGCCAGAAATTCAGCTGGATCAGCGGATTGCCGAAGACGTACAGGGCTACCACGGTCCCGGTGAGCGCATACAAGGCCAGCACGCCGACCAGCACGTGCGAGATCGACCACAGCACCGCGCTGAAGGCCACCAGCTGCATGATGGAGCCGATGAAGATCAAGAGGAAGTGGATCGACCTGCCGGTGAAGGTGTTGATGTCTTCGCTGATGCGCTGGTCGGGGTTGTCGATCTCGCTGTCGGATCCGACCTGGTAGTACTTGCGTCCCTTCAGGTAGCCGTCGAGGAAGCGCCCGGTGAGCCAGCGCCGCCACTGGTTGGCGAACAGGTCGCGCATAAAATAATAGAAGGCGTAGACCGGCACCGCGAACGCGAGTGTGTACAGGCAGGCCCGCACCGCGGTCCAGAAGCGGTCGCCGTCGCGCCCGGCCAGTGCCGAGGTCATCTCGCCGGCCTGGTTGTTCAGCATCACCGCCAGCTTGGTCTCGACCAGCATCAGCACCAGCAGCGCGAACAGCAACAACCATGCCTGCTTCTTCTTTTCTCCCAACCAATACGGTTTGGCTACGCTGACAAATTGCTTCCAGGCAGCAAGCGACAGCGGCGCGGCCCGGCGTTTCTCGATGGCCGGCGGAACCGACGACCCCGTGGTGCGCCTGTCGGCGAAACTTGGCTTGCTCATGCTGGGTACCTGGGTTGACTTCCTGATACCAGCATACGGCCGCGCACGAAGCCGTTCAGTGCGGAAACGGACATAGTGGCAGGCTGGAGCACCCATCGATCGCTTCTCCGCCCACGGGCTATAATTGGCTGAATCATTGCCTGCATATCCAAACGCGCACCCACCGGTACCGACGTGAATCCACATCTCGACCAGCTCCACCCTTATCCCTTCGAACAGTTGCGCCGGCTCTTCGCCGGCGTCACGCCGAACCCTGCCCACAGCCCGATCAGCCTCGGCATCGGCGAGCCGAAACACCCGACGCCCGCCTTCATCGAGAAAGCCCTGATGCATTCGATGGCCGGCCTGTCGGTCTACCCCAGCACCCATGGCGGCGAGCCCTTGCGCGCGGCCATTGCCGGGTGGCTGGAACACCGCTACGGCATCCCGGCGGTGGACCCGGCCACGATGGTGCTGCCGGTGAACGGCTCGCGCGAGGCGCTGTTCGCGTTTGCCCAGTGTGTGGTGGACGCTAGAGGTGGCGACGCTCTCGTCATGAGCCCCAACCCGTTCTACCAGATCTACGAAGGCGCGGCCTACCTGAGCGGCGCCACCCCGTATTACGTGAACTCCGAACCGGGCCGCAACTTCGCACCCGACTATGGCAGCGTGCCCGACGCCGTGTGGGCGCGCGTGCAGCTGCTCTACGTCTGCTCGCCGGGCAACCCGACCGGCGCCGTGCTCACCCAGCAAGACTGGGAACAGCTGTTCGCGCTGTCCGACCGCCACGGTTTCGCTATCGCGGCGGACGAGTGCTATTCCGAGATCTATGTCGGTTCCACCCCACCGCTGGGCGCGCTGGAAGCGGCGCACGCGCTGGGCCGCAGCGAAGGTGAGCGCCCTTACGCCAACCTGGTCGTGTTCTCCAGCCTGTCGAAGCGCTCGAACGTACCGGGCATGCGCTCGGGCTTCGTGGCGGGCGATCCGCAATTGCTGAAGAAATTCCTCCTGTATCGCACCTACAGCGGCGGTGCGATGTCGCCGCCGATCCAGGCGGCCTCGATCGCCGCATGGAACGACGAGCACCACGTGCAGGAAAACCGCGCGCTGTACCGCGAAAAATTCCAGCTCATCACCCCGCTGCTGAAGGAAGTGATGGACGTCGAGCTGCCGGACGCCGGCTTCTACCTGTGGGCCGACGTGCGCCGTACCGGCCTGTCGGACCTTGAATTCGCACGCCGCCTGTACGCCGAATATAATGTGACGGTTTTGCCAGGCAGTTATCTTGCACGCGAAGCGCACGGCCTCAACCCGGGCCGCGACCGCATCCGCATGGCGCTGGTAGCCAGCGTCGACGAAGGACTCGAAGCCGCCAACCGCATCGTCGAGTTCTGCAAGGGCCTGCGGCCAGGCAGCACCACCGAATAAACCTAACCAGATAAGCGCATCATGACCCAACAACTCCAGAACATCATCGACACCGCGTGGGAACAGCGCGCGGAGTTCAGCCCGTCCAACGCCCCTGCCGAGCTGCGCGACGCGGTCGCCCACGTACTCGCCGGCCTGGATGCCGGCAGCCTGCGCGTGGCGGAGAAGAGCAGCGGCGACTGGGTCGTCAACCAGTGGATCAAGAAAGCCGTCCTGCTGTCCTTCCGTCTCGAGAACAACGTGCCGGTGGCGGGCGGCGGCGGGATGCAGTTCTACGACAAGGTGCCGACCAAGTTCGCCGACTACACCGCCGAAGACTTCGCCAAGGGCGGCTTCCGCGTGGTGCCGCCGGCCGTGGCCCGGCGCGGCAGCTTCATCGGCAAGAACGTGGTCTTGATGCCGTCCTACGTCAACATCGGCGCCTACGTCGACGAAGGCGCGATGGTCGACACCTGGGCCACCGTCGGCTCCTGCGCCCAGATCGGCAAGAACGTGCACCTGTCGGGCGGCGTCGGCATTGGCGGCGTGCTGGAACCGATGCAGGCCAACCCGACCATCATCGAAGACAACTGCTTCATCGGCGCCCGTTCGGAAATCGTCGAAGGCGTGATCGTCGAAGAGAACTCGGTGATCTCGATGGGCGTGTACATCGGCCAGTCGACCAAGATCTACAACCGCGAAACCGGCGAGGTGAGCTACGGCCGCATTCCTTCGGGTTCGGTGGTGGTGTCGGGCAGCCTGCCGTCCCCAGATGGCAAGTACAGCCTGTACTGCGCGGTGATCGTCAAGCGCGTGGACGCCAAGACGCGCGCCAAGACCGGCATCAACGAGCTGCTGCGCGGGGATTGATCGGCTGTTACCGCGCTGGTTGAACGCGTGGGCGGCAAAACCGCCCACCCTACGAAAACCGGATCGCCGTCTGTAGGTGGGCAGGGTAATTTCGGGCAATGCCCGGAATTACGCCCACGCGTCCAACCAGCTTTAGCACACCATTACAACGGAGACGATGCCATGGCCATGGACCGCCTGTTCCAGCTGATGAAGGAGAAGAACGCTTCCGACATGTTCTTCGCCGTGAACTCGCCGGTGCACATCAAGATCAACGGGAACCTCATCCCGATCAACCAGCATCGTCTCGAACCCGACAACATCACCTCGCTGCTGTCCGAGATCGCCTCGCCCGAGCAGATGCAGGAGCTCGATCGCGAGAACGAGCTCAACATGGGCGTCTCGGTGCCCAACCTGGGGCGCTTCCGCCTGTCGGCATTCCGCCAGCGCGGCTCGATCTCGGCGGTGTTCCGCTTCGTGCCGGCGAATATCCCCCCGATCGGCGAACTGGGCCTGCCGCCCGTGCTGCTCGACCTGATCATGGAAAAGCGCGGCCTGCTCCTGATCGTGGGCGCCACCGGTTCCGGCAAGTCGACCACCATCGCCTCGATGCTGGACCACCGCAACGAACACCGCAGCGGCCACATCCTGACGCTGGAAGACCCGATCGAGTACCTGTTCAAGAACAAGAAGTCGATCGTCAACCAGCGCGAAATCGGCAGCGACGCCACCAGTTTCGCCACCGCCCTGCGCAATTCGATGCGCCAGGCCCCGGACTGCATCCTGATCGGCGAGATCCGCGACAAGGAAACCATGGCGGCGGCGCTGGCCTATGCCCAGTCCGGCCACCTGGTGCTGGCCACCCTCCACGCCAACAACAGCTACAACGCGCTGAACCGCATCATCAGCTTCTACCCGATCGAAAACCGCGCCGCCCTGCTGCAGGACCTGGCGTCCAGCGTCAAGGCGATCGTCTCGCAGCGCCTGATCAAGTCCGCCGGCGGCGGCCAGCGCCAAGCCGCGGTCGAGGTCATGCTGAACACCCGCTACATCGCCGACCTGATCGAAAAAGGCGAGATCGGCCAGATCAAGGATGCGATGGACAAGAGCCTGTCGCCGGGTTCGCAATCCTTCGAGACCGCGCTGCTCAAGTTGGTGAAGGACGGGCTGGTGACGCAGGAAGAGGCGCTGGCGAATGCGGATTCGGCCACCAACCTGCTCTGGCTGCTCAACAATGGGCCGGATAGCCAGGGGCAGCTTGACGAACAGCAGCAAAAGCCGGGCAACGAACCGCCGGGTGCGTCCTTTACCGAGTTCACCCTCAACAACTGATCCGTTTCACCCGTCCGCTGCGGAAAAACGCCCCTGTGGAGAATCTTCGCAGGGGCGCGCGTATGCTATCCTTGCCGCCTTCCAAAATACCATCGGCCTGTGCATTCCCGCAGGCCAGCGAGCTACGTCCATGACCACGACCCTCTACGGCATCCCCAACTGCGACACCGTCAAGAAAGCCCGCACCTGGCTGCTTGATAACGGCCACGACTTCAGCTTCCATGACTTCAAGAAACAGGGGCTGGACCGTGAACTGGTGGCCGGCTGGCTCGAGCAGCTCGACTGGGAAACCCTGGTCAACCGCAAGGGCACGACCTGGCGCAATCTGAGCGACGAACGCAAGGCGCAGGTCCTTGATAAGGCCAGCGCACTGGAGCTGATGCTGGAGAACCCATCGGTCATCAAGCGTCCGGTGTTGCAAGGCGTGGGCCCGGTCTCGGTCGGCTTCTCGGCCGATGCCTACGCCGCCAAGTTCAAGGCAGCGGCATGAGGCCTTCGCGTACCCAGCTCCTCACCGAAGAGCTGATCGCCCTCGATTCGGTCACCCCGCACGACAAGGGTTGCCAGGAACGGCTGAAGGAACTGCTGGCGCCGCTGGGTTTCGCCTGCGAGACCATCGAATCGAACGGCGTCACCAACCTGTGGGCGCGCAAGGGGACGACGTCGCCGGTGTTCGTGTTCGCCGGCCACACCGACGTGGTGCCGTCCGGCCCCGCGCACCAGTGGCAATCCGCGCCTTTTGTTCCGACCCACCGCGACGGCAAGCTGTACGGCCGCGGCGCCTCGGACATGAAGACCTCGATCGCGGCCATGGTGGTCGCCTGCGAGGAATTCATCGCCGCCACGCCGGACCATAAGGGCTCGATCGCCTTCCTGATTACCAGCGACGAGGAAGGCCCGGCGCTTGATGGCACCGTGGTCGTGTGCGAGCGCCTGGAAGAACGCGGCGAGACCCTGGATTACTGCCTGGTGGGCGAGCCGACCTCGAACCACGTACTGGGCGACACCATCAAGAACGGCCGCCGCGGCTCGCTGTCGGGGCACCTGGTGATCAAGGGCATCCAGGGGCACATCGCCTATCCGCACCTGGCGCGCAACCCGATCCACCAGGCCGCGCCTGCGCTGGCCGAACTGGCGGCGGAGGTGTGGGACGAAGGCAACGAGTACTACGCCCCGACCAGCTGGCAGATCTCGAACATCGCCGCCGGCACCGGCGCGAACAACGTCATTCCGGGCAGCCTGAGCCTCGATTTCAATTTCCGCTTCTCCACCGCCAGCACGGCCGATGGCCTGGAGGCGCGCGTGCACGCCATCCTCGACCGCCATGGGCTCGACTACGAACTGCAGTGGACCTTGTCCGGGCAGCCGTTCCTGACCCCGAAGGGCCTGCTCTCGGATACCCTGTGCAGCGCGATCTTCGACGAGCTGGGCGTGCAGGCCGAACTGTCGACCACCGGCGGCACCTCGGACGGTCGCTTCATCGCCCGCATCTGCCCGCAGGTGATAGAATTCGGGCCTCCGAACGCCAGCATCCACAAGATCGACGAACACATCGAGCTGCGCTACATCGATCCCCTCAAGAACATCTACCGCCGCACGCTGGAGCAGCTGCTCGCGGTCCAGTAACAACATACCGGGAGAAGGCCATGACCAATACCACTTTCAGCACGCCGCGCGACCTGCTGCGCTATGCGATCACCCGCTTCAACGGGGCCAAGCTGTTCTTCGGCCACGGCAGCGCCGAGGCCTTCGACGAAGCCGCCTACCTGATCCTGCACACCCTCAAGCTGCCGCTGGACCGCCTCGACCCCTTCCTGGACGCCAGGCTGCTGCCGGACGAAGTGATCCAGGTGATGGAAGTGATCGAGCGCCGCGTGGGCGAGCGCGTGCCGGCCGCCTACATCACGAAGCAGGCCTGGCTGGGCGAATACCACTTCTACGTGGATGAGCGCGTGCTGGTGCCGCGCTCCTTCATCGCCGAGCTGATCCCGCAGACCTTCAGCCCCTGGGTGCAGGACGCGGACGGTGTGGAGAACGTGCTGGAACTGTGCACCGGCAGCGGCTGCCTGGCCATCATGATGGCCGACGCCTTCCCGAACGCCGTGATCGACGCGGTCGACATCTCGAAGGACGCGCTGGCCGTGGCCGAGCACAACATCCGCGAATACAAGCTCGAAGGCCGCGTCAACCCGATCGAATCGGACCTGTACACCAACGTCCCGTTCAAGAAGTACGACCTGATCGTCACCAACCCGCCCTACGTCAACAGCATCTCGATGGGCAAGCTGCCGCCGGAATACATGCGCGAACCGCAGATCGCGCTGGCCGGCGGCGAGGACGGCATGGACCTGGTGCGCAAGATCGTGGCCGGCGCCGCCGAACGCCTGTCGCCGGAAGGCATCCTGGTGGTCGAGATCGGCAACGAGCGCGATTATGCCGAAGCCGCATTCGGGCATCTGGGCCTGACCTGGCTGACCACCAGTGCTGGTGATGATGCGGTCTTCCTGCTGACGGCTGAGCAGTTGCAAGCACAGTAAGGCAAGTTTGCCTTGACGATTTTCGTAGGGTGGTCGGCTCTGCCGACCGCGCGTTCAACTCCCGGATGCGTTGTGACAGCTCTTGCGATACCTGAACGCGCGGTCGGCGAAGCCGACCACCCTACAAACCCGAACGAATTAGTTAGTTTTCCATGATCCGCTTCCAGAACGTCAGCCTGATGCGCGGCACCAAGCCGCTGCTCGAAAACACCGACCTCACCCTCAATCCGGGCGACAAGATCGGCCTGATCGGCGCCAACGGCGCCGGCAAATCGAGCCTGTTCGGCATGCTGCGCAACGAGCTGCACCCGGACCAGGGCGCGATCGATTTCCCCGCCAAATGGCGCATGGCCTACGTGGCGCAGGAGACCCCGGCGCTGGACCGTCCGGCGCTGGACTACGCGATCGACGGCGACGTCAACCTGCGCCGCCTGCAGGCCGAGCTCGACGAACTGGAAGCGCACCCGGATGCGGCCGACCACGGCATGCGCCTGGGCGAGCTTCACGGCCTGCTGCTCGATGCCGATGCCTATACGGTGCAGTCGCGCGGCGAGCAGTTGCTGCTGGGCCTGGGCTTTTCGCTCGAGCAGATGCAGCAGCCGGTGGCGAGCTTCTCGGGCGGCTGGCGCATGCGCCTGAACCTGGCGCAGGCACTGATGTGCCCTTCCGATCTGCTGCTGCTCGATGAACCGACCAACCACCTCGACCTCGACGCGATCATCTGGCTGGAAGACTGGCTCAAGCGCTACCCGGGCACGCTGATCATCATTTCGCACGACCGCGATTTCCTCGACGAGATCGTCAACGTGGTCGTGCACATCGAAGACCGCAAGCTGAAGCGCTATTCGGGCAACTACAGCGCCTTCGAGCGCCAGCGCGCCGCCCAGCTGGTGCTGGCGGCTGCCGCGTTCGAAAAGCAGCAGCGTACCCGCGCCCACCTGCAGTCCTTCGTCGACCGCTTCAAGGCCCAGGCCACCAAGGCGCGCCAGGCCCAGAGCCGCATGAAGGCGCTGGCCAAGATGGAAGAACTGGCTCCGCTGCGCGCCGCCGCCGAATTCTCCTTCGAGTTCCGCGACCCGCTGGCGGCACCGAACCCGCTGCTGGTGCTGGACAACGTCGATGCCGGCTACCCGCTGCTCGACGAACATGGCGACAAGGTCGGCGGCAAGGCGATCGTCAAGCGCGTGAACTTCTCGCTGCAGATCGGCCAGCGCATCGGCCTGCTGGGCGTGAACGGCGCCGGTAAATCCACGCTGATCAAGACCGTCGCCGGCGAGCTGATGCCGCTGGAGGGCAAGGCGACCCTGGGCAAGGGCCTGTCGATCGGCTACTTTGCCCAGCACCAGGTCGAGATGCTGCGCCACGACGAATCGCCGCTGTGGCACCTGCTGAAGATCGCACCGAACGTGCGCGAGCAGGAGCTGCGCAACTTCCTGGGGAGCTTCAACTTCCCGGGTGACATGGTGACCAGCCCGATCGCGCCCTTCTCCGGCGGCGAAAAGGCGCGCCTGGCGCTGGCCCTGATCGTGTGGCAGCGCCCGAACTTGCTGCTGCTGGACGAACCGACCAACCACCTCGACCTGGAAACCCGCGAGGCGCTGACGCTGGCGCTGGCGCAGTTCGAGGGCACCGTGGTCCTGGTGTCGCACGATCGCCACCTGCTGCGCGCCACCACCGACGAGTTCATCATCGTCGCCGACGGCAAGCTGCAGCCCTTCGACGGTGACCTGGACGATTACAAGGAGTGGCTGTTCAAGACCAAGCTCGGCAAGGGCACCGACACCCTGCCGGCGCCGCTGCCAGGCAAGGATGCCAAGCCGTCCGCGCCCGCTTCTGCACCAAGCGCGCCACAGGTCGACCGCAAGGAACAGAAGCGCCTCGATGCCGGCGAACGCCAGCGCCTGGCCGCGCTGCGCAAACCGATCGAGAACCGCGTCAAGCGCCTCGAAGAGCAGATGGCCAAGCTGAACGCGAAGAAGGCATCGATCGACGCCCAGCTGCTGGAGCCGAGCGTCTACGAGGCCGAGAACAAGGACAAGCTCAAGACGCTGGTGGCCGACCAGGCCTTTGCGGTGCGCGACCTGGAGCAGCTCGAAATGGAATGGCTCGAGCTGCAGGAACAACTGGAAGGCCTGGCGGCGTAAGTTGGTGGCTTAAGAATCAGGCCACCTGGCGCGGCGCCGCGGGCGCCACCGACATCAGGCGCTCGATGTCGATCAGGATCATGCGGCGCCCCCTGCTCAAGCCCAGCCCGATCAGGTAGTCTGCCTGGCGCTGGGCGCCCGGCAGCGGCGCCACCTCTTCGGGGCGCAGGCGCACCACGCCGGTCACGCGCTCCACCACCACCCCCACCATGCCGGCCGCCACCCGTACGATGACCACGTCGGTATCCGGCTCGGGCAGCGAGAAGCCCGGCGCGAATGCGGCCCGCAAATCCATCACCGGCATGATCACCCCGCGCGACAAGGCCACGCCGCCGATGATCTCGCCGTCGCTGCAGAAACGCTCGAGCGAACTGAACACCTTCAGTTCCTGCACGGCAGCATAGTCGAGCCCGTATTCGAGCCCGCCCAGGGTAAAACAGAGGAACTGCCGGGCTACGGCGAGGGAGTTGTTCGACATGGTGGTTCCTTTTCATCGGCACCATCCAATCCTACGGGTGAGCTCTTCCGGAAATGTTGACTGTAGTCAATTGTCGCCTTGCGTTGGGAGCTGTTATCTAGTTGTCAGAAAGGTGCACGAATGTAGACAATCGTGGTCAGGACCGCGCACATTGTCCGCCGGAGAGTCCGGAACCTTCCCGCCCGGCAGCGGTCCAACAGGCACGACTGCCGGAGTTCCATTTCCATGCTGCTGACCCACCGCATACGCCTAGAACCAAGCGCTGAGCAGGGCGCCTACTTCGCGCAGGCAGCCGGCACCGCGCGCCGGGTCTGGAACTGGGCGCTGGCTGAGTGGAACCGCCTGGCAGCGGTCGGCCAGCATGTGGACGCGATGCAGCTGAAGAAGCAGTTTAACGCCATCAAATACACGCACCCGGATTGGCTCGATGCCGAAGGCAGGCCATGGCTTGCCGCCATCCACCGCGACGCCCATGCCCAGCCCTTCGCACACCTGAAACGCGCCTGGAGCCGCTACTTCGAACAGCGCCGCGCTGGCCAGACGGCGCACCAGCCCCGCTTCAAAAAGAAGGGTCGCTGCCGCGACAGTTTCTACCTTGCCAATGACAAGTTCCGCATCGCGGACAGGACTGCCGTCCTGCCGAAGGTTGGCAAGGTGCTGATGTCCGAGGCGCTGCGATGGTCCGGGAAAATCATGGGCGGATCGGTCTCGCGTGAGGCGGACCACTGGTACCTGGCGGTGCAGGTCGAGGTGCCGGACGACGTCGCGCGCTGCCGCAGAAGCGGCGACGGCATTGTCGGCGTCGACCTCGGGGTGACGGCCGCTGCCACCCTGGACAGCGGAGAGAAGATCGCCGCCCCGCGTCCCTTGAAAGCGGCGTTGCGGCGCCTGCGCATCCGTAGCCGGCGCCAGAGCCGCAAGCACGAGGCGGCCAAAGGCCGGGCAGGGATAGCCAGGCCGCTTCCGAAAGGCGCGAGGCTGCCAAGGTCGAAGAACCAGGTCAAGGGAGCAAAGTCGCTGGCGCGCCAGCAGGCTCGCATCGCCCGCGTGCGCCGTGATTTTCTTCACAAGCTGACGACTTACCTGTGCCGCGAAAACCAAGCGGTCGGGATCGAGGATCTTCACGTAACAGGGATGCTGGCCAATCGGCGGCTGGCGCGCAGCATCGCCGATATCGGTTTTTATGAGTTCCGGCGCCAGCTGACGTACAAGGCGCTGCGCTATGGGACCACCATCGTAGTGGCCGACCGCTGGTATCCGTCCAGCAGGCTGTGCTCGAACTGCGGCGCGAAGAACACGGCCCCGGGGCTGGGCGAGCGGGCCTGGACCTGCAACTGCGGGACGCGACACGATCGCGACGTTAACGCCGCCATCAACCTTCAACGGCTCGCCACCGGCGCCCTTGGGGCGCAAAAGGCGTTACCCGTGGCGAGCCAGGCAGTGATGCCGAGCACTGCCGCCGGAACGATTCCGGCGGGAGGCGGGAAAGTGACGCCTGCCAAGCACGAACACGGTTAACAAAACGGTTCGGGGCAGGAAGAGAACGGTGCGCACGTTTGCGCACGTTTTTGATAGCAGGAATCCTACCCCGCATTGCTGGCTGGGGTGGGCCAGACTCCCGTCTGCAGCATCGCCACCAGTGGCGCATCGTTCGGATTGACCAGCACCGTGTGCAACAGCGCGCGCGGCACCAGCGACACCGCCTGGCTTTCCCAGCCCATGTCGGCCGGACAGCCCCCAAGACGCCGGCCCAGGTAGTAGCGGGTCCGGCTGCGGCTGCGGGTCAGGTCGCCCAGGAAGCCGCTCAAGGCCACCCGCAGGCCGCTCTCTTCGAAAGCTTCGCGGATCGCGTTGGCCCGCAGCGGCACGCCCGGATCGAGCGTGCCTTTCGGGAAAGTGGCGGGGTAGCCGCCAAAGGCATTCGACGGGTGCACCACCCACACCCGCCCGTCGTCCTCGAGGATGACGACGCCCGCGGCCACCCGCTTGCCGGGCGCCGGAACGAAAGGCGGCTCGTCGAACAGCGCATCCTGCCCTGGCACGACGGCCCAGCCGGCATCGTCCCGCGGCGCGTCGCGCCAGGCCTCGAAGGCTATGCCGTTCAGGGCCGCGGGGAGCGCGCCGTGCGGGATCACCGTGGCCACCCGCGCGGGGTCGAGCCAGCATTCGACCGGCGTGGCCGGGGTCGGGAAATGAAGCGCCACGGGCAGGCCGTCGTCGTCGGGTCGGGGATGATAGAAGCTCATGCGTCCATTTTACGGCTGCAGCCGGACGTCAACCGGCTTGACCGGATGGCGCCCGAGATTTCGTTCACTTTGGACGTCGTCGCCGCCATCCGGCATTGCTTCGCCATCCCTTCTGTGACAAGATCGGCTGACCTCCCTGCCCGCCCACAACAATGAACAAGACGCCCGGCTCCGCCCCCATCACGCTTGCGCTCGACAACGTCCTGCTGGACACCCGCCCGCGCCAGCTCGGCGGCTGGCGCCGCGGCGGCGCCGAATTCCTTTACTTCGGCTTCAAGAACGCGCGCGCCTGCCTGTTCGTAGGGCTGTTCTTCGCCGCCATGATGCTCACGCCCCGCGCCGGCGTGTTCGGCATCCCGCGCTACGACGTTCTGCTGCTGGTGGCGCTGGCGATCCAGCTGTGGATGGTGCGCTCCGGCCTGGAAACGATGGACGAGCTGAAGGCGATCTGCCTGTTCCACGCGATCGGCTTCGCGCTGGAGGCTTTCAAGGTATCAAGCGCGATCCAGTCGTGGGCCTATCCCGACTTCGCCTATACCAAGGTGCTGGAGGTGCCGCTGTTCTCGGGCTTCATGTACGCGGCGATCGGCAGCTACATCGTGCAGGCCTGGCGCCTGTTCGACCTGCGCATCCGCCACCATCCGCCGCACTGGATGGCGTGGACGATCGCGATCCTGATCTACCTGAACTTCTTCACCCACCACTACATCGGCGACTTCCGCTGGTACCTGGCGGCCTGCGCGCTCGGCCTGTACTCGCGCACCACGGTGGTGTTCCGGCCGCTGGACCGCGACCGCAAGATGCCGCTGCTGCTGTCCTTCGTGCTGATCGGCTTCTTCATCTGGCTGGCCGAGAACATCGGCACCTTCTGGGGCGTGTGGCGCTACCCGAACCAGCTGGGCGCCTGGTCGGTGGTCCACGTGAGCAAGTGGAGCTCGTGGTCGCTGCTGGTGATCATGACCTTCACCATCGTCGCCAACCTCAAGCACATCAAGGAAAAGATCCACATTGCCCGCGCCTAGTTCCGACACCAGCACCATGAAAACGCCGACCGGCCTTGCTGCGCTGTTTGCAGCCCTGCTGGCTGTCATGCCGGCGCCGGCCCCGTCGCACGCGGCCGGCCTCCAGAGCGATCGTGCGATCGCCGCCGACGAGGTCGACCTCCAGGCGCAGCTGTCCGGGCTCGAACGGCAGCGCGCCAATGCCATCCTGCGGCGCGACGTCGCCGTCCTGCGCCACCTGATGGACCGCCAGTACTCCCACGTCGACAGCCGCGGGCGAATGCGCAGCAAGACCGAGCTGCTCACCGCGCTCGAGCGCGACCGCTTCCGTTTCCGTGTCTACGAGATCGAATCGACCGAGGTGCAGGTGCTGGAAGGCGGCAGCGCGGCCGTGGTCACGGGCACCTTCCGCTCGCTGCAGGCGGGCGCCGCGGCCAGGCCCTTCCGCGGGCGCTTCGCCCACCTGTGGGTGCGCCAGCCGGACGGCTGGAAGAGCCGCTTCCACCAGAGCACCGAAATCAGGCCGGGCGGCGACAAGTGAGTCGGGGCGGTGGCGTTGGCCGGTTCAGGACACGACGACGTCGGCCGTACTCCAGCTGAAGCTGCCGCTGCTCCCGGCGAACAGCAGTTCGGCGCCGCTGGCGTCGCGCAGGCGCGCCTTGATTTCGCGCGGCGCCTGGTCGTAGTGGCTGACGCCTGGCGCCTCCGGGCTGTCCGGCTCCACGTCGATCGCACGCACCGTGATGTCGCCCACCACCTGCCCAACCGCCACGCTCACCGCGCCGCTGTGCTCCGCGCGCTGCGCTTCCAGCCGCGCAAGCAGCGCCATGCCCGAGCCCTGCTCGGCCTCGATGTCCTTGATCTCCTGCGAAAACGTGGCCATCTGCTTGAGCGCCGGCGCGGCGCCGGCGGCCAGCTTTTTAAAGGCCGGCTGCTGTTCCGGCGTGAGCACCAGTTCGCCCTTGCGCACGCGCCCCGCCAGCCGGACGTAGCTGGCCACTTCCGGCTGGGCCGCCACCGCGCCCATGGCGGCGCGGCGCTGGGCGGCCAGCTCGCCGAACTGGCCGACGCGCTCGCGGATCATGCCGAGCGCCGCATCGAGGCGCGCGCAGTCGGGACGCAGCACGAACAGCCGCATCTCGCTGTGCCCGCGCGGCGCGGCGCGTTCGATCGTGATGCGCTTGGCGGCAATGGCGCAGCCTTCGGCCTGGCTGATCTCCACCACGTCGGCGACGATCTCGCAGTTGACCGCTTCCACCACCGTGACCTTGCTGCCGGAGATGGTGCAATTCTCGGCGCGCTGCAGCCTGACTTCCCCGTTGGCGCTCTGGATGGTGGCGCTCGCCGCGACGCCCCGCACCTCGATCGGACCATCGCTATTCCTCGCGCTGCCGCCCATCAGGTTGCCGTTCAGGCATACCACGCCGCCACGCGAGACCACGTTGCCGAACACGTCGGCATGCACGGTGATGCTCTCGCCTTCGACCACGCGGTTTTCCTGCACCTCGCCGAATTCCTCGTAGTCGCCTTCCAGGTGCAGGTTGCCGGTGGTCCTGGCGCTGACGCCGTCGCGGCTGACGATCTTGTCGCCCACCGAGACCCGCGTGCCTTCCACATTGAGGAAGCCGTCCTGCAGCGCCACCACGAACTCGCCTTCCGTGATCCGGTCGACCGTGGTGCCGGGGCCGCTCCAGCCGGCCAGGTCGAGGTCGGACGGGATATCGGGCGCGATGACGATGCCGGACAGGTCGAAGCCCGGCTCGCCCTGCACGCGCGGCAGTTTCTGCAGCAGGCGCGTACCACGCTGCACCTGGGGGAAGCGGTTCTGGAAGCTCATCAGGTCGAGCTTGCCGTTGGCGAGCTGGCGCGGGGCGTCGCTGCGGTGCAGCTCGTTCGACACCTCGACCACCCGCGCGTCCTGGCCGGGCTGCGGCGGCAGCCGGCGCGCCACCACGATGCGGCCGGCCGTGCCAAGCGTGATCGCACTGCTGACCGCCGCGACATCGATGCCGAAGCGGATCCCCTTCATCCACATGTCGGCGATGAACTCGTCGATGTCGAGCCGTGCCGGCTGCTCGACGCCATCGACGTCCGGCATGAACACGGGTTCAAAGTAATACTCGGCCTGGCCATCGGCGATCTTGGCCGCGCGGTACAAGGCACGGCGCGCAGGGTCGAAGGACAGGATCGCGTCGGCCAGGCGCACGACCGTCTCGCCGCGCGCATTGCGCGGCAGCTCCGGGCCATGGCCGAACAGCGCCTTGACCAGCACGGGGTAGTCGAGGCCGGCGAAATACTGGTTCTTGAGCAGGATGCCCTCGACCGCCGCCAGCAATGCCGGCCCGAGCGCGGCCACATCGCAATAGACACCGTCAGGCTGGCAGGCGATCGGGCCGTCGGCGCTCGCAGGGACGACAGGCGCACCTGGCGCGGCGGATCGGGCCGCAGGTACAGCCTGGGCGCCGCTTGCTACTGGGCTGGACACGACATGCTCTCCCATCTTGTAAGGTCCTCGTAAGATAGCATGTTGTGACACACAAATAAACGTATGGCAACAAGATTTCCTAAACGAAACCTCACCGATCGGGGACGGGCGACGTGAACGACGACGGCGCCCGCAGGCGCCGTCGTGATGGGAGCGCTGCCGCAGGCAGCGACGAAGCTAGCGGCGGCGCGCGTTCGGGTACAGGTCGCGGTTGGCTTCGTTGATCTGGCGGCGCAGGTCGCTGCGCTCGTCCGCGGTCATCCGGCCGCTGCCGCGGCGGCTGTCTTCGCGCATCGATTCCTCGCGCCTGGACTGTTCCTGACGCATGCGGGCTTCCTCGCGCAACTCGTTGGCGCGCTGGTCGTAGCGCGGATCCTGCACACGGGCGTCGTAACGCTCGCGCATGTTTTGCTGCTGCATCTCTTCGCGGCGCGGGCTGCGGTCCTGGCCAGCCGCCAAGGCGCCAACGGCGGTGCAGGCCAGCATGCAGGCGACGACACCCTGCCTGACGAAACGCGCCAGCGGCTTGCCGTTTGCTGCCTGAGTTTTGGTGAGCACGTTCTTCATGGTGTACCTCTTCCGCGATGCCATATAAACAGATAAGCTGTGATTTCCACTTGCAGCCAGTGTATGTGCATAGCCCTTGAGGTGTAAGACCGAATGGGTAAAGTTTGTAACACAATGTAATGGCTCAGCCATACGAACGAGATGTCCAAGCGATAACACGTTACCATAGCGACATGCTTCTGACAATTCTGGATTCCATATGAACGCATCGACCAACAATACGGGCAGTAACCCGGCGGGCAGCGGCGCTTCCGGCAGTACCGGCGCCCAGGGCGGCCACTCCGCCAAGATCATGGTGGTGGACGACGACGTGCGCCTGCGCGACCTGCTGCGCCGCTACCTCACCGAACAGGGCTTCCAGGTGGTGACCGCCGAAAGCGCGCCGGCCATGAACAAGCTGTGGCTGCGCGAGCGCTACGACCTGCTGGTGCTGGACCTGATGCTTCCGGGCGAAGACGGCCTGTCGATCTGCCGCCGCCTGCGCGGCGCCGGCGACCAGACCCCGATCATCATGCTGACCGCAAAGGGCGAGGATGTGGACCGCATCGTCGGCCTCGAGATGGGCGCCGACGACTACCTGCCCAAGCCCTTCAACCCGCGCGAGCTGGTGGCCCGCATCGGCGCGGTCCTGCGCCGCAAGGGCCCGGACGAAATCCCGGGCGCCCCGAGCGAAACCCCGCAGAGCTTCGAGTTCGGTGACTTCGTTCTCGACCTGGGTACCCGCACCCTCAAGAAGAACGGCGAGACCGTGCCCCTGACCACCGGCGAATTCTCGGTGCTCAAGGTGTTCGCGCGCCACGCGCGCCAACCGCTCTCGCGCGAGAAGCTGATGGAACTGGCCCGCGGCCGCGAGTACGAGGTCTTCGACCGCTCGCTGGACGTGCAGATCTCGCGCCTGCGCAAGCTGATCGAGCCGGATCCTTCCAGCCCGCTGTACATCCAGACCGTCTGGGGCCTGGGCTACGTGTTCATCCCTGAAGGACAGCCGCGCTAGTGTTTTCGCCATTCTCGGCGGCGCGCCGCGCCGCCCGTTTCGCCTGGTACCGGAGCGGTTTGTTCTGGCGCACCTTCCTGCTGATGTCGGCACTGACCGCGGCCTCGATGGGTTCGTGGATCGGCATGATCAGCGTGTTCCAGCGCGGCCCGCAGGTGCAGCAGACGGCCGAGCTGGTCGGGTCGGTGGTCACCCTCACCCGCGCCGCCCTGATCCACTCGGCGCCGGCGCAGCGCCTCGAACTGCTGCTCGAACTGGTCTCCAACGAAGGCATCCGCGTCCTCACCCTCAACGAGGACGACATCGTCGAGCCGCCGCCCAACACCCCGCTGATGGCCGACATCGCCACCGCGGTGCGCGAGCGCCTCGGCAAGCAGACCCGCTTTTCGGGCGGCGTGAACGGCGTGCCGGGCTTCTACATCAGCTTCAACATCGACGAGGACCAATACTGGCTGATGCTCGAGCGCGAGCGACTGGCCGGCCTGACCCGGGTGCAGTGGCTCGGCTGGGCCACGCTGGTGGGCCTGCTGTCGCTGATCGGCGCGGCCTTCATCTCGTCGCTGGTCAACCGGCCGCTGGCGCGCCTGACGGCGGCCGCGCGCGCCATCGCCAAGGGCGAGAAGCCGGCGCCCCTGCCCGAAAAGGGCTCGCAGGAGATCGTCGAGGCCAACCGCAGCTTCAACCAGATGGTCGACGACCTGGCCCAGGTCGAGAAGGACCGCGCGGTGATCCTGGCCGGCATCTCGCACGACCTGCGTACGCCGCTGGCACGCATGCAGCTCGAACTCGAGATGGTCCAGCTGCCGCAGGATGCGCGCGAAGGCATGCAGTCGGACATCAACCAGATGGACGCCATCATCGGCCAGTTCCTCGACTACGCCAAGCCGACCGACGCGGCCACCTTCGTGTCGGTGAATTTGTCCGAGATGCTGTCCGACGTCGGCCGCGAGGCGGGCCGCATCCGCGACCTGCAGGTGAAGGTCGACCTGATGCCGGGCGTGCACGTGCTGGGCAACGCCACCGATTTGCGGCGCGTGGTCAACAACATCATCGAGAACGCGCGCAAGTACGGCAAGACGCCGGGCCAGGACTATACCGAGATCGCCATCGTCCTGCGCGTCAAAGCGACGGGCCATGGACGCCGGGCCGTGATCGAGATCTGCGACCATGGCGTGGGCGTGCCGGACGACCAGATCAACCAGCTGCTGAAACCCTTCACGCGCCTGGACAGCGCGCGCGGCCAGGCCAACGGCGCCGGCCTGGGGCTGGCCATCGTCGAGCGCGTGCTCACGCGCCACAACGCCGAGCTCACGGTGAGCAACCGCGAAGGCGGCGGACTGCTGTTGCAGCTCGCCTTGCCGCTAGCCAGCTAAGCTACCTCAAACTTTGCAGGGCCTGTGCCAGCGTCGGATAGCGAAACACGAAGCCTTCGCGTTCGAGCCGGCGCGGCGCCACGCGCTGGCCCTCCAATAACAGGTCGGCCTGCTCGCCCAGCACGAGTCGCAACGGCCAGCCGGGCGTCGGCATGAAGCTGGGGCGGCGCCAGATGCGCGCGGCAATGCGGCTGAAGTCAAGCTGGCTCACGCATTCGGGCGCGGTGAAGTTGCTCACGCCCGCCCCCGCCTTTTTCCCGTTTTCCGCAAGCGCGTGGCGCCAGCGGTGCGCCATCGCGCCCACGACATCGTCCACATGGATCCACGACTGCCACTGCCGCCCGCTGCCGAGCCGGCCGCCCAGGCCGAGCAGGATCGGCAGCAGCAGCGCCGGCAGCGCGCCGCCGGCCCCGAGCACCAGGCCGAAACGCATGCATTCCACCCGCACGCCGTGCTGCACGGCCGCCCCCGCCGCCTGTTCCCATTCGCGGCACAGGTCCGACATGAACACCGGCTGCGGCGGCGAGGATTCGTCGAGCACGGTGTCGTCGCCGATGCGCTGCACGCCGTAGTAGCCGATCGCGGAGGCCGACAACATCAGGAAGGGTTTGCGCTCGGCCCGCGCGATCCAGGCCACCACCGCTTCGGTCAGGCCGATGCGGCTGCGCCGCAAGGCTTCTCTGCGCGCCGCGCTCCAGCGCGGGCCCAGAATGCGCGCGCCAGCCAGGTTGACCACGACATCGACCGGACAGTCAGCCGGCAAGGCCTGCATCGCGCCGATGCTGCGCACCCTGCCGCCGAAGATCCGGTCCGCCTCTTGCGGTTGCCGGCTCAGGACGATCACCGCATGCCCGTCGCGCAGCAGGGCGTGCACCAGGTGCTGGCCGATGAAGCCGGTGGCGCCGGTCACCAGCACCGTGCGCGCCTCCGTGTCGAAGGACAGCGACGGTGTGGCGCCGTCGCCGGCGGGGGCGGGGGTGCGCATGGCGGCCAGCACCTCGCGCAGGCCGGAGAGCCGGCTGCTCCTTGCGGCCGCGCTCATGGCTGCTCCTTGCCGGCCGGGAGGAAGCGCGCGACCTGTGCGCCCATCTTCAGGAAACGCTGCAGCGTCTGCGGCGGCAGGTGCTGGTAGTCCTGGAAGGTCGTGCTGAGCATTTCGAGGAATTCCAGCACCACCTGCATGCGCGCCAGCGTGGCCGGGTCGAGGTCCGGGTCTTCTTCTCCTTCGATGGCGCATTCGCGCAGCACGCTCAGGGTGGGGTCGATCTCGCGCCGCTTGCGCTCCTCGAGGATGACCCGGAAGATTTCCCACACGTCCTGCAAGGCCAGGAAATGATCGCGCCGGTCGCCCAGCACATGGCTGACGCGCACCAGCTTCCAGCTCTGCAGCTCCTTCAGGCTGTTGCTGACGTTGGAGCGCGCCACGCCCAGGGTCTCGACGATGTCGTCGGCGTTCAGGGGGCGCTCGGACAGGTAGAGCAGCGCATGGATCTGCGCCACCGTCCGGTTCACACCCCAGCGGGTGCCCATTTCTCCCCAGTGGAGCACGAATTTCTGTGCGGTCGGGCTCAGTGCCATGATATTTCCTTTATTTCTGTCGATACAGAAATTAAAGAACAAAATGAACAAAAGGTCAAGCACTCCCTGTCTTGCATGCCTGCCTTTTCGCTATACTGTCGGCTTTCGACCTTCGCGAGCCCGCCATGACAGCGCATTCCGCCGCTTCCGCCCTCTCCTACCGTGACGTCGAACTGGCCGCCGAGCGCCTGCTTGGCGCCGCGCACCGCACCCCGGTGCTGACGTCGACCACGGCCAACAAGCTGTCCGGCGGCACGCTGTTCTTCAAGTGCGAGAACTACCAGCGCATGGGCGCCTTCAAGTTCCGCGGCGCCTACAACGCGATCGCGAAGTTCGACGAGGCCCAGCGCGCGGCCGGTGTGCTCACCTTCTCGTCGGGGAACCATGCGCAGGCCATCGCGCTGTCGGCGAAACTGGCGGGTATCAAGTCGGTCATCATCATGCCCAGCGATGCGCCTGCGCTGAAGGTGAAGGCGACCAAAGAATACGGCGGCGAAGTCATCACCTACGACCGGTATACCGAGAACCGCGAAGAGATCGGCGCGCGCCTGTCGCAAGAGCGCGGCATGACCCTGATTCCGCCCTACGACCACCCGGACGTGATCGCCGGCCAGGGCACGGCGGCCAAGGAATTGTTCGACGAAGTCGGCGAGCTCGACATCCTGCTGGTGTGCCTGGGCGGCGGCGGCCTGCTGGCCGGCTCGGCGCTGGCGGCGCGCGCCCTGTCGCCGCATTGCAAGGTGATCGGCGTGGAGCCGGAAGCCGGCAACGACGGCCAGCAGTCGTTGCGCAAGGGAGAGATCGTGCACATCGCGGTGCCGAAGACCATTGCCGACGGCGCCATGGTGACCCACATCGGCGAACACAATTTCGAGGTGATCCGCCGCGCGGTGGACGACATCGTCACCGTGAGCGATGCCCAGCTGGTGCAGACCATGGCCTTCTTCGCCGAGCGCATGAAGATGATCGTGGAGCCGACCGGCTGCCTGGCCGCTGCTGCGGCGCTGCACGGCGTGGTCGACGTCAAGGGCAAGCGCGTCGGCATCTTGATCAGCGGCGGCAACGTCGACCTGTCGCGCTTCGCCGAACTCATGCAGACTTTGGACGCCTGATGGAATTCGTCCAGTCGCCCGAGCTGCCCGCGCCCGCCGGGCATTATTCGCAGGCCGTCGTCACCCGCGGCGGCCTGGTGTTCGTGTCGGGCGTGCTGCCGGCGCGCGACCTGGCCGACACCTCGTTTGATGCCCAATGCGCCTCCGTATTCGCGCAGTGCGAGACTATCCTGCTGGCGGCCGGTTGCGGGCTGAATGACGTGGTGCAATGCACGGCCTACCTGGCTGGCGTCGAGCACTGGCCGGCTTTCAATACCGTCTATGCAGGGTTCTTTGGCGGCCACCGGCCGGCACGTGCGGTGGTGCCGGTACCGGCCTTGCACTACGGTTTCCTGGTGGAAGTACAGCTGGTGGCAGAGCGACCGCACTGAGCGTCCGAACGGCTGAGAGATTCCTGTGTGCATGCCGCGCACACGTGTGGCAGCGAACAGAGCCGTGTAAGACAGACACGGACAATGGAGGCTCCAGATAAGGAGTCGACCATGAAGCGTCATCTCTGCCTCAGCATCCTCGCCGCGGCATTGGCCCTGCCCGCCGCCCCCGTCGCCTTTGCCGGCGCGGACATCGTCAAGTGCGTGGACGGCGCCGGCCGCATCACCCTGACCGACCAGCCCTGCGACAGCGGCGCCACCATGGTGCGCCTGGCCAATACCCCGGCCGACGAAGGCGTCAGCCGTGCCGAGCCCTATCCGCTCGTTACCGAACAGGGCGTGCTGCCGCCCCCGCCCGTGCAGCGCCGCCATGCGCCGGCACGCGTAAAAGCCAAGCCGATGATGCGCGACGTGGTCACGCTGAAAGCGGCGCGGGCGCAGTTCCTGTTGATGGATGCGGGCGCGGGTGCTGCAAGACAGACCCTGGCGACCCTGAACTAATGTAGATCGTGCAGGCGCGTCACGCTCGCCAGATGCGGCGGTGACGGCGATTCCAGCATCCGCAGCACCTCCAGCACCTCCGGATGGGTGATGAAATCCGCGGCCGAGCGCGCCTGCAGCAGGCGCTCCGGCGGCTGCGAGCGGGCCACCGCCCAGCCCTGCACGTAATCCACACCGATCTCCGCCAGTGTCTGCACCGTGGCCGCGTCCTCGGCCCATTCCGCAATGGTCTTCATACCGAGGTTGCCCGCCAGGCTGACGATCGCCTCGACGATCGCCACGTTGGCCGGGTGGGCGTTGATGTTGACGATGAAATTGCCGTCGATTTTGAGCACGTCGGCCGGCAGTTCCTTCAGGTAGGAGAACGAGGTATAGCCGGCGCCGAAATCGTCCAGCGCCACCTTCACGCCGAAGCTGCGCACCTGGTCGATGAAGCGGCGTGTGTTGTCGAGGTCATGCAGCGCGACGCTCTCGGTGATCTCGAGGCACAGGCGGCTGGCCACGTGCACATAGCGTCCCAGGATGTCGAAGGTGTCCTGCACGAAGCGCTCGTCGTTGAGCGACGCGCCCGACAGGTTCATGCACACGAAGCGGGTATTGCACAGCTGCTCGGCATGCTCGGCGATCCAGGCCAGCGTGCTGTTCAGCACCCAGCGGTCGATCACGCTCGCGCGGCCGCTTTTCTCTGCGGCGGCGATCACGGCGCCGGCCGGCACGATGCGGCCGTCCGGCTCGCGCATGCGCAGCAGCACTTCGAAATTCAGCGATTCGCGCGGGCTGCGCAGCGACATGATCGGCTGCATCTCGAGCAGCAGGCAGTCGGTGGCGTCGGGGCCGGACAGGCGTTCCACCATGTCCAGCTCGGCCGCACGCTGGCGGAAGGCTTCGGCCCCGCGTTCGTACACCACCAGGCCCTCGCCTGCCCCGGTCTTGGCTTCGCGGCAGGCGCGGTCGGCGGTCGAGACCGCATCCTTCATGGCGATGCCCGGCGTGACTTCGATCAGGCCGACCGAACCGCGCACGTGGAAGGCCTTGTCGCCCACCCGGTACGGGGTATTGCCGAGGCGGTCGACGATGCCGCGGCAGATGATCGAGGCCAGCGGGATCGCCGTTTCCGGCATCAGGACCACGAATTCGTCGCCGCCCACGCGCCCGATCTGCTGGCCGCCGGCGAGCATGGTCGCCATCCGTTCGCACACCTGCTTGAGCACCTCGTCGCCGGCCGCGTGGCCGAACAGGTCGTTGATCAACTTGAAGCGGTCGAGGTCGACGTAGGCCAGCGCCATCGGCTTGCCGCTGGCCAGGCCATTGGCCGCCAGCGCGAACTCGCGCTCGATGCCGCGGCGGTTGAAGACCTTGGTGAGCGGGTCGTTGTTGGCCATGAACTGCAGCTGCTGGGTGGCCTTGTGCTTTTCGGTGGTGTCTTGCAGCACGCCCTCGATGCGCGCGCGCGCCAGCGTGGCGCTCACCAGGAAGCGCTGGCTGCCGTCGCGGCTGGTCAGTTCCATCTCGGCCTCGGCCTTGTTATGGACCTGTTCGTGCAGCTCGGTCCAGGTGCTTTCGGTGAAGAACTGGCGCCACGCGGTGCGGCCTGGATTCAGGTTGGCGATGCCCAGCATCTTCTGCAGGGCCGGGTTGACGCTCAGGAAGTGGCCGTACATGTCGAGCGTGAACAGGCCCACCGGCATGGCCTGGTAGGCGTGTTCCAGCTCCTGCTGGGCGGCCTGGCGCTGCTCGGTCTCGAGGCGCATCTGCTCGGCCACGGCGAGCGCCGCCAGCAGGCTCGATGCGAGCGCGGCGGTGACGCTGTTGATGATGCCGAGCAGCTCGCGCATGCCGAGCGCCGCCGACGCGACCTCGGCGATGGTGGCCAGGAAGCTGACCGCGAACGAGGCCGCGAACCAGGACGCGACGCGGTTGCGCGACTCGGCGATGATCTTGAACAGCCCGACCGTCATCACCGACATGCAGCCCACGGTAATGCCCCACAGCAGCGGCAGGTACACGCCGTAGGGCAGGAACATGGCGGCTGCCAGCATCGGCATGCACAGCCACTGCATGATGCGGAAAGGCAGCACGTAGCGCAGCGCGGCAATGTTTTCCTTGAGCAGCGCCTGGTACAGGGTCAGCGTGGCGATGCCGTACAGGGTGATGGTGACCGAACGGCTGCGCAGCAGCCAGTCGGACGGAATGGTCTGGCCCAGCCACTGGATGTCCCAGCCGGCCGACAGCGCGGCGACCCGCAGGTTCAGCACCAGCCAGCCGGCGAACAGCACGTACAGCGGCTGGTGGTTGATCAGGGCGGTGATCAGGATGAACAGCGCCAGCACCACCATGCCGCCGTCGAGCAGGCCGGACTTGCGGTGGTACTGCTCGACCGACAGCTCATACTGATCGGCCGGCCATTGCAGTACCGACAGGCGCGCCGGGCCCGCGAAACGCGCGCGGCACAGCAGTTCGGACGGCAAGGGGTTCAGCTTGAGGACGAAACCGGCTTTGGACGCGGCTAGAAGACCGCTGGCGGCGCCACGGGTGGCGCTGCCGACCGGCGCCAGGCTGGCAGCGTTCCAGCAGGCAACGTCGAGCGCATGGCGCGACGGGAACTCGACCACCTGCACGCCGGCACGCGGCATCGGCTCGAAGGCGAACCAGACCGGGGCTTCGGACAGGTGGGTGTCATGGCCGCTGCTCAAACCGGTGGCCCGTGCACGCGCCAGCGCGGCGCCGGGCGCCAAGCCGCCTTCGGTCTCGACCGCAACGTGCATCGACAGCGGCACGTCGCCGCTGGTCAGGTACTGGTCATGCCAGAAGATCAGGGCGATGAGGGAGACCAGACCGATCCCGAGCGGGATCAGGTAATACGAGAACAACTTCAACACCCGTTCCACCACCGCGTGCGCGGCGGCAAGAATCGAAGAACGTCGTTGGGGTGTCGGGATGGGCATAGGCTGGATCAGTGCGAATCAATGCTACCACCGAAGCGAGCGGCGGTGCGTCAAGTCGCAAGGATACAGCTTTAAAGTGATGCCGTCATGCAATATGTGCTCAGCTGAAGGCGAATTGACGCACTTGCAACGGCAAATCCGTCATTTTTGCGATCTGCGTCCGCACCAGCGCTGGCGGAGTGCCGGGTCCGACGTCGATGTCCGGATGATGGGTCTCGAAGAAGAACTTCAGCAGCGGGTGTTGCGCATCGCGGTAGCGCTGCTCGAAGCTGGCGATCTCGAAGGACATCACACGGTGCGGGATGTTGCCGACGTGGCGCAGCGGCACCGCGCCCTGCTCCGGGAACACGTCGGTGAACAGCAGCTGTTCGTACTGGCGGTCGACCGGCGGGCGGCCAGTGGCCACCGAATAGTCGATGTCGTTGTCTTCGCAATACATGAAGCAGGCCTTGATCAGTGCCATCTTGACCACGCGGCCGGTGCGGCCTTCGTCGATGCCGAGGCGGGTCGCTTCCACCAGGCGGCGGCCCTGCAGCCATGCCGGCAGCTCGACCGATCCCTCGACGCCGAGCGGGCGATACAGGTTGGTGCGGATGCGGGTGCTGCCGATCGGCGTGCCGTCAAGCCTGGATTCGGCCAGCAGCACGATGGTGTCGCTTTCGTAGTCGGCCGCCTCGGGCAGTGCCAGCGAACGCGCGAAATCGGGCACGTGGCGGGCATAGGCCGCGTGGCGGATCTGCACTGCCTTGAGCAGGTCCGCTTCGGTTTCGACTCGACGAATGGTGAACGGCAGGCGCTCGACCGTGCGTCCGGCGGCACGTGCTTCACGGACGGCGCGTGCTGCACCGGTTGGGTTGGAAACGACGGGGTCGAACAGCGACATAAGATACTCCAGGATTGGATTTTTGAAACAGAATTTGCCTGACTCAAATTATCAATCCGATCAGCAAGTTTCTAACTGCTGAGCTGAAGCACTTTTTGCCCTCAATTTGTCCTACATAATTTCTAAGATTAATCCTACATAAAAGCACGATCGTTCTTAATAATGTGTTCATCTTCCCCGAATGAGCTGTCACATTTCCCGTCATGTGGCTGGCGCCACAGTGCGCGCCTCGCTCCTACATACTGCGCGCCATCCCGGACACGCGGATCGATCCGCCCGCCTCGGGTCCGATTTCGGCAGTGAGGCGCGAGCGCATGCCCATGTCCTCCCCCTGCACCACCTCGATCCGCCCGCCGTGCGGCCAGCCAAGGTCGCGCAGATAGCCGGCCAGGGCAGCCGTGCCGGCGCCCGTAGCCGGGTCTTCGAGCACGCCCCCGGACGCGAACGGGTTGCGGGTATGGAAGAGCTGCGGGTGCTCGGTCCAGGCCAGCACGACCGTTACCAGGCCGTGCTGCTTCATCAGGCGGCGTCCGGCATCGAGATCGTAGGACATGCGCGCCAGCGCGGCGCGGCTGTTCAGCGCCAGCACCAGGTGGTCGGCGCCGCCATGGGCCAGTGCCGGCGGGATGCGTGCGTCGAGATCGGCGCGCCGAACAGCGCCAGCGCGGCATCGACCAGCGCACCGGGCGCCGGGCTGCTGCTGGTGGGCGGTGACTGCAGGCTGGCCGCCACCCGCGTTCCCTCCACCCGTCCCTCGACCGAGATCGCGGCCGCGTTCAGCGCCAGGGCGTAGCGGCCGTCGCCAAAGCGGCGCGCCAGTGCCGCCCCCAGGGCGATGGTGGCGTGGCCGCAGAACGGCACTTCGGACTCCGGCGAAAAGTAGCGCACGCGCCAGCGGGTGTTCGTGCCGCCGTCCGTGCTGCCCGCTTGCGGCGCTGCGAACACGGTTTCGGAAAAGCCGATGGTGCGCGCCATCGACGCCATCTCCGCTGCGGGCGGCAGCGACTCGCCGATCCAGACGCCGGCGGGGTTGCCGCCCTCGTCGCCGTCGGAAAAAGCGGCAATGCGCTGGATGTCCGATTCCTTCATGGCTTCCCTTTCTTGTGATTGAGCGGATTGCCATCATAATCGGCCCGTGCCCGGGCTGCAGGAGCGCCGCTCAGGGACAGCCCTGCTGCATGGCGGCGGCCATCTCTTCGGGCGAGACGTCGCGCACATGGGTGGCCATCGACCAGCGGTGGCCGAAGGGATCTTCGACCACGCCGTAGCGGTCGCCCCAGAACATGTCGGCGGGCGCCATGCGCGCGATGGCGCCGGCCTCGACGGCGCGCTCGAAGGCGCTGTCGACGTCCGGCAAGGCCAGGTGGATGGTGACCGGCGTGCCGCCCAGGGCCGCGGGGCCGCTGGCATCCCAGTCGGGAAACTCGTCCATGAGCATCAGCATCGAATCGCCGATGCGCACGGCGGCGTGGGCCAGCGTGCCGCCCGGCCCCGGCAGGCGCATGACTTCGACCGCGCCGAAGGCGCGCGCATAGAAGGCGATGGCGTCGGCGGCGCCGGCGCAAACCAGGTGGGGCGTGATGGTGTGCATGCCGTCTTCGACGGGCTTGACTGCGGTGTTGCCTGCTGCGTGACCGGTGTTCATGACGTCTCCTCGGTGTGGACAAGCATACAGACACTAGCGCTGAAAGGTGGTTCGGGGAATCCCTAAAAAGTTTGACCTTGCCCACCGCTTACCGGTCCAGCACGTCCTGCAGCCGCCGCGCCAAAAAATCCACCAGCGCGGCCACGCGCGGCGCCAGCGAACCCTGTTTGTAGAACACCGCCCACACCGGCTGCGTCCATGGCAGGCTCGCGGCTTCCAGCACCGGCACCAGCCGGCCCGCCGCGACGTCGGCGCGGGTCAGGAAATCGGACAGCGAGGCCACGCCGGCGCCGGCCAGCGCCAGGTGGCGCACCGTCTCGCCGCTCGACGCGCTGACGGCGGGCGTGATCGTCCACCCTTCCCCGTCCGGGTGCCGCAGCGGCCAGGTATTGAGCAGCGCCGGCGCCGTGAAGCCCAGCGTGCGGTGCCCCTTCAAAGCCTCGACGCTGTCGGGTAAACCGTGCCTCTCGAGATACGCGGGCGCGGCCAGCACGCGCAGCCGCGAGCTGCCCAGGCGGCGCGCATTCAGCGTCGAATCCGGCAGGGCGCCGATGCGGATCGCGAGGTCGGCCCGCTCTTCGATCAGGTCGACGTAGGTCTCGCCGCTGACCAGTTCCAGCTGCACCAGCGGATAGGCATCCAGGAACTCCGGCAGCAGCGGCGCCAGCAGGTGGTCGAGCGCGGGCGTGGCGGCATTCACCCGCACCAGGCCGGCCGGCTGCGAGCGGCGCGCGGCGGCTTCCGCTTCGGTGTTGGCCAGCTCCAGCAGCAGGCCGCGGGCCCGGCCCAGCAGCCAGCTTCCCTCTTCCGTCAGCTGCAGGCGCCGCGTGGTGCGGTGCATCAGCGTCATGCCAAGGTGATCTTCCAGGCGCGAGATGGTGCGCGATACGCCCGAGGGCGTCTGTCCAAGGCGCTCGGCAGCTTTCGAAAACGAGCCGGTATCTATGACGGCAACAAAGGCAATCAATGCCTCTACATCGATCATTCGTGACTCCAGATCAAAAGTAAATTGTACGCCAAGGCATTTTTCTGCGCGCGTCGGCGCGGCACACTGCGGGCCTGGATCAATCTGGCAACAAGGAGAACACCATGCCACTCGCCCTCTGGGCGCTCGCGCTGAGCGCCTTCGCCATCGGCACGACCGAATTCGTGATCGTCGGCCTCATTCCCACCATCGCCGCCGCCTTGCACGTGTCGGTGCCCTCGGCCGGCCTGTTGGTGAGCCTGTATGCGCTCGGGGTCGCCGTCGGCGCACCGGTGCTCACCGCGCTCACCAAGCGCGTGCCGCGCAAGGCCTTGCTGCTCGGCCTGATGGCGCTGTTTACCGTCGGGAACCTGGTCGCATGGATGGCGCCGGGCTACACCGCCCTGATGGCGGCGCGCGTGCTGACCGGCCTCGCGCACGGCGTCTTCTTCTCGATCGGCTCCACCATCGCCACCAGCATGGTGCCGAAGGAGAAAGCCGCCAGCGCGATCGCGCTGATGTTCACCGGCCTGACCGTGGCCCTGGTCACCGGCGTGCCGCTCGGGACTTTCATCGGCCAGCAGTTCGGCTGGCAGGCGACCTTCCTGGCGGTGTCGATGCTGGGCGTGGTGGCAATGATCGGCAGCTGGATCCTTGTGCCGGCGAACATCGCGGGAAGCAAGCCGGCAAGTCTCCTCACCCAGCTTGCGGTCCTGAAGAAGCCGCGCCTGCTGCTGGTGTACGCCATCACCACGCTGGGCTACGGCGGCTCCTTTATCGCCTTTACCTACCTGGCGCCGATCCTGCAGGAAGTCTCGGGCTTTGCCGCGTCGAGCGTCAGCCTGGTGATGCTGGTGTACGGGGTGTCGGTCGCGGCCGGGAACATCTGGGGCGGCAAGCTGGCCGACCGCAAGGGCCCGCTGCCGGCACTGCAGATCGTGTTCGCCCTGCTGGCGCTGGTGCTGCTGGTGCTGGGCTTTACCGCGCCGAACAAGTGGCTGGTATTGGCCACCGTGCTGGCCTGGGGCGCGGTCGCCTTCGGCAACGTACCGGGCCTGCAGGTCTACGTGGTGCAGCGCGCCGAACGCGATGCGCCGCATGCGGTGGACGTGGCCTCCGGCCTGAACATCGCCGCCTTCAATGTCGGCATCGCCCTCGGCGCCTGGGGCGGCGGCCTGATCGTCGCCAGGCTGGGGCTGATGGCCACGCCCCCGATCGGCGCGCTGATCGTCGCCGGCGCCTTCCTGCTTGCCACGCTGGCGCGCCGGCTGGACCGCCGCGACGGCCTGCCGGCAAAAGCCGTGCCGGCGGGCGCCGTCGCCACCCACTGATACTCAAGGCCGGGGCGGCGCCGGCATGCTCACTCGTCGAGTTCGGGATAGTGGCGGAAGATCCCGTTCTGGTTGAACGGGATGCGACGCGGCGAGGCCAGGTAGGCGGCGATGTTGGGACGCGCCGCCACGCGTGCGTGCAGCGCTCCCAGGGCCGGGTAATCGCCTTCGAGCCGCTTCATGGCATTGGGGAAGGCATAGCGCAGGCCGTCGATTACCTGGAACAGCGACAGGTCGGCGTAGGTCGGCTTGTCGCCCACCAGCCAGTCGCGCGCTTCCGGATTGGTCAGCAGGCGCGAAAAATAGCCGAAGAACTTCGGCAGCCGCGTTTCGATGAGGTCGGCGGCGCGGCGCTGCGCTTCCGGCTTCTGGTCTTCGTAGTACAGCGAGGTGGCGATGGGGTGGTGCGTATCGTGGATCTCGGCGACCAGGTCGGCGATGGTCAGCTGCAGCTGGTGGGTCCAGAGGCGGCCGGGATCGGTGCGCGGGGCCAGCCCATGCTGCTCGCCCAGGTACAGCAGGATGTTGGCGACCTGGCCGATGGTCAGTTCGCCGGCGCGCAGGAACGGCGGCGCGAACGCGGGATGGGCTTCCGTCTCGAGCGCCGACATCAGGAGGTCCATGCCGCCCTGGCGGCGCGCCACGTCCACGTATTCGGCCCCGGCTTCCTCCAGCGCAAGGCGAACGAACTCGCCGCGCCCCTGGATACCCGGCCAGTAAAAAAGTTCATACGCCATCTCGCACCTCGGGTCTGGTTCGGTCTGGCGCAATTATCGATGATGAACCGGAAGCGTGGCGCCGCACAAACATGGTAATCTTGTAGTGCCTGTCAGGCGAATACAAGAAGTCGCAAAAGAGTTGGAAAAAGCACAACAAGACGCGCCAGCCGATCTATCGAGAGAGACAACATGAACGCAACCCTTTCCAGCGGTTTCATTCACTTTCTTCTGCACTTTCTCCACCGTCCCCTGGACTACCCAGGCACCAGTTAGCTCCCCGGCAAATTGCATGGCAGAATGTGACTTTCTGCGATGCAAGCCCGTTTACATCGACGGGCATCGAAGATAAAGACAGTGGCGCCACGGTGGCGCCCACCACTTTGCGCCGATTGGAGCGTTCCCCATGATATTCGCTCACTTGTCCCGGTCCTGGCTTGCGCGCCGCAGCCAGTACACCCCCGCATCCTGGATGCTGAGTATCGTGCGCAGCCTGCGCGTGCTGCGCTACTGGCGCGAGCACCAGGCCCTGTGCCGGCTCGACCTGGTGCGCCGATTTGTGGCGGCGGCACCACACGACGACCTGTTCCACCACCTCAGTCACCGCAACTACCTGGCGAAGGACCTGAGCGCGCGCCAGCGCGTACAGTGCGTGCTGTCGCACTACCGCTTCGAAGACACCGCCTTCAGCAACGCCTACCACCAGGCGGTCTACGGCGGCGGCGGGCTCACGCTCTGGCAGCAGACCTCGCAGCACGTGGCGCATGCCGACGGCGCCGAGCACCACTTCCTGCTGCGCCTCGAGATGGCGCCGCGCCACGACGCCGAGGGCGACCTCACCATCTCGCTGGTCGCCGACGGCAAGTACCTGCACCGCCTTTCCTACACCTGGGTAGACGGGCAGCTCGCCGGTGTCGACCTCCCCACCGTGCCCTTCGTCACGCGCAACCAGGGCCGCTGGCTTGACTCCGGCGCCGCCTTCGACGCCTTCGAGGAAGCCTTCCCCAACAACTCGCCGAGCTTCTTCTGCTTCGCCGCCATGCAGGGCGTCGCGCAGGCACTGGGCATCGACCAGGTGGTGGCCATCAAGTGCACCTCGCACATCGCCTACGATCCGCTCGACGTCAAGCACTTCGAGAACGCCTACGACGGCTTCTGGAAGATCCTGGGCGGCACGGAGATGACGGGCCGCAGCTACCTGATCCGCCTGCCCTTCTACCTCAAGCCGCTGTCCGAGATGCCGTCCAAGCATCGCAAGCGCGCCGCCCAGCGCCGCGAGTTCTGGCGCGCCATCGGCGACGCCACCCGCACCACGCTGCTGCGCCACATGGCGCCGGCAGCCAGCACGCAGGCGCGCGCGGTGGCGGCGCCGGCCACAGCCGAAGCATGAAGCGCAGCAGCCTGCCGCCGCCGCAGTAAGTACAAGCGAGCGCACAAGCAGGCGCGCGGCCGGCAGCGGCCGAGCACGTTGCCACATTCGCCACGCCCGCCCGGGTCCGTGGTACACTGCCGCCTCGCTAGGGGTCCTGGTGCGTGCGATGAGCGCGTTGCCGGGTGAGAGATACCCTTCGTACCTGATCTGGATAATGCCAGCGAAGGAAAGCGCAACGCAGCTCCCAATTTTGTTTGCCCTTCCCCCACGTTGGCTCCGGCTTTTTATTCGAAAGCAGCGCGCCATGTTTGCCGTGGCGCGCGAAGACGAGCAAACCATGACATTCAAGCTGAAGCATTCCCTTCTTGCCTGCGCCATCCTGCAGGCATTCTCTTCGACCGCATCCGCGCAACAATCCGACGCTGTCACCTCGGTGGTCGTCACCGGCAGCCGCTGGGTCGCCAGCGACCGCGCCAGCATCGGCGGCTTTTCCGACGCGCCGCTGCTCGACACCCCGGCATCGATCACCGCCATCAACCGCACCCAGATGCTGGACCTGTCGATCCGCAACGTGAGCGACGCGGCGCGCTACGACGCCTCGGTCGGCGACGCCTACAACGCGATCGGCTATGCCGAGCAGTTCTCGATCCGCGGCTTCGCCCTCGACAACGCGAGCAGCTACCGCAAGGACGGCATCGCGATCCCCGCCGACACCCAGATCCCGCTGGAGAACAAGGAACGCATCGAAATCCTGCGCGGCCTGGCCGGCCTGCAGGCGGGCGTCGCGGCGCCGGGCGGCATGGTCAACTTCGTCACCAAGCGCCCGACCACCACGCCGCTGCGCTCGGCCCTGGTGGAAGCGAGCGAGCGCGGCACCCTGCACGGTTCGATCGACCTGGGTGGCCGCAGCGAGGACCGCGACCGCCGCTTCGGTTACCGCATCAACGCGGCGGCCGAAGACCTGAAGCCGACCGTGCGCGGCGCCGATGGCGAACGCCAGTTCGTATCCGGCGCCTTCGACTGGCAGATCAGCCCGAATGCGCTGTTGCAGCTGGATCTCGACCACCAGCACAAGTCGCAGATCACCGCGCCGGGCTACCAGCTGCTGCGCAACGAAGTCCTGCCGACCGGCGTCTCGCCCAAGACCCTGCTGAACGACCAGCCCTGGACCAAGCCGGTGGAGACCGACAGCAGCAACCTGGGCCTGCGCTTCGAATACCGCCTCGATCCCGACTGGACGGCGACCGTCAACGCCAACAAGCACTGGTTCAAGCGCGACGACTACACCGCCTTCCCTTACGGCTGCAGCAACGAGGGCGATGGCTTCTATCCCGGCTACTGCTCGAACGGCGACTACGACGTCTACGATTACCAGAGCGTGGGCGAGCGCAAGACCCCGTGGGGCGCGCAGGCCATGCTGCAGGGCCGTTTCGCGCTGGGTGCGGTGCGCCACCAGTTCACGGTCGGCGCCGCGATGTCCGAGCGCCACGACAGCTTCGGCGAATACGTCTACGACTACGCCGGCTACAGCAACATCTGGAACAACCTGGCGGTCGACCCGGCGCCGGGCAACCCGCGCACCGGCCCGGTGATGGAGCGCCGCAACGACGTCGAACGCGCGCTCTTCGTGCAGGACGTGGCCACCCTGTCCGAGCGCGTGACGCTGCACACCGGCCTGCGCTGGGTAAAGCTCAAGCGCAACGAGCTGGCCGAGATCGACCAGGGCTGGGTGCATGCCGACGACAGTTTCGTGCTGCCGAGCGTGGCGCTGGTGTTCAAACCGGCGCCCGACTGGAGCGTCTACGGCTCGCTGAGCCATGGCCTGCAGCACGGCGGCATCGCCGAGATGGGCACCGCCAACGAGGACAGCGTGCTGCCGCCGAGCCGTTCGAAGCAGGTGGAAGTGGGCGTCAAGGGCATCGTCAACAACGCGGTGATGCTGTCGGCCGCCGCCTTCGACATCAAGCAGGGCCTGGAGTACGTCAACGGCGCCAACCTCTTCGTGCGCGCCGGCCAGCAGCGCCACCGCGGCGTCGAGCTGGCGGCCCAGGGCAAGCTCAATCCCGACCTGAACTACAGCCTGTCCTTGATGGCGCTCGACGCGGAGCAGACCGGCACCGGCGACCCCGAGGTAGAAGGCAAGCGCGTGACCAACGTGCCGGAATTCCGCTCGACCGCCTGGGTGGAATACGCCGTGCCGGCCCTGAGCGGACTGAAGGTGGACGCCACCTGGCAGTACTCGGGCAGCAAGGCCTTCGACCCGGCCAACCGCGCGGTCGTGCCGGGCTACCATGTGGCCGCGCTGGGCGCCTCGTACGCGCTGCGCGTCGGCGGGATGAACACGATCCTGCGCGCCCGCGTGGACAACGTGTTCGACAAGTTCTACTGGCGCGACGTGACGCAGTCGCTGGGCGGCTACCTGCTGCCGGGCGCGCCGCGCAGTGTCAGGGTGTCGGCGCAGTTCGACTTCTAAGCTGGAGAACCGTACGGTGGGCGGGAGACCCGCCCACCGTACGACAACCCAAGTACAGCTTAGTCGGCCAGATCCGCCAGCTTGCCCAGGCAACGCCGCTGGAACCCATTCAAACCGACGCTGACAAAGCTGTCCTCCGGCTCGATCACGCCTGCATCGAGCAGCAGGCGCAGCTTGGCGATGCGGTCGCCCTGGGCCAGCGCCTGGGCCAGGTGCGGCCCATCGGGGTCGCCGGCCCAGGCGATCGCCTCGACCACCTCCGGGGGGAACTCCCAGTGCCGCGCGATCACCGCAGAAAGCTGGCGGCTGACCGCGAACAGTTCGACCCCGAAGGTCCCGGAGCCCGGCACCTTGCCGGCGCACAGCCGGTCGGCCACCTGGAAAGCGACCTGCAGGCCCACGTTCTGCATCAGCCCGGCCAGGTAGGATTCGAACACGCCGGCCGACAACCCCGGCGCCATCACGCTGGCGGCAAACGCGCAGCGTTCGGAATGGCGCCACACGTTGGGCGCCACCTGGCGCGCGACGCCCTGCACCTTGACCCGGACCAGCGGCCGGATGGCGATGCGCGCCAGCAGCATGCGCAGGCCGTTCAGGCCCAGCATCGTCACCGCGCCGTCCAGGGTTTCGATCGGCTTGGCCGGACGGTAATAGGCGCTGTTCGCCTCGCGGATCACTTCGGCGACCAGCACCAGGTCGCGCCCGACCTCGGCCGACAGGGCCGCGGTCGAGATGTTCTCGTCCGACAGGGCGCCCATCAGCTGCGTTATCAGTTCCGGCACGCGCGGCACCAGCCCGGCCGCGCTCCCGGGATCGTCGGTCAGCGCGCGCACCTCGTCGAGGATCTGCTGTTCCAGTTCCGCAGCGGCGTTGGTGCCGCTCGATGCGGCCAGCCAGCGGTAATAGGCAGCGTCGACGTCGGCCGCCATGTCGTCGTCATTCGCTACAGCGGCGGCCATGGTGCCGGCCGTTGCAGCGGTCTCCTTCTCGGTACCGCCCAACAGGCGGCCTATCCATTTTTTCACAACGCACCGCCATATTGATAAGACAGAGGCGCGTATTTTAATACCATACGGCAACAAAAAGACAATTGTAAAAACTTGTCCTCTTAATCCATATCAATAGCCCGTACCGATAGGACCCAGCACGGCCTCGACCTGACGGATCCGGTGCGGCAGGCTACCCTTCAGCAAGAGGTAGGGAATACCGCGCCCGTCCAGCGTCTCGACCAGCATCCGGTGCACCTTCTGGCGCACTTCTTCCGACTCGCGCTGCAAGCCGTCCGGCTCCCATGGGCTGTCGGGGGCCGTCACCAGGGTATGGGCGTAGTCGTGGCGGCTGTCGAGGCGCGCCAGCTGCGGGTCGACCCGGCCCCAGTACTGACGGCTGTACAGCGCCGTCATCAGGGGCGTGGTGTCGCAGAACAGGAAGCACGTGGCGCCTTCACTTTCCGCGGCGGCGTCCTCGCGGGCGCGCTGGGTGCAGGCAATCGGGTACTGGTCGCTCTCGAAGGGCACGCGGCCACGGGTGTCGACGAATTCGCGCAGGTATTCCGGCACCCACACGGTGCCGTAGTGCCGCGCCAGCGCGTCGCACAGGGTCGACTTGCCGGACGATTCGGCGCCGAGCACCGCGATCCGCTGCACCGGGCCTGGTCCAGGCATCATGCCTCCCTCCGCGCAATGTTCGACCAGGCGCGCCAGCCGGTCCAGGCCAGCACCACGAACACGGCGTACAGGAAGGCGGTCAGGATCAGGCCCTTGTAGACGTACAGGCCGACATACAGCACGTCCACCACGATCCACACCAGCCAGTTCTCCACCTTCTTGCGGCCCAGCAGGAGCTGGCCCACCAGGCTGCCGGCGGTGAGGAAGCCGTCCGCATGCGGGACGTCGGTATCGGTGAGATGGTCGAGGAACTGCGACAGCAGCACGAAGCCCGCAGCCCAGGCGGCGACGGCCCAGCCCCAGGCCCCGCGCTTCAGGCGCGTGACCACCAGCGGCTGGTTGCCGGCCCCGTGCAGCCACTGGTACCAGCCCCACACCGAGGCCCCGATGAAGACGAACTGCAGGCCCATGTCGCCGTACAGTTTGGCGTCGAAGAACACCACCGCATAGGTGCCGGATGAGGCGATCGAGAACAGCCAGGCCCAGTGCTTCTGGCGGATGTTGAGCAGTACGGTGGTGACCGCCAGCAGGAAGGAGACGAGTTCCAGCGGGGTGGTGCTGAAACCGAGGAGGGCGAGCGGTTCGTTCATGCGGATTCTAGGGAGAGCGGCAGGCGATTATGGCTACTCGCCGCTGAATGCGCAAGCCGAAGCGCCCGCCCACCGCCTGCACGGCGAGCAGCGCTTCGAGAGCGCTTCAGCCAGGTTTGCGCCGGCGCGACCCGCCCAGGCCGAGCGCGGCGATGCCGAACAAGGCCAGCGATGCCGGCTCCGGCACCTCGGCGGTGATGCCCCAGCCGTCGATGCTGCCGGCGTCGCCCGCTTCGCTGTCCACCACCGTCAGGGTCCAGTCGCCGAACACGTCGTGCCCGATGAAGGCGGCCAGCGCCTCCTGCGGCCGGAACGACCCGGTGTACGGCGCATAGGCATAGCCTTCGGCGATGCTGATGGCGGCGCCATCGTCGAACAAGGTATCGGTGTAGTTGGCACCACCCGAGCCGCCCTGGCGGTTCGACAGCAGCACGGTGACGCCGCCGTGGGCGAGGCTCAGCACCAGGTCGGCATCCCAGCCGTGGGTGATGTTGACCAGCGCGTCGACGTCGAGGATGCGGCCATGGCTGCCCACGTTCAGCGTCGAGCTGACGGTGCAGGTATCGCAGATCTCGACCGGCGTGTCGGCGCTTAGCGCGGTGATGACAGCGGCTTGCGCGCCGGCGCCCGCGCTCAGGGCGAATGCGGCGGCGAGGCCGAGGCATAGGGATTTGAATTGCATGATGGTTCTCTGCTTTCTTGTCAGTTAATCTTGATCAGGTCCATGGCGTCGTACGACACCGCCGGGGTCAGCCAGCTCGAGCTGCTGGTCGACCCGCTGACGACCCAGACCTTGATCGTGTTCTGGCCGGCGACCAGGGCGCTGGCCGGGATCGTGTAGTCGTAGGTGATGTTCCGTGCGCGGTAGGTGCCGACCGTCATGGTGCGGGTCGATGGCTGGCTTGGGGGGAACACGTCGCCCGACTGCGAACCGACGAAGGGCGAGGTCCAGCTGTTCACGTTGATCTGCGGCCGGCCGCCGGCCTGCGCGGCGGTGATGCCGATCCGGAAGCGGTAGGTCGAGTTGGCCGAGATCTGGCTCGGCTTCAGGGTGAAGTTGATCGTGAGCGGGCCATTCGGCGCCGTCGTCAAACCCTTCCACTGGAAGGCCGGCATGTGCAGGCCCGCCTTCGAGCTGCCCACCAGGTAGGGACTGGCCAGGCTGGCGGTCGCGAACCACGGGGCCAGGCGCACGTCGGACGGATGCATCACCGTGATCTTGTCGCCGTTGAGGAGCTCGCGCGGCGTGCCGTCCCATTCGCCGATGCGGAACAGCGCCTGCGTCAGGCTGGGGTCGCCCTTGGCCAGGTGCCACTTGCCGCGCGGGTCATTGGTGTGCACCAGCGGATCGGCGCCGATGGTCAGCGCCGGCACGATGTTGGTGGTGCCGGCCGTGACGCTGACTTGCGAGGTAGCGACCGCCAGTTCGTTCTTGTACACCGTCATCGTGTAGTCGCCGGGGAGCATGCCGTCGGCCCGGGTGTTGCCGTCGTTGCTGGCGGCATCGGCCCAGTATTGCGCGCTAGCGTTGGCGAATCCGACCGTGTACGGATAGGCCGCGTTGCGGCCATGAATGGCCGGGATGAACACGCTGCCGCGCGCGCTTGGCGGCACGTAGCCCAGCAGGTTCAGCTTCGAGAACCACGACGTGTCCACTGTCCCCGGCGCCGCGCCATCGTTGAACACCATGGTGTAGCCGTTCAGGCGGTTGAAGCGGAAGCCCTCGGTCTGGCCCTCGCCGTAATTGACGATGTAGGTGATCTCGTTGTTGGTGCTGGTGATCTGGTTGAGCAGGCTGCGGTAGAAGGGCCCGCCCGAGCCGCCTTCGTTATTGTCGCGCACGATCCACACGCCGACGTTGGGACCGGTGCCGCCGATGTAGGCCCAATCCTTGAGGCGCATGTTGGAATAGTGCTTGGAGCGCGTTTCGCCCGCATTTGCGCCGGTCGCAATGCCGAAGATGTCGCTGGCTTCGATGGCGCCGCTGGTGCCGCGCAGGTCGTCGGGCCAGGATGGCGGACGGTTCGGATCGGCGTTGAACACCACGCCGCCCGGCGTGCCGGCAGGGGTGCCGTATGGTAGCGGGGCGATCCGCATGCGCGCGATGAAACGCACCAGCGCCTGGCCGGTCGGCTCGGCGGTGAAGTGGGTGCCCATGTAGATCCGGGGGTCGCCTTTGCGCACCAGGTAGTAATGGGTCAGCACGCCGGTGGCCCCGCCCACGGTCTTGACCGTGACCTTGATGTAGTCGCTGGCAGCCGTCACGGCGCTCTGGCCGGCAGCCGGCAGGGCCACGGGCAACGCATTGCCATTGGCGTCGACGGTCTCCGCCGTGACCTCGACCCCGGTCTGGTCCGTATAAATGTAGTCGTAGCCGCTGTTGACCTGGGTGCCGCGGCCGGCATCCTGGTATTCGACGCCCTTGTAGACGATGCTCGACAGGTCGCCGGGCGAGGTGGTGCTGGTGTCGTTCGGGAAGCCGCGCACCTTGAATACCAGTCCGGCATCGGTATCGATGGTGTAACTGACGACCCTGTTGCTGGCGTCCTTGGTCGCGGTGACGCTGAACGCCGCCTGGGCGTGCAGGCTCGCGCCGGCCAGCATGGTGAACAAGGCGCAGCCCTGCACCAGGGCTTTCAAGCTTGGTGATGTCATTCTGTCTCCATTGATGTTTTGTTGTAGTTGCATTTTTAGTATTCAATGTAAAGACAGAACAGGTCAATTGCGTGGCTGAGACAAACGGAAATACTCATCCGCGTGAGCGAAAAAAAACGCGGCCAGATTTCTCTGGCCGCGGTATCAAGCATTGCTTGTTCCTGCTTTTCGCTTACTTCTTCGGATACCTGATCGTCATTTCCTTCAGCAGGTTGTCGGCGCGGTCGACTTCCTTCATCAGCCACAGCATGTAGCGGATGTCGACGTGGATCGCGCGCGTGATGGCGCTGTCGAAGTACCAGTCCTTGGTAATCGATTCATAGGTCGAATCGAAGTTCAGGCCCACCAGTTCGCCGCGCTTGTTCATCACGGCCGAACCCGAGTTGCCGCCGGTGGTGTCGGCGCTCGACAGGAAGTTCACCGGCACGGTGCCCAGCACCGGATCCTTGAAGACGCCGTAACGCTTGCCCTTGATCGCATCGAGCAGCGCGCTTGGGGCGATGAACGGATCCTTGTTGGTGGCCTTCTCGACGATGCCGTCCACCGTCGAGAACGGGCCCTTCACCAGGCCGCCGCGCGGCGCGTATGGCGCCACGGTGCCGTAGGTGACGCGCAGAGTCGAGTTGGCGTCCGGGTAGACCGGCTTGCCCTGCGACTTCTTCCAGGCGATGACAGCCGCCATGTATTGCGGGATCACGCGCTCCAGGTTGCCGTCGATCTCGTTGCGGCGGTTTTCCAGCGCCATGCCGGTGTCGTGCAGGCGCACGGCCAGCGCGATAAACGGGTCGCCGGACTTGCGGAAGGCGTCCGGCTCCTTGCCGATCCAGGCCAGGCGCCTGGCGGTGTCGGCCAGTTCGGTCGCGCGGTACATCGCGTTAAGCGCGTTCGGCGCCGGCAGCAGGCCGTCCAGGCCCTGCGGACGCAGTTTCGCGTCGATGCGGGCGTAGCGCGCCAGCGCCGCGCCGTATCTGGCTTCGTCGACCTGGGGCACGAAGGACTGCTCGAGGCGGGTCAGGCGCGCCTTGATGAAGGACAGGTCGCGCTCCTGGTAGCCGGATTCACGCTGCGCGTCCGGCTTCTGGCGCTCCAGCGCCAGGCGGTACAGGGTGCGCGCACTCTTGAGCAGGTCGCTGTGGGTCGCCTCCAGCCAGGCGGCTTCCTGGCGCGAGGCCGCCATGTCCTGTGCGATCACGCCATCGAGCTCGCCCAGCAGGCCCTTGGCGCCCTTGCCGTTCCCCTTGTGCCAGGCGCGGAATCCGGCGTCCTGCACATCCTTGATGGCGGCGATGTCCTTGCGCGCGAAGCCGTCCAGCAGGCCCTGGGTTTTCTTGAGCACGTTGTTCAGGCTCTTGACCACGCTGGCGTAGCGCACGTCCCAGGCCGGGTTGCCCATGGTGGCCGCCGAGATCACCGACAGGTCGGCGGTGATGCCGGCCACCTTGGCCGGGAAGTCGACGTCGCGCGCATAGCGGATCTCGCTCGGCAGTTTGTAGCGGCTGGTGCGGCCCGGGTAGCCCGCCAGCAGGATCGGGTCGCCGTTCTTCAGGCCTTCGGCGGAGACCACCAGGAAGTCCTTCGATTTATACGGCACGTTGTTCGGCGACGGGTCCGCCGGGCGGCCGTCCGGGCCGACGTAGGCGCGCAGGAAGGCGTAGTCGCCGGTCTGGCGCGGCCACTCGTAGTTGTCGACGTCGCCGCCGAAGTTGCCGATGCGGTCGGACGGCGCGTACACCAGGCGCACGTCGCGGATCAACAGCTGCTTGATGCGGTAGTACTCGAGGCCGCGGTGGAAGGCAGGCACCGAGCAGCGCACCGATCTATCGGTCTCGCACTCCGCCACCAGCGCCTTGATGCGCGACTCCACCAGCTCGTGGCGTTCGCGTCCCGACATGCTTGCGCCCAGTCCCTTCAGCACGCGATCGGTGACGTTCTCGACCTTCTCGGTCACGTACACCAGGGTGTTCGGGCCGCCCGGCAGTTCCTCGGCGCGGGTCTTGGCCAGGAAGCCGCCCACGATGTAGTTCTTCTCCGGCGTCGAGTTGCGCTGGATGGCGCCATACGCGCAGTGGTGGTTGGTAACCACCAGGCCCTCGGGCGAGACGAAGGAAGCCGAGCAGCCGCCCAGCGACACCATCGCGCTCATCGGATGCCTGGTGAGGTCGGACAGCTTCTCGGCCGGCATGGTGATGCCGATGCGCTTGAGTTCGGATTTGAGTTGCGGCAGCTGGTGCGGTTGCCATTGGCCTTCGTCGGCGACGGCAAGGGTCGCGACACTCAGCAAGGCGGCAGGCAGGACGGTGAACTTGGACAATTTGACCCCGGGTGAATGGAAAAAAGCAGCCGGGAGTATAGCTTTTGTACCATCTGCCTTGGTCGTTTTTCGGCGTAATGACAGCGGGCTGCGCCCTTACTGCCCTGCCCGCCATCCTCCGCCCAAGGCCTGGATCAGCGCCACCGCCGCCGCCTGGCGGTCGGCCTGGACCTGCACCAGCGACCGGCGCGCGTTCAGCGCCACCGCCGCCGCCTGCACCACCTCCGAATAGCTCACCTGCCCCGCGCGGTAGCGGTTCAGGATCTGCTGCTCGACCCTGTCGGCGGCTTGGGACGCCACCCGGCGCTGTTCCTGCTGCTGTTCCAGCACCCGCACGGCCGTCAGCTGGTCTTCGACGTCGGCGAAGGCGGTGAGCACGGTCTGGCGATAGCGCGCGACCGCCGCCTGGTGGCGCGCCTCGGCGCCGGCCACGCTGGCGCGGGTGGCGCCGGCATTGAAGATCGACTGCGCCGCCGACAGCCCGAAGGACCAGGCGGCGCTGGAGGCCGAGAACAGATCGGAGACGCGGCTGCCGCCGGTACCGAGCGAGGCGCTCAGGCCGATGTTCGGGAAGTAGGCCGAACGCGCGATCCCGATCTCCGCGTTGGCCGCGGCCACGTCGCGCTCGGCGGCCGCGATGTCCGGGCGGCGCTGCAGGAACAGGGACGGCACGCCGACCGGCACCGCCGGCACCGTCACGCGCCATTCCGGCAGCGGGGCCAGCGTGAACTCGCTTGGCGCCTTACCGACCAGGATGGCGATGGCGTGCTCGAACTGGGCGCGCTGGCGCCGGATTCCGAGCGCGTCGCCGCGCGCATTGGCAAGCTGGGTTTCGGCCTGCAGCACGTCGGTACGGGCCACGATGCCGACATTGAACCGGTTCTGCGTGATCTGCAACTCGCGCTCGTAACCCGTGATGGTCTGGGCCAGCAGCGCGTATCCGGCATCGAGCGCACGCACGGAAAAATAGTTTGCCGCCAGTTCGCCCTGCGCCGACAGGCGGGCACTGGCCAGGTCGGCGGCCGAGGCCTCGGCGCCGGCCTGTGCGCTGGACACGCCGGCACGCAGGCGGCCCCACACGTCGGGCTCCCAGCTGCCGCCCAGGTTGAGCCGGTACGCACTGTCGGCGCCCTGCCCGCGCACGCCGCTGCGGTCGGCCCCCAGGCCCAGCGAGACCGACGGGAACAGCGCGGCACGCTCCTGCTGTACCAGCGCGCGCGCGGCCGCGTAATTGGCCGCCGCCACCGCCACGTTCTGGTTCGAGATCTCGATGCTGTCCGCCAGCGCGTTCAGTACCGGATCGTCGAACAGCTGCCACCACGGCCCGCGTTCGAGCGCATCGGCGGGCGCCGCCGGCACCCAGCCCTCCGCTTCCTTGAACGCCGCGGGTTCGGGCGTCGTGGGCCGCTGGTAGGCGGGACCGACGGCGCAGCCGGCAACGAAAGTGGATGCGAGAGCGGCGGCAAGGGCGATCAGGTGGAGGCGCACGATGGATTGTTTTTGCATGGTCTTCATTATTTTGCAGGGACCGGATCGGTGGCGTCGAAGTGACGGGTCAGCTCGTGCTCGTCGGGTTTTTTCGTGCGCAGCTTGTCGAGCAGGACGTAGACCACCGGCGTGGTGAGCAGCGTCAGCAGCTGGCTGGCGACCAGGCCGCCGATGATGGCAATGCCCAGCGGGCGGCGCAGTTCCGAGCCTTCGCCGAAGCCGATCGCCAGCGGCAGCGCACCCAGAGCGGCGGCCAGGGTGGTCATCAGGATCGGGCGGAAGCGCAGCAGGCAGGCTTCGCGCACCGCGACCATCGCGCTCAAGCCGCGCGCCCGCTCCGCCTCGAGGGCGAAGTCGATGATCAGGATCGCATTCTTCTTGACGATGCCGATCAGGAGGAAGACCCCGATCAGCGCGATGATCGAGAACTCCATGTTGAACAGCAGCAGCGCCAGCACCGCGCCGACGCCGGCCGAGGGCAGCGTGGACAGCACCGTCACCGGATGCACCAGGCTTTCGTACAGGATGCCGAGCACGATATAGATGACGATGATGGCCGCCGCGATCAGCATCGGCTGCTCCTGGCTCGATTCCTGGGCGGCGCGCGCCGTGCCCTGGAAGCTGCCGCGCACATTGGACGGCATGGCGATGTCGGCCTCGGCCTGTTTCACCGCAGTCTGGCCGTCTTCCAGGTTGAATCCCTCGGACAGGTTGAAGGACACGGTGGTCGACAGTTCGCCATCCTGGTGGTTGACCGAGGTCGGGGTCGAGCTCTCGGCGAAGCTGGCGATCGCTGTCAGGGGCACCATCGTGGTGGCGCCTGAGGACAGCGCCGAGCCGCTGGACGGATCGCGCGCGGCCGTCAGGTTGGCGGGTGCGGATGGCATGCCGGCCGCGGACTGCGTGCTGGACGAGGACTGCGTGGCGGAGGTGGACGCCGCGCCACCGCGGGCCGGCACATACACGTCGCGCAGGGCTTCCGGCGACTGCGCGTAGCGCTGGGCCACGCCCATGATCACGCGGTACTGGTTCAGCTCATCATAGATATTGGCCACCTGCCGCTGGCCGAAGTTGTTGTACAGCGCGTTGTTGACGTCGCGCGTACCGACGCCCAGGCGCGCCGCCGTGTCCTTGTCGATGGTGACAAAGGTCTCGACGCCGTTCTCGGCCTGGTCGGTGTCGACGTCCACCAGCGCCGGCTGGCGCTTCATCGACTCGGCCAGGCGCGTGGCCCACTGTTTGAGGTCGGCCGCATTGTCGCTCTTCAAGGTGTACTGGTAGGTCGAATTGCTGGAACGCCCGCCCATGCGCAGGTCCTGCACCGGATTCAGGAAGATCGACACGCCGGTCACCCGCGCCAGTTTCGGGCGCAGGCGCGCGATCACGGCCTCGCCGGTGTCGCCTTCGGCGCGTTCGTCGACCGGTTTCAGGTTGAGGAACATGAAGCCGCCGCCGGCGCGGCCGCCGCCGGTGAAGGCCACCACGGTATCGACGGCGGGGTCGCGCTTGATGATGGTCACCAGCTGGCGCAACTTCTCCTGCATGGCCTGGAACGAGATGCTCTGGTCGGCACGGATGCCGCCGTTGAGCTGGCCCGTGTCCTGCCGCGGGAAGAAACCCTTGGGCGCCGCCGCAAACAGGTAGACGTTCAAGGCCATCACGAACCCGAGGATGATCATCACCAGCAGCTTGCTGTCGAGCGCCCAGTCGAGCGCATGCTCGTAGCCGCGCAGCACCTTGCCGAAGCCCTTTTCGGACCAGCGTGCGAGTACCCCCGGCTTCTTTTCCTTGTCTTCCTTGCGCAGCAGCCAGGCGCACATCATCGGCGTGGTGGTCAGCGAAATCACCAGCGAGATCATCACGGCCGCCGACAGCGTCACCGCGAACTCGCGGAACAGCCGGCCCACCTGCCCACCCATGAACAGCAGCGGGATGAATACCGCCACCAGCGACAGGGAGATCGACAGCACCGTAAAGCCCACCTCGCGCGCACCCAGCAGCGCCGCCTTCATGCGATCCATGCCGGATTCGATGTGCCGCGCCGTGTTTTCCAGCACCACGATCGCGTCGTCCACCACGAAGCCGGTCGCCACGGTGAGCGCCATCAGCGACAGGTTGTTGAGGCTGAAGCCGAGAAAATACATCACACCGAAGGTGCCCAGCAGCGACACCACGGTGGCCACCGCCGGGATGATGGTGGCGCGTATGCTGCGCAGGAATACGCTGACCACCAGCACCACCAGCAGGATCGACAGCACCAGGGTGAACTCGATCTCGTGCAGCGAGGAGCGGATCGAGAGGGTGCGGTCCGAGGCCACCTGCAGGTTCACGTCGCCCGGCAGCTGCGCCTGCAGCGTCGGGAGCAGCGCGCGCACTCCGTCAACGGTCTCGATGACGTTGGCGTCCGGCTGGCGGGTCACCAGCACGATCACCGCCGGCTGGCCGTTGAACAGGCCGAGCGTGTTGACGTTCTCGACGCCGTCGATGACCTCGGCCACGTCGCGCAGGCGGATGGCGGCGCCATCGCGCCAGGCCACCACCAGGTCGCGGTAGGCGGAAGCCTGCGGCCGGCCCGGTTTATCGCCAGCCGGTTGCGAATAGATCTGGAAGCGGTTGCCGCCACCTTCGATCGCACCTTTCGGGCGATTGGCATTGGTGGCCTGGATCGCGGCGCGCACGTCCTCGCTCGACAGGCCATATTTATTCAGTGCGTAGGGCAGCAGTTCGACCCGCACCGCCGGCAGCGAGCCACCGCCGATCTCGACCTCGCCCACGCCCTTCACCTGCGCCAGGCGCTGCTGGACCAGGTTGGAGACCGATTCGTAAATCTGGCCGGGCGAGCGGGTCCTGGAGGTGAGCGCGAGAATGATCACCGGCGCGTCCGAGGGGTTGGCCTTGCGGTAGGTCGGGTTGCTGCGCAGCGTGGCCGGCAGGTCGGCACGCGAGGCATTGATCGCGGCCTGCACTTCGCGCGCGGCCGAGTCGATCTTGCGGTTCAGGTCGAACTGCAGGCTGACGCGGGTCGAGCCGTTGCCGCTGCTCGAGGTCATTTCGTTGACGCCGGCGATCACGCCCAGGCGCCGCTCCAGCGGCGTGGCCACGCTCGACGCCATGGTCTCCGGGCTGGCGCCGGGCAGCGAAGCCGATACCGAGATGGTCGGGTAATCGACCTGCGGCAGCGGCGACACCGGCAGCACAAAGAAGGCCGCGATGCCTGCCAGCGCGATCCCGATCGTCAGCAGGACGGTCGCGATCGGGCGCTCGACAAAGGGGCGCGACAGGTTCATGCGCCGACCTCGTCAAGCTTGTTCGGGGCCTTGCCGCCCTTGCGTCCACCACGGCGGCGCGCCAGGCGATCGAAGGCCAGGTAGATCACCGGCGTGGTGAACAGGGTGAGCAGCTGGCTGACGATCAGGCCGCCGAAGATGGCCAGGCCCAGCGGACGGCGCAACTCGGCGCCCTCGCCCCAGCCGAGCATCAAGGGGACGGCGGCGAACAGCGCGGCCAGCGTCGTCATCAGGATCGGGCGGAAGCGCAGCAGCGCCGCCTGCCGGATCGCGTCCAGCGGCGACTTGCCGCCGTCGCGCTCGGCCTCGATGGCGAAGTCGATCATCATGATCGCGTTTTTCTTGACGATGCCGATCAGGAGGATGATGCCGATGATGCCGATCACCCCCAGGCCCTGCCCGGTCACCCACAGCGCCAGCAGCGCGCCCACGCCGGCCGATGGCAGCGTCGACAGGATGGTCAGCGGATGCACATAGCTTTCGTACAGCACACCCAGCACGATGTACACGCAGACCACGGCCGCCAGGATCAGCCACAGCTGGTTGGACAGCGAGGCCTGGTAGGCGCCGGATGCGCCCAGGAAGCTCATGCTGACGGCGTTCGGCATCTTGATTTCTTCGGTCGCCTCGCGGATCGCATCGACCGCGGTACCGAGGGACACGCCTTCGGCGGTGTCGAAGCCGACCGTGGCGGCCGGATACTGCGCCACGTGGGTGATCTGCAGCGGGGCCTCGGCTTCGCGGATGGTAGCCACCGCCGACAGCGGTGTCGGCTGGCCGGAGCCGGTGCGCAGCTGCAGGCGGCTTAGGGATGCCGGCGACATCGCCTCGTCCTGCTGGGCCTCGAGGATCACGCGGTACTGGTTGGTCTCGGTGAAGATGGTCGAGACGATGCGCTGGCCGAAGGCGCTGTACAAGGCGTCGTCGATCGAGGCGGCCGTGATCGACAGGCGCGAGGCGGTGTCGCGGTCGATGTCGATGTAGGCCGCGGCGCCGACCGCGCCGGCGTCGGTGGTGGGGTTGCGCACCTGCTTCATGGTGGCCATTTTCTCCACCAGCTTCTTGGCCCATAGGTTCACGGTGGCGCTGTCGGCGCCTTCGATCGACAGGCGGTACTGGGTCGGTCCGCTCTCGGCGTCGATGGTCAGGTCCTGGGTCGGCTGCAGGTACATGGTGATGCCCGCCACGTTGGCCACCCGGCTGCGCAGGCGGTTCATGATGGCTTCCTGGTCGCCGCGCTCCTCGCGCTTCAGGTTGATCAGCATGGTGCCGGCATTGAGCATGGTGTTGTTGGCCGCGTCCACGCCCACGTAGGAACTGAGTGAGGCAACCGCCGGGTCCTTCAGCACCTCGGCGGCGGCAAGCTGCTGCAGCCTCGCCATCTCGGCATAGGAAATCGACTGGCGCGCCTGCAGCCGCGCCTGGAGCTGGCCGGTGTCCTGGGTCGGGAACAGCCCCTTCGGGATCACCATCCACAGCAGCACGGTCAGTAGCAGGGTGCCGAGCGCCACCAGCAAGGTCAGGCCCTGGCGCGCCAGCACCCAGCCCAGCGCCACGTCGTAGCGCTGGATGACGCGATCGAAGAAGGCCTGCGACTTTTGCGCAAAGCGGCCCGGGCGTTCCTCTTCATGGCTTTTCAGCCAGCGCGCCGACATCATCGGGACCAGGCTCAGGGAGACCACCATCGAGATCAGGATCGTCACGGCGAGGGTCACCGCAAATTCGCGGAACAGGCGCCCCACCACGTCGCCCATGAACAGCAGCGGGATCAGGACCGCGATCAGGGAAACGGTCAGCGAGATGATCGTGAACCCGATCTGCTGCGCTCCCTTCAGCGCCGCCGCCATCGGCTTTTCGCCCTCTTCGATGTAGCGCGCGATGTTCTCGATCATGACGATCGCGTCGTCGACCACGAAGCCGGTGGCGATCGTCAGCGCCATGAGCGACAAATTATTCAGACTGTAGCCCATCAGGTACATGATGCCGAAGGTGCCGATCAGCGAGATCGGCACCGCCAGGCTGGCGATCACGGTGGCGCGCAGGCTGTGCAGGAAGGCGAAGATCACCAGCACCACCAGCACCACCGCCAGCAGCAGTTCCAGCTGCACGTGCTCGACCGAGGCGCGGATGCCGGCGGTACGGTCGCTCAGCACCTCCATGCGCACCGACGCAGGCAGGCCGGCCTGCAGCTCGGGCAGGCGTTCCTTGATGCCGTCCACGGTGGCGATCACGTTGGCGCCGGGCTGGCGCTGCACGTTCAGGATGATGGCCGGTTTCAGGTTGGCCCAGGCGCCGATGCGCACGTTCTCGGCGCTGTCGACCACCTGTGCGACCTCGCCCAGGCGCACCGGAGCGCCATTGCGGTAGGAGACGATCAGCTGTTTATAGTCCTCGACCGCCAGCAGCTGGTCGTTGGCGTTGATCGCATACGAGCGAGTGGGGCCGTCGAAATTGCCCTTGGCGCTGTTGGCGTTGGCGGCGGTGATGGCGCTGCGCAGGGTGTCCAGGCCCAGGCCGTAGGAGGCCAGCGCCTCGGTGTCGGCCTGGATGCGCACCGCCGGACGCTGGCCGCCCGACAGGGTCACCAGGCCGACGCCCGAGACCTGGCTGATCTTCAGCGCCAGGCGCGTGTTGACCAGGTTCTGGACGTCGGTGAGCGGCAGCGTGTCGGAGGTGATGGCCAGGGTCAGCACCGGCGCGTCGGCCGGGTTGACCTTGGCGTAGACCGGCGGCGCCGGCAGGTCGGTCGGCAGCAGCGAGCCGCCGGCATTGATCGCGGCCTGCACTTCCTGCTCGGCGACGTCGAGGGTCTGGCCGAGGCCGAACTGCAGCGTGATCACCGAGACCCCGGCCGCGCTGGTGGAACTCATGCGCGTCAGGCCCGACATCTGGCCGAACTGGCGTTCCAGCGGCGCGGTGACGGTGCGCGCCATGACTTCCGGGCTGGCGCCCGGGTACAGGGTCTGGACCTGGATGGTCGGGAAGTCGACCTGCGGCAGCGCCGACAGGGGCAGGAAGCGGTAGCCGACCATGCCGGCCAGGACGATGGCCAGCATCAGGAGGGCCGTGGCGACCGGGCGGCGGATGAAGGGGGCGGAGGGGCTCATAGGCTGCTCCCCGGCGTCGCATCAGTACACGCATGATTTGAACGCGTGGGCGGCAGAGCCGCCCACCCTACGATATCGCGATTCACGTAGGGTGGGCGGCTCTGCCGCCTACGCGTCCAGCGAACGTTTGTCATTGCTGCGCTCCCTGCCTTTGACGGCGGCCTTCGCCCTGACCTTGCTGCCCACCCGCGCGCGCACCCTGCGGCCGATCACCCGGCAAGGTCACCTTCGCCCCATCGCGCAAGCGGTCCGCACCTTCGGTGATCACCTGCTCGCCCACCTTCAGGCCCGACGTGATCTGCACTTTGTCCACCGTCGCCTGCCCGCGCGTCACCTTCCGCTGCGACACGGTCTTCTCCTGCGCATCGAGCACGTAGACGAAGTCGCCGTTGGCGCTGTGGCGCAGCGCCGTCACCGGCACCACCACGGCGTTCTCGATGGTGTCCAGTACCAGGCGCAGGTTGACGAACTGGCTGGGGAACAGCTTGTTGTCCGTATTGCTGAAGCGTGCCTTGGCGCGCACGGTACCGGTCTGCACGTCGACCTGGTTGTCGAGCGCGATGAAGCTGCCGGTGGCCAGCTTGTCGGTGCGGGTGCGGTCGAGCGCCGTGGCGGGCAGCTTCGCGCCTTGCACGATGCGTCCCTGCAGCGCCGGCACCTGGTCTTGCGGCACCGTGAATTCGACGTCGATCGGCGACAGCTGGGTGATCACAGCAACGCCGTTGGTGTCGCCCGTACTGACCAGGTTACCGATATCGACGGTGCGCAGGCCGACACGGCCCGAGATCGGCGCCTTCACCTGGGTATAGCTGACATTGAGCTGGGCCACCCCTTCCGAGGCGCGGTCGGTCATGACGGTGCCTTCCAGCTGCTTGACCAGCGCTGCCTGGGTGTCGACTTCCTGGCGCGCGATCGATTCCTGTTCGAGCAGGGTGCGGTAGCGTCCCAGGGTCAGGCGCGCGTTCTCGAGCTGGGCTTCGTCGCGCTGGCGCTGGCCGCGCGCCTGCAGCAGCGCCATCTCGAAGGGGCGCGGGTCGATCGTGGCGAGGACCTGGCCGGCCTTGACCGCCTGTCCCTCGGTGAACAGGATCTTCTGCACCACGCCCGCGACCTGCGGCCGCACGGTGGCCGTCGCCGCCGGCACCACGGTGCCGAGGGCGTCGATATGGATCGGGATGTCGACCTGCTCGGCGGTCGCCACGCCGACCGTGGTCGCCGGCGCGCCGCGCCGGCCTCCGCCCCCACCACCACCGGGCCCGCCACCTCCCTGGGGGCGCGCCCCCGCCGCTCCCGGCGGGCCGCCGGCCCCTGCGCCGCCGGCCGGCCGGTGGGTCAGGTACCAGGCCAGCGCGGCCAGTCCGACCATGGCGAGCACCGCGATGGCGGTACCGATCAGGCGCTTGCGGCGCCGCGCCTCGGGCGACACTGGGGGTGGGCTGGTGAGAGCGGATTTGGCGGTGTGGTTCGAATCCATGTTCAACCTTGTTCTTTTGGCGAGAGTGTTATTCAGATAACGCAATGCCGAAAAGGTTAGCACGGGCCCCTGGGTAATTATGTTTCGTAACGTACATTGCGCGCACGATGCTGTTACATGTCCGGGACGGTCTTTACACCGATTTACACGGATCGCCGCGTCTTCGGCGCAGTACCCCGAAAGTCAACGGAAAACGGGTGCGGAATCGCTTCCGCACCCGTCATTTTGCCCCGGCGGGCAGTTACAAACTGGCTACAATTTTATATCGTCACGGCGTGCCGCACAGGCAGTGCGTGACCGCCGCGAAGGGTTTGCGGCCATCGGCGACGTCCTTCAGCCAAGCCATGTCCTGGGCCACCTGGGCCATCGGGCCGCTCGGGAGCACGTCTTCCATCAGGCCCAGCTTGACCTGGATGTTCACGGCCTGCGCGGTCGAGGCGCCCATCATGTTCAGGAAACGCTCGACGCGGCTGACCGGGCGTTCGACATAGGCCACGCGGTAGTCCTCGCCCAGCTTGGCGCGCTTGGCGGCCGATGCCAGCGCGTCGCGGTAGCCGCCCAGGCGGTCGACCAGGCCGCGTTCCTTGGCCTGGGCGCCGGTCCAGACCCGGCCCTGCCCCACTTCGTCGATCTTCGCGGCGGTGGTCTTGCGCGCCGCCGCCGCCTTGGTGGTGAACTCGCCGTACACGTGGTTGATGCTGCTCTGGACCAGGGAGGTGAAACGCGGGTCGATCGGACGCAACGGGTTGTAGGCGTCGGCCAGCCACGTCGTGGTGACGCCGGCGGTGTGGATGCCCAGCTTGTCGCCGATCTTCTCGGCGGTCGGCAGGATGGTGAACACGCCGATCGAGCCGGTGATGGTGGCCGGATCGGCGATGACTTCGTCGGCCGCCATCGAGATCCAGTAGCCGCCGGATGCGGCCACGCTGCCCATCGACACCACCACGGGCTTGCCGGCGGCGCGGGTCAGTTCCAGCTCGCGCCGGATCAGCTCCGAGCCGTAGGCGCTGCCGCCGGGCGAATCGACGCGCAGCACCAGGGCCTTGATGTGCTCGTCTTCGCGTGCCTGGCGGATCAGGTTGGCGGTGGTGAGGCCGCCGACCACGCCCGGGCCGCTCGTGCCTTCGGTGATGTTGCCGGAAGCGGTGATCACGCCGACCGCGTCGCCGAAGTGCCGTGGCTCGTGGCGGCCCAGGTAATCCTGGTAGCCGACCTGGCGGAAGGACTTGATGCCCTCGTCCCAGGTGCCGCGCTTGACCAGCATGTCGCGGATCTCGTCGCGGGTCTTGAGGCCATCCACCAGCTTGGCCCCTTGCGCCACCCGGGCCGCGCTGCCGCCCGCCGCCGCCATCTGCTGCGGCAGCGTCTCGATCCAGTTGGCCACGGCGCCCGCGGGCAGCTTGCGGTTCTTCTCGACCTGGGCGGTGTAGTCCTGCCACAGCGCGTTATACAGGAAGCTGTCGGCCTCTTGCGCCGCCTCGGACGGGCCGTTGGCGATATAGGGCTCGGCGAAGCTCTTGTAGGTGCCGACCTTGATCAGGTTGACCGTGACGCCCAGCTTGTCGAGCGCGTCGCGGTAGTAGTTGCGGCGCGCGCCGAAGCCTTCGATCAGCACCATGCCCATCGGGTGGACGTAGACTTCGTCGGCATGCGAGGCCACCAGGTAGCGCTTCTGGTCGTACATGCCACCCCAGGCCACCACCTTCTTGCCGGACGCCCGTACGCGGTCGATGGCCGCGCCCACCTCGCGCAGCTGGGCCAGTCCCCCGCCGTTCATCTGGTCCAGCAGCAGCACCACGGTGCCGATGTTCTTGTCCTTGCCAGCCGCATCGAGGACGCGCAGCAGGTCGCGCAGGCGCACGCTGCGCTTGCTGTCGCCGCCGATCGAATCGAGCACGGTGTCCTCGAGGCTCGACTGGTACTGCTCGACCAGGTCGCCCTTCAGTTCCAGCACCAGCGCGGTCTTCGCGCCGATCGGCTTGACGCCGCCCGAGGTCATGATCATCACGACGATGATCACGAACAGCAGGAACAGCAGGTTCATGAAGGTGCGGCGCGATACGTCCACCGCATGCCACAGCATGCCGAAAGCGCGGCGCAGCGCACTCAGGGGTTTGAAAGCCATCGAAACTCCGTCTTCAGTCAGTATGGTGGGCGGTGAGCCCGCTTACGCCGTCACCGCGGCCGTCCCGGCCTTTTCCTTGTGCGAGATCGCGAACAGGCCGGCAAACACGAGTATGCCATTTACCATAAGCAATTCCAGCCCAAGGCGGTAGGAACCGAGCAGGTGTTCCTGATTGTACTCAAGGACAGCGCAAAGAATCGGTGCGCCAATCGTAACGTACGGCACCAGATGGTCCGTCAGCGACCGCCGCGTCAGCATGCCGAAGGCAAACAGGCCCAGCAGCGGTCCATAGGTATAGGCCGCCAGCTTCAGGATCACGCCGATCATGCTCGGGTTGTCGGCCGCCTTGAAGCCCAGCACCAGGACCAGGAACAGCGCGGCGAACCCCAGGTGCACGCGGCGGCGCAGGCTTTCCTTGCGCGCTTCCGTCAGGTCGGTACGGCGCTTGATGCCCAGCAAGTCGATGCAGGTCGACGAGGTCAGCGCCGTGATCGCGCCGTCGGCGCTGGGGAACAGGGCCGAGATCAGCGCGATCAGGAACACGATCTGCAGCGCCGCCGGCAGGTGGCCCATCACCACGGCCGGGAAGATCTTGTCGCCGCTTGCCGTGACGCCCGCGATCGGCGCGTACAGGTACAGCAGGCCGCCCAGGAACAAAAAGGAGAGCAACACCACGACCAGCACCGCGGTCAGGGTCAGCATGTTCTTCTGCGAGTCTTCCAAGGTCTTGACCGAGATCGTCTTCTGCATCATTTCCTGGTCCATGCCGGTCATCGTGATCGTGATCAGGGCGCCGGCGACGATCTGCTTGAGCCAGAAGTTGGGGCTGTCCGGATCGTGCGTGAAGATCCTGGCCAGGCCTTGCGACTGCATCTGGTTCAGGCTTTCCGGCACCGACATGTTGAGTTCGCCCAGCAGGATCCAGACGCAGGCGAACAGGCCGAACAGCATGGCGCTGGTCTGCAGGGTGTCGGTCCAGACGATGGTCTTCACGCCGCCCTTGTAGGTATAGAGCAGGATCATGCCCAGCACGACGAGGGTACTGAGCCAGAACGGCACGCCCAGGCTGTCGAGGATGATCGCCTGCAGGATGTTCACCACCAGGTACAGGCGCGCGGTGGCGCCGAGCAGGCGCGAGATGATGAAGAAGCCCGCCCCGCTCTGGTAAGCGCGCCGGCCGAGGCGGACGTCGAGGTAGTGGTAGATCGAGGTCAGCTGCAGGCGGTAGTACAGCGGCAGCAGCAGGTAGGCCACGGCGATGTAGCCGATCACGTAGCCGATCACGATCTGGGCATAGCCGAAGCCGTCGACGCCGACCGCGCCCGGCACGCTCACGAAGGTCACGCCGGACAGCGTGGTGCCGACCATGCCGAAGGCGACCAGCATCCAGTTGCTGCTCTTGTTACCGATGAAGAAGCTGTCGTTGTTGGCGTTGCGTGAAGTGGCCCAGGCGACAGCGAGCAGGAGCGCGAAGTAGCCGATGAGGATAGCGAAGAGTAGTGCCGGGGACATGGAATTCCAGTGCGGTTGTCGTTTCGCCCAGCAATATACACCGAAGCGTTGTCACCGGGAATGCAGCTAACTGGACCGTCCATGCCTGCCGGTTATGCGCCGCAAGCTAAATTTTCTGGAAACCGGGCTATTCGCCGGTGAAGGTCGCGATCGTCGCGATCAGCGAAGCACCACAGGTCGTCTTATGTCCTTCGTACGCAACCGCAATATCGTCGATGAGGTGGCGTGGATCTCCTTCCGCAATCTTGCAGTTGTCGTGGCCCTTGATGGGACACGTGCAGGCATCGCCAACGCGAGCGACCGCGATCCCATCCACCGTAAAATGTGTGGCGCTCACGCTGACGACCTTGCCGCCATGAGAGGTTGGGTCCCCAAGACGGATCACGTTGGGCATTGTTCAACCCTGTTCGTCTGGTCGGGTTTCTCCACTTACGCCGCCTGCGGCGCTTTTTGCGTCCCCATGATCTTGGCGCGTTTGCGCGACTGCTGGCATCGGTGGCGCAAGCTTGGCAAGCACCGGCACATCCTCATAGTCGACCAGCTTCCAGACTGTCGCCAGATAGTAGGTCGGCGTCTCCCCTTTGAGCTTTTGCCATAAAGTCGGCTCGCCCGGTGCTGTCACTCTCGGCATGAGTTCACCGGCTTTGACGTAGCGACGCCGGTCGCCTTCCCTCGCAGAAGGTTCGCTGGCTTCCCACAAGCCGGTCTGGAGGCAGGTTCGACCGGTCGCGGCAAGCTCTCCCAGCGGAAGACGCGGTTCAGGAGTGGTTCCAGCGCTCTTTACTGCTGCGGCGCCTGTCGGACGCACCCGGATAGTGCTGGTGATCTTGTCCCAGACCGCAATGGCTTCCTCGTCGGTCAGGAGTGGTTTGCTTGCACCGGCGGCATTGTTGGCGACGCCGGTCTGCATCCGGATGTCGGCATGGGGTTTCAATGGATCTTCCGCTACGCCACTGAAGTCCATGCCGAAGTCGTGGATAGAGTGAATGTCTGCTTGATCCGGGGAACGCGAGAGTCCTTCGAAACCGTCGACCCAGTCATGGATATTGCGCTTACCCCTACGGAAGTATTTTGTCTTCAGGCGTGGGTGGTTGGGATCCTCGGCTTTCAGGTTTTTCTCGAGTCGTTGAAGTTGCCACTCCAGCGAGTCGCTTTCGGGCTTATGTGGGTTGGATGGGCCGATGGCGATCGAAAGATGCGTATCGGGGAATTCCTTCAACCGAAAACCAATATGTACCAATTCTCCAAGCGGTTCCTTCCTTATCCCTGGCTCGTCTGGCAAAAAGGCGTACTCGACGCAATTTCCGGGTTCCGTTGGAATTTCGTTTTCAGCGCGCTGTCGAAGTCGGCGGACAATACTCATGATGAGCGCAACAGTATCGTTTCGCTCGTGCAAAAAAGAGAATGTATTAAAGACAATACCATCATTGTTCAACCTAAAAAATCCTTTGATCCTAATATCATCAAGGGCCTGAAAACCATTATAGCCAGTAACTAGTTTTCCTTCAGGCTGGCTGACATGATCGATTGACAGCAGCAAGGGAATATCATTGAGATAAATTGCTTTTTCACTTTTCAGCTCATCGATATACTTTTGCGCCAATTCTTCCACTTCATCTATACCGTCCGGATAAATACCAATACTAAGTGGAACACTGGCCCTCCCCCAGGCTACCGTTGCCGATGCTGGCACATCCACCAGAAAACGACCGAAACAAATGGTTTTAGTCTTCTGGAACATAGTTTCAAGTCGTGGTGTAAGGGTCGTCATGTTCGGCGTCTTCCATTCCTTAGGGCTGTGTTCGCAAGCGACCAGCATGAAGATTGCGGTTATTATGGGAAAAAGGTGTTTGAGTGTGATCATGTCCATCATCCTTCCTGGCATTTCCAGGTTGCTTTTTGGGCGATGCGCACGATGCTGTACAAAGTCGATGCAATCGCCAGGGGATTCTTGTAACTGGACTGGTGTTCATAACCGGTCTGACGGAACACGGCTTTAAACGCACCACTTTTTAATTGGTGATCCGCGGCCTTCGCGGGCACCGTTTGATCGCCGGGCGCGGCAGGCGAGACGATGACGGCGTGGATAGGATCCGGCACCTTATCGTTAAATGGCAAGAGTGCCTTGTTGTCGCTGAAGCTGTCCCACCGAACGAGTTCCAGCTTGCCTTGTCGGTTATCGTTAAGGATCGGCCAGTCGTGCCAGCCAGTGGGATCAGCACAGTTTTTGTCAATTGCCCATACAACTTCACCAAAGCTCCGCCGCTGGTGGTCAGCGCCGTAATGAGCATAACTGTTGGGATGATAGGTGTTCGCAATCATGCGGTGGAAGTGCTTGGCTTTATCGAGATAAGTGCATGTGCGCTCGAACGTACCGCCTTCTTCAGTTGGCCCCGCTTTTGAGGGATTGATCCACTCTTCTCGAAACAAGGCGTACCATTTACCCCGCACCTTGTATATTTCACTGTACGGGTCCCCTCGTTTCGGCCACGTTTCAAGATCGCGTCCGTTGTGAGTCACACGCAACCAGCCGTTACCGTAGGACTCGCTCGGCAATAGTTCCAGACCCCCAGGGGCGTTCGCCAGAACTGCAGTGACCTCATCGCCGAAATTTCCAGCCACCTTGGCGCCAAGGCTCTCCTGAGGATTACCCATCATGCCCGGGTCCTCGAACCCTGCCCGCATGCGCTTGTAGGCAGCCGGTGCACCGATGGCCGGCATTACGCCGTGAACTATGCCGGCCACCTTGTCCTGCAGGTTGCCGAACTTGGGATGAATCAATGCCCGCCCGACGAGGCCTCCCATGGAATGGGTCACGATGATGACTTGATTGCATTCATAACCGGACTGGTTAAGTTCATCGATCACCTTGTTGATGCGTGCTGCAACGACTTTGGCGCTGTCGCCATTAGGCTGCAGCCAGTTATAGCCAAAGGCATAGACGGCGAACCAGCAGCCAGTGGCAACCGTCTTGAGCTCTTCCTGAGTCAATGCTTGCTGCGGCAAGCCTGGATCGGCCAACCAAACGCGTGGATCGACGCCGACTACATCGCGCCATTGCTGTCGAAGCTTTCCCTCGGAAAAAGTGTCGTTAAGACGCAGTTCAAGATGCTGCAGCAACTCCCCGTAACTCTTGAAAAAGACTTCGCCCCAGCCGCGCGCGCGCGCCTTCTGTACCGCCGTACGCCGGTTTTTCGCCGTGGGTGGGTCGTCCGTCAGCAACGGTGAGCGGAAGCTGTCGTTCAGTTCGACATTGCCGTGCCGTCCATCGCCGCTGACATCCGACGGCCCTGACGGATCGTAAATGTCCACTGTGGTTTGTAGTGGATCCAGTTTCAACTGCCGATCTCTCGGGCTCTCGGTGGCAGCACCGGTGATGTTCGTCGGACCAAGGACGTCTGGCCGCCAGGCGATGTTGTTACTCCTACCCATTTGCCGTTGTCGCGCCGCGCTCATCCTCAGATTCGACCCCATGATCCCCGGTAGGAAAATGACCGGTAAAACGCGCTTCGGCAGCATTCGTGCGCACTGCGGCTTCTTGTCCTGCTTCGGCGTCGCAAAGCCTTCGGCCTTGCGAGCGGCACCGATGTTCTGTTGCGCGGGTAAGGGGTGTTCTGCGGTCGTCATCGTTTTCTTCCGTCAGATTCAATCAGTCGTCGAGCGCTTCGATGCTGTAGCTGCCGAACGGGATTGCGCTGGTAAAGCGCTCGGTCAGGCCGGTCGCGTCGGTGCGTCCCTCGAACATACGGCCGTCTTCCGTCGTAATGCGATAACGCTGGTTCTTCATCGGCTCGTCGGTCCCGATCCAGCGCAGGACGGTTTGCTGGTCATGCGCCATTTCGCTCGTCGGCATTTCCATAGCTGCGAGGCTGCTGTCCCCCGGCTTGAGGTGGGCGAATTTCGACGATTTGATGGTGTGCTCGCCGCTGCTTTGCTGTGTGATGGCGCCGCCGCCGATATCCACTTGGGCGCCCTGGGCGACGAAGCGCAGCTTGGGAGCCTGCAGTACGATTTCGTCGGTCGCGGTCAAGACGATGCGCTTGGCGGATGTGAGCTCGATGTCGTCGCCGTGAGTTTGCATCTCGAGCTTGCCACTAGCCGCGATCAGCTTGATGCCGAGCCGATGTGCGAACAGGCTGATATTCTCCGAGACACGCGCCAGAAGCTTCCGGCCGACCGAGAGCTGCGTATTCCCGAGGCTGACAAGGTCGACGTGGGTTTGCGCGCCGATCGCGATATTGTCCTGGCTCGTCATGGCGACCCCTGCGGGCGCGGACACGGCGACGATGGGCTGTCCGCCTCCCGTGTTACCGGACTCGGTATTGCTGCCGGCTTCCCACTGTTTCAGGCAAGCGATCAGCTGTCCCAGCTGTTTGTCTTCCGTGCCGTCGGCGTGGTGCGTCGCCGACAGCTCCGCCAGTTGTTACTGCACGCCCTGCAGCGCCTCGGCCAGTCCGATCAGCTCGGCACGGTCCAACTGCCGGCCGCCTGCCCTCTGGCGCGCAGCAGCACTGATGAGCACGCCTTGCGCGCCACGTAGGGCGAGGGCATGGTCACTGCGCAGTTCCGCCCCTTCGCCACGCGCCTCGCCCTCACCTTCGCTACGGGGATGGGTGAGCCATCCGAGGTTCAGTTCGCTATACCCATGCTGGGAAGAGAGTTGCGCATTGATTTGCCCCAGCGTATCGTCCAGCCGTAACTGGTTGTAGCGGGTGCCGCGCACCTCCTTGCTCTTGATGCCGGCCAGGTATCTGTTTCCAGGCAGCGCGCCGGTATGACTGAATGCAGGGGGCTGCGCCATGCCGCCGTAGACCTGCGCCACGATAACAGGCTTGTCCGGGTCCCCGCCCAGGAAGTCGACGATGACTTCGTCACCGACACGGGGCAGCGTTATCGTTCCCCACTGGTTGCTGGCCCAGGTGCTTGCAACACGTACCCAGGCTGAGTCCCGGTCGCTATCGCTGGCGCCAGCACCGTCCGCGTGGCTGTGGTCCTCTGTCCGGGTGCCGGGAAAGCGCACCTTCACGCGACCATATTCGTCGCAATGCACGTCCTCGCCGGCCGGACCGACAACAATCGCACTTTGCAGTTTCGGATTCGGCAGGTCGACGCGTGGGTCGAAAGCGGGAACGATCGGAATGCCGCGCCTGACACACGAGAAGCGGTTGGTGTACCGCATGCCGCGCTCCGCGCTCGCTTCCTGTAGCGCGTTTATCGACGGCGCATCATCCCATCGACTCAGGGCAAACAGGCGCTGTACCTGATCGTCAACGGTCTTGGGCAAGTTGTTTTCGGCGTCGATCTCGAGGCGCGTGACGACAAATTCCCGCTCGTTCTCGGGATGAGTATCGATCTCACCATGACCAGTCAACGCTATCCACTGCCCCGCACCCAGCGTGCGTACGCTTCCTTCCCCATAGAAGCACTTGGACTCGTACTCATGGCGTTTCATGCGCAGTTCGCCGAGTTTGCGGTAATCATCGCCATCCGCACCCGCATGCGGTGCGTCGATCAGGAAATCATCGAGGCTGGCTGTGAGCCGGTTGCCCGCCTCCCCCTGATCCGCACACGAAAGCGTCGTACTGGACATCGGACGGGCCTGCATGTAATCGAGGCTCATGCGAGTCAGGCTGCCCGGCTTCAGGGTCCGCACCGGACTCCAGGTAATGATGGTGTCGCTCTGTTCCGTGCTGCCGTCCTCGTGATAGCGAACGGTACCCGCCGCGTTCCGCTGCAACAGGAATCCGTCATCGAACAAGACCAGGCCATGGCCCGGCGTATCCTGGCTTCGCGTCTGGCTGGCCGATCCGGGCCGGATGTACCAGGCAATGCCGCGCCGCTTCCATAGACGGCGCAGAAAGTCGGCATCCGATTCGTTATGCTGCATCGTGAATTCGCGCGCCGGATAAGCGCCTTTTACAGACGACAAATCCACCTCGAATGCTTCCGCGAGCACTGGATTGTTCTGCCGCCACTCGTCAATAATGGCCTTGGTGATATCCAGTTCATTTCGATTGCGGAAGATGCGCGTATTGGTGCGGTACTCCATCAGCGCCATTGCATCGCGTACTACCAGCTGATAGGTCGCCAGGCCGCCGTCTCCCTGGCCTGCTGCGGCCTGCGTCACTATGCCGCATACCGTACACAACTCCCCCCGGTCTGTCACGAACTGGAGCTCGGCTGGCAGCCCGATAAACTCCTTCAAGGGATGGTTGGCCCATGTGGATACACACAGGAGCCGATATTCGAGTCCGCCGCAGATCGCTTCGTTTCCCGTGACGCGTTTGACCAGCAAAACGTCATCGAGCACCTGGCGCTTTTGCTTCAGCCGTAAACGGATGGGTCGGTTCGCTTCGGACAAACTGGCGAACGTATCGGTTAGCTCCTTGGGGTTCATTCAGTATTCCAGCTGTGACTGTTTGTAAGACGATATTCTTTCGTCGCAACGAACAGTATTGCCACTATTTACTAGTGGAATTTGAGCTGAAATAAACTTGATGCCTGCAAAGCGTTACATGTCGCCCTGCCGGACTGGAGGCTTGCCCCGATCTGCTGGAATCAAGCCTCTTCGCCCTGCACTCGCTCGAACGGCCCGATACAGGTATTCATGGTCTCGTCCGCGCACATCAGGAACAACGCGCCGGAGGGGTGGAAGCGGATGAAGTTGGTGGCCGTGGTGCCGGGCTTCATGATGGCGCCTGCGCAGTCCTTCTTGCCGTTGTCCTTGACGATGCGGTCTTCCAGCCGGTAGAAACCCCTGGCGCTGGGCTTGGCAGGGATGCGGAACTCGCTTTCGGATACTTCTTCGGCGCTGGTGACGAGAGTCGTGCCGTCGCCGCGGAAGCGGTAGGTTTCCGAGCAGCCGAGGTCGGGCAGGCTCAGTTTCCAGATGCCGAGGATGGGGTGGTCGGCCGGGGGCGCGGCCTCTGCGATGTTCAGGGCTGACAGCATCAACAGTCCGGCAAGCACACGCATGGCAGCTCCTTCGCACGTCGCGCCAGCCGCGGCGGCCGCCCCGGCAGGCCCGCGCAGGCGGGCGATGTCATTATGATAGCGGCGGCGCGCGCATGTCGCACGCGTCGCAGCTGCCACTGCCGGGTGCCGGCCGACGATCAGCCTTTGGACGGCGCCTTCGGCTTGGCGGGGCGGCGACCGCGCGGCGCAGTGCTGCGGGCCGCCGGCTTGCGGGCGGAGCCCGCCGGCTTCTTGCGCGCCACATTGACTTCGGCGACGTTGCCATCGACATCGTCGCTGGTATCGTCGTCGTAGTCATCGTCGGCATCGCTGCCGGTCGATACGGGCGCATGGGCTTCCGGCTCGGCTGGCGCCGGCTCGATCGGCGCGGCCACGCTCTCTGCGACTGCGGTGCTGTCCGCTGCCGCGGTCTTCCTTGCCGCCGGCTTGCGCGGCGCGCGGCGGCGTTCCTTGACAGGCGCCGCGACGTCAGCCACCCCTTCGGCGTCCGCCGGCGCCTCGTCCGCTTGCGGCGCAGCTTCTTCGGGCTGCGGCGCTGCCGGCGCAGCCGCCTCAAGGTCGGCTACGCCAGCTGCGTCCGCCTCCGGCGCCACCACGGTCGCCTCGCCACGGTAGCCACCTTTGTTGCGGCCGCCACGGCCGCGGCGGCGCGTGTCCGGCTTGTCTTCGACTGGAGCGGCGAGGTCCGCGTCAAGCGTGAGCGGCTCGGCATCGGCCGCGTCAAGCGCCGCATCCATGGTCACGTCAGGCGGCGCGTCGAACGACGAGGCCGCTGACGCCACCTCGCCCCGTCCGGCGCCCTTGTTGCGCCCGCCGCGCCCACGGCGGCGCGGCTCCGGCCGCGCTTCCACTGCGGCGGTATCGTCCGCGCCTTCCTCGTCCTCACTGGCGCCGGCTTCCGGCACCACGACCATTTCGGGCGCCGGCATCGCGAGCGATGCGCCGGCGTTGCGGTACACATAGGTGCCGGATTTTTCGTCGCGGCCGAAATCGAACAGGCCGCGCGCCTGGCCTTCTTCGAGCAGGTTGCCGAAGGTGCGGAAACCGTAGAAGGTCTCGGAGAAGTCCGGACGGCGGCGCTTCAGGGTGTCCTTCAGCAGCGACGCCCAGATCTTGCCCGTATCGCCGCGTTCGGACACCAGTGCGTCGAAGGTCTCGACCACCATCTCGAGCGCCTGCGCCTTGCGCGCTTCAAGTTCTTCCTTGCGCTTGTCGTCGCTCGGGCGGCGCGCTTGCGGCTGGCCGCGGCGGGCGTCGAGTTCTTCCTTGCGCTTGGCGGCGGCACGGTTCTTCTCGCGCACCAGGTCGTCGTAGAAGATGAATTCGTCGCAGTTCGCCACCAGCAGGTCCGAGGTGGACTGCTTGACGCCCACGCCGATCACGCGCTTGGCGTTCTCGCGCAGCTTCGACACCAGTGGCGAGAAGTCCGAATCGCCCGAGATGATGACGAAGGTGTCGACATGCGACTTGGTGTAGCACAGGTCGAGCGCGTCGACCACCAGGCGGATGTCGGCCGAATTCTTGCCGGACTGGCGCACGTGCGGGATTTCGATCAGCTCGAAGTTCGCTTCGTGCATCGGCGCCTTGAAGGTCTTGTAGCGGTCCCAGTCGCAATATGCTTTCTTGACCACGATGCTGCCCTTGAGCAGCAGGCGTTCCAGCACGGGCTTGATGTCGAATTTTTCGTAGTTGGCGTCACGCACGCCGAGCGCAACGTTCTCGAAGTCGCAGAACACCGCCATGCTGATGTTGTCGGAAGAAGCCATGTGTTATTGCTTTCAGATAATAAAAGGACGAACTGATCGCGATTATACGCATCCCGCTGCTTCCTGGAGGCGCACGCACGCCAGACGCTTGTAAATGTGTCATTGAGAGAATTTCGCTTTTATAATTGCCGCTCCTTCAAGCCCCCACCGGATACCGCCCCATGCTTCCCCCATCCGTGTTCGAGTCGGCTTTCAACAGTTCGCCGATCGGCAAGTACCTGCTGTCCCCGACACCCGAGGCGGTCATCCTTGCGGTGAACGACGCCTTCCTGAAAGCATCGTCGCGCCGGCGCGAAGACCTGGTGGGCGTGAGCTTGTTCGTGGCCTTCCCGCCGGATCCGGACGATCCGGCCCGCACCAACGAGCGGGAGCTGCGGGCTTCGCTGGACCGGGTGCGCACGACCGGCCAGGCGGACACCCTGCCGGTGCAGCGCTACCCGATTCCGGTTGCCGGTCCCGATGGCGCCATCGCCTTCGAGGAACGGTTCTGGAGCGCCCACAGTGCGCCGGTCATCGGACCGGACGGCGCCATGCTGTGCATCGCCCACACCACCAAGGACGTCACCGAGCAAATCCGGTCCGAGCGGGCCCTGCGCGAAAGCGAGAACCGGTTCCGGGCATTGACCACGGCCGGCCAGGTCGTCTACCGCATGAACGCCGACTGGAGCGAACTGCGCGAGCTCGATGGCCGCGGCTTCGTGAAGGACACCGAGCAGCCGCAGTCGTTCTGGATCAACGACTACGTCCCGCTCGACGAACAGGAACGGGTGCATGCCGCCATCCATCGGGCGATCGCCGGCGCCACCGTCTTCGAGCTGGAACACCGGGTGCGGCGCGTCGACGGCAGCGAAGGGTGGACCCTGTCGCGCGCCGTGCCGATCCTCGATGCCGCCGGCCACGTCCACGAATGGATCGGCGCCGCCAGCGACATCTCCGAACGCAAGGCGGCCGAAGAAAAACTGCGCGAATCGGATCGCCGCAAGGACGAATTCCTGGCCATGCTGGCGCACGAGCTGCGCAATCCGATCGCGCCGATCAGCGCTGCGGCCGCGCTGCTGCAGCGCATGAAGCCCGATGAAGCGCTGGTGCGCCGTACCAGCGAGATCATCGCGCGCCAGGTCGGCCACATGACCGCGCTGATCGACGACCTGCTCGACGTGTCGCGCGTCACCCGCGGCCTGGCGGAGCTGGAATGCGCGCCGCTCGATGTGCGCACGGTGCTGCAGGATGCGGTGGAACAGCTCATGCCGCAGGTGGAGGCGCGCCGCCATGCGCTGTCATTCACGCTGCCGCCGGGGCCGGTCATGGTCATGGGCGACCAGAAGCGGCTGGTGCAGGTGGTGGCCAACCTCCTCCATAACGCCGCCAAATACACGCCGGAAGGCGGGCGCCTGGCCGTGCAGGCCCACGCCGAAAACGGGCATGCGTGGATCGAGGTCAGCGACAATGGCATCGGCATGGCGCCGGAACTGACCGGAAGGGTGTTCGAGCTGTTCGCCCAGGCCGAACGCAGCGTCGACCGTTCGATGGGCGGCCTCGGGCTGGGACTGGCGCTGGTCAAGAGCCTGGTCGAGCTGCACGGCGGTTCGGTTACCTGCGCCAGCGCGGGCCTCGGCCAGGGCAGCCGCTTTTCGGTCTGCCTGCCCTGCCTTGCCGCCGATGCCGCACAGGCTGCGGACGGCCCCGGCCTGGCCACGGACCTCGCCCCCGGTGCCGCCGCAGCGCTGCGCGTACTGGTGGTGGACGACAACGTCGATGCCGCCGTCACCCTGTCGATGGTACTCGAGGCGTCCGGCCACCAGGCGCTGGTCGAGCACGGCGCATACGCCGCCCTCGAACGGGCACGCCAGGCGGCGCCACAGGTCTGCCTGCTCGACATCGGCCTGCCCGAGATGGATGGCAAGGAATTGGCGCGCCGCCTGCGCGCCGAGCCAGCCACCGCGGGCGCGGTGCTGGTGGCGGTCACCGGTTACGGCCAGGACAGCGACCGCCAGCAGATCATGGCGGCCGGCTTCGACCACCACCTGGTCAAGCCGGTCGACATGGCCCGGCTGGAGGCGATTCTGGCCGGCGCCGCCCAGGCCAGCCAGGTGATGTAAGCTCGGCTTGCACGTCGGACAGAACCTTCCGACAGGCTTGATTTAGATGCGCGCCAGCGTGGCCGGGTCCGGCTCGCCATCGAAGAACTTGTCGATACAGGCCTGGAACACCGCTTCGTCGGGAGCGACGTCGGCGAACAGGCTCATCGACGAGCGGAACTTGAGCTCGTCCGGATGGCCGAAGATGTCTCCCGCCGAGTCGCTGTCGAGCCCGGCCACGATGGCGGCGCACTCGCGCAGGCGCTTGCCGAGCACCGGGTGGGCCAGGTAGGCGGCCGCTTCGTCGGCGTCGGCGATCGCATAGCGCTGCGCCATCTCGCTGTGGCCGAGCCCGGCAATCTGGGGAAAGACGAACCACATCCAGTGGCTGCGCTTGTGGCCGGCGCGCAGCTCGGCGAGCACGGTGTCGTACACCGGTTCCTGCGCCCGGACGAAACGCTCCAGGTCGAATTCGCTATTCATATTGCACCTCCACCTCATCAACAGCACCATCGCACCATGCTACAACTTTGAGATTGTTTGCTAAAGTGCGTTCCATAGGACGCACTAATGGACACCCATCATCTTTCCCTTCTGCTCGTACGCGACATGCCGTACGGGAAATACCAGGGCCGCAAGCTCGCCGACCTGCCCGGCCATTATCTCGGCTGGCTCGCCCGCGAAGGCTTTCCGCGTGGCGAACTGGGCCAGTTGCTGGCCCTGATGTACGAGCTCGACCATAATAACCTGCGCTCGCTGCTCGATCCGCTACGCGGCCGCTGAGCCGCCACCGTGCTTGTCGGCTATGCTGCCGCAGCACCAATAGCTGCGGCGCATGCACGCGCGCGCCCTTACCCGCGGGCCGGCACCCGTCCCATCGGCTATGTTGCATTAAGGAATTATTTTCAACGCAGTCACCGGACGCTGGAAGTGGTGGCCGACAAGCCCTAGTTTCGTCGGGAATTCGTCGGCGCCGGCCGCAATCCGGCTCCCGATTCACCGCTTTCGTCGGCAAGCCACGTCAAGCGGAAACCGGCTGCGCTACCCTGCCGGTATGAAAACACTCATCCTGCTCGCCTGTTTCGCCGCCGCGCATGCGGCTGCCGATCCCTGCATCGCTCGCCTCGTCCCCTATTCGACGCCCATCGCACAAGCTGAATACCAGCTGGCGCTGGCGGCCGGTGCCGGCCAGTTGCGCTATGTCGGCGCGCGTCATTCCTCCGACCCCGACGATCCCCAGTTTGCGGACATCGAGCAACAGTGGAACGCGCAGCGTCCGCACATCGCGTTTTACGAAGGGCCCAACCGGCCGGTGCCGGCGGACAGGCTGGAAGCGATCCGGCAGACCGGCGAATCGGGATTCGTGCGCTGGCTGGCGGCGCGCGACGGCGTGCAGCTGGGCCGCCTGGAACCGGATCCGAAGGACGAAACCGCCTACCTGCTGCAGGGGTTCACTCCGGACCAGGTCGGCCTGTTCTTCACGCTGCGCGAAGCAGCGCGCCTGCGCGAACGGCGCAACATGGGCGAAGCCGAGATAACAAGCGCCATCGACGCCCTGTTGCGACGCGCCGCCGGCATGGGCCTGAGTGCGATTCCGTTCCGGAGCGCGGCCGAGGTGGCGCAGGCCTATGGCCGCTACTGGAAGGAACCGGCGCAGTGGTGGCAGGCGCCTTCGCGCTGGTTCGATCCGAAGGCGAGCTCGAAAGAGACGGGCGGCGTCTTCACCAACGAAGTCAATGCGCGATCCAGCAGTTTTCGCAACATCACGATGGTGCAACGCCTCACGGCAGCAGTCCGCGACGGCAAAAGGGTGTTTGCGGTCGTGGGGCGCGACCATGTCGCGCACCAGGCCGATGCCTTGCGCTGCGCATTGCCCGGCAGCTGAGGAGCGGCACGTGCTCAGCGCGCGGGCGCGCCCTGGGCCAGCCCGCGCATGCGGTCGATCGTATCGATCACGTCGCGCACGCGAAAGGGCTTGATCAGGATGCGGCTGATGCCGCAGGAGCGCAGCACCTGCAGCAAATCGGCACTGCAGGAGTCGACCAGCACCGCGATGGGAATCGCGGGGTCGCTGGCGCCCTGCCCCAGGCGGATCTGCTGGATCAGCGTCAGCCCTGCGCAGGACTCCAGCGGCAACGGCCACTCGACGGCAATCACGGCGGCGTCGAAGCGGCGCAGCGCGCACAACTGCTGCGCGGACTGGTGGGTGGCCGCTTCGGTGACCTGCGCCGTGCCGAGGCTGCGCACGGTCAAGGCCACGGTCCGGCGCAGCAGGTTCGCAGGCTCGACCAGCAGGATGTCGAAGGAAGCGGCACTAGCCATCGTCGTCCGCCCGCGGCGTAGTGAGCTCGATGAGGGCGAGGTCGCGCAAGCTCTCCAGGATGGCCTGCTCGACCGGGTCGAGCGTGCGCGGACGGGTATCGATCAGGCACAGGGTGCCGATCACCAGGCCGTTCCCGCACACCAGCGGCGCCCCGGCATAGAAGCGAATGTGCGGTGGACCCGAGACCAGCGGATTGTCGTGGAAGCGCGGATCGAGCAAGGCATCCGGCACCATCAGGACGGCATCGCTGGTGAGCGCATGTCCACAGAAGGAAATGTCGCGTGGCGTCTCGCAGGCGCTCAGGCCGACGCGCGCCTTGAACCATTGGCGATCCGAATCGACCAGGCTGATCAGGCAGATGGGGACGGCAAATTCGCTCGACGCGAAGTCGACGATCCTGTCCAGGCGGCGCTCGGGCGGGGTGTCGAGCAGCAGCATTGCATGGAGCAGTGCGAGGCGCTCCTTTTCGTTGGCGGGCAGCGGGGGCTTGATCATGGCTTGCGCGCCGACAGGACTTCGCGGATCCGTTGCGCCAACTGCTTTCGGTCATAAGGTTTGCTGAGCAATTGAACTCCTTCTCGAAGACGGCCATCCGTCGTCAGTGCGTTGCGCGTGTAGCCGGAAGTAAACAGGATGGCCAGGTTTGGCTGGATGCGCTTGGCCTGCGCAGCCAGGTCGGGACCGGTGACGCTGCCCGGCATGACGACATCGGTAAACAGCAGGTCGACGTGGACACCGCTTTCCAGTATCCGGAGCGCGCTTTCTCCATCCGGGCAATGCAGTACCCGGTATCCCAGTTCCGACAAGTTGGCAACAACGGACATGCGCACATCGTCATCGTCCTCGACCACGAGGATCGTCTCGGTGCCTCCCGACTCGAACGTCACAACCGGGGGCGCAGGCAGATTCTCGGGCGCCTGCGTGCGGGGAAGATAAATCATCACGGTCGTCCCGCGTTCCGGCGCGCTGGAAATCTCGATATGGCCGCCGCTTTGCTTGACCATCCCATACGCCATGCTCAAGCCCAGGCCCGTCCCCTGCCCCAGCGGCTTGGTGGTGAAGAAGGGCTCGAACGCTTGCGCCATGACTTCCGCGCTCATGCCGGATCCGGTGTCGGCCACGGAAACGAACACGTAGTCGCCCCTCGCCAGTTCGGGAAGCCTGCGGGCCTCGTCTTCACCCAGGGTCACGTTGCTCAGGCTAATCGTCAACGCGCCCCCGGCGGGCATGGCGTCACGCGCGTTGATCGCCAGGTTCAGGATCACGTTTTCGAATTGTCCGGGGTCGATCTGCGTGTTCCACAGATCCGGTTCGGAAAGAATGCGCAGCTCCACCGTTTCTCCGATGGCACGCTGCAGCAGCTCTTCCATGTTGTGCAGGAGTCGCAGCACATTGAGGGCGACCGGCTGCAAGGGTTGCCGGCGCGCAAAAGCGAGCAGCTGCGAGGACAATTTGGCGCCGCGCTGGACCGCGCTCCTGATGCTGTCCAGCCGCTTGTGCATCATGGCATTATCGCCAGCCAACATCTGCACCAGCTGGACATTCCCGGTAACGATCTGCAGCACATTATTGAAATCGTGCGCGACACCGCCGGTGAGCTTGCCCACGGCCTCGAGTTTCTGGGCATGGTGAAGCGCATTTCTCGCCTCCTCCAGTGCTGCGGAGCGCTCGGCGTCGCGCCGCTGTTCCTCCTCCAACTGGGCATTTGCCTCGCGCAACGCCTGCTCGTTCTGCTTGGAACGCGTGATATCCGTATGGGTGCCGATGGTGCGCAACGGCTTGCCATGCGCATCCAGGCTGACGGCCATGGCGCGGGTGAGGATCCATTTCCAGCTCCCATCCTTGCAGCGCATCCGGAATTCCGCCTGAAGCGTCCCTTCCGTACTGTCGAGATAGCGGGCTACCAGCGCGTCGGCGGCGGGACGATCGTCCGGGTGCAGCAGGCGCTGCCATTCGGAGATGGTATGACCGATCTCCGCGCCCGTGTAGCCGAGCATGGCTTTCCATTGTTCCGAATACAGCACCTCGCCGCTGGCGACGTTCCAGTCCCAGACGCCGTCGCCGGCGCCTTCGAGCGCATACTTCCATCGAAACTCGCTCTCGCTCAACTGGTGTGTCATTGCGTTTGCCGCCGAGAGCGCACGGCGCCGTCCGGATGCCAGCAACCACACCAGCAAGGCCAGGATGGTGCTGACCGCACCGCCGATGATCGCCACCAGTCGAGGCCGGTCGGTGACGACGCGTCGCTCGAATGCGGGTGACGACTGTATGTCGAGGGTCCAGGGCCGGCCGGCAATCGCAACATGCCGCAGTTCGCGGAATTGCGCTGGCCCACTTCGTGGCGGGCCGGCCTGGCGCGACGAATACAGCCGGCTCTCTTCCGACACCCCATGCCCGTCGTAGATCGACAGCAGGATATCGCCCGAACGCTCGCCGCCCAGGCCGGCCATGAGATCGTTCATGCGGAATGGCGCCCCGATCCATCCGATCAGGCTGTCGCGCCGCTGGGCCACGCTTGCCGTCGGCATGCCGCGTCCGTACACGGGCAGATACATGACCAGGCCCGATTGCACGTCGCGGCCGTCCTCCTGGATCAGTCTCAGCTTGGCGGATGCGGCCGCCTGCCCGGTGTCGCGGGCCCGCTCCATGGCGGCGCGGCGGTTCGGCTCGCTCAACATGTCGAAGCCGAGCGCACGCAGGTTCAGGCCGGTAAAAGGCTCGATCTGGGTGATCGACGAATAGATGGCGCGTTCGCCTGCAGGCGTCACCGCATAGTCGACCAGGCCTTCCCGCCGCATCCTGGCCACATGCTCGGCCATGCCGCGCGGCGGGATGCGCTCCACCAGGGCGATCCCCTGGATTCCCGGGAATTTCTCCTGCAAGCGCAAGGATGCAACGAAGAGGCTGAAATCAGCGCGATCGACCTTCACCGAGCCAAGCAGGAAGGCTTGCGTGCTACGCTGGGCGCCTTCATACGTCGCCATGCGCTGCTCGATGCGCCGGACCGCCTGGCGCACCTCGAAACGAAATTCCGTCTCGTTCAGGCGCGTGGATTCCTGGGTTGCGACATCCCAGGCAATATATGTCGACGCCAGCGACAGGGCCAGGGTTGCAAGCGCGAGCAGGAGCGGGTTTCTTTTTTCCGACAAAAATGGACTCTTCAGACGTGTTGGGCGCTTTTTTCCATAGACAAAAGGCCGGGTCTCCGACCGGCATTGTATCCCTACAGGATGGCGCAGTGTTTCCTGGCGAACCGACGGCGCGGCAAGGGCCGGGCTAAGCTGTTCCAACACAAGCCTATTGCGGACCAGACAAGCATGCCAGACCAGTTCCACTTCCTGCTGAATCGGTTGCGCGAGCGCCTATGGGTCAAGCCCTTGATCGCCTGCATCCTGTCGGTGGCCGGCGTGCTGCTGGCCCACCTTGCCGACAGCATCCCGGTGGACTGGAAGGTGCCGGAAATCGCGCAGGGTTCGGTCGTGGACCTGCTCAAGATCATTGCCGCCAGTATGCTCGGGGTGGCCACGTTTGCCGTCGCATCCATGGTGGCGGCCTATGCGTCGACCGGACAATCGGCGACCGCGCGTGCGTTTCCCCTGGTGCTAGCGGACGACGTGTCGCAAAACGCACTGTCCATCTTTGTTGGCGCCTTCATTTTTTCCATCGTCGCGCTGAGTGCGACCACCAACGATTATTTCGGCAAGGCCGGGCGTTTCACCCTGTTCGTCCTCACCTTGCTGACGCTGGTCGTCGTGGTCCTGATGTTCGTTCGCTGGGTCGACAGCATCGCCCGCCTCGGCCGCCTGGGCGCGGTCGTGGCCAAGGTCGAGGAGGCGACCGCCGGGGCGCTGGCGCGGCGCCTGCAACATCCTTGCCTGGGCGGCCTGGCCGCCAGCGGCCCTCCCTGCGGCCTGGCCTTTCACAGTGACAAGAGCGGCTACCTGCAACGGGTCGACATGGCCGCGCTCCAGCGCATCGCAGTCAAGCACAAGCTGCGCATCACCCTGGGCGCCGTTCCCGGTTCGATGATCCTGCCTTCGCGCCCACTCGGCTATGTGCTGCCGGATTCCCCCGACAGCGGACCGGTCGAGGCCGATCTCTTGCGCAAGGCCTTCATCGTCGGTCCGCTGCGCCAGTTCGACGACGATCCGCGCTTCGGGCTCGTCGTGCTGGCAGAGATCGCCTGCCGCGCCCTGTCCCCGGGGATCAACGATCCCGGCACGGCCATCGGGATACTGGGGGCGCTGCACCGCTTGTTTGCACGCATGGCCGGACGGCAGGAGCCGGACGAACCCGAGTACGACCGCATCGAGGTGCCCGCCTTGCCGCTGGCGGACATGTTCGAAGACGTCTTTCCTGCCATCGCGCGCGACGGCGCCGGCATGATCGAAGTGGCGATGCGCGTGCAGCGGGTGCTGGGGGAACTGGGCCGCTGCGACGATGCACAGATGCGCATCGTGGCCGGGCAGCATGCAAGCCTGGCGCTGGGCCGTGCCGAGCGCGCGCTCGACTTTCCGCCCGATCTGGCACAGCTGCGGCTTCACCATGCGGACTACTGGCGGTGACAGGTCCTCAGGCTCGGCCTTCCACAGGCCTGGCGACCTGTGGGCTTAATGTGCTGCGGCCGTCGGCAGCCCGACGACGAAGCGGGTCCCCTGGCCCGGGCGCGGTGCCGAAGCCGATCGTGCCGCCGTGTTCCTCGATGATCGCCCTGCTGATCGCCAGCCGCAGGCCGGTGCCGCCGCGCGTGCGCGAGTCGGCGGCGTCGGCCTGTGCGAAGCGCTGGAAGACGCGCTGCTGGAATTCCGGCGCGATGGCGGTCAGGCGCGCGGCGTCCGGCGGCAGTTCGCCCGCCATGCCGTCGGCCGGCATCGCCAGCGCGGCCTGGATCGAGGTCAGCGGCGTGCGCAGTTCGTGCGAGACGGTCGAGACGAATTCGTTCTTCATCTACTCGACCCGCTTGCGCCCCGAGATATCGTGCAGGAACACGCTGAAAAAGGCGTCCTGTCCCTGGCCGGCCAGGCCGGCCGTCATTTCGATGGTGAATTCGCGGCCGGAGCGGTCGATCACCACGTGCTCCAGGCGCCCGTCGAGCAAGGCCAGGTGGCCGGTCTGGCGGAAGGCATGCAGCGCCTGGCCCAGGCTGGCGCGGTAGCGCTCCGGCAGCACCAGTTCGGATATTGGCCAGCCGACCGCCTCGTTGCGGCGCCAGCCGAACATGCGCTCGGCCGCGCCGTTCCAGTCGAGGATCAGGCCGCGCTGGTCGACGGCAATGAAGGCGTCCTGGGCCGCTTCCACGATGGCATTGATGCGCTGCTCGCTGGCCTGCACCGAGGCCAGCGCCCGTTCCAGCTCGCGGGTGCGATCTTCCACTCGCTGTTCCAGCGTGGCGTTCAGGTCGCGCAGTTCGGCCTGCTTTCGCATCAGGTCGGTCACCAGGCCGTTCAGGGTGCCGGACAGCGCCTCGACCTCGAAATAGTCTTTCGCGTTGGGCACCAGCTGGACCGCTTCGCCGCGTCCCAGGCGCTCGGCCGATTTGGCCAGGGCGCCGAGCGGACGGGTGATGCGGCGCGCCACCAGCACGCCGGCCAGCGAGAACAGCACCGCCAGCGCCGCGCCGCTCCACAGCGCCTGTTCGCGCAGGCGGCGTACCGGGGCATACGCGTCGGCTATGTCCTGGCGCACCAGCACGGTCCAGCCCAGGCCCGGATACATGCCGCGGCCGAGCGTGGCGCCGTAGCCCACCTGGTAAGTCATGCCGTCCGGCCACTGCTCGACCAGGTAGCCGGTACGCTTTTGCTGGGCCAGGCGCAGGCTTTCCAGCGAAATCTTCCGGCCCTGCAGTCCCGAAGGGCCGAGCAGGACGGTTCCTTCCTTGCTGACGATCAGCGCCTGCACCTTGTCGCGTTCCTGGATTGGAGCGATGATCGAGCGCTCCACGTCACGCGCCCATTGCCACGACAGGTGTACGCCGAGCACACCCGCGGCCTTGCCGTCCAGGCTGGTATAGGGGAAGGCCACGTCGACGAAGCGGCGCGGCTCGCCGCTCTCACCCGGCAGCAGCCTGGCCAGCTTGACCGCTTCGTGCACGTCGCCGACATGCACGCCGTCGAGGGCATTCTTGAACCACGGGCGTTGCGACACGTCGACGCCCTCCAGCAGGCCGCGCGCTTCCACGATCACCCGGCCGTCCAGGCCGGTCATGCCGATCCAGTCGTAGTAACCGTAGGTCTCGCGCATGTCGGACAGGACCTGGCGGCGCTCTGCCTGCACGATGCCGGGATCGCGCAGCGTACGCCGGCGCGCCATGAGATTCACCTCGCGGTAACGCTCGGCCATGCCGCGATCGAGCTTGTCGGCAGTCTGCCGCGCCAGCTCGCCGAGATTGCGGCCGATGCTGCCCTTGACCTGCTCGTTGGAGGAGCGCTCGATGACCAGGACCAGCAGCACGGTGAGGACCACGCTCAGCAGCGAGAAAGCGAAGGCCAGCCAGGCGCCGAGGCCGCGCCGGCGCGGGCGGCCGGAAGAGACGGGAAAAGTGTCCATTTGGGAATCGTACATGAAACAGTTACGCCAGCGTAACTGTTTCCGCACGTAGGCCGGGGCCGCCGCACGGCAGTGTCGGATTTCCGGTAAACTACACGGTTACTGCAATACGCTCCAGACAAGAGAAACGCCATGTCCACCCCTGCCGCCGCCAACGACCAGCTGCTCGATTACGTCACCTCGTGCGCCCTGCCGACTCCATGGGCGCAGTTCACGCTGCACGCCTTCATCGAGCACTCGACGGGCAAGGAGCACCTGGCGATGGTGCTGGGCGACATCAAGGACGGCGAGCCGGTCCTGGCGCGCGTGCATTCCGAATGCCTGACTGGCGACGTGCTGTTCTCGCAGCGCTGCGACTGCGGCGCCCAGCTCGAGGGCGCGCTGCAGCGCATCGCCGAGGAAGGCCGCGGCGTCCTGCTGTACCTGCGCCAGGAAGGCCGCGGCATCGGCCTGGTCAACAAGATTCGCGCCTACCGCCTGCAGGAAGCCGGCGCCGACACGGTCGAGGCCAACCTGCAGCTGGGCTTCCACGCCGATGCCCGCAACTACGAGCTGTGCAAGCCGATGCTGGAACAGTTCGGCGTGCGTTCGCTGCGCCTGATGACCAACAACCCGCGCAAGATCGACGCCCTCACCCGCCTCGGCATCGAGGTAGCCGAGCGCGTGCCGCTGCTGGTCAACCGCAATGCCTTCAACAACAGCTACCTGAATACCAAGCAGGCCAAGCTGGGCCACATGATGGGGCCGCAGGAATTGGCCGCCGGCACGGCGGCGGCCGCCCTGCTCGAGCCGAACGCAGGCTGAAGCAAGCCTGGCGCGCGCACAGAGCGTGCGTCCAGTGGCAAGATAGTGCTTCCTTCTCGCCAATGATTGGAATGCATGAAACGAACTGCCGCCGCCTTCCTGCTGTTCTGCCTTGCCGCCGGCGCAAGCACGGCGGCGCCGCCCGACGGGGCCACCCGAACTCCGCGCACCGGCGCGAGCTCCGGCACCACCGTGCTGCCGCCGCCTCCCGTGCCTCCGCACCTGTTACCATCTGCCCCGCCCGGCGCCATCCCACCGGCCCCCGCACCGGATGAGATCGACGCCCAGGACGCCCTGCCGCCGCCGTCTTCGGCCGCCCAGGACCTGTACTCGTCGGCGCGCGGCGACCTGCTGCAGATCCGCATGCTGCTCAAGAACGGCCGCACCCAGTCCACCGTGGGCTCGGGCTTTCTGGTCGGCACCGGCAACCTGGTCGTTACCAATTACCACGTGGTGTCGCAAATGGCGCTCGACCCGGACGTCTATACCGCCGAATTCGTCGACACCGACGGCAACAGCGGCCCGGTCGAACTGATGGCGGTCGATGTCCTGCACGACCTGGCGATCCTGCGCGTCAAGCGCGAAGGCAGCGGTTTCTTCAAGGTGCCCGAGCGGCCGGTGCGCCTGAGCCAGGGGCAGCGCCTGTACTCGCTCGGCAATCCGCTCGATCTCGGATTCGCGATCTCGGAAGGCGCGTACAACGGCGTGGTCACACGCAGTTTCTACGACCAGCTCATGTTCGGCGGGCCGATCAATTCCGGCATGAGCGGCGGCCCCAGCGTCACCGGTAACGGCACCGTGGCCGGCGTCAACGTGTCCAAGCGGCGCGACGGCGAGTCGGTCAGCTTCCTGGTGCCGGTGAAGTACGTACAGGAACTGCTGCGCAAGCTGGCCAGCCAGCCGGCGCCGCCGAAGGATTTCAATCCGCTGATCGCCGCCCAGCTGCTGGAGCACCAGCGCGCCATGGTCGACCGCCTGCTGGAGGAGCCGCTGGCGATCAAGAGCATGGGCCCCTACCTGGTGCCGGTGCGCGAATCCGGCCAGCTGCGCTGCTGGGGGCGCTCGAACGTGAAGGCCGAGACCGCCTACACCGCGGACCTGATGAGCTGCGCGATGGAGTCGGCCATCTACGTGTCCTCGAATCAGCAGACCGGCCACGTGTCGATGACCCACCAGTACATCCGCTCCGACAACCTGGCACGGCTGCCCTTTGCCACCCTCGCCAGCAAGCGCTTCGGGGCCGCGAAGCTGGGCAGCATGAATGACCCGCGCCTGACCAAGCCGGTGTGCACCGAGCGCTTCGTGCACACCCGTACCCTGCCGCTGCGCGCCGTGACCTGCGTGCGCGCTTACCGCAAGTTCGCCGGCCTGTACAACTTCACCTTGCTGACGGCCAGCACGAATGCCGCCGAATCGAGCCTGCAAAGCCGCCTGGACGTCGCCGGCGTTTCCTATGAAAACGGGATGCGCGTCACGCGCGCCTTCCTCGGTTCGTTCGGGCGCAATGTCAGGCGGCCGCCGGCTGCAGCCGGCCACCCGGGGGGCCGGCAATGAGGGGCCCCTGGACCGTCGAGATCCTGGCCCGCAACGGCGAGGTGCTGCACCGCCACCGCGCGGCCAGCCTGCCGATCCGCGTCGGCCGCGCCTACGACAACGACTTCATCCTCGACGACGAGTACGCCGCCGCACACCACGCCGTCATCGAAGAGGCAGCGGACGGCACATTGCTGATGCGCGACCTCGGCACCCTGAATGGGCTCAACTCCGGCCTGAATCGCGGCCGCAAGCGGGTCCAGCAGATTGAGCTTACCGGCGACACCGTGGTGCGCATGGGCCATACCTCGCTGCGCGTGCGGGCTGCGGACTTCCCGGTGCCGGCCGAGCTGCGCGACCGCACCATGCACGGATGGGAAGGCCTGTTGCCCGGCATGGTCGGGGTGCTGCTGGCGGGGCTGGTGGCCCTCCTGGTGACCTGGCTGGCCGACGCCCAGCCTCGCCAGCTGCTGAACTACGTGCTGGCTCCCAGCGCCGGCATCGGCGTGGCGCTGCTGTGGAGCAGCCTGTGGGCCTTCCTGAACCGCCTGTTCGGGCGCTATACGCGGCTGGGACGGCACCTGTTCATCTTCGGCTGCGGCCTGGCCGCGCTGGTGGGCTTCCGCCTGCTGGCGGCGACCGTCGCCTATGCCTATTCGCTGGAGTGGCTCACCCGCTACGGCTCGCATGCGGCGGTGGCGACCATCGCCGGCATCATCTACTTCCACCTGGCGACCATCAGGCCGCCGCTGCGGCGGCGCCTGCGCGCCATCTGCGCGCTGGCCGCCGTGCTGGCTTCCAGCCTGGTGCTGATCGTGAACCAGCAGCGCCACGGCCGCGTCGCGGACGAACTGTACATGGCGGTGCTGCTGCCGCCGGAACTGCGCGCCAGCCCGGATGCGACCGTGGCGGAGTACATGGCCGATGTCGAGGCCATGCGTGCGGAGCTGGATGCGAAACGTGGGGCCCAGCCGGCGGCAGGAAACAAGTGAGGCCGCCGGCTGGGCTTTAAGAGCGCGCGGTCAAGCCGAGGCGCTGGACGGGCGGGCGCCGCTGGATTTCTGGCTCTCTGGTGTGCTGCGCTGGGCGTCGCCGTTGCCGCTCATCGATGCCCGGGCTTCACCGTTGGGACGTTTGAACGGATCGGTCCGGTTGCGCAGGGCTTCTTGCTGGGTGCGGATGTTGCGCTCGGTTTCCTCGGCGGTGGTGCGCGCCACTTCGTCGACCAGGGCGCGCGCAGTGCGCGTGGTGTTCTGCACATGTTGCTCGGTCACGCGCGCCAGCTCGGCCTGGGCATCGGCGGCCAGGCGCGAAATATGCTGCTGGTAGGAGCGCAGCTTCTCGGTGGTGGGCTGGGCCCGCGCGGACGCGGCGCTCAGGACTTCGGACTGGCGGTCGGCACTGATGATCTGCTGGCTTGCCAGCGTACTTTCCTCGACCAGGGTCTGGACCAGCTGGATGTTCAGGTCGCACATCTGCTGGTAGGAATGGAACACTGACTTGGACATGTCGTTCAGGAAGGCGGTCTGCGCATCCATATGGGAGCGTACTGCCGGGGTCACGGATTGTGGGAAGAGAAACATGTATTGACTCCGTTGCGTAACGAAAAGAAAGGGCACGCCATGGCCGGCGAAGCAGGCCGTGACACGAAGGTAGAAGCTTAGAGACGTGGCCTGCCGCGCGTTTGATCTGGCCCAAACGTGTGCCGGTACGCCCTCAGTGCCCAGCCTGCGCGGCGGGCAGCCAGGCGCCGCAATCCTTGCAGAAGTTCGCACCCGCGTCATGGCCGGTGCTGCCGCAGTCCTCGCAGCGAAGCTCCTGGCGGCTCGGACCATGGCGGCGGTCGTTGCGGCGCGCCGTCATCTCGGCAGTCACGATGCCGGTCGGCACCGCCAGGATGCCCCAGCCGAGCAGCATCATGAACGATGCGATGCCCTTGCCGAGCGGGCTCTGGGGCGTGATGTCGCCGTAGCCGACGGTGGTCATCGTGACGATGGCCCAGTACATCGCGGTCGGGATGCTGGTATAGCCATGCTCGGGACCCTCCACGACATACATGACCGTGCCCAGGATCAAGACCGCCATCAGCACCGCCGACAGGAACACCATGATCTTGCGCCGGCTGGCTGCCAGCGCCTCGCCCAGGCGGGTGTACTCTTCGATGTAGAGCGTCAGCTTGAAGATGCGGAATATGCGCAGCAGGCGCAGGATGCGGATGTCGAGCAAGGCTTCGCTGCCGGGCAACAGCAGGGAGACATAGGTCGGCAGCACCGACAGCAGGTCGATCAGCCCATAGAAGCTGAGGGCGTAGTGCAAGGGCCGGCGCACCGTTGCCAGGCGCAAGATGTACTCGACGGTGAACAGCAGGGTGAACATCCACTCCAACCCATCCATGAGACCGGCATGGCGGGCGCGAATCGCCGCCACGCTGTCGAGGACGACCACCAGGATGCTGAGCAGGATCGCCACCACCAGTCCGATGTCGAAGGCGCGCCCGGCCGGTGTATCGATGCCGAAGATGACTTCGTGCACGCGCGCACGCCATCCGCCGGCAGGCCCGGCGGATTCAACCGGATGGAACGCATCGCGCCGGCGCTTGACGGCGTTCATCGGTAACGGGCACCCTTGAGCTCGACGGTGTTGCGCTCCGGATCGAGCAGGTAGATCGAGGGGCCCTCGCCTTCCGCGCCGTAGCGCGATTCCAGCGGGCCGGCGGCAACCCCGTAAGCTGCCAGATGGCGCCGGATCGCCGCTTCGTCGAAGGGCTCGACGCGCAGGCACAGGTGGTCGAGGTTGCGCCCGCCCACGGCGGGCGCGGCGCCGCCTTCGCGCCCGAGCTTGCTGTTCACGGGGACCAGGTCGATCAGGGCCTGGCCGGCGCGTAGCTGGATCAGGCCGAGCTCGTCGAGGCGGCGCTCGACGCGGCAGCCCAGCACGTCGCCATAGAAAGCGATCATCGTGTCGGGCTCAAGCACACGCAGCACGATGTGGTCCAGCCCCCTGACGGGGATGGGATGATCAGCCGGCATGGCGCTCGACCCACGCGGCGAAGCTGTCGATGAAGGTCTGGAAGAAAGCGCGGCTGCCATCGTCGACCAGGCGCGCGCCGTCGTACTTGCCGGCGACCATGCCGACATAGGCTTCCGGCGCCGGCATGCAGGGCATGTTCAGGAAAGGCAGCATCTGGCGCAGGTGGTGGTTGGCGCCGAAGCCGCCGAGCGCACCGGGCGAGACGCTGACGACCGCGCACGGCTTGTCGGCCCAGGCCGCCTTGCCATAGGGGCGCGAGCCGACGTCGATCGCATTCTTCAGTGCACCCGGCACCGAGCGGTTGTACTCGGGCGTGCAGAACAGGATGCCGTCGGCCTCGGCGATGCGCTCGCGGAAACGCGTGAACGCGGCGGGCGGGTTGTCGGTCTCGTCGTCCTGGTTGTACAGCGGCAGGTCGCGGATCTCGACGATTTCCATGTGCAGGCTGGCGGGCGCCAGTTCGATCATCGACTGCGCCACCTTGCGGGTGAACGAGTCCTTGCGCAGGCTCCCGACGATGACGGCGATATTGCGTGTGGCCATGGTGATCCTTTCGGTTGCGGTCTCAAAACCCAATGGTAAGCATTTTCGCTCAAAGCCGCAGACGCTTGCGCTCGCCAAGAAAACGCGTCAGTGCCGCCTTGCTCATCACGCGCACCGGGTCGCCGTGCCAGGCGTACAGGAAGGGCTCGCCGCCCAGGCGGTCGGTGAACTTGGCCGAGATCAGGAAACGGGTGCCGAGCGGATAGCGCGCCGGATCGCTGAGCGCGCGCGAACACTGCACCCGCAGCGAGGTCGCGTAGGCCTGCCCCGGCACCGGGCGGATCCGTACCCGCCCCGTGCGTGGATCGATGATCGATTCGACCGCCACCTCCCGGTAGGCCCAGGCTTCGCGCGCCACGCCGTCAGCCCTTTGCCGCCAGCGCGGCGGCAGGCAGCACAGGCGCCTCGCGGATCGGCAGGTTGATCAGCGCGGCTGCCAGCGCCAGCACGATGTCGGCATACCACATCCAGGTATAGTCGCCGAAGCGCACGAAGGACAGGCCGCCCAGCCAGGCCCCGAGGAAGCCGCCGATCTGGTGCGACAGCAGCGTCAGTCCGAACAGCGTGGCCAGGTAGCGCATGCCGAACAGCTTGCCGACCAGGCCGGCGGTCGGCGGCACCGTGGCCAGCCAGGTGAAGCCGAGCGCACCGGCGAAGAGGTAGAAGGTCAGCGCGGTCTTGGGCGCCAGCAGGTAAAGCACGATCAGCACCGCGCGGCTGGCGTAGATGATGGCCAGCAGCGACTTCATCCGAAAGCGGCTGGCCAGTGCGCCGGCTGCCAGGCTGCCGGCGATGTTGAACAGGCCGATCAGCGCCAGGGCGGTGGCCGAGACCCCGGCCGGCAAGCCGCACAGGGCGACTTCCTGCGGCAGGTGGGTGACCAGGAAGGCGATGTGGAAACCGCAGGTCAGGAAGCCCAGGTGCAGGCACAGGTAGCTGCGGTCGCGCATGGCCCGGTGCAGCTGTTCGGTGAGGGTGATGCCCGGCGCGACGGGCGCCGCTGCCGGTGCCGCAGCGGGCGTTGCTGCAGGCATTGCGGCGGGCGCGGCAGGCTGCTTGCGCATGCCGAGCGCCAGCGGAATGGTCAGCAGGGTCGTGGCCGCCATGGTCAGCATGGCGACGACCCAGCCGGCGGACGCGATGATCGCCTGCATCAGCGGCGCGAACACGAACTGGCCGAAGGACCCGCCGGCGTTGATGAAGCCGGAGGCGAAGGCGCGGCGCTCGCTTGGCAAGCGCTGGGCGGTGGCGCCGATCAGGATCGAGAAACTGCCCGCCCCCGCCCCCGCGGCCGACAGGAGGCCCATGCTGAAGATCAGGCCCCACTCGGAATCCATGAAGGGCGTGGCGGCGGTGCCTGCCGCCAGCATGAGGCCGCCGATGACGATGACCCTGGCCGGCCCGTACTTGTCGGCGATGGCGCCGAACACCGGCTGCGAGGCGCCCCACATGAGCTGGGCCACCGCCATCGCGAAGCTGATGGTGGCAATGCCGAGGCCGGTGGAGGTGTTGATCGGCGACAGGAACAGCCCCGTGGTCAGGCGCGCGCCCATCGTGATCATCAGGATCGTGCTCGCGGCCAGGATCAGCATCCAGGCCGCACGCGGCGTCATCGACTCGGGTGGATGTGAATGCATCATGTGCGGCTCCTCGAATGGGCGAAATGCGAATTCGAGGAATTATAGTGCATATGCACGCACATGTCAGAGGGTCATCGGATTAGCCCGGTTCCGCCGCACGGATCAGCATTGCCACCGCTTCCGCCGCCATGCCCTCTTCGCGCCCGAGGAAGCCGAGCTTCTCGTTGGTCTTGGCCTTGATGTTGACCTGCTGCGGCGACACCCCCAGGTCTTCCGCAATGCGCGAGACCATTTGCGGGATGTGCGGGGCCATCTTGGGCTGCTGGGCGATGATGGTGGCGTCGATATTGCCGATGGTGTAGCCGGTCGCCACCACGCGGTGCGCCACCTCCCGCAGCAGGGTGCGCGAATCGGCGCCCGCGAACATCGGGTCGGTGTCCGGGAAGTGCTTGCCGATGTCGCCCAGGGCAGCCGCGCCCAGCAGCGAATCGATGATCGCATGCAGCAGGACGTCGGCGTCCGAGTGGCCGAGCAGGCCGAGCCGGTGCGGGATGGTCACGCCGCCGACGATGAGCTTGCGCCCTTCGACCAGCGCGTGGCAGTCATAGCCGGTTCCGATGCGGAACGGCGGAGTGGGATTCCAGGATGCTTGTGTCATGGTTATTCAGTTCGCTTTTTCACTCATTCGGTTCGGAAGGCTGCCAGGTAGATCTCGGCAATCCGGATGTCGGCCGGCAGCGTGACTTTCAGGTTGCGTGGATGCCCTTCCACTAATTTGGGGGCCAGTCCCAGCGCTTCAACCGCGCTGGCGTCGTCGGTAATCGCGGACGGATCCGTTGCTGCATCGAGTGCGCGGCACAACAAGTGGTAGCGGAACATCTGGGGCGTCTGCGCCAGCCACAGCCCGTCGCGCGACACGGTGGAGGCCACCGTGGAGCCGACCGCTGCGGGCTCGCCGGCGATGCCGCGCTTGACGGTGTCGACCACCGGCAGCGCCAGCAGGCCGCCGGCCGGATGCTCTCCCGTTTCGACGATCAGCCGCTCGATCAGTTCCGCATCCAGTCCCGGACGGGCCGCGTCGTGCACCAGGATCCAGTCGTCGCCCGACACTGCGTCGTGCAGCGTGCGCAGGCCATTGCGGATCGATTCCATGCGGGTGGCGCCGCCGCAACGCAGCACGGTGACCCGTTCCAGCGGCAGCAGCGCGTCGATGAAGGGGTCGTCGGCGCTGACCACCACATAGGTATGCGCAATGTGCGGGCTCGAGCGGAAGGCATCGATGGTGTGGTGCAGCATCGGCTTGCCGCCGATGGGCAGGTATTGCTTGGGGCTGGCGGCCGCCATGCGGGCGCCGATGCCGGCCGCCGGGATCAGCGCGACGTAGTTGGCCGAAGTGCGTGGTACTGCTGAATCTGTCGTCATGTCTTGCTTGGTCGTCCAGGGCGAATCAGCGACTGTACCTCACCTCCGCAAACCTTGCCGAGGCGGGCATATTCCTGCGGCGAGTCGATGGCGGCCTGCAAGGCCTCGACTTTCGCCATCTCGCTTTTAATATAGGGCATCCAGCCGCGATCGATTTCGCGCTGGAGCAGGCTTTGTGCTTGTCCGGCGCGCGCGTACAGGGGCTGGGTGCCGAAACGGCGTTCGAAGGCGAGGCGCACGCGTGCCTCGGCTTTCGGGAGGTAGTCTAGGTAGGCGTTCAGGTGGCGCATTTCGTGCGCCAGCAATTCTTCGTAGGCGCAGGAGCCGGGCCGGAATTCACGGCTGATGTAGACCACGATCGGCGGATAGTAGAGCCGGATCTCGATGTGCGGCACGATGCATTCGTAGCCGCCGGCTGCATCGCTCAGCAGGCGCCCGCCGACGTTGATGCTGACGCGCGACTCGGTGCGGGTCAATCCCAGCACGACCTGGCCCGGGCGCGCCCGTCCCTTCATGACCGTCAGCGAACGGTAGCCGACCGTGTTATCGATGCGGAAACCGTTCTGGGTGCCGGTCAGCACCGAGAGCGTTTTACCGATGCTGTCCTCGCAGCGCGCCTGGAAATCGGAGCGCGGGGCCGCCACTGCCGCCAGCGCCCAGACCCACAGAAGCAGCGCCAGCAAGGGTTTCATGCGTCAAACGGGATTCCAGGCGCCGGACAGGATTTTTTCGAGCCAGAAGGTCCCGATGATGGTCTTCACGTCGGTAATGTCTCCGCGCCGGACCATCTCGAGCAGCTCGGGCACGGTAGCGGTGAAGGTCTCGAGGAACTCGCCTTCGTCGAGCTTCGGTTCTCCGGCAGTCAGGTCTTCGGCCAGGAACAGTTCCAGGTGCTCGTCGGAATAGGCGATGGCGTTGTGGATGGTGCAGACGAAGCGCCACTTGGCGGCCGTGTAGCCGGTCTCTTCCTGAAGCTCGCGCTTGGCGCAGTCCAGGTGGTCTTCGCCCGGATCGATTTTACCGGCGGGGAACTCGATGAAGACTTGCGAATTGGGATATCGGAACTGGCGTTCGAGCAGCACCCGGCCGTCGGGCAGCAGCGGCAGGATCACGACCGCGCCGGGATGGCGGATGAATTCGCGTTGGGAGGTGGAACCGTCGGGCAGTCGGATCTTGTCGCGCTCGACTTTGAGGAAATGGCCGTCATAGACCACGCCGCCTTCGATGCGGGTTTCTTTCAGTTCAACCGTCATGCACGCTCCATGTTGGGGTTGTAGGGTGGGCAGGTTTCCTGCCCACGCGTTCAGCCAGCTCGTGAATTGACGTCGCGTCTGTTCGTGCTCGGTTTGAACGCGTGGGGTAATCCAGGCCAGTGGCGTGGATTACGAGCCGCCCACCCTGCGAATTCAAGGACGTTGTCTGCGCAGGTAACGGAACACGAAACCGGGGAACGCCAGGACGAGGAACAGGCAGCCGGTGATCGCATAGAACTCCCAGCCCTGCGCGAACACGCCGCCGATCCGGGATTCCAGGGTGCGAGCCAGGAAGCCGACGACAAAGTATAAAACAATTAACTCCAGCAGGCGCAGCGGGAGGGACTTCGTGCGCGAGGCTGGAGATGCTGCGCCGTCACCGGCGGTATTGGCCTTGAGCGGAACAAGGCCGAACACGCGCTCGGTGAGGAAAGGCAGGTTGGCGGCCGCGAGGGAGATCGCGACCACCAGCCAGGCAGCCAGGGAGGAATCCACTGAGGTCTCTGCTTACTTGAGGAGGGTTGCCTGCATGGCGCTGTAGCACACCGCCAGCAGCCAGCCCGGGATGATGCCCAGCACGACCACGGCCGCGCCGTTGAGCGACATCACCACGCGCATGTCGGCCGGGGTGTGGATGACAGCGGTGTCCGCGGCCTCGTCGAACCAGATGGTCTTGACGATGCGCAGGTAGTAGAAGGCGCCCACCAGCGAGAACAGCACGGCGACCACGGCCAGCCACACCATGCCGGCGTTGGCGACCGCCTGCAGCACGGCCCACTTGGCCATGAAGCCGACCATCGGCGGCACGCCTGCCAGCGAGAACATCAGGATGGTCATGACGATCGCGAACCACGGCGCACGCTTGCCCAGGCCCTTGAAGTCGGCGATGGTTTCCGCCTCGTGGCCGGCGCGCGCCAGCATCATGATCAGGCCGAAGCTGCCGACCGTGGTCAGGACGTAGGTGATGGTGTAGTACATCGCGGCGCTGTACGACGCGGCGGCATCGCTGCTGTCGCCATTGACCACGCCGGTCATCATGGCCAGCACCACGAAGCCCATCTGGGCGATGGTCGAGTAGGCCAGCATGCGCTTGATGTTGGTCTGGGCGATCGCGGTGATGTTACCCACTGCCAGCGACAGCACGGCCAGCACCATCAGCATCTGCTGCCAGTCGAAGGCCATGGCCGGGAGGCCTTCGACCAGGATGCGGATCACCATGGCGAAGGTCGCCAGCTTCGGTGCGCCGCCCAGCAGCAGGGTGACCGAGGTCGGTGCGCCCTGCACCACGTCCGGTACCCACATGTGGAACGGGACCACGCCCAGCTTGAAGGCCAGGCCGGCCACGACGAACACCAGGCCGAACACCAGGATGGTCTCGTTGGCGCCGGCGGCGCTGCTGACCTGGTTGATGGTGGTGATATCGAGCGAACCGGTGGCGCCGTAGATCATCGACATGCCGTACAGCAGGAAGCCCGAGGACAGCGCGCCCAGGATGAAGTACTTCATCGCGGCTTCGGTCGACACTGCGTGGTCGCGGCGCAGGGCCACCAGCGCGTACAGCGACAGCGACATCAGTTCCACGCCCAGGTAGATCGACAGCAGGCTGTTACCCGAGATCATGATCATCTGGCCGAGCATCGAGAACAGCGCGAGCACATAGAACTCGCCGCCCAGGTTACCGGACATCATGGCGCGGTCTTCGGTGTACTGGCGCGAATACACCAGGGTCATGGCGGTGGCGATATAGGTCACCAGCTTGAGCAGGTTGGACATCGGGTCCGCCACGTACATGCCGCTGAAGGTGTACACGGTGGCGCCGGCGTTCATGTCGGCGAAGGTGAGCACGCCGCAGCCGGCGATGGTCAGCAGGCTCAGCGCGTAAGTCAGGTTGCGCTTGCCTTCCTTCAGGAACATGTCGATCAGCAGGATCGCGGAAGCCGCGATCAGCAGGAAGATTTCGGCATAGACCGGCGCCAGGTTGGTGTCGGCCGCTGCTAACAATGTGGAGTTCATTTCGTTCATGGCTTTTATTGAGGCAATTTGCCGGCTGCGACGTGCTGCAGCAGGTCGGTGACCGACACCTGCAGCGTCTCGGCGATCGGCGCCGGGTACAGGCCCATCCACAGGGTGGCGATGGCGAGCACGCCCAGGATGGCGAACTCACGGCCGTTCAGGTCGGTCAGTTCGGCGACGTTCTGGTTGCCGATCGGGCCGAACACGACGCGCTTGACCATCCACAGCGAGTAGGCCGCGCCCAGGATCAGGGCGGTGCCCGAGGCCACGCCGGTCCAGAAGTTGAATTCGACCGCGCCCAGGATCACCATGAATTCGCCGATGAAGCCCGAGGTCGCGGGCAGGCCGGCGTTGGCCATCGAGAACAGCACGACGAAGGCGGCGAACTTCGGCATCGTGTTGACGACACCACCGTAGTCGGCGATTTCACGCGAGTGAACGCGATCGTACAGCACGCCGATGCACAGGAACATCGCGCCCGACACGAAGCCGTGCGAGATCGACTGCATCAGGCCGCCCTGCACGCCCAGGTCGTTGAACATGAAGAAGCCCAGGGTGACGAAGCCCATGTGCGCGATCGACGAGTAGGCGACCAGTTTCTTCATGTCCTTCTGGACCAGGGCCACCAGGCCGATGTAGATCACGGCGATCAGCGACAGGGCGATGACGACCGGCGCCAGGTATTGCGAGGCGTCCGGGGTGATCGGCAGCGAGAAACGCAGGAAGCCGTAGGCGCCCAGTTTCAGCATGATCGCGGCCAGCACCACCGAACCGCCCGTCGGCGCTTCCACGTGGGCGTCCGGCAGCCAGGTGTGCACAGGCCACATCGGGACCTTCACGGCGAAGGCCATGAAGAAGGCGACGAAGATCAGGATCTGCTCGTTCATCGTGAGCGGCAGGCGGTGCCATTCGAGGATGTCGAACGAACCCGACAGGTTGTACAGGTAGATGATCGCGACCAGGGTCAGCAGCGAGCCGAAGAACGTGTACAGGAAGAACTTGAATGCCGCGTACACGCGGTTCGGGCCGCCGAACACGCCGATGATGATGTACATCGGGATCAGGGTGGCTTCGAAGAAGAAGTAGAACAGCAGGCCGTCGAGCGAAGCGAACACGCCGATCATCAGGCCCGACAGGATCAGGAAGGAACCCATGTACTGGCCCACGCGCTCTTCGATCACCTGCCATGCCGCCAGCACCACGATGATCGTGATGAAGGCGGTCAGCGGAATGAACCACAGCGACATGCCGTCGACGCCGAGCTTGTAGAACACATTGAAGCGTTCGATCCACGAGACCGATTCATAGAACTGCATGCCGTGGGCGGCATTGTCGAAGTTCATGATCAGCGGCAGGGTCGGCAGCATGCTGACGACGGCGCCCACCAGGGACAGCAGGCGCACGAAGCCGGCGTTCTTGTCGCGCCCGACGGCCAGCACGATCAGGCCGAACAGGATCGGGAGCCAGATCGACAGGCTCAGGTAAGGAGGAAATGTAGAAATTGACTGCATCATTTTTCGCTTTTCGCTTTTTCTCTTTTCTGAACCCGATCAAGCGCGCCAGAACGGGAAGAACCACAGCAGGGTTGCCAGCACGCCGACGATCATCACGAATGCGTAGTGATAGATGTAACCCGTCTGGAAGGTACGGGTAACCGTCGAGAACCAGCCGATCAGCTTGGCCGAACCGTTGACCAGCAGGCCGTCGATCAGGCCGCGGTCGCCGACTTTCCACAGGCCGCCACCGATGGCGCGTGCGCCGCCGGCGAACACGACATCGTTGAACTTGTCCATGTAGTACTTGTTGTCCAGCAGGGTGTGCAGGAACTTGAACTTGGCATAGAACCAGGCCGGGACGCGCGGATTGATCATGTAGCAGTAGTAGGCCAGCGCCACGCCTGCCAGTGCCAGCCAGAACGGTGCGGTCTGCAGGCCGTGGATCGCCATCGCCATCGGGCCGTGGAAGGCTTCGCTCAGGCTGGCCATGGCTGGGTGGTTCGGGTTGACCGTGATGACGCCATTGAAGAAGTCGCCATGGACCATCGGGCCCAGCGCCAGGTAACCGATGATGACCGACGGGATCGCCAGCAGGATCAGCGGCAGGGTCACGACCAGCGGCGACTCGTGCGGCTTGTCGCCCGGCTGCAGGCCGTGGTGATGGTGGTCATCGCCATGTTCGTCTTCTTCGTGGTGCGCATCCGAATCGTGGCCTTCGCTATGCGGCTGCGGGTTGTTCCAGCGCGATTCGCCATGGAACACCAGGAAGTACATGCGGAACGAGTAGAAGGCGGTCACGAAGACACCTGCCAGCACCGCGAAGTTGGCGAAGCCCGCGCCCGGGATGTTGGTCGCGTGCACCGCTTCGATGATCGAATCCTTCGAGTAGAAGCCCGAGAAGAACGGGGTACCGATCAGGGCCAGCGAGCCCAGCAGCGAAGTGATCCAGGTGATCGGCATGTACTTGCGCAGGCCGCCCATGTTGCGCATGTCCTGGTCGTGGTGCATGCCGATGATGACCGAACCCGCGCCGAGGAACAGCAGCGCCTTGAAGAAAGCGTGGGTCATCAGGTGGAACACGGCCACCGAGTAGGCCGAGGCGCCCAGCGCCACGGTCATGTAGCCCAGCTGCGACAGCGTCGAGTAGGCGACGACGCGCTTGATGTCGTTCTGGATGATGCCCAGGAAGCCCATGAACAGCGCGGTGATCGAACCGATGACGATCATGAAGCTCAGCGCGCCGTCCGACAGTTCGAACAGCGGCGACATGCGCGACACCATGAAGATGCCGGCGGTAACCATGGTGGCGGCGTGGATCAGTGCCGAGATCGGGGTCGGACCTTCCATCGAGTCCGGCAGCCAGACGTGCAGCGGGAACTGCGCCGACTTGCCCATCGCGCCGATGAACAGGCAGATGCAGGCGGCGGTCAGCAGCGGCCAGCCGATGCCCGGCACGGTCATGCCGGCCAGGGTGTCGGCTTGCGCGAACACCTCGGTGTACTGCATCGAGCCCGATGCGGCCAGCAGCAGGCCGATACCCAGGATGAAGCCGAAGTCGCCCACGCGGTTGACCAGGAAGGCCTTCATGTTGGCGAAGATCGCGGTCGGACGGGTGTACCAGAAGCCGATCAGCAGATAGGAGACCAGGCCCACCGCTTCCCAGCCGAAGAACAGCTGCAGGAAGTTGTTGGACATGACCAGCATCAGCATCGCGAAGGTGAACAGCGAGATGTACGAGAAGAAGCGGTTGTAGCCTTCGTCCTCGGCCATGTAGCCGATCGTGTAGATGTGCACCATGAGCGACACGGAGGTCACCACGCACATCATGATCGCCGACAGCGTGTCGATCTGGAAGCCGACGGCCAGCTTGAGCGTGCCGACGGTCATCCAGGTGTAGAGGTCTTCATTGAAGACCGGTGCGCCACCCAGCACTGCCATCAGGGTCTGGACCGAGATGATCAGTGCGATCAGGACGCCGAGGATGGTCGCCGTATGCGATACCTTGCGGCCGACCACGTTGCCGAAGAACTTGGTACCCAGCAGGCCGGCAATCGCCGAGCCTGCGAGCGGCGCCAGTGGCACCGCCAGTAACATTGAGGAAGAGAGTTGCCCCGCCATGTTGAACCTTAATCGTTATTGTTTAGTCAACCGAGACCGTCAGCCCTTGAGGCTGTCGAGGTCTTCCACATTGATCGTGTCCAGGTTACGGAACAGGACCACCAGGATCGCCAGGCCGATTGCCGATTCGGCGGCCGCGACGGTCAGAATGAAGAACACGAAGATCTGCCCCGCCGCGTCGCCCAGGTAATGGGAAAACGCGATGAAGTTCAGGTTCACTGCCAGCAGCATCAGTTCCACCGCCATCAGCAGGATGATGATGTTCTTCCGGTTCATGAAGATACCGATCACCGAGATCGCGAACAGGATCGCGCCCAGGATCAGGTAGTGTGCGAGCGACAAAGTCATGGTGCCTCCTTCGTTGCGGCTGCCGCTGCTGCTGCTTCGCGTTCTGCGGCGGCTGCATCGATCGCGCGCTGGTTGACCGCGTCCATCTTGACGATGCGCAGGCGGTCGTTACGCTTGACGCGGACGGCGAGGCCCGGGTCGATTGCTTTGGTGTCCTTGCGCTTGCGCAGGGTCAGGGCGACTGCGGCGATGATCGCCACCAGCAGGATCACGGCCGCGATCTCGAAGCCGTAGATGTACTTGGTGTAGATCAGGAGCCCCAGCTCCTTGGTGCCGCCGATGTTCAGGGCGGCTGCCTCGGCCGACAGGTCGGTCTGGCTGTACGAGCGGTACAGGACGGCGGCCATCTCGAGCACGATCAGGGCGCCGATACTGGCGGCCAGCGGCAGGTAGCCCCAGAAGCCTTCGCGCATGCGGTCGACACTAATGTCGAGCATCATGACGACGAACAGGAACAGCACCATCACGGCGCCGACATAGACGAGCACCAGCACGATGGCCAGGAACTCGGCCTTCAGCAGCAGCCAGATGCCGGCCGCGTTGAAGAAGGCCAGCACCAGGAACAGTGCGGCATGCACCGAGTTCTTGGTAGTGATGACGAACAGACTCGCCACCACCATGACGAGCGCGAACGCGTAGAACAGGAAAGTTGTGAATTCCATGACTTTGACAGCCTTTTCTTATCGGTACTTCGCGTCCGCTTCGCGGGCGGCGGCGATGTCGTTTTCGTAGCGGTCGCCGACGGCCAGCAGCATCTCTTTGGTGTAGTAGAGATCGCCGCGCTTCTCGCCGTGGTATTCGAGCACGTGGGTCTCGACGATCGAGTCGACCGGGCAGGATTCTTCGCAGAAGCCGCAGAAGATGCACTTGGTCAGGTCGATGTCGTAGCGCGTGGTGCGGCGGGTGCCGTCCTCGCGCTGCGCCGATTCGATCGTGATCGCCATGGCCGGGCAGACTGCCTCGCACAGCTTGCAGGCGATGCAGCGCTCTTCCCCGTTGGGGTAGCGACGCAGGGCGTGCAGGCCGCGGAAGCGGTTCGACATCGGCGTCTTCTCTTCCGGGTACTGGACCGTGATCTTGCGCGACAGCGCGTACTTGCCGGTCAGGGCCAGGCCCTTGAAGAGTTCGGTCAGCATGAGGCTGCCGACAATTTCTTTAATCCGATTCATTTTGTGTTTGCTTCCTTACTTCAGAGCAGGCCAGATGTTCAGGGGCGAGTGCATCCAGAGTGCGACCACGACCAGCCAGATCAGGGTCAGCGGGATGAACACTTTCCAGCCCAGGCGCATGATCTGGTCATAGCGGTAACGCGGGAAGGTGCCGCGGACCCAGATCATCAGCGAGACCATGATGAACATCTTCAGGAACAGCCAGAAGAAGCCGCCGATCGCGCCGAATTCCAGGAAGCCGAACGGAGCCGACCAGCCGCCCAGGAACAGGATCGATGCCAGGGTGGCGATCAGGATCATGTTGGCGTATTCGGCCAGCATGAACATCGCATACGACATGCCCGAGTACTCGACCATGTGGCCGGCGACGATCTCCGACTCGCCTTCCACCACGTCGAACGGGTGGCGATTGCACTCGGCCAGGCCGGACACGAAGTAGATCACGAACAGCGGCAGCAGCGGCAGCCAGTTCCACGACAGGAAGTTCAGGCCCATGTCGGCCATGGTGCCCAGTTGCTGGCTCAGGACGATGTCCGACATGTTCAGGCTGCCGGTCACCATCAGCACCACGACCAGCACGAAGCCGATCGGGATCTCGTACGAGATCATCTGGGCCGATGCGCGCATCGCACCCATGAACGAGTACTTCGAGTTCGAGGCCCAGCCGGCGATGATGATGCCGTAGACTTCCATCGAGGTGATCGCCATCAGGAACAGCAGGCCGGCGTTGACGTTGGCCAGTGCGGCCTGCGGACCGAAGGGAACCACCGCCCAGGCGGCGAGTGCCGGCATGATGGTCATGATCGGGCCGATCACGAACAGGCTGCGATTGGCCTTGGCCGGAATGACGATTTCCTTGAGCAGCAGCTTGACCGCATCGGCGATCGGCTGCAGCAGGCCGCCCGGACCCACGCGGTTCGGGCCGACGCGGATCTGGATCCAGCCGATCAGCTTGCGCTCCCACAGGGTCAGGTAAGCGACCAGGCCCATCAGCGGCAGCAGCACGACCATGATCTTGATCACGGTCCAGATCAGTGGCCAGGCCGGTGCGATCGGGCTGGCAGCGCCCATTTCATAAAAACTATCGATAAAACCGGGCGTTGCCATTACTTGCCCTCCCCTGCTTTTTCAACGTTGATCGAACCGAACATCGCGCCCAGGGTGGCGACGGCCGGGTGGCCGGCAGCGACACGGACTGCATTCGACGGCAGGCGTGCATCCACGCCGGCGACCAGCACGGCGCTGCCATTGCCCTGCGAAACGCGGACGGAATCGCCGGCATTGACGCCGAGCTGTTCGGCCACAGCCTTCGACAGGGTCACCAGCGGCGCATTCGCGTCGGCGGTGCGCTGCAGCGGCTCGGAACGGCGCGCGATGGCGTCGGTGAAGTAGATCGGCACGTCGGCGACGCGCTCGAGCTGGCCGGCCGGGGCGTATTGGCCCACGCTCAAGCCCAGGCGCGCGACGTTGTTCAGCTTGGCCGACAGGTCGGTATTGCCCTTGCCGATGGCTTCGTCGCGGATCGATTCCGAGGTCTCGTAGTCGAAGCCCGACAGGCCCAGCAGGTTGCCCAGCACGCGCAGCACTTTCCAGGCCGGACGGGTTTCGCCCAGCGGTTTCACCGTACCGTTGAAGCTCTGTGCACGGCCTTCGCAGTTGACGAAAGTGCCGGCGGTCTCGCTGAACGGCGAGATCGGCAGCAGCACGTCGGCGAAGTCCATGCCGTGCTTGAAGGCCGACATGGCGACGACCATCTCGGCGCTGTCCAGCGCGGCACGGGCCTGCTGCGGGTTGGCTGCATCCAGTTCCGGTTCCGCGTTCAGCAGCACGTAGGCCTTCTTCGGCGATGCGAACACAGCCTCGCCCTTGCCGGTCGCGCCGACGATGTGGCCGCCGACGGTGTTGGCGGCGTCGACCAGGTAGCCGAAGGAGCAGCCGGTCTGCTCGGCGATCCATTGCGCGGCGGCGTGGATCTTCGAGGCTTGCGGGTGATACGAAGCAGCGTTACCCAGCAGGACGGCGCCCAGGGTCTCCTGACCCACCAGGGTCGCGGCGATGCCTTTGGCGGCCTCCCCTGCCTGGACGTTCTCGAAGCCCGACGGTGCGTTGACGCCTTTTGCGCCGGCGACGGCGGACACGACTTCCGACAGCGCGGCCAGCCAGTCGCTTGGCGCGGCGATCAGCTTGTTTGCGATCGGCATCAACAGGTCGTCGTCGCTCGCGCCCAGCAGCGACAGCTTGGCGCCGCCCTTGGTGGCGGTGCGCAGGCGGGTCGTGACCAGCGGATGGTCCTTGCGCAGGTTGGAACCGATGACGAAGGCGCGCTTGATCTGCGAGAAGTTCGCGATCGGCATGCCCAGCCATGGGGTGACCTGGCCGTCCAGGGCGAAATCGCTCTGGCGCAGGCGGAACTCGATGTTATCCGAGCCAATGCCGCGGGTCATCTTGTTGAGCAGGTAGAGTTCTTCCAGCGTCGAGTGGGGCGTGGCGACGGCGGCGATGCTGTCGGCGCCATGCTCGTGGCGGATGTTACGCAGGCCGTGGGCCACGTATTCGAGCGCGGTCTGCCAGTCGGTTTCCTGCCACACGCCGCCCTGCTTGATCATCGGGTTGACCAGGCGGTCGGCATTGTCCAGCGCCTCGTACGAGAAGCGGTCCTTGTCCGACAGCCAGCATTCGTTGATGGCTTCGTTTTCCAGCGGCAGCACGCGCATGACCTTGCCGCCCTTGACCTGGACGATCAGGTTCGAACCGAGCGAGTCGTGCGGCGCGATCGACTTGCGGCGCTGCAGTTCCCACGGACGTGCCGAATAACGGAACGGCTTGCTGGTGAGCGCGCCGACCGGGCACAGGTCGATCATGTTGCCCGACACTTCCGAATCGACGGTCTTGCCCACGAAGGTGGTGATCTCCGAGTGCTCGCCGCGGCCGACCATGCCGAATTCCATCACGCCGGCCACTTCCTGGCCGAAACGCACGCAGCGGGTGCACTGGATGCAGCGCGTCATCTCTTCCATCGAGATCAGCGGGCCGGCCTCTTTCGGGGCCACCACGCGCTTTTCTTCGTCGTAGCGCGAGTTGCTCTTGCCGTAGCCGACGGCCAGATCCTGCAGCTGGCATTCGCCGCCCTGGTCGCAGATCGGGCAATCCAGCGGGTGGTTAATCAAGAGGAATTCCATCACCGACTTCTGCGCCTGCACCGCCTTGTCGCTGTGGGTGCGCACGATCATGCCCGGCGATACCGGGGTGGCGCAGGCCGGCAGGGGCTTGGGCGCCTTCTCGACTTCGACCAGGCACATGCGGCAGTTGGCGGCGATCGACAATTTCTTGTGATAGCAGAAGTGCGGGATGTAGGTCCCGAGTTTGTTTGCGGCGTCCATCACCATGGAACCTGGTGCGACTTCGACTTTTTTGCCGTCTAATTCAATTTCAACCATTTGATCGTTACCTGACCTGGTTTAAAGGTATGCGGGCACGAGGCAGTGCTTGTGCTCGATGTGATATTCGAATTCCTCGCGGAAGTTCTTGATCATGGCTTCAACGGGCATCGCAGCGGCGTCACCCAGGGCGCAAATCGTGCGGCCCTTGATGTTGAAGGCGATGTTGTTCAGCAGGTCCATGTCTTCCGGACGGCCCTTGCCGTGTTCGATGCGGTGGACCATGCGATACATCCAGCCGGTGCCTTCACGGCACGGGGTGCACTGGCCGCAGGATTCTTCGTAGTAGAAGTAGGACAGGCGCAGCAGCGACTTGACCATGCAGCGGGTCTCGTCCATGACGATCACGGCGCCCGAACCCAGCATCGAGCCGGCCTTGGCGATCGAGTCGTAGTCGAGGTCGGTATCCATCATGACCTCGCCGCGGATCACCGGCGCCGACGAACCGCCCGGGATCACTGCCTTGATCTTCTTGCCGCCGCGCATGCCGCCGGCCAGCTCCATCAGCTTGGCGAACGGGGTGCCCAGCGGGACTTCGTAGTTGCCCGGACGCTCGACGTCGCCCGAGATCGAGAAGATCTTGGTGCCGCCGTTGTTCGGCTTGCCGAGCGCCATGTAGTTCTCCGGTCCCATATTCAGCAGGAAGGGAACGGCCGCGAAGGTCTCGGTGTTGTTGATCGTGGTCGGCTTGCCGTACAGGCCGAACGAGGCCGGGAACGGCGGCTTGAAGCGCGGCTGGCCCTTCTTGCCCTCGAGCGACTCGAGCAGCGCGGTTTCTTCGCCGCAGATGTAGGCGCCGTAGCCGTGGTGCGCATGCAGCTGGAAGCTGAACTGCGAACCCATGATGTTATCGCCCAGGAAGCCGGCGGCGCGCGCCTCTTCCAGCGCTTCTTCGAAGCGCAGGTATTCCTGGAAGATCTCGCCGTGGATGTAGTTGTAGCCCACGGTGATGCCCATCGCGAAGGCGCCGATGGCCATGCCTTCGATCAGCGCGTGCGGGTTGTAGCGAATGATGTCGCGGTCCTTGAACGTGCCCGGCTCGCCTTCGTCGGTGTTGCAGACGAGGTATTTCTGGCCAGGGAACTGGCGCGGCATGAAGCTCCACTTCAGGCCGGTCGGGAAACCGGCGCCGCCGCGGCCGCGCAGGCCCGATGCCTTCAGGTCGGCAATGACCTGCTCCTGGGTGACGCCGCCTTCGAGGATACGGCGCAGGGCCGAGTAGCCGCCGCGCTTGACGTAGTCTTCGAGGTGCCAGTTTTCGCCGTTCAGATCCTTCAGGATCAGCGGATTGATGTGACGGTCGTGCAGGCTGGTCATTTGTTCAGTTCCTCAAGCAGGGCGTCGATCTTGTCGTCGCTCATGAACGAGCACATGCGGTGGTTATTCACCAGCATCACCGGTGCGTCGCCGCAGGCGCCCATGCATTCGCCTTCCATCAGCGTGAACTTGCCGTCCGCGGTGGTCTCGCGGTAGTCGATGCCGAGGGCATCCTTGATGCGCTGGGCCGCGCGTTCGCCGCCCGACAATGCGCATGGCAGGTTGGTGCAGACCGTGATCTTGGCCTGGCCGACCGGCTTCAGGTTGTACATGTTGTAGAAGGTCGCCACTTCCTGCACGGCGATGGCCGGCATGCGGATGTAGTCGGCGATTTCCTGCATGGTTTCCGGCGACAGCCAGCCCAGTTCGACCTGGGCGTGGGCCAGCGAGGCCATCACGGCCGACTGGCGTTGATCGGCTGGGTACTTGGCCAGCTCGCGATCGATTTTTTTATAGCATTCCTGCGATAACATATTCTTTGACCTCTTAACGGACGTTAGCGTCACCTATCGATACTGCCGAACACGATGTCCTGGGTGCCGATGATGGCGACGGCGTCAGCGATCATGTGACCGCGCGACATTTCGTCGAGGCTCTGCAGGTGGACGTAGTCCGGGGTGCGGATCTTCAGGCGGTAGGGCTTGTTGGCGCCGTCCGACACGATGTAGATGCCGAACTCGCCCTTCGGATGCTCGATCGCCGCATAGGCCTCGCCTTCCGGCACGTGGAAGCCTTCGGTGAACAGCTTGAAGTGGTGGATCAGCGATTCCATGTTGGACTTCATGTCCATGCGGTTCGGCGGCACGATCTTGTGGTTGTCGATCATGACCGGGCCCTGGTTCACGCGCAGCCAGGCGATGCATTGCTTGATGATGCGGTTCGACTGGCGCATTTCTTCGATACGCACCAGGTAGCGGTCGTACGAGTCGCCGTTGGTGCCGACCGGGATGTCGAAGTCGAGGTCTGCATAGGCCGCGTACGGCTGGGTCTTGCGCAGGTCCCATGCGATGCCCGAACCGCGCAGCATCGGGCCGGTGAAGCCCATCGCCTTCGCGTCTTCCGGCGACACCACGCCGATGCCGACCGTACGCTGCTTCCAGATACGGTTATCGGTCAGCAGGGTTTCGTATTCGTCGACATAGCCGTCGAAGCGCTTGGTGAAGGCGTCGATGAAGTCGAGCACCGAACCCTGGCGGTCTTCGTTCAGGGCGTCGATCGCCTTCTTCGAGCGGATCGGCGATTCGCGGTGCTGCGGCATGCGGTCCGGCAGGTCGCGGTAGACGCCGCCCGGACGGTAATAGGCCGCGTGCATGCGCGCGCCGGACACGGCTTCGTACACGTCGAACAGGTCTTCGCGGTCACGGAAGGCGTACAGGAAGGGGCCCATGGCGCCGATGTCGAGCGCGTGCGCACCCAGCCACATCAGGTGGTTCAGGATGCGGGTGATCTCGTCGAACATGGTGCGGATGTACTGCGCGCGGATCGGGGCTTCAACGCCCAGAAGCTTTTCCACCGCCAGCACGTAGCCGTGCTCGTTGCACATCATCGACACGTAGTCGAGGCGGTCCATGTACGGCACCGACTGCAGGTAGGTGCGGGTCTCGGCCAGCTTCTCGGTGCCGCGGTGCAGCAGGCCGATGTGCGGGTCGGCGCGCTGGATCACTTCGCCGTCCAGCTCCAGCACGAGGCGCAGCACGCCGTGCGCTGCCGGGTGCTGCGGACCAAAGTTCAGGGTGTAATTCTTAAGCTCAGCCATTATTTCGATGTCCCGTAGGTTTCTTCGCGGATCACGCGCGGGATGTTCTCGCGCGGCTCGATCGTCACCGGCTGGTAGATCACGCGTTTCTGTTCAGGGTCGTAGCGCATTTCGACATAGCCCGTGATCGGGAAGTCCTTGCGGAACGGGTGGCCGATGAAGCCATAGTCGGTCAGGATGCGGCGCAGGTCGCCGTGGCCGTCGAACAGGATGCCGAACAGGTCGAAGGCTTCGCGCTCGAACCAGTTGGCGGCGCGCCAGATCGGCGTGATCGATTCGACCAGCGGCATGTCGTCGTCCGTGCAGAACACGCGCACACGCACGCGCCAGTTGTGCTCCAGCGACAGCAGGTGCACGACCACCGCGAAGCGCGGGCCTTCCCAGGTGCCTTCACCGTATTGAGAATAGTCGACGCCGCACAGGTCGATCATTTGTTCGAATGCGAGGGTCGGGGTGTCGCGCAGCGCCTGCATCGAGCGGATGTAGTCGGCGGCCTTGACCACCACAGTCACTTCGCCCAGCGCCGAACTGATTGCGGCGCCCTCGCCCAGTGCATTTTTCAGGGCGAGTTCAAGGGTTTCGAGTTTCGTCGTCATGGTGTTTCGCTGTTCTTAGCGCGCGATGGTGTTGGTGCGCTTGATCTTGTTTTGCAGCTGCATGATGCCGTACAGCAGGGCTTCCGCGGTCGGCGGGCAGCCCGGCACGTAGACGTCGACAGGGACGATGCGGTCGCAACCGCGCACCACCGAATACGAGTAGTGGTAGTAACCGCCGCCGTTGGCGCAGGAACCCATCGAGATCACCCAGCGCGGCTCGGCCATCTGGTCGTACACCTTGCGCAGGGCGGGCGCCATCTTGTTGCACAGCGTACCGGCGACGATCATCACGTCGGACTGGCGCGGCGACGGGCGGAACACAATGCCAAAACGGTCGAGATCGTAGCGGGCTGCGCCCACATGCATCATCTCGACCGCGCAGCATGCCAGACCGAACGTCATCGGGAACATCGACCCGGTGCGCGCCCAGTTGATCAGCTTATCGGCTGTGGTGGTAATGAAACCTTCGTTTAATACGCCTTCAATTGCCATGGCTTATTCCCAATCAAGGGCACCTTTCTTCCAGATGTACCAGAAGCCCACGACGAATTCGGCAATGAACACCATCATCGTGATGAAACCGGTCCAGCCCAGTTCGCGCATCGAGACGCCCCATGGGAAGAAGAATGCCGTTTCCAGATCAAACAAAATAAACAGGATCGCCACCAGGTAGTAGCGAACGTCGAACTTCATGCGCGCGTCTTCGAAGGCTTCGAAGCCGCATTCATACGGGGACAGCTTGGCGGCGTCGGGACGGTGCGGACCGAGCAGGCGGCCGAGCACCTGCGGGGCGACGCCGACGCCAATACCGACCAGGATAAAGAGAAGTACGGGGAGATAATTTTCGAGGTTCACGATGAAGCCTGTATTGAACGATCGGTTAATGAAACACTGCAGGGATGCAGCGCCGACTCACTCGAACCTGGCTGAGGACCTTCCACCAGGCCGCACGAATCGTAAAAAAGCCAGCGCAGGCATGAGAGCGTTTGCTCGTTGCGCCCTTGCTGGCTTCTTTGTATCTTGGTGCCGACGGCGAGACTCGAACTCGCACAGCTTGCGCCACTACCCCCTCAAGATAGCGTGTCTACCAATTTCACCACGTCGGCTGGAGACCAGTATTTTACCCTGCTTTAGCACTACTTTTCAATGCACAAATTGCGCTATCACAAGGAAATTACGCAATTACTCAACATTTCTTTTGAGGCCAGCCAATCTTTACAGCAGGGCTGGCAGCAGTGCATGGGCTATCGCCCTTTACTACAATGCGACGCACCCAAGGCGAGCCGCATTCTACTCCTAATCCGGAACGGGCGTGCGGCCCGCACCGGGATACAACGGGAATTACTTGGCCGGAGCAGGCGCCGGAGTCGCCGGCGTAGCGGCTGCCGGTGCGGCTGGTGCGGCCGCGGCTGGCGCCGGCGCTGCTTCGCCCGGCACAGCCGGAATGGCCACGCCCGGGGTCTGCGGGATGTCGTTGGCCGGCACCACGGTGCTTGGGCCGGCATTCGGGCCGGCGCCCGGAACATCGCTTGGAATACCGGTGGCCGGCGCCTGCGACGACGGCACGGTGACGCGCCCCATCACGCCGGCATCGGTGTCGGCAGCAGTGCTGCCGTTGCTGTGCCAGGCCAGCGCCAGGGTGGAAGCAAAGAACACGGCAGCCGCGACAGCGGTCGATTTCGACAGGAAGTTCGACGAGCCGGAGGCGCCGAACAGGCTGCCCGAAGCGCCCGAACCGAAGGCCGCGCCCATGTCGGCGCCTTTGCCGTGCTGGACCAGCACCAGGCCGATGATGGCCAGGGCCGAAATGACCTGCACAACAATAATCAGATTGAACACGGTGTTCATTGCAATTCCATTTCCAAGTTAACGACGTCGAATGACTACTTTTTTACTAAAACTGTGACTTCTGAAACTGAAACACTCAATTTACTGAGCGAATGATGGCGAGGAAGTCCGCCGCTTTCAGCGCCGCGCCGCCGATCAGGCCGCCGTCGATGTCCGGCTGCGCCATCAGGTCCGCCGCATTATCCGGCTTCATGCTGCCGCCGTACAGCACCAGCGTGTTTTCCGCCGCTGCGGCGTTGCATGCGCGCAGCTTTTCGCGCAGGGCGGCGTGCACTTCCTGGGCCATTTCCGGGGTTGCGGTCTTGCCGGTGCCGATCGCCCACACCGGCTCGTAGGCCAGCACGATCTTGTCCACCGCCTCGGGGCCGACCGCTTCCAGCACGGCATCCAACTGGGCATTGACGATGTCCATGGTCTGGCCCGCTTCGCGCTGTGCCAGGGTTTCACCAATGCAGACGATCGGGGTCAGGCCGGCTTCGAGCGCCGCCCGGGTCTTTTTCGCCACCAGCGCGTCCGTCTCGCCGTGATAGGCGCGGCGTTCGGAGTGGCCGACGATCACGTAGCGGCTGCCGAAATCTTGCAGCATCGACATGCACACTTCCCCGGTATAAGCACCGACCGGATGGCAGGACACGTCCTGCGCACCCCAGGCGACCGGGGAACCCTTCAGGATTTCTTCGCACTGGAACAGGTAAGGCGCCGGCACGCAGACCGCAACGGCGGCCTTGGCATTGCCCAGACCTTCCAGGATGCCGGTCAGGAGCGTGGCGTTGGCCGCGCGGCTGCCGTTCATCTTCCAGTTACCTACGACGAGCTTGGGACGCATAGAACCCCATCATTAAATTAACCCGCTATTCTAGCGGTCGAACATGTGGTGGTCAAACAATGGCTGAGCCACCACTTCCCTTTTTGATTCAATCTCTTACAGCACTTCCAGGATAATCTTGCCGATATGGGTGCTCGATTCCATCAGCGCATGCGCCTCGGCCGCCCGGGCCAGCGGGAAACTGCGGTAGATGACCGGCCTGAGTTTGCCCTGCTCGAACAGCGGCCAGACGCGCTCGCGCAAGCTGCGCGCGATCGCAGCCTTGAAGGCGACCGGGCGTGGACGCAGGGTCGAGCCGCTGATCGACAGGCGGCGGCGCAGCACCTGGCCCAGGTCGATCTCGGCCTTCGCGCCGCCGAGCAGCGCGATCAGGGCGATGCGGCCGTCGTCGGCCAGGCAGTCGATCTCGCGCGGAATGTAGTTGCCGGCCACCATGTCCAGGATCACGTCGACGCCCTTCCCGCCCGTCAGTTCCTTGACCACGGCGGCGAAGTCTTCGCTGCGGTAATTGATGCCGCGCTCGGCGCCAAGCTCCTCGCAGGCGCGGCATTTCTCATCCGAGCCGGCGGTGGCGAACACGCGGTGGCCCAGCGCGGCTGCCAGCTGGATGGCGGTGACGCCGATGCCGGAGGTGCCGCCCTGCACCAGCAGCGATTCGCCTGGCGCCAATTGCGCGCGGTCGAACACATTTGACCAGACGGTAAAAAACGTCTCGGGCAGCGACGCCGCTTCCAGCGCGCTCAAGCCCGGCGGGACCGGCAGGCACTGTTCGGCAGGCGCGGTGCAGTACTCGGCATAGCCGCCGCCCTGCACCAGTGCGCAGACCATGTCGCCCTTGGCGAAGCCGGCCGCGGCGTAGTCGCCATCGACGATTTCTCCCGCCACTTCCAGGCCCGGCAGCTCGGACGCGCCCGGCGGCACCGGGTACTTGCCGAGGCGCTGCAGCACATCCGGGCGGTTGATGCCGGCCGCGTGCACTTTGATCAACACTTCGCCAGCCCTGGGCACCGGGATCGGGCGTTCGCACAATTGCAGGACTTCCGGCTTGCCGGGCTGCGTGATTTCGATGGCGCGCATGGGAACTCCCGTGTTAAAAAAACCACAATTGTAAGGGAGCCGGCCGAAAACTGCGCGCTACTCGTCTCGGCGCGTGCTACGCCGGCCCCAGAATTCATCGTGCGGCATGCAGTAGCCACGATCGCGCCTGGAGAATGCGCGACCATCACGGGCCTGCAGGCACAGGGTAGCCAGGAAGTCGGCGCCGTAGTTGTGGTGGTTCGGGTAGCTGGGCAGTTTGGGCATGGGCGCCACTCCGAATTCGAGGGAAATAGTCGCTGCCGCCAGTGCATCCGGCGCAATGCCATGCCGGCCGAGCGCCTCCCGCAGGTGCAGCGCCCAGCTGCGCGCCACGCTCATGCATGCGGGAAGATCAGGCTGTGCGCGGCCATTGAGTATGTCGATCTCGACCCGCTTGTCGAATGCGCGCGCTTCCGAGTACAGCACACCGAGCGCCCAGTAGCCGTCGATATCGTTGTAACGGGTGAGAAATTTAGAAAGAAGTCCTGCCGCCGCGTGGTTGAATTTACGTCTGGCAATCATGCCCACACCTCCGTCGATCGCCGGATGCCTGGCGTCATGCGACGGATCGACTAGATGGAAGGGCCAGGGGGTCAGATTATCAGGGTGCCATCACGGATGCAAGCGCCGCTCCGGCTCCTGCATGACGCTGACACCCACCAGGGTGTCGCGCCGCAGGCGTACCCGCGTGTGTGGTGCGCGGATTCCGGCCGACATGCCCCACGCGGCAGCCCAGCGCAGCGCGCGGTCCGTTTCCGGTCCGAAGGGCCGCGCAGCCGAGGCCCGGTTGAGCGCGGCCGACATACGCTGCATCGCGTAAAGCTTTCTCATTGAAACAATCTTGGCCATGGGACCAAGATAGGGTGTTCGGCCGCGCTTGACCGTTCCTTACCTAACGTTGGGCTAACGCAGGAAGAATCAGGGTGCAAACAGGGGCGTCTGCCCCGCGTCCACTGCCTGCAAGGCCTGCTGCGCCATCGCATACGCACCCTCGTAGGATTTCGCGGCAGCAATGAAGCGTCCGTTATGGCAGAACTTCGCATCCGGCACGCCGGTCACCGCGGCAAGGTCGGCGTCGCGCAGGCCGGCCCAGCTTTCCGGCAAATCGGCGCGGGCGTCGAAGGTGTCGACGGTGGCGGGCACGGTGTGCAGCATGTAGCGGTCTTCCGACAGGCTATGGCTGAGCACGAACAGCACCTTCGGCATTTCCTTGCGCACCACCGAACTCCAGGGCAGGGCCGCATTCTTCAGGAACAGCAGGCGGCCGTTCTCCAGCGCTTGCGCCTGGCGCACCTGGGCCAGCGCGAGGATGGCGCCGACCCGGTACTTGACCGAATTGACGATGACCTCGGACAGGAATGCCATCGCCTTGCGGAACTGGGCCAGGCGGTAGGCCTCGGCCGCCTCGCCGTAGCCGAGGCGTTGTTCGTCCAGCCAGTTGGGGTTGAAACCCGATACCACCGCCGACATGCCGTAGCCGCCCGGTGCATTGCGGGCCGCGCCGACGTCGGACAAATCGAGGTACTGGACGATGTCGGCATCGATGGCGTAGGCCATCCCCTGCGCCGTGTCCTCGTCGAGCTGCTGCCCGGTGTGCGCCAGGGCCAGGGCGGCGACGCAGCGTGCACCGTATTCGCGCCAGACCAGGCCTGCGCTGGCATAGGGCACGCCGCTGGCGCGCGCGCCCTCGAAGCCTTTCTGGTGGTGGTCGAAGCGGCCGCTCGCCGGATCCCAGATGCCGCCGACGTCGACCACGAAATCGGCGGCTTCGATGATGGCAGGCTCGCGGGTGCGGACGATGTCGGCCTCAGGGAACAGGATGTGCAGGACGGCCACCGCCCATGCGTCGTCCGCATGGAACTTGCCGTTGTGGGTCACGATGACCATGAATGCTCCAATATGCTCGAATCAAGGAGCGCATCATACCCGCCTTCCCCCCTACCCTGGCGCGAGCCGCTGCGGATGGGTGTAAACGACGTGGCGCCCGCCGCGCACGAAGCCGGCCAGGGTCAGCCCCGCCCTGTCGGCCAGCTGCACCGCCAGCGCGGTCGGCGCCGAAATCGCGGCCAGCAGCGGAAAGCCCGCACGCGCGGCCTTTTGCACCATCTCGAAACTGGCGCGGCTGGTCACCACGGCGAAGCCGCCCGCGACGTCCACCCGGCTGCGCACCAGTGCGCCGACCAGCTTGTCGAGTGCATTATGGCGGCCGATGTCCTCGCGCACGCACAGCAGTTCGCCGTCGTGACCGGCCCAGCCGGCCGCGTGCACGGCGCCGGTCGCGTGGTGCAGGTCCTGGCGCGCCGCCATGGCTTCCATCGCGCGGTGCAGGGCGCCGGGCTCGAAACGCAGGCAGGCGCAATGCGACGGGGTCGATGCCAGCGCATCCTCGTCGAACCAGGCCAGGCTCTCGACCCCGCACAGGCCGCAACCGGTCTTGCCGGTGCGGGCGCGGCGCGTCTCCTTCAGGCGCATCATGGCGCCGGACGCAATGCGCATCTCGATCGCGATGCCGTGGGCAGCCTCCTCCACCTCGATCTCGTAGAGCTCGCGTGCGTCGGGCACGATGCGTTCGCCGAGCGAAAAACCGAGCGCGAAATCCTCCAGGTCGCGGGGCGAGGCCAGCATCACCGCGTGGCTGATGCCGTTGTAGCTGAGCGCCACCGGCACCTCCTCGGCCACCAGTTCGGTGGCGCTCTCCAGTTGCCCGTCGCGCCAGCGCCCGGCCGCCAGCCGGCTCGCACCCGGCGGCGCGAAGAAGCCTTCGCCGGCGTTCACGCCGGCCTCCCGCCGCGCTCCAGGATCACGTCGATCGCCTTCGCCGCGGGCACCTTGCTTTCCTTTGCATGGTGCCATAGCGGAATCAAGGGATTCAGCTCCGGGAAGTAGCCGGCGATGCAGCCCTCCGGCACGTCGTAGGGCACCACCGCCAGCCCGTCGACGCGGCGCGGCACGCCGTCGTCGGCGGCGCAGCGCAAGGCCACGATGTCGCCCTGCGCCAGCGCGTGTTTCGCCATGTCGGCGCGCGCCATGAACAGCACCATGCGGCTGCCCTGCACGCCGCGGAAGTGGTCGTCGTAATTGTAGATCGTGGTATTGAACTGTCCGTCGCTGCGCACTGTGAACAGGCGTAACGTGGACGGCCCTCGCTTCAGGTCCGGATTGACCTCGAGCGAGGCCGGCGCCGTGAATTCCGCCTTGCCGCTGTCGGTCTTCCACACCCGGTGCGCGGCGCCGATCGGGCGGCGGAAGCCCCCGGGCGTCCACATGCGCGCATTGAAGTCGTGGAAGATATCGGGATAGGTCTCGGCGATGGCCTCGCGCACCAGGCTGTAGTCGCCCACCCAGCGGTCCCAGTCGACGCGCGGATTGGGGTCGAGCGTGGCCTTGGCGATGCCGGCCACGATGGCCGCTTCCGACAGCAGCGTCGACGCCACCGGCTCGGCCCTGCCGCGCGAGCCATGCATGCAGCCGGTGCTGTCCTCGACCGTCACGTCCTGCGGCCCGCTGCGCTGCTGGTCGATCTCGATGCGCCCCAGGCAAGGCAGGATGTAGGAGGCCTTGCCGTGGATGACGTGGTTGCGATTCAGCTTGGTCGCGATCTGCACGGTCAGCGGCAGTTCGCGCCAGGCCGCCTCCATCAGGGTGCGCTCCGGCACCGCACGCACGAAATTTCCGCCCAGGCCCACGAATGCCTGCAGTTGCCTGGCGAGGATCGCCTCGCAGGCTTCCACGGTGTTCATGCCGGTCTTGCGCGGCGGCTCGAAGCCGTACTGTTCCTTCAACTTGTCGAGCGGCGCCAGTTCCGGCTTTTCGGTGATGCCGACGGTGCGCTGGCCCTGCACGTTGGAGTGGCCGCGCACCGGGCACACGCCGGCGCCCGGCTTGCCGATGTTCCCGCGCAGGAGCAGCAGGTTGACGACCATGGTCACGTTCTGCACCCCTTCGCGGTGCTGGGTCAGGCCCATGCCATAGATGCCCATCACGGCCGACGCCTTGCAATACACGTCGGCCGCCAGTTCAAGCTCGGCACGCGCCAGGCCGGACTCGCGTTCGATCTCCGGCCAGCCGCAGGCCCGCACCGCGGCCTCGAACTCCGCCAGTCCCCGGGTGTGCTCCTGGATGAATGCGAGGTCGAGGATGCGCTGTCCGCCAGCCGCCAGCGCAGCGTCATCGGCAGCGAAAATCGCCTTGCACAGGCCCATGATCGCCGCGGTGTCGCCACCCGGCTTCACCTGCAGGTACTGGGTGCTGATCGGGGTTTCATGGCCGGTCAGCATTTCGATCGGCGATTGCGGATTGGTGAAGCTGACCAGGCCGCGCTCGCGCAAGGGATTGAAGGTGATGATCGGTACGCCGCGCAGGCGTGCTTCGCGCAACTGGTGGAGCATGCGCGGGCTGTTCACACCCACGTTCTGGCCGAAGAAGAAAATGCAGTCGGTCTGTTCAAAGTCTTCCAGCACCACGGTTCCGACCGGAACGCCGATGGTCTTCTGCAGGCCGACCGAGGTACTTTCGTGGCACATGTTGGAGCTGTCCGGCAGGTTGTTGTTGCCGTACATGCGCGCGAAAAGCGCGTACATGTACGAGGTCTCCAGCGAGGCCCGGCCCGAGGCATAGAACACCACCTGCTCGCGCTGTGCGCCGGCGATGGCGCGCAAGGCGGCGCCGATCTCGGCGAAGGCCGTGTCCCAGGCGATCTCGCGGTACTTGTCGGTCACGCTGTCCCAGCGCAGCGGCACGGTCAGGCGTCCCTGGTCTTCCAGCGTGTGATCGTCCCAGGCTTCCAGCTCGGTGACGGTGTGGCGCTCGAAGAAACCGGCGCCGATGGTCCTGGCCGTGGTTTCCCAGGCGGTGGCCTTGGCGCCGCTTTCGCAGAACTCGAAGGGATGCGGATTGGCCGGCTTGGCCCAGGCGCAGCTCACGCAGGCATAGCCATCCGGCTTGTTCTGCTTGAGCAGCAAGCGGCTGTCCTTGATGGGCACCCGCTGGTCCAGCAGGATGGTCGACACCTTGGCCAGCGAACCCCAGCCCCCCGCAGGCATCGTCGCCTTGCCGATCCTGACATCCCCCGAACCCTTGCTCATGGCGCCTCCTCGCATCTCGATGCGGCCACCGTAGCCCTGAATGCGGGTCTATTCGGTGCGCCTGCGTACGCAGCGCGGCAATGTTCGGGACAAAGCATGGTCGGCGGCTCGAAAGATTCTTATCGGAATGTCAATCCTCCGTTCCTTCGACCTGCCGCAATGGATGAGTTTGTTGCCATCTTGTCCACCACAGCCGGGGTGACTAGATTGGTCATACGAGCTCATGCGTACGGCATGGGCGCTTCCCATGGAGCACCCGATGAAGACGATCCTGCCCGCTTTCAGTACTTTGCTTTCTCCGCTGCTCGACGCCGTCCATCGTTTCGCGGAAGGGGTCGCCTGGTCGACCCGCCGCATGAGTCCGCCGCGCCGGCGCCTGCTGCTGGGCAGTGCGATGCTGGCCGCCGCCATCGCCCTCACCAGCCAGCCGGTCCACGCCCAGCGCTGGACCGGCGAGCACTGGACCGCCACCTGGGGCACGGCGCCCGCCGGTCCGCCGCCTGACGCCAGCCTGCCGGTCTTCAGCGACCAGACGATGCGCCTGATCGTCCATACCAGCATCGGCGGCAACCGCGTGCGCATTCGGGTCTCCAATGAAATCGGCAAGGTCCCGCTGCGCATCGGCGCAGCGCGGATCGGGCTGCGCGCCGGCGGCTCCGACGTGGCCCCCGGCACCGACCGTGCGCTGAGCTTCGGCGGCCGGAGTGCGGTGACCATTCCGCCCGGCGCCCCGGTGTTGTCCGATCCGGTGGAGCTGAACATCCCGCCGCTGTCCGACCTTGCGATCAGCTTTCACCTGCCGGGCACGGTGCAGGCCACGACGGTGCATGCCAATGCGCACCAGACGAGCTACGTGTCGCTGCCGGGTGACTTCACGGCCGCGCCCACGCTGCCGGTGCAGCGCACCATCGCGCTGTGGCCCTTCCTGACCGGCGTCGAGGTGGATGCGGCCGGGCCGGCCATCGTCGCGCTGGGCGACTCGATCACCGACGGCACCCGCGGCACCCCGGACACCAACAAGCGCTGGCCCGACTGGCTGGCGCGGCGCCTGCACACCGTGCGCGATCCCGTCGACGGCATCCATGCGCGGCCAAGCGTGGTCAATCGCGGCATCAACGGCAACCGCCTGCTGTCGAACGCGCCGAATCCCCTGTTCGGCCGCAGCGCGCTGGAGCGTTTCGACCGCGACGTGCTGGCCACGCCGGGGGTGCGCTACCTGACCGTGCTCATCGGGATCAACGACATCGGCAACAGCTCGGCCACCCATCCGGTGACGCTCGAAGATATCGTGGCCGGCTACCGCCAGCTGATCGCGCGCGCGCGCGCCAGGGGAATCGGCGTGATCGGCGGCACGCTGCTGCCTTTCGAGGGCGCAGGCTATTATTCGCCCGAGAAGGATGGCCTGCGCCAGGCCGTGAACGCGTGGATCCGCAATCACGACGAATTCGATGCGGTGATCGACTTCGACCGCGCCATGCGCGACCCGGTGCGGCCGTCGCGCCTGCTGCCCGCCTACGACAGCGGCGACCATCTGCATCCGAACGACCTGGGCTACCAGGCGATGGCGAACGAGGTGCCGCTGACGCTGTTCCGTAGGGTGGGCGGGTTTCCCGCCCACGCGTTCAACTGAACGGGGAAATGACGCGGATCGGCTATTCCAAGGCTGGCTGAACGCGCGGGCGGCAAAGCCGCCCACCCTACAAAAAACAACGGCGCTGTCACCGTTTCGTATTGATGACTCCAATTGCGATGCGCAGCAATTGCTCAACAGTAGTAACTCGTTCGCAATAAAGTGCCCGATGCCAGCCCAGGTAATTCGGCAAGTAGCGCGAGGCCACGCCATGAAACCGGGCCAGCCATTGGCGCAATCGTTGGTGGTAGGCATTGACGTTCTGGACATGAATGGCTCCGGCTGCGTGATGGCGGACCCGTTGTCCGGCCTGCAGGTTGACCGCCTGGTGGGCAATGCGATGTTTGCGTGAAAACGCGCGGTAAGCCGCATTCGAATCGCTGACCAGAAGCACGTGATCATCCAACCTGGGCAACAGATGGCGCTCCAGTTGCGCCATTTTGAGGGCGCCACAGCCGACCAGTGCACCGATCGTCTGCCTGCTGCGGTCGCGTGCGACCAGAATGCAGTCGAGCTCGTTCGAGATGCCGCGTTTTTTTGCCCTGCCGCCCCGTTTGCGCGGCGCACGGTCCAGCTTGCGGGAACCCTTTTGCGATTCCAGGATGAACATCTCGTCGGCCTCGACAATGCCGTGCAGGCGCTGCGGCAGGTCGTGCTTGACCCGGTCGAGGAAGCGGTGGCGCCAGCGAAAGGCGGTGTTGCGGTGTACGCCGGTGTCAACGGCGGCGGTGCGCACCGGCTTCGATTCGCGCAGCGCACTGAGATAATCGAGCCATTTCTCGCGCAGGCGCAGCCGCGCCAGCGGTGTGCCGCTCAGATCGTTGAAGGTGCGCCCGCAGTCACGGCAGCGGTAGCGCTGCAGCTTATTGGCCTGGCCATGGCGGTAATGGCGGGCGCTGGCGCAGCGCGGGCAGCGGCGCGCCGGTGCACGGATCTGTCCGATGAGGGCGATTACCTGGTCGAGACCGGCGGCCGGATGCAGGGCGGCCAGCGTTTGCAGGCGCTGCGGCTGGTTGAGCGCAGGCAGTCGTGCGAACCATTTCTTGAAACTGGGTGCTTTCATGGCCGGCTCCCGTCGATGCAGACGGGTGTTCGACCGCCAAGGAGCTCAGCAGTTCAATCCTCATCCATAGCTAAAGGTGACAGCGCCAAAACAACCCCCCCGGACATTCAGGGTTCGTTGATCAGGAATTGTTCCCGGTGCGCGAACTGGTCGGCAGCGGCCTGCCCGGCCGCCATACGCGCGACAGCGACTGCGCCTCCTCGATCTGCTCCTGCGTCATCTGGCGCGAGATCGCGGCGCGCTGCTCGACCGCGTTGTGGTTGCCGCCGGCTGCCGCCAGGTTCCACAGCATGTAGGCCAGCACCTTGTCTTGCGGCATGCCGGCCTGGTGGTAGCGGTACATCAGGCCGAGCGCGTGCTGGGCCTCGGCATGACCCTGCTCGGCCGCCTTGCGGAACCAGTTCACCGCATGGCGCTGGTCCTGCGGTACCGCGTTGCCGGTGTAATACATGGCGCCGACCACATACTGCGCGGCGGCCTTGCCCTGCTGGGCCGCGCGGTGGTGCCAGGCGAAGGCCTGCTTGTAGTCGCGCGTGACGCCGCGGCCCATGTAATACATCAGGCCCAGCAAATGCTGGGCATCCGCATGGCCGGACCTGGCGAGCGGGACGATCTCTTTCAGTGCTGCCGCGTAGTTGCGCGCGTTATATGCGCTGGCGCCTTCCGCGAAGCCCGCCTGCGCGCCGGCCTGCAGGCCGAGTACGAAGGCGATCGCTAGGATTAGTTTTTTCATGTCTCGTACATGGAATCAGGATCTCTGCGTATCCCTGGCCCTCGTGAGGACTCCCGTTATCGTGATGTTCCTGCTTACTTCCAGTTCACCTTGCCAAGCCCGTCGACGCTGACCTTGCGGTTCTGCGGCTTCCCGTGCACCGTCACCGAACCCATGCCCGACAGGCTCAGGTTGGCGCTGTCCCTGGCCGTGACGGTGGCATTGCCCAGGCCGGACAGCTCCAGCGTAACGTGCTCGGCCGAGAATGCCCGGGCGTCCAGCCCGCCCAGTCCACCCAGCTCCGCCTTGAGCTTGCGGCTGCGGCCCGACAGGGTCACGTAGCCGGCCCCGCTCAGGTTCAGCTCGACGCTCTCGCTGTCGATGCCATGTACTTTCATGCTGCCGACGCCCCCCAGCTTGGCGGTAATCACCCTGTAATTACATGATACATTCATTGAGCCGGCCCCATCGAGGTTGAGCTCGAGTTCGTCACCCGAAAAACCACTGACCGCGGTGCCGCCCACGCTCTCGGAACTCACTTCGCGCAGATTCGGCAGCGTCAGCTCGGCGTGCAGGCCCATGCTGCGGCCCAGGTTGATGCCGACGCCCTTGGTCTCGGTGCCGATATTCAGCGTGTCGCCGCTCTGCAGCGTGGTGGTCTTGCCGAGCAGGCGCGGGTCGCCGGTGAGCACCAGCAGCGGCGTGCTGCCCTGGCGGATCTTGAGGTCCACCACCCCGTCGAGCTTGACGCGCACGACGCGCGCATCGATCTGGCGCGTTTCCGTGACCATGTCCGGCGCCGCCTTCGCCATGCCCATGGGGACAAACAGCCAGGTACACAATGCCGCGAACGCCAGGCCGAACTTCGACAACTGCTTCATACCATTCTCCAACTGCATAAAATTATCATGATGCAACTATAGCCGCTCGGGCCGCAATCGCCCACCAATCTGCGATGAACTGCAGAAAACGCCCCCTGGAGCGCCATATGCATCGACAGCTTGCCCACGGCCCACTAAAAAAAGATTACTTATTGGCATTCCATTGAGCTAAGATTCTGCGCAAGACGGTCCAGGCTGTCTGTACAGCTTCATCTTCCTGAGTACATTACGAGGTCAACCAATGCGCATGCGCCATTTACCTGTATTGCTGGCCGGGCTCACGTTCTCGCTGTCGGCGTTCGCCGCCTCCGCGGACCAGTGGACCCTGCCGGTCGCTGTCAAGAAACTCGATAACGGCCTGACGGTCATCGTCACCGAAGACCGCAGCTCGCCGACCGTCGGCGTATCGGTCGTCTACAAGGTGGGCATGCGCCTGGAGCCGAAGAACCGCACCGGCTTCGCCCACCTGTTCGAACACCTGATGTTCCAGGGCACGCCGAACGCCAAGAAAGGCGTGTTCGACACCACCATCACCGGTGGCGGCGGCCGCAACAACGGCTCGACCCGTGCCGACTACACCAACTACATCGAGACCGCTCCCCGCTCGGCGCTGGAACCGATCCTGTGGCTGGAAGCGGACCGCATGAAGACGCTCGACTTCAACCCGGCCACGCTGAAGAACCAGCAGGACGTGGTGAAGGAAGAGATCCGCGTGAACGTGAAGAACCAGCCCTACGGCGGCTTCATGTGGATCGACATCGGCCAGCACGCCTTCCAGAAATGGGAAAACAACCATGACGGCTACGGCAGCTTCGAAGACCTCGAGAACGCCAGCCTGGACGACGTGCGCGCCTTCCACCGCGACTACTACGGCCCGAACAACGCCGTGATCGCGATCGCCGGCGACATCAGCCCGGCGCAGGGCTTCGCGCTGGCCGAGAAGTACTTCGGCAAGATCCCGGCCCGCCCGACGCCGAAGCCGACCGACTTCAGCGAAGGCCTGAACACCCAGGAGAAGCGCCTGGTGCAGAGCGACGCCCTGGCCCAGGTGCCGGCGATCGCCGCCGCCTGGAAGATGCCGCCGCGCGGCCACCGCGACCAGGCCGCCATGGCCGTGCTGGGCGAACTGCTGGCCGGCGGCGACGCTTCGCTGTTCTACCAGGGCCTGGTGAAAGGCCGCGAGATCGCACTGAACGTCGACTCGCTGTTCGGCCTGACCGGTCCCTTCGAATACGACGGTCCGACCCTGCTGACCGTGTTCGCCCTGTACAAGCCGAACAGCAGCGCCGACGCCATGCTCAAGGCGATGGATGAGGAGCTCGCCAAGGTCGCCAGGGACGGCGTGGATGCCGCCGCGCTCAAGCGCGTCAAGACCCGCCTGCTGGCCAACTGGAACAACCAGCTCGAGAGCTTCATCAACCGCGCCGACATGATGGCGAAGATGCAGGTGATGTGGGGCGACGCAAACGTGGTCAACAAGATCCCCGGCCTGATCGAAGGCGTGAGCTCGGAAGACATCCAGCGCGCGGTGCGCACCTACCTGGTGCCGACCAACCGTACCGTCATTGACCGCAAGCCGGCCGCGATGCTTGCCGCGCCTGCCGCGCCTGCCGCCCCGGCTGCTGCCGCTAACAAATAAGGAGCGCATCGATGAAAAAACTGATGCTCGCAATGGCTGTCACCCTGGCGTTCGCGCCGGTCGCCGCATATGCCGCAAGCTCCGCGCCCGGCGCGGAAAAATCACTGCCGATGCCGGCCTACGGCAAGGACAATCCGATCCCGGTGCCGAAGATCACCAAGAAAACCCTGGGCAACGGCCTGACCGTCTGGGTCGTGCCGCGCAAGGGCCTGCCGCGCGTGGACTACGTGCTGGCCATCCGCGGCGCCGGCTTCGCGGCCGACACGCCGCAAACCCCGGCCTTCGCCAACATGCTGGCCGGCCTGCTCAACGAAGGCAGCGCCAAGCGCGACTCGCGCGCGATCGCCGAAGCGGCCCAGGGCATGGGCGGTGAAGTCGGCGCCAGCGCCTCGTCGGACGGCATCGTGGTCTCTGCCAACGCGCTGGCCTCGCAGGCCACGCCGATGATGCAGCTGCTGGCCGAGGTCGCCCGCACGCCGTCCTTCCCGGAAAGCGAAGTCAAGCTGGCCAAGGCCAATGCGCTGCAGTCGCTGCGCGTATCCGAGACCCAGCCGGGCTTCCGCGCCGAGCGCGCCATCAGCCGCGCGATCTATGGCGAGCACCCCTATGCCCGCACCACCCCGACGGTGGAAGCGATCAATGCCGTGACCCAGGACATGCTGCGCGCCGAGCACGCAAAACGCATGCGCCCGGACCGCGCCCTGCTGGTGATCACCGGCCCGGTGAAGGAAGCCGACGCGCTGAAAATGGCCGAACAGGCCTTCGGCGACTGGAAGGCCAGCGGCCCGGCCCTGCCTGATACGGCCGCGGCGCCAGCCGATGCCAAGCCGGCGCGCATCCTGCTGCAGCGTGACAAGAGCGTACAGTCCGCCGTGCGCCTGGGCAGCCCGGGCATCGCCGCCAGTGCGGAGGACCAGATCCCCCTGCGCCTGGCCAGCACCATCCTCGGCGGCGGCTTCTCGAGCCGCGTGAACACCAATCTGCGCGAAGAAAAAGGCTACACCTACGGCGCCTCGGCCGGTGCGCGCCTGAACCGCGCGGGCGGTGCGATCGTCGGCGGCGCCGACGTGCGCAACGAGGTCACCGGTGCAGCGATCAACGAGTTCTTGTCGGAGTACAAACGCATCGGCACCGAGCTGGTACCGGCCAAGGAAATGGAGATGAACAAGCGCTACGTGGCTGGCGGCTACATGATCAGCAACCAGCTGCAGCGCTCGGTCGCCGCGACCCTGGCGCAGAACTGGCTGATCGGCCTGCCGGCCGAGTTCCTCGGCGAATACGTGCCGCGCATCCAGAAGGTCACGCCGGAACAGGTGCGGGTGGTAGCAAAGAAATACTTCGCGCCGGAGAACCAGTCGATCGTGGTGGTGGGCGATCCGAAGGCGGTGGGCGAGCAGCTCAAGACCTTCGGCGAGTTCACGGTGACGGAGAAGTAATCCGTGTTCGCACCCTGATGTGGAAAGCCCCGCGATGCGGGGCTTTTTTACGACCTCAGTCGGCCGACAATTTCATCATCACCAACCCGCACACGATCAGCACCGCCGCGATGACACGCATGGCATTGACCTGCTCTCCCAGCAAGCTAATGCCGGCCACGAACGCGCCGACCGCACCAATGCCGGTCCAGATCGTATAGGCGGTTCCGAGGGGAATGCTGCGCATCGCCGCGGCGAGCAGGAAAAAACTGACCGCCATGGCGACCAGCGTGACGACAGAGGGCCACAGCTTGCTGAAGCCGTCCGACTGCTTCATCGCCACCGCCCACACCACTTCGAAAACACCAGCAACCAACAACATCAACCAAGCCATGATCCGGCTCTCCTTTCGAAAAGCCGGGCCGTCCCGGTCATTGCACCCACTGCGGGGGAGGCCGTTCCTCCTGAGCCGGTATTCTACCTGCCCTAGCCTCTCAGCGCCCGCTCCAGGTCCGGCAGCTCGGCCGGCTTGACCAGGTGGGCGTCGAAACCGGCATCCATCGCGCGCCGGCGGTCTTCCGGCGAGCCGTAGCCGGTGTGGGCCACCAGCCGGATGCCGGACAGCGCCGGGTTCTTCTTGATGCGGCGCGCCACCTCGTAGCCGTCGATGCCGGGCAAGCCGATGTCGAGCACGATGACCTGCGGCTTGTGGCGCAGCGCCAGCTCCTCGATCTCGGCGGCGTCCGAGGTGCTGCAGGTCTCATAGCCCATTTCGGCCAGCAGGAAACCCATCATCTCCATCGCATCGACGTTGTCGTCCACCAGCAGCACGCGCATGCCGCTGCCCCCTGTTTCCGGCGTCTCGGAGTGCAAGGCGCTGGCCAGGGGCGCGCTCACGCGCAGCAGCGGCAGTTCGACCGTGAAGGTGCTGCCCATGCCGATGCCGGGGCTTTGCGCCGACAAGAGCCCGCCATGCAGCTCGAGCAGGTGCGACACCAGCGACAAACCGATGCCCAGTCCTTCGGGGGCGCGGTCCGGCGGCACGTCGACCTGGGCGAACATGGTAAAGATGCGCGCCAGGTTGTCCTCGGCGATGCCGATGCCGTTGTCGCGCACCGCAATCTGCACCCGCTCGCCGTCCAGCACCTTGACGCTGACATCGATCTTGCCGCCGGTGGGCGTAAACTTGGCCGCGTTGTGCAGCAGGTTCCCGACCGACTGCGCCAGGCGCACCGGGTCGCCCATCACCCACACCTCCTGCTCCGGCAGCTGAACGTCCAGCGCGTGGCCGCGCGCCGTGATCAGCGGACCGGCGGTCTCGATGGCCTGGGCGATCACGGCGCCCAGGTCGACCTCTTCGGTGCGCAGCACGATCTTGCCCTCGGAAATTCGGGCCACGTCGAGCAGGTCGTCGACCAGGTGGGCCAGGTGGTCGACCTGGCGGGTGATGACTTCGCGCGCACGCGCCTGGCGCTCGGCGGCGTTGCTGCCGCCCCCGTCGGCGGTCGCCCCCAGCAGCGCGGCCGCGTTGCGGATCGGGCTGAGCGGGTTGCGCAGCTCGTGGGCGAGCGTGGCCAGGAACTGGTTCTTGTTGCGGTCGGCCGCGCGCAGCAGCGCTTCCATCTCCTTGCGCGCCGTAATGTCGCTGGTCACGCGCGCCACCCGGACCACCTCGCCATGCGGGTCGCGAACTGCGAACAGGCGGTCGCGCACCCAGTGGGTGCGGCCGTCCGGGCCATGGATGCGGAACTCGTCGTCGTAGTGCGGCGCCTCCGCCAGCTGGCGCCAGCGCTGCTTGACGCGTTCGCGGTCGTCCGGGTGCACCGCGTCCAGCCAGCCTTCGGGCCGCTCGCGCAGCGACTCCACGCTGCTGCCCCAGACCGTCGAATACGCCGGACTGACGTAGACCAGCTTGCCGTCCGGGACACTGAACATCCAGAACACGTCGTCGATGTTGTCCGTGATCTGGCGGAAGCGCTCCTCGCTGTCGCGCAGCTCGGCCTGGGTCTGGTGCATGCGCAGCAGTGCATTCACGTTGGCGATCAGCTCGTCGGCCTCGATCGGCGCCGCCAGGTAGTTGTCGGCGCCGCCTTCCAGGCCGCGGATCTTGTCGGCACGGCCGGTCAGCGCGGCCGAGGTCTGCAGCACCAGCACCATGCTGCTGTCAGGGCTGGCCTTGATGCGGCGGCAGACTTCGATGCCGTTGATGTCGGGGAGCTTCACGTCCAGCACCACCAGTGCCGGACATAGTCGCGCGACCATCTCCAGTGCATCGGTGCCATTGGTCGCCTCGACCACTTCGAAGCCGGCCCCCTGCAGGAGGCGGCTCTTGGCATAGCGGGCGCCGTCGTTGTCGTCGACGTTGAGGATCAGGGTCGAATTGGCTTTCATGATTCGGTTCCGTCTTGGCGTGACATCGGAAGGTGTTGCGGAAGGTGTTGCGGAAAGCGCCGCGGCAGGCTCAAGGTGAAGGTCGAGCCCACGCCCACCGTGCTGGCGACGTCGACGCGTCCATGCAGCAGCTCGGCCAGCTTGCGGCACAGCGGCAGGCCGAGGCCGGTGCCCTTGCTGCGCCGCTGAAGCGGGTGCTCGATCTGGCTGAATTCTTCAAAAATCAGTTGCAGGGCGTCCGGGCTGATGCCGATCCCGGTGTCCTGCACCGCGAAGACGATGGCCTCGCCCTGCGCGTCGTAGTTTGCGGTGACGCGCACCGCGCCGTGTTCGGTGAACTTGAGCGCGTTGGAGATGAAGTTGCGCAGGATCTGTGCGATCTTGCCTTCGTCCGAATCGAAACTGTCGATATCCTCCGAAGCCTCGAACACCAGCTCGACCCGGCCTTCGTCGACCAGCGGACGCATCATTCCCTTGAGCGCACGGAACAGGTTGTCGACCACCACCGGCGCCGGGTACACCTCGACCTTGCCGGCCTCGATCTTGGCCAGGTCGAGCAGGTCGTTGACCAGTTCCGACAAGTCGTTGGCGGCAGTCGCGATGAACTGCACCTGGCGTTCCTGCTCGGTCGTCAGTTCGCCGTCCATGCGGGCCAGCAGCAGCTGGGACAGGGCACGGATCGAGGACAGCGGGGTGCGCAATTCGTGGCTGGTGTTGGACAGGAAGCGCGACTTCATCTCGTCGGCCTTGCGCAGGCGCTCGGCCTTGTCCTCGATCTCGGCGTACAGCGCGACGATCCCGCGGTTGGTGTCTTCCAGCTCGCGCGTCAGCGACAGCAAGTCTTCCTGGCGCTCGCGCAGCTCGGCCAGGGTCGCCACCAGCTCCTGGTTCTGCAGCTGCAGTTCCTGCAGCGTATTCGATACCGGACTGCCTGACAGGCGCGCGGCCACCTCGGCCAGGCCTGCCGGCGTGACCGGGGCCTGCGGCGGCAGCGCCTTGCGCATCGTGATCGCGGTGGCCGCGCCCTGCTCCGGCTCGACGTCGCACGAGTCCATCAGGCGGTGCGCCGTGATCAGGGCCAGCGCCGGCAAGGCGCTGGTGAGGGTTTGCTCGCTGTCCGGCAGGGTCGAGACCTTGCGCGGTCGGGTGCCCGGGTTGATGGTCACTTCGAGCGCCTGGCGCGTACGTTCGCCATCGAGCACGAACACCGCGCGCCCGCCCGACCCCTGGTAGCAGGCCACGCGCGCCACTTCCGATACGGCCGTGGCGATGCGGACCTGGTCCTGCTGCGAGAAGCCCAGCAGCTCGGACACCTGGCGCGCACGCTGGCGCACCAGGACCACGTCCTGGTCGCTGTCGAGGGCGACGTTCAGGATGCGCTGATTCACGCGAGGCCTCCGTGGCGGCGCACCACCAGCACCATCGCGTCGTCGCGGCGGCGGATGAAATCGCGCATCAGCACGGCGGCGATCAGCACCGCGCTGCGGCCCGCCAGCCCGGGGTACTTGTTCAGGTCCCACTGGGTCTGGATGCCGTCCGAATGCATGATGCACAGCGCGCCGCGGCCGAACGGCAGCGGGAATTCCTGCACCTTGCGCATGTTGTGGCCGACGATGCCATTGTGCGACACCAGCGCGCGGCGGCCGTCGTCGATCACGCAGCCGGCGATGTTGCCGATTCCGGCGAAGCGCAGCTCGTCGTCCTCGAATTCGATGCGCGCCGTGGCCAGCGCAGCCCCCCGTGTCGGGCGCAGCGCCTCATGGGCAGCCTGCATCAGTTCCTCGGCACGCGGCGCCTTGCGCTCGGCCAGCGCCTTGATGGCGGCGGCGGCGGCGCGCGCCGCCTCGGGGCCATGTCCCAAACCGTCCGCCGCGAGCAGCGTGGCGCCACGCGGATCGCAGCGTACCGCCCATCCGTCGCCGCACTCGTCTTCTCCCGCCATCGGCATCCACAGCGCCCCCACCTCGACGGCGCAAGGCCCGGGAGGGGGCACGTCGCGCCACAGCCTCATGAAAAACACGGCGCCCTTGCCGAGGGCCGTGTAGACGTCGAATTCGTCGGACAGGCGGCGCAGTGCACCCAGGCCGGTGCCGGCGGTGCCGGCGGTGGACATCCCGTCGACCAGGGACGCGTCGACGTCGACGATGCCCGGCCCGCTGTCGATCGCCAGGACGTCGATGCCGACCCCGCTTGCGGACTGCGCCGGCCCGATATGCATCTCGCCCTCGCCCGCGTGCTTCAGGATGTTGGTGGCGGCTTCGGTAATGATCAGCGCCAGCTTGCCGGCGCGGGTCTCGTCGAAACCGAGTTCGTCGGCTAGCCGCTGGCCGGCGCGGCGCACCGCCGCGACGTCGCTGGCGTGGGTCACCGTGTGCACCATATGACTGGTGAGTGAACTGATCAGCGTTTCCATTTAACGATCAGCACCGCGGTGCCCTCTCCCGGACGGCTGTCGAGGTCGAATTCGTCGACCAGTCTTTTCGACCCGCCCAGGCCGAGGCCCAGCCCCCCGCCGGTGGTGAAGCCGTCGCGCAGCGCGCTGTCGATGTCCGGGATGCCGGGACCGGCGTCCATGAACAGCAGGCCGATGCCCTTGCGGACCCCATCATCCAGGCTGTCGAGGCAGACCGCGCCGCCGCCGCCATACTTGATCGTGTTGCGTGCCAGTTCGCTGGCGGCCGTCACCAGTTTGGTCTGGTCGACCAGGGACAACGCAATGGCCACCGCGCGCTCACGCACCTGCTTGCGCAGGCCCACGACGTCCTCGTCCGATTGCAGGCGCAGGTTGACGCGTGCGGTGCGGTGCTGGCGGTGGCTGTCCAGCAGCGCAGTCTCGAAGGGGACTGCATTGGATTGCGTGTCGATCATCACTGATAGCGCTTTCCGAGCAGGGTCATGCCCTTCTCGACGTTGAGCGCAGTCTTCACGCCGTGCAGGGTCAGGCCCAGCTCGACAAGGGTAATCGCCACCGCCGGCTGCATGCCGACCACCACGGTCTGGGCATCCAGCACGCGCGCCATGGCGGCGGTATTGCTGATCATGCGGCCGATGAAGGAGTCGACCAGGTCGAGCGCCGAAATGTCGATCAGGACGCCCTTGGCGCCGTCGCTCACGATGCGCTCGGTGAGGTCGTCCTGCAGCTGCATGGCAAGGCGGTCATGCATGTCGACCTGGATCGTCACCAGCAACAGGTCGCCCATGCGCAAGATAGGAATGCGTTCCATGGCGACGCTTACGACTTGGCGACGATGGAGGTGCCGGTGCGCTCGAGCGCGACCAGGAAGGCGTCGGCCAGGGTGGCCTTGGTGACCACGTCCTCGAGGTTCACGCCGAGGTGCACGATGGTCTGGGCGATCTGCGGGCGAATGCCGCTGATGATGCAGTCGGCGCCCATCAGGCGCGCGGCGGCGATGGTCTTCATCAAGTGCTGGGCCACCAGGGTGTCGACGGTCGGCACGCCGGTGATGTCGATGATGGCGATCATGGCGCCGGTGTCGACGATCTTCTGCAGGATGTTTTCCATCACCACCTGGGTGCGGGCCGAATCGAGGGTGCCGATCAGCGGCAGCGCCAGGATGCCGTTCCACAGCTTGACGACCGGCGTCGACAGCTCGAGCAGTTCCTGCTGCTGGCGCACGATAATCTGGTCCTTGGTTTTCTGGAACACCTCGATGGTGTACAGGCCCAGCTTGTCGAGCAGGGTATTGATCGTCCAGGAGGCGGCCGCTACAGCTTCCTTGTCACCTTCGAAGCCCTGGAGCAGGCGTGCGAACAAGGGCTGCTTCAGCGAGAACACGAAAGTGGCGGTTTCGGCCGGGGTCGAGCCCGACCTGGCGCGGCTGGACGAGATCTCGGCCAGCAGGTCGCGCACCTCGTCCCAGGAACGGTGTTCGATATTGTCCAGTTCGCCAGCGCGGGTGGCATTGCCGAACGCCGACAGGAATTGCTGGCAATGGCTGCGCAGCTGGTCACGCGAGCTGGCGGTGCCGCGCACGGTCAGCGCTTCCAGTTGGGAAATCCACTCGGCGCCGATCTCGGCCTGGTGATCCTGGATGAGCTGGCTGATGCGGGCGGCGTAATCCTTGGTGGTCATCTGTTCGATTCCTAGTCTGGACGGTTGATTTAAGTGGGCTGCTACGCGAACGCACGCGTGCGGTCCCATCCTTATGGAAATGAACAACTATAACACTTCTTGCAATTTGGTCACGAAACGATGTTGTCCCGTGCGCGGCCTGGCGGCGAAAAAAATAGCGCTGTCACTGTGGAGGTGACAGCGCCATTTAAAAAGGCGACTATTCAGGTAAATGGGCGCAACGCGACCTCGATGACGCGGCCGGTCAGCCGGTCGATGCGAAAGACCAGAAGCTGTTCCCGGCCGGCGCCGCCATTCGACGCAGCCTGGGCGACCAGGTAGGCCGGGTCCTCGAAGTCGGCGTAGCTGCTGGGTTCGCCCAGCCATAATTTGATCTCGACAACCGACATGCCGACCGCCGGATGCTTGTCGAGGAACGAGCGCATCATGCAGCCGCGTGCGACCCGGTCCGCCTGCGCCCAGCGTTCGCGGTCGAAGTCGCATGTGCCCCATTCGAAGAACAGGGCGACCGAGGTGTTGCCGCCGCAGGCTTGCAGGCAGAGCGACAGGCAGATTGCGGGGATGAGGGAACGCATGCTTTGCCTGGGAAAGGAAGCAGTTGCTTAGGATTCTCGGATCTTGCTTTCCGTACTCATTGTGCTCCATCAAACCCTAATGCGTTGCAGATAAAAAAACCGCCAGGCTCACGCACTGGCGGTTTTTTATGGAGAGCGGCGAACCGCTCAGGCCGGGTGCAAATTACTGCGCCGCGCCCTCGACCGGATCAGCCGCCTTCATCGACAGCTTCAGGCGACCACGTTCGTCGGTCTCGAGGACCTTCACGCGCACTTGCTGACCTTCCTTCAGGTAGTCGGCAACCGCGTTCACGCGCTCGTTGGCGATCTGCGAGATGTGCAGCAGGCCGTCCTTGCCCGGCATGACCTGCACGATGGCGCCGAAGTCGAGCAGCTTGAGCACGGTGCCGTCGTAGGTCTTGCCCACTTCGACCGATGCGGTCAGCTCTTCGATGCGGCGCTTGGCTTCCTGGCCGGCGGCGGCGTCGACCGAAGCGATGGTGACCACGCCTTCGTCGGTGATGTCGATCTGGGTGCCGGTTTCCTCGGTCAGCGCGCGGATGACGGCGCCGCCCTTGCCGATCACGTCACGGATCTTTTCCGGGTTGATGCGGATGGTGATCAGGCGCGGCGCGAAGTCCGACAGTTCGGTCTTCACGCTCGGCACGGCGCGCTGCATCTCGGCCAGGATGTGCTGGCGCGCTTCCTTGGCTTGCGCCAGCGCGACCTGCATGATCTCCTTGGTGATGCCCTGGATCTTGATGTCCATCTGCAGCGCGGTGATGCCTGCCGGGGTACCGGCGACCTTGAAGTCCATGTCGCCCAGGTGGTCTTCGTCACCCAGGATGTCGGTCAGGACCGCGAACTTGCCGCCTTCCTTGATCAGGCCCATGGCGATGCCGGCGACGTGCGCCTTCATCGGGACGCCGGCGTCCATCAGTGCCAGGCAGCCGCCGCAGACCGAAGCCATCGACGAGGAGCCGTTCGACTCGGTGATTTCCGAGACCAGGCGCACCGAGTAGCTGAAGTCTTCCGGGTTGGGCAGTGCGGCGACCAGCGCGCGCTTGGCCAGGCGGCCGTGGCCGACTTCGCGGCGCTTCGGGGTGCCCACGCGGCCGGTTTCGCCGGTGGCGAACGGAGGCATGTTGTAGTGCATCATGAAGTCGTCGGTGTACTCGCCCATCAGCGCGTCGATCTTCTGGCTGTCGCGCGCGGTGCCGAGGGTGGCGACCACGAGTGCCTGGGTCTCGCCGCGGGTGAACAGGGCCGAACCGTGGGTACGCGGCAGCACGCTGGTGCGGATCGCGATCGGACGCACGGTGCGGGTGTCGCGGCCGTCGATGCGCGGCTCGCCGTCCAGGATCTGGGTACGCACGACCTTGGCTTCCATGTCGAACAGGATGTTGCCGACTTCGCCGGCATCCGCGGCGACGCCCTGGGTTGCCAGGGCAGCCATGACTTCCGACGACAGCGACTTCAGCTTCTGCTGGCGCGCCGACTTTTCGCGGGTCTGGTAGGCGTCACGGACCCTCTCGGCGGCCAGGTCGGTCACGCGGGCGATCAGTTCTTCGTTCTTCGGCGCCGGGTTCCACTCGACTTCCGGCTTGCCGCCTTCGGCCACCAGGTCGTGGATCGCATCGATCACGGCACGCATCTGCTCGTGGCCGAACACGACCGCGCCGAGCATGACTTCTTCCGACAATTGTTGCGCTTCCGATTCCACCATCAGCACGGCGGTTTCGGTGCCTGCCACGACCAGGTCCATCTGCGAGGTCTTGAGCTCGGTGGTGGTCGGGTTCAGGATGTACTGGCCGTTCGCGTAGCCAACGCGCGCCGCGCCGATCGGGCCGTTGAACGGGATGCCGGCGATGCACAGCGCAGCCGAGGCGCCGATCATCGCAGGGATGTCCGGGTCGATTTCAGGATTGACCGACAGGACGTGGATGATGACCTGGACTTCGTTCAGGTAGCCTTCCGGGAACAGCGGGCGGATCGGACGGTCGATCAGGCGCGAGGTCAGCGTTTCCTTTTCCGAAGGACGGCCTTCGCGCTTGAAGAAGCCGCCTGGGATCTTGCCGGCTGCATAGGTCTTTTCCATGTAGTCGACGGTCAGCGGGAAGAAGTCCTGGCCCGGCTTGGCGTCCTTGCGTGCGACTACGGTTGCCAGCACGACGGTATCTTCGACCGACACGACGACGGCGCCGCTTGCCTGGCGCGCGATTTCACCCGTCTCCAGGGTGACCGTGTGTTGACCGTACTGGAAGGTTTTCGAAACTTTATTAAACATGGGTAATCCCTTTCATTTTGCCGACAGATTTTCAGGGGCTGTCGTTCACCTCACCACAGACGGAATTGCTTTCCCGCCATCACTGCAAAAACTACAAACAACAAAAACAAAAAATGCCCGCGACAGGTATCTGGCGCAGGCATTTCGTGACTAAATCGTCTTGACCAACGATTACTTACGCAGGCCGAGCTTGGCGATCAGGTCGCGGTAACGGGTTGCATCCTTGCTCTTCAGGTAGGACAGCAGGCTCTTACGGCGGTTAACCATCATGATCAGGCCACGACGCGAGTGGTGATCCTTCTTGTGTTCCTTGAAGTGACCGTTCAGTTCGTTGATGCGTGCGGTCAGCAGTGCGACCTGGACTTCCGGCGAACCGGTATCGTTCTGGCCACGTGCGTTGTCCGCGATGATCGCGGCTTTGTTGATGTGTTCTACGGACATGATGTTACCTTTCACATGCGGTGCAAGAGTCGAAACCCCAGCGCACCGTGATTGACAATATTGTTGACAACTTCGCTGCCCAAAACGGACAGACCCGCCAGTATAGGGGAAAACAGGGCGTGCGGCCACTGTTTGCACCGCCCGAAAGGTGGATCATGGCGTTTTGGAGCGTTTACGGGGTCAAATGATGAACAAATTGATCAGATTTACAACATCGACGGCGCTCGTCATGCTCGGCGGCTGCGCCGGGATGCCGCGCCAGGCCCCGAGCATCGGCGATTCGGAAGCCATCGTGCAGACCAAGATGGGGGCGCCCACCAGCATCTATGGCGCCGGCAACGACCGTCTCTTCGAGTACGCAACCGGGCCGATGGGCCAGTTCACCTGGATGGCGCATATCGGCGCGGACGGGCGACTGGTGTCCTACGAGCAGGTGCTCACCGGCGAGAAGTTTGCCACCATCAAGATCGATGAGGCGACCAAGGAAGACGTGCTGCGCACGATCGGGCGGCCGGCCGAGAAGTCTGCCGTGGCAATGAAGAACTACGAGGTATGGTCGTACCGGTACAAGGAAGCGAAGGTATGGAATTCGCTCATGCACGTGCATTTCGACCGCCAGGGCATCGTACGACAAATGCTCAACGGGCCGGACCCGATGTATGACCCGAGTTACAGGCAGGGGCGCTAGCCTGCTATTGCCGGGGCACTTCTACCGTGAACACGGTGCCCTCGACTGCACTCGAACGTACATGGATCTCCCCGCCATGTGCCACTGCTATTTGCTTGGCGATGAACAGTCCCAGTCCGAGACTGCTTCGCGGCCGCACATCGCCCTCGTGTTGTGGTAGCTGCACAAGTGAGCTGAAGAGCGTTGGCAATACATTTGCAGGAATTTCCGGACCTTCATTTCGTACACTGATCACGACCCGCTCTGCCTCACCAAGGATCTCGACGTCGATGGGCTTTCCGGGTGTGCCGTACTGGGCTGCATTGTTGGCCAGGTTCGTCAGCATTTGCTGCAATCGAGCCTGGTCGAAATGTCCAATCAGCTCACCGAGCGCATGCAACCTGAACTCGGCCCGAGGGTGCGAGGCGCTGGCGTCCTCCAGCGCCCACTGGCACATCTCCAGCAGATCACAGGGCTTGCGCTGAATCTGGATCCCATCACCCAACTGCGTACGCGCGAGCCCCAGGAGATCATTGACCATGCCGTTCATGCTGGCTGCGCTGCGCTTGATACGCACCCCGATCTGGCTGACCCGATCGTCGAATGCACCAGGTCGCGAAAGATAAATGCCCGCCGTCATGGTGGCGGCGAGCGGGCTGCGTAGATCATGTCCCAATATCGCGATGAACATATCACGCGTTTCATTCAGCCTGTCCGAATATGCCACCGCCGCCTCGGCAAGGGACTGGTCGATTGCTTCGTTGAAGCGTGTGATGTCGTGCACACTGCCTGGCGGCGTGCCGCCACATTCTTCTTGCCAAAGCTTGAGCACGCTTGCGCGCAAGGCCCTGTACTCGGCAATGAGCTGAAGCAAGGTGAACCCGCTCGCATAACGCAATCTCCCGTGCGTCGAGGAAGCACTATCATTGCGTGCGCGGTGCGAATCCAGCCCCCGGGACTTCGATTGCTTTTCCTGGTCGCTCTCGGCGGTTTGGATATCCTTGGCAACGAACTCGAGGATCTGCCTGGCATGGTCACGCAGTTCCTCGCTGGACATCTTGTCGGCAGCCGCTCCAAACGTTGCAGCGAACGCTTCCCATTCAACGAGAATGCGCTCCATGTTGTCCGAAATAAACTGTGCAATATTCATAGCGAAGTGTGCCGTGTATCCAGGTAAACCCGCACGGCAGCGGCTGCCGGCTCGGTAGGAGGAAGAATACAACATGGCACCGAATTGCCGATTTCGCCAGGACAGCGGAAAAAGCGTCCTTAAACGCCCTGCGGATTCACGCGTTCCACCTTCGAATGCAGCTTGTTCAGCCCGGACAGATACGCCTTGGCCGACGCCACGATGATGTCCGGATCGGCCCCGACGCCATTGACGATGCGCCCCGAATGCGACAGGCGGATCGTGACTTCACCCTGCGAAGCGGGCCCGTTGCTGATCGCATTGATCGAAAACAGCACCTGCTCCGCCCCGCTCTTGACCACGCTCTCGATCGCCGTAATCACCGCATCCACCGGCCCATCGCCCGAGGACTCGGCCGACACTTCCCTGTCCTCCACCGAGAACACGACCCGTGCATGCGGCAGCTCGCCGGTCTCCGAGCGCTGTGCCAGCGACACCAGGCGGTAGATCTCGCCCGCCTGCTCATGGTCCGCGCTCGATGCCAGCGCCATGATGTCCTCGTCGAAGATCTCGGCCTTGCGGTCGGCCAGCTCCTTGAAGCGCGCGAATGCCGCATTTACCTCGGCCTCGGATTCCAGCGCGATGCCCAGCTCCTGCAGGCGCGACTTGAACGCGTTGCGGCCGGACAGCTTGCCCAGCACGATCTTGTTGGTGGTCCAGCCCACGTCCTCGGCACGCATGATCTCGTAGGTCTCGCGCGCCTTCAAAATGCCGTCCTGGTGAATGCCGGAGGCGTGGGCAAAAGCGTTGGCGCCCACTACCGCCTTGTTCGGCTGCACCGCGAAGCCGGTGATCTGCGAAACCATTTTCGAGGCCGGCACGATCTGGGTGGTGTCGACGCCGACCGTCAGGTTGAAATAGTCGGCGCGCGTGCGCAGCGCCATCACGACTTCTTCCAGCGAGGTGTTGCCGGCCCGTTCGCCCAGGCCGTTGATGGTGCATTCGATCTGGCGCGCGCCGCCGATGGTGACGCCGGCCAGCGAATTGGCCACCGCCAGGCCCAGGTCGTTATGGCAGTGCACCGACCAGATGGCCTTGTCGGAATTGGGCACGCGCTCGCGCAGGCGCAGGATGCGCCGGCCGAATTCCTCGGGCACGGCGTAACCCACGGTGTCGGGAAAGTTGATGGTGGTGGCGCCTTCCGCGATCACCGCTTCCAGCACCCGGCATAAAAAGTCTTCTTCCGAACGGCTGCCGTCCTCGGGCGAGAACTCGATGTCGTCGGTGTGATTGCGGGCGTAGCGGATGGCGAGTCTGGCCTGCTCCAGCACCTGCTCCGGCTCCATGCGCAGTTTCACCTGCATGTGCAGCGGCGAGGTGGCGATGAAGGTGTGGATGCGCTTGCGCGCGGCAGGCGCCAGCGCTTCGGCGGCGCGGGCGATGTCGCGGTCGTTGGCGCGCGACAGCGAGCAGATGGTGGACTCGCGCACCGCGGCCGAGATGGCGCGGATCGCTTCGAAGTCACCCGGCGATGCCGCGGCGAAGCCGGCTTCGATGACGTCCACCCGCAGGCGCTCGAGCTGGCGCGCGATGCGCACCTTCTCGTCCCTGGTCATCGAGGCGCCGGGCGATTGCTCGCCGTCGCGCAGGGTGGTGTCGAAAATGATCAGGCGCGAAGTATCTGGCAAGACAGCAGGCAGGTCAGGCATTGCAGGCTCCATAAGCTAAAAAGTTTAGCGGCGCCCTGCCCGACCCGAAGGTCCGCGCTAGCGGCGCACGCTGTCGTCCGGCTCGTCGTCGTCGAGCGGGATGATGCTCACCGGCTTGCCCTTGGCTGCGCGCCAGGCAAACACGGCATATCCCGACAAGCCGTAAATCACAAAAATCGGCCACAGCACTTTCGGTGGGTCGATCGCCAGCAGCGCCAGGGCCAGGGCAATCAGGAACACCACGATGAACGGCACCGACTTGCGGAAGTTCACGTCCTTGAAGCTGTAAAACGGTACGTTCGACACCATCGTCAGGCCGGCGAACACCGCCAAGCCCCAGCTCACCCAGTCCACCTGGCGCGAGCTGACGTTGATGTCCGGGTCGGTCATCATCATGATGAAGCCGACGATCAGCGCCGCTGCCGCCGGGCTCGGCAAACCCTGGAAGAAGCGCTTGTCCACCACCTCGATGTTGGTGTTGAAGCGCGCCAGCCGCAGCGCCGCCCCGGCGCAATAGATGAAGGCGGCGATCCAGCCCAGCTTGCCCAGGCCGCGCAGCGACCATTCATAGATCACCAGCGCCGGCGCCGCGCCGAAGGACACCATGTCCGACAGCGAGTCGTACTGCGCGCCGAACTCCGACTGGGTGTTGGTCAGTCGTGCGATCCGCCCATCCAATCCATCCAGGATCATCGCGATGAACACCGCCCAGCACGCATGCTCGAAGCGCTGGTTCATCGCCATGACGATCGCGTAGAAGCCGCAGAACAGCGCGCCGGTGGTGAACGCGTTCGGCAGCAGGTAGATGCCGCGGCCGCGCTCGCCCTGGACACGGTCATCCGCCCGGCGCCCGAAGCGCTTTTTCAGTCGCGAGAAACGTGGCGGTTTTGGCCCTGCTCCAGGTGGTCGGCGTCGTGGAAATGTTGGCATAAGGATCCGTATTCAAGTAATGCTGTTCCCAGCATTATAGAGGCGGGAACCCATGTTAGCGAATGGCTATGTTTACTTGAATCGCACCTTGCCTACCAGACGCATCTGGAGCGTGGTTTCTCCCGGTTCAAAGCTCGGTTCCGGCATCGCGTCGGACGCTTCCTTCATCGCACGGGCCTGCATCATCATTGGCGCACCCGCGGCCTGTCCGTCGCCCGCGTAATTACCCGATCCTTCGAAATCGACCGTATCGAGCACCGCATCCAGCGGCTTGCGTCCCATCGCGTTGGCGATCGAGACGATGCGCTCGTTCAGGTTGCGGTAGGTCGCGGCGATGCGCTGGTCGTCGAGACGCTTTTCCAGTTCCGGGCTCAGGCCGAAGTTCACGTTGTTGATCTGCAGAACTTTTTGCGCTGCGGCGGCGGTCTTCGGCAGGTCTGCCAGGTTGGTGGTCTTCACCTCCAGGTACTGGCCGACGCGCCAGGCAACCGGCACCGGCTTCACCGGGGTGCGCACCGCGGGTTGCGGCATGGGCGGCACCTCGGGGTACACCGGATAGGTGTAGTAACCCATCGTCTTGAGCTCGGCCTTCGGATCGGCGCGGCGCACGATCTCGGTTCCCTCCTTCATCTTGCGGTTCACGCGTGCCGCAGCGGCGTTCTTGTCCTTGTCGTGCTCCTCAACCGCAAAGGTGACGGTGGCCTGGTCGTTGGCATGCTTCACTTCGCCGAAGGCCGGGACCACGACCAGGGTGCCCGTGGTCGATGGTGCAGTCACGGTCTGGGCCTGGGCCTGGCATGCCAGCATCAGGGCTGCGACAGCGAGCGATTTCGAAAGTTTCATTGTTGTTCTCCAGTAGTTGCGACGGATGTCCGCGTCACTTATACGATACTGGCTTCACAACTTCCTTCGTAGATTTGTAATGAACCGTTGCAACTGTCTTTAATTGTATGGTGGGCGGGTGATCTCGGACGATGCCCGAGATCACCCGCCCACCGTACGACATCAGTTCTTCGACTGGTCGACCAGCTTGTTCTTCGCAATCCACGGCATCATCGCGCGCAGCTTCGCGCCGACTTCCTCGATCGGATGCTCGGCGGTCAGGCGGCGGCGCGAGATCAGGGTCGGGGCGCCGGCCTTGTTCTCGAGGATGAAGCTCTTCGCGTACTCGCCGGTCTGGATGTCCTTCAGGCACTGGCGCATCGCATCCTTGGTGGCCGAGGTGACGACTTTCGGGCCGGTGACGTACTCGCCGTATTCCGCGTTGTTCGAGATCGAGTAGTTCATGTTGGCGATGCCGCCTTCGTAGATCAGGTCGACGATCAGCTTGAGTTCGTGCAGGCACTCGAAGTACGCCATTTCCGGCGCGTAGCCCGCTTCGGTCAGGGTTTCGAAGCCGGCCTTGATCAGCTCGACGGCGCCGCCGCAGAGCACGGCCTGCTCGCCGAACAGGTCGGTCTCGGTCTCTTCGCGGAAGTTGGTCTCGATGATGCCGGCGCGGCCGCCGCCATTGGCCATCGAATACGACAGCGCGATGTCGCGTGCCGAACCCGACTTGTCCTGGTAGACGGCGATCAGGTGCGGCACGCCGCCACCCTGGGTGTAGGTACCGCGCACGGTGTGGCCCGGGGCCTTCGGTGCGACCATGATCACGTCGAGGTCGGCGCGCGGCACGACCTGGCCGTAATGCACGTTGAAGCCGTGGGCGAAGGCCAGCACGGCGCCCTGCTTGGCGTTCGGCTCGACGTTCTCCTTGTAGACCTGGGCGATGTTCTCGTCCGGCAGCAGGATCATGATGACGTCGGCGTTCTTGACCGCTTCATCGACTTCGGCGACCTTCAGGCCGGCCGCTTCGACCTTGTTCCACGAGGCGCCGCCGCGGCGCAGGCCGACGGTGACGTTGACGCCGGATTCACTCAGGTTCTGGGCGTGGGCGTGGCCTTGCGAGCCGTAGCCGATGATGGCGACGTTCTTGCCTTTGATGAGGGAGAGGTCGCAGTCTTTGTCGTAGAAAACTTTCATGGTCATTCCTTTAAATTTTAATTGTGTGGGTAGGCAGGCGTCAGTTGAACGCGTGGGCGGGGGACCCGCCCACCCTACGGGTATTCGATATCGTCGTAGTCAAACCTTGAGGATGCGTTCGCCGCGGCCGATGCCCGAGCCGCCGGTACGGACGGTCTCCAGGATCGACGTGCGGTCGATGGCGTCGATGAAGGCATCGAGCTTGCTCTTGGCGCCGGTCAGCTCGATCGTGTAGGTCTTCTCGGTCACGTCGATGATGCGGCCGCGGAAGATGTCGGCGGTGCGCTTCATCTCTTCGCGCTCCTTGCCGACCGCCCGCACCTTGATGAGCATGAGCTCGCGCTCGATGTGCTGGCCTTCGGTGAGATCGACCACCTTCACCACTTCGATCAGGCGGTTCAGGTGCTTGGTGATCTGCTCGATGATGTCGTCCGAGCCGCTGGTGACGATCGTCATGCGCGACAGGGTCGCGTCTTCGGTCGGCGCCACGGTTAGGGTTTCGATGTTGTAGCCACGTGCCGAGAACAGTCCGACCACGCGCGACAGCGCGCCGGCTTCGTTCTCGAGGAGGACGGAAATGATGTGTCGCATTACAGGTCCTCCGAGCCGAGCAGCATTTCGTTCAGGCCCTTGCCGGCCTTGACCATAGGCCAGACGTTCTCGCTCTGGTCGGTGATGAAGTTCATGAACACCAGGCGGTCCTTCATGGCGAAGGCCTCGACCAGCGAACCCTCGACGTCACCCGGCTTCTCGATGCGCATGCCCACGTGGCCGTAGGCCTCGGCCAGCTTTTCGAAATCGGGTAAAGAGTCCATATAGGACTCGGAATAGCGCGAGCCGTAGTCGATCTGCTGCCACTGGCGGACCATGCCGAGGAAGCGGTTGTTCAGCAGGATGATCTTCGGCGTCAGGTGGTATTGCTTGCAGGTCGCGAGCTCCTGGATGCACATCTGGATCGAGCCTTCGCCGGTGACGCAGGCGACCGTCGCATCCGGGTTCGCCATCTGCACGCCCATCGCGTACGGCAGGCCGACGCCCATGGTGCCCAGGCCGCCCGAGTTGATCCAGCGGCGCGGCTTGTCGAAGCCGTAGTACTGCGCGGCCCACATCTGGTGCTGGCCGACGTCCGAGGTGATGAAGGCGTCGCCCTTGGTCACCTTGTGCAGCTGCTCGATGACCGACTGCGGCTTGATCAGCTCGCTCGACGATGCATAGGCCAGGCAGTCCTTGCCGCGCCATTCGGCGATCTGCTTCCACCAGGCCTGCAGCGCATGGGTGTTGGTCGAGGCCGTGGACGCGTCCAGCTGCGACAGCAGTTCGACCAGCACGTCCTTGACGTTGCCGACGATCGGGATGTCGACCTTGACCCGCTTCGAGATCGACGAGGGGTCGATGTCGATGTGGATGATCTTGCGCGGGTTGCTGGCGAAGTGCTTCGGATTGCCGATCACGCGGTCGTCGAAGCGCGCGCCGATGGCGATCAGGACGTCGCAATGCTGCATCGCCATGTTCGCTTCATAGGTGCCGTGCATGCCGGGCATGCCCACGAAATGCGGGCTGGAGGAGCGCGAGGCGCCCAGGCCCATCAGCGTATTGGTCACCGGGAAGCCGGTCTTCTCGACCATGCGGTTCAGTTCATCCGAGGCGTTCGCCAGGATGACGCCGCCGCCCGCGTAGATCATCGGGCGTTCGGCGCCCTGCAGCAGCTGGACCGCCTTGCGGATCTGGCCGGCGTGGCCCTTGTCCACCGGCTTGTACGAACGCATCTCGATCTCGCGAGGGTAGTCGTACGCACACTTGTGCATGCTGATGTCCTTCGGGATATCGACCAGCACGGGGCCGGGACGGCCGGTGCGGGCGATAAAGAAGGCTTTCTTGATGGTCGATGCCAGCTCGCGGACATCCTTGACCAGGAAGTTGTGCTTGACCACGGGGCGGGTGATGCCGACGGTGTCGCATTCCTGGAAGGCATCCTGGCCGATCGCATGACTCGGCACCTGGCCGGAAATGACGACCATCGGGATCGAATCCATGTAGGCCGTGGACAGGCCGGTGACGGCATTGGTCACGCCCGGACCGGAGGTCACGAGGGCAACGCCGACGGTGTTGGAGCTGCGCGAATAGGCGTCTGCGGCGTGGACCGCGGCCTGTTCGTGGCGAACGAGGACGTGCTGGAACTTGTCCTGCTTGAAGATGGCGTCGTAGATATAGAGGACTGCCCCGCCGGGATAACCGAAGACGTGCTTGACGCCCTCTTCCGCGAGACAACGCACCACGATTTCAGCGCCCGTGATCGGAGCTGACGACCCGGAGGCCGCTGTTTCGTTACTCATGTACATTCCTTTCAAGACCCAATGGGAGTTTGATCGGATGCCCGTTCCTAACGAAATGCGAAATGCGCAACAGTGCTCATGCTTCCCTTCTCTCTGCGTGCACGTCTGTGTTTCGGGACACCGTAGGGTCCTTACGCACGGGCGCTGGGCGCAACTCGTTCGGCTTGAGTGTCTGTAGCGTTTATACGCATCTCTCGCGCTTGTGGCGCGGGTCGGAGCAAACTGCCTACAAATGAAAGCGCGTCGATCTGGAGATGGCGTGTGGGCCTTGACCAGGTGACTGGGGAGCTTCGGGGGTGCAAAGCATTGGAACACATTACTGCGTTGCACCATTTTGGTCAAGACTTCAATAAAAAAATTAATGGCGGCACCGCGCTGGTGCGCCAAACTGCGTAAAAAACGACTCAACCGGAGGGCAGCGCGGGAAACGCCCGACGACGCTGCTGGCCTGCAACTGAGCGATTTCGATGCGCTGTCTTGGGAATTTTGCTAGGATTCGATAGTTTTCCTTACGGCATTCGCATCAAGCGCCCTTCCAACAACGCATGGCCACAGACAAAGAACTCAACGACTTCCTCGAGAATGTCGAACGGCGCGCGTTCAAGCAGGCGGTCTATGCGGTTCGCAAGGACGAGTCGGCGCTCGACATCGTGCAGGACGCCATGATCAAGCTGGCCGAGAAATACGGCGACAAGCCGGCCGCCGAGCTGCCGATGCTGTTCCAGCGCATCCTGCAGACAACCATCCTCGACTACTTCCGCCGCGAAAAGGTCCGCAATACATGGATCAGCCTCTTCTCGGGCTTCAGCCGGCCGGACGGCGACGACGAGGAATTTGATATACTTTCTTCCTATGAAGCGGAGGCAGGTACGGCGGCGGCGGAGTCAAGCGCCGACCAGTTCGAGCGTGCCCAAACCTTGCGCCTGATCGAGCAGGAAGTAGAAAAGCTCCCTGCGCGTCAACGGGAAGCCTTCCTTATGCGTTACTGGCAGGATATGGACGTGGCCGAGACGGCCGAAGCGATGGGTTGTTCCGAGGGAAGCGTCAAGACGCACTGCTCACGCGCAACCCACGCCCTCGCCGCGGCGCTCAAGGCCAAGGGAATCAAGCTATGAACACCGACGACATCAACCTGGCGTACAAGGTACGCCATGCCCTGAACGAGAACCTCGACGCGCTGCCGGTTTCGACGACCGACCGGCTGGCCGCGGCGCGTGCGCGCGCCATGTCGCGCAAGAAGCCGGGCGCCGCGCCGGTCAAGGCGGGCAAGCGGCCACTGGTCGACATCCACGCCCTCTTCACCGGACCGGCCCTGGCGCGCCTCGCCGTCGCGGTGCCGATGCTGGCGCTGGTCGTCGGCATGGGCGGCGTGTACCAGTACGAACAGCAGCAGCGCCTGGCCGCGATCGCCGAGATCGACGCGGCCGTGCTGGCCGACGAACTGCCGCTGACCGCTTACCTCGACCATGGTTTCAACGCCTATGTGGAGTCGCAACAGCGCCAGCAATGACGAAATCCGCGCCGAAGCCCCGCATCGCCGTTGTTGCAACTGCGGCAGCGGTCTTGATCGCCGGGGCCGCGACCTGGGCGATCTATAACAAGTCCGAATCCACTGCGCCCGCCGCGCCCGGCGCCGGCGCGCCAAGCACCATCGCAGCGGGCGCCAAGCCACCCGCCAAGACCCTCGACAAGCCGCTGTGGCGCGAACTGTCGCGCGCCCAGCAGACCGCCCTCAAGCCCCTGCAGCCCGAATGGAACGGCATGGACGGCATCCGCAAGCGCCGCTGGCTCGAGATGTCCCAGCGTTTCGCCTCGATGAGCCCGGCCGAACAGCAGCGCGTGCACGAGCGCATGCGCCAGTGGATGCGCCTGACCCCGGCCCAGCGCGACCTGGCGCGCGAGAACTACAGCAAGACCCGCAAGCTGGCGCCAGGCCAGAAGGCCGCGACCTGGGAAAGCTACAAGCAGCTGTCCGAAGAAGAAAAGCGCCGGCTGGCGCGATCCGGCGCCAAGCCGCAGGGCGTGCCCTCGCTGCCGCATTCGCCGATCATCGACACGCCGGTCAGCTGCCCGCCGGGCGCCACCCGTCGCGGTACCTCGTGCATCCTGCCGACACAAACAGTGCCTGCCATGGCCGCCAGCCCGGGGACCAGCACAAGCGCGCCGGCCGCGACCACGGCCGCGCCGCCGTCCGCAACACCGGCCGCGGCGCCTTCACCGGCGCCGGCCGCGACACCGGCCGCTCCCTCTTCCGTCGCCACATCCGCACCGAATGCAAGCAACTAACCCTGCACCCGTCCTCACCCCGACCATCCTGCGCCGCGTCACCGTCATGCTGTACGAAGCGCTGCTCCTGTTCTCGGTCGAGATGCTGGCGATCGCCTTCTACATGCTGGTGACGCTGAACAGCCAGCACCCGGTGGCCAAGGAAGGCCTGAAGGCCTGGCTGCTGCTGGTGACGGCCGCCTATTTCATCTGGTGCTGGATCAATACCGGGCACACGCTGGCCATGAAAACCTGGCGCATCAAGGTGGTCAAGCTCGGGTATCACAAGCTGCCGTTCCGGACGGCGGCGCTGCGCTTCCTGCTGGCCTGGGGGTGGTTCCTGCCGGCGCTGCTCGCGTGCTGGGCCTTCGGGCTGCACGGCAAGGGGCAGATTGCGATCGCCTTCCTGATCGGTATCGCCGCATGGGCGATGACGGCGCTGTTCGACAAGGACCGGCAGTTCTTGCATGACCGGCTGGCGGGGACGCGCCTGATCGGGTTGCCGAAGCGGGTGAAGGCGAAGAGCTAACGTAACTTCGCGGGAATGACGTACTGAGGCACGTAGCTTGAAACGACTTCGTAGTCCGCAAGCTTCAGACCGTCATGCAGGCCACTGGCCCCCCATGAGTCCCGGCGACGGCCGAAATGATGCCACTGGCATCATTCCGTCCGATTTTTCTGGCAGAGCGCCAGCAAAGATCAGAACCGCTCATGATCGAGCAAATACCTCCACTGCCCCACCTGCAGGCCCGCCATCGACACGCGCCCGATGCGGATGCGCCGCATCTCGACGATCTCCAGCCCCACCGCGCGGCACATGTGGTCGATCAGCCCGGGACGAGCATCCTTGAGCGCAAAGCGCAGCCGGTGTTCGTTTTGCCAGCTGACCTTCATCGGTGCGATCGGCTTGCCGCTGAACGTCAAGCCATGGTTCAGCAGCGCCAGCCCGCCTTCCCTGATCGTGCCGCTGACGTCGACCACGAATTCCTGCTCCACGCGCGCAGCATCGTCGACCAGCTTGCGCGCCACCCGGAAATCTTGGGTATACACCATCAACCCGCTCGCGTCCGTTTCCAGCGGCGAGCTCAAGCTCAGTTTGTGCAGGTGGCGCTTGAGGAAGCGCGGCTGGCCGTGCCCCTGGGCGTCATGCGCTTCTGCCGTCAGGCAGGCCAGTGCCGGCTCGCCGCGCGCACCGACGCCGGAATTGAAGCCGGCCGGCTTGTGCAGCAGGAAGGTCACCGGCGGCGCCTCCTCGCTCGATGCGCCCGGCAGTACGCGCACGTCCTGCGAAGGCAGGACGCGGCTGGCCGGGTCTTCGATCACCTGGCCGTCGACGCTGATGCCGCCGCCCGCGATATAACGCTCGGCCTCGGCGCGCGAACAGCCCAGTTGCGCGGCGACGCGCTTGGCCAGGCGGATGCCGTCGTCGGTGTTGGTGTCCTGCTTGTCCATCATTGACCGCGCCAATCAGCGAAGAAGGCCTGGAACACCTCGACCGTGCGCGCCACGTCGGCGCTTGATACGTCCAGGTGGGTCACCAGGCGGGTGCGCGGACCGATCGAGGCGCGGATCCGGGCGTGGGCCAGGTACTGGCGCAGCGGCTCGCAGGCGCCCGCCGGGATGTCCAGCCAGAAGATATTGGTCTGCGGAGTACCGACCCTCAAGGCCTCGATCTGCGACAGCCCCTGCGCCAGCGCAGCGGCATGGTCGTGGTCTTCGGCCAGGCGCCCCACGTTGTGCTCGAGCGCGTACTGCGCGGCCGCGGCGATCACGCCGGCCTGGCGCATGCCGCCGCCCAGCATCTTGCGCCAGCGCTTGCCCTGCTCGATGAAGGCCTTGGGGCCCAGCAGCACGGAGCCGACCGGTGCGCCCAGGCCCTTCGACAGGCAGACCGACACGGTGTCGAAACCTTGCACGGCCTCGCGCAGGCTGATGCCCGCCTTGACGGCCGCGTTGCAGACGCGGGCGCCGTCGAGGTGGGTGGCCAGGCCCTTGCTGTGCGCCAGGCTTGTCGCCGCCTTCACGTAATCCTGGGGCAGCACGCGGCCGCCGATGGTGTTTTCCAGCGCCAGCAGGCGGGTGCGCGCGAAATGCATGTCGTCGGGCTTGATGTAGGCCTCGATGTCCGCGAGCGAGATCGAGCCGTCGGCCTGGTTGGCGATCGGCTGCGGCTGGATCGAACCCAGCACCGCGGCGCCGCCGCCTTCGTATTTGTAGGTGTGGGCTTCCTGGCCGACCAGGTATTCGTCGCCTCTAGCGCAGTGGGTCATCAGCGCGATCAGGTTGGTCTGGGTGCCGGATGGGGCGAACATGCCGGCCTCGTAGCCGAACAGGTCGGCGGCATATTCCTGCAGGCGATTGACCGACGGGTCGTCGCCGTAGACGTCGTCGCCCACAACGGCGCCCGCCATGGCGGCGAGCATCGCTTCCGATGGCTGGGTGACGGTGTCGCTGCGCAGGTCGATCCAATTGTTCTTGTCGCTCATCTCGTTCTCAGTCTGCTGTGACAGGGGTGTAGAAGCGTTGCTTCATTTCGTCGAGGCCCAGTTCGGACATCACTTCCTGGAGGCGCTCGGTCGGGCGGCGGCGCGGCAGGTTCTTGTAGGTGGCGACGATGAGCTCATTCTTCATCGAGTGTTCCCAGCCCACCAGTTCGGTGACGGTCACCTGGTAGCCATGGGCTTCCAGCTGCAGGCAGCGCATCACGTTGGTGATCTGGCTGCCGAACTCGCGGGTGTGGATCGGGTGGCGCCAGATCTCGGTCAGCGCGCTGCGGCCCAGGTCCTTGCCCTTGTTCTTGCGCAGCACGGTAGCGACCTCGGCCTGGCAGCACGGCACCAGCACCATGTGCTTCGCTTTTTTCTTGAGCGCGAAGTCGATGGCGTCGTCGGTGGCGGTGTTACAGGCGTGCAGTGCGGTGACGATGTCGATCGTTTCCGGCAGCTTGCTGGACGTGGTCGATTCCGCCACCGACAGCGGCAGGAAGGACATGCCGCCAAAGCCCAGGCGCGCCGCCAGCTCGGTCGACTTGGCTACCAGTTCTTCACGGGTCTCGATGCCGTAGATGTGCGAGCCGTCGCCAAGCCCCTTGAAGAACAGGTCGTAGAGGATGAAGCCGAGGTAGGACTTGCCGGCGCCGTGGTCGACCAGGGACACGCTGCCCTTCTCCTGGAGGACGCTGCTCAGCAGCGGCTCGATGAAGTTGTACAGGTGGTAGACCTGCTTGAGCTTGCGGCGGCTGTCCTGGTTCAGCTTGCCGTCGCGCGTAAGGATGTGCAGCTCCTTGAGCAGCTCGATCGACTGGCCGGGGCGGACTTCCGGCGGCAGTTCTTGTACCGCTGCCTGCTTGGTGGTGTTTTTAACGTGCTTCATCGATCCATGCCGCCTGAATGGCTTCCAGTACGCGTTCGCCGCCGCGGCTGCGGTCGTCGCTGAAGCCATCGAGTTCGATGACCCAGTTGTGAAGGTCGACGAAGCGCACGGTGGTGGGGTCGACCTCCGGATACTTCTCGACCAGGGCCTCGGCGATGCTTGATACGTCAGTCCACTTCATGGCAGACCTCCTGCTCAGTGGTTTTTCTCTGCTGCGTGGTTGATGGTGTACTTCGGGATCTCGACCACCAGGTCTTCCTCGGCCACGATCGCCTGGCACGACAGGCGCGAATTCGGCTCCAGGCCCCAGGCCTTGTCCAGCATGTCTTCTTCTTTTTCTTCCTGCTCGTTCAGCGACGCGAAGCCTTCGCGCACGATCACGTGGCAGGTCGTGCAAGCGCAGACGCGGTCGCAGGCGTGTTCGATCTCGATGTCGTTTTCCAGCAGGACGTCGCAGATCGACTTGCCGGCCGGGGATTCCAGCACGGCGCCGTCGGGGCAGAACACCGGGTGGGGGAGGATGACGATTTGTGGCACTTGATTACCTCGTTATGTATTGTTTATTCGTAGGGTGGGCGGCTTTGCCGCCCACGCGTTCAAACCAAACATGCGTTGCGGCAAAGCCACCGATAGTTGAACGCGTGGGCGTTTGTAATTCCGGGCATTGCCCGAAATTACCCCGCCCACCCTACTAAACTTCGTCCAGCGACTTGCCGGCCAGCGCCTTGCGCACGCTCTTGTCCATGCGGCGTGCCGCGAATTCCTCGGTGCCCTTGGCCAGCGCCTGCACGGCCGCGTGCAGCGCATCCTGGCGCACGCCGGCTTCCAGCGACGTGTCGTTGGAACGGTGGATCGCATCGCGCACGCCGTGCACCAGTTTCGCGGTCTCGTCCTGCTCGGCGTCGCTCAGCAGGTCGGCATCGCTGTCCAGCGCCGACTGCGTCGCCAGCAGGATGCGTTCGGCCTCGACCTGCTCTTCGCGCAGCGCGCGCATCTGCATGTCGCCCTGGGCCGAGCTGTACGAATCCTGCAGCATGCGCGCCACTTCGTCATCGCCCAGGCCGTAGGACGGCTTGACGGTAATCGACGCTTCCACGCCCGAGCGGGTTTCGCGGGCCGACACCGACAGCAGGCCGTCCGCATCGACCTGGTAGGTCACGCGGATACGCGCCGCCCCGGCCGCCATCGGCGGGATGCCGCGCAGTTCGAAGCGCGCCAGCGAGCGGCAGTCGGACACCAGCTCGCGCTCGCCCTGCACCACGTGCACCGCCAGCGCGGTTTGACCATCCTTGAAGGTCGTGAACTCCTGCGCCCGTGCGCACGGAATGGTCGAGTTGCGCGGAATGATCTTCTCGACCAGGCCACCCATGGTCTCGATGCCGAGCGACAGCGGGGTCACGTCGAGCAGCAGCCAGTCGTCGCCTTCGGCGCGGTTACCGGCCAACAGGTTGGCCTGGATGGCGGCGCCCAGCGCCACGACCTTGTCCGGGTCGATGTTCGCGTGCGGGATGGTGTGGAAGAACTCCGACACCGCGCGGCGCACGTGCGGCATGCGGGTGGCGCCGCCGACCATTACGACGCCGTCGACGTCCTCGACGCTCACGTCGGCGTCGCGCATCGCCTTGCGGATCGCGTTCATGGTCTTGCCGACCAGGTGCCTGGTGATCTCGGCGAAGACGTGGGCGGTGATGGTCACCTGCACGATCTCGCCCGATTTCAGGATCGCTTCGACGGTGGTTTCTTCATTAGTCGACAACAGTTCCTTGGCCTGGCGCGCCTTGACCATCAGGGTGGCGGTGTCCTGCTCGGACAGCGGGGCCAGCTTGGCCTGCTCGTTGATCCAGCAGAACAGACGGTGGTCGAAGTCGTCGCCACCCAGGGCCGAATCGCCGCCGGTCGACAGCACCTCGAACACGCCCTTCGAGAGCTTGAGGATCGAGATGTCGAAGGTGCCGCCGCCCAGGTCGTAGACCGCGTAGACGCCTTCCTTGCCGTGGTCGAGGCCATAGGCGATGGCGGCGGCAGTCGGTTCCGACAGCAGGCGCAGCACGTTGATGCCTGCCAGCTGGGCGGCGTCCTTGGTGGCCTGGCGCTGGGCGTCGTCGAAATAGGCCGGCACGGTGATGACGGCGCCGACCAGGTCGTCGCCGAGCGAATCCTCGGCGCGCTGGCGCAGCGTGGCCAGGATCTGGGCCGAGGTCTCGACCGGACTCTTCACGCCGGCGACGGTGTTGATCTGGACCATGCCCGGAGCATCGACGAAGTCGTAGGGCAGGTTCTCGGCGTGGGCGATGTCCTTCAGCCCGCGGCCCATGAAGCGCTTGACCGAGACGACCGTGTTTTTCGGGTCGGTGGTCTGGTGCGCCTGCGCCTTGTGGCCGATGTTGGCATTGCCGTTGGCGAGGTAACGCACGACCGATGGCAGCAGCTGGCGGCCGTCCTCGTCGCTCAGCACTTCCGGGCTGCCGCTGCGGACGGTGGCAACCAGCGAGTTGGTGGTGCCCAGGTCGATGCCGACCGCCAGGCGGTGCTGGTGCGGGGCGGTGGACATGCCGGGTTCGGCGATTTGGAGTAGTGCCATTGTCGTGATACCTGTTTATTGTTCTGTACCGCTTGATGCAGGGTGGGCGGATTCCCCGCCCACGCGTTCAACCAGCACGAGCGTCGCCGCAATGCATGCCATGTCTGGGCGCGCGGGCGGGAGACCCGCCCACCCTACGTATACCTTTAAGCGTCCAACGCCTCGAACGCGTACTGTACTTCTTCCCCGAATTTATCGAGGAACATCATGGACCGCACGCCCTGCGCCGCGCCGTGATAATCGCCCGCGTCGAGCTGCTTGCCGACCTGCTCCAGCATCCCCTTGCGCTCGCGACGCACCTGCGCATCCAGCTCGTCCAGCGCACCGGCATCCCTGGCCGCGCGCGCATCGTCGAGCGCCTCGCGCCATTCCATCTGCTGCATCAGGAAGGCTGCCGGCATCGCGGTGTTCGACTCGGTCTGCAGATCGACGCCGTTGATCTCGCAAAGGTACTGCGCCCGCTTCTGCGGGTTGCGCAGGGTCTGGTATGCCTCGTTGGCGCGCGTCGCCCACTGCATCGCGACGCGTTTTTCGGCGTCGGTGGCGTTCACGAAGCGGTCCGGATGCACGCGGCCCTGCACTTCGCGGTAGGCCGCGTCCAGCGCGTCGCCATCGATGGCGAACGTGGCCGGCAGCTGGAACAGCTCGAAGTGAGTCTGCTTCATCGTCAGATACGGAAGCTTTCGCCGCAGCCGCAGTTGTCCTTGACGTTCGGGTTGTTGAAGCGGAAGCCTTCGTTCAGCCCTTCGCGCGCGAAGTCGAGCTCGGTGCCATCGATGTAGGGCAGGCTTTTCGGGTCGACGAAGACCTTCACGCCGTGCGACTCGAACACGCTGTCTTCGGCGGTCGCATCGTCGACGTACTCGAGCTTGTAAGCCAGGCCGGAGCAGCCGGTGGTGCGCACACCGAAGCGCAAGCCGATGCCCTTGCCCCGGCGTTCGAGGTAACGGTTGACGTGTTTCGCGGCTTTTTCAGTCAGGGTGATTGCCATGAGGCGTGCTCCAATCTGTGAAAACTATTTACGCCTTTGCGGCGTGCTTGCTCTTGTAGTCGGCCACGGCGGCCTTGATCGCGTCTTCCGCCAGGATCGAGCAGTGGATCTTCACCGGCGGCAGCGCCAGTTCCTCGGCGATCTGGGTGTTCTTGATCGACAGCGCTTCGTCCAGCGACTTGCCCTTGACCCACTCGGTCACGAGCGAGCTCGATGCGATGGCCGAACCGCAGCCGTAGGTCTTGAACTTTGCGTCTTCGATCAGGCCCTGATCGTTGACCTTGATCTGCAGCTTCATCACGTCGCCGCAGGCCGGCGCGCCGACCATGCCGGTGCCGATCGCATCGTCGCCCTTGTCGAAGGCGCCGACGTTGCGCGGGTTCTCGTAGTGGTCGAGTACTTTGTCTGAATAAGCCATGGTGTTACTCCTTGAATTCTGAAACTGTAATTAGTGGGCTGCCCACTGGATGGAATTGAGGTCAATTCCCTCTTTGAACATGTCCCACAGCGGCGACAGTTCGCGCAGTTTGCCGACCTTCGACTTCAGCAGCTCGACCGCGAAGTCGATGTCCTGCTCGGTCGTGAAGCGGCCGATGGTGAAACGGATCGAGCTGTGCGCCAGCTCGTCGCTGCGGCCCAGGGCGCGCAGCACGTAGGACGGTTCCAGCGAGGCCGAGGTGCAGGCCGAACCCGAGGACACGGCGAGGCCCTTGATCGCCATGATCAGCGATTCGCCCTCGACATAGTTGAACGAGACGTTGAGGTTGTGCGGCACGCGGTGTTCCATGTCGCCGTTGATGTAGACCTCTTCGATCTCCAGCAGGCCCTTGGCCAGGCGGTCGCGCAGCGCTTTCACGCGCGTCAGTTCCGCATCCATCTCCACTTTCGCGAGTCGGAAGGCTTCGCCCATGCCGACGATCTGGTGGGTCGGCAGCGTGCCCGAACGCAGGCCGCGCTCGTGGCCGCCGCCGTGCATCTGCGCTTCCAGGCGCACGCGCGGCTTGCGGCGCACGTACAGGGCGCCGACGCCTTTCGGGCCGTAGGTCTTGTGCGCGGTGAAGGTCATCAGGTCGCACTTGGTCTTTTCCAGGTCGATCTCGACCTTGCCGGTCGCCTGCGCGGCGTCGCAATGGAAGATGATGCCCTTCGAGCGGCACAGCGCACCGATCTCGTCGATCGGCTGGATCACGCCGATCTCGTTATTGACCAGCATGACCGAGACCAGGATGGTGTCCGGACGGATCGCCGCTTCGAGCTGCGCGACGGTGATCAGGCCGTTGTCCTGCGGCTCGAGGTAGGTCGCCTCGAAACCCTGGCGTTCCAGCTCGCGCACGGTGTCCAGCACCGCCTTGTGCTCGGTCTTGACCGTGATGATGTGCTTGCCCTTGGTCTTGTAGAACTGGGCGGCGCCCTTCAGGGCCAGGTTGTTCGACTCGGTCGCGCCGGAGGTCCAGATGATCTCGCGCGGATCGGCGCCGACCAGGGCCGCCACGTGGCCGCGCGCTTCCTCGACCGCCGCCTCGGCGCTCCAGCCGTACATGTGGCTGCGCGATGCCGGATTGCCGAACTGCTCGCGCAGGAAGGGAATCATCTTGTCGGCCACGCGAGGATCGATCGGCGTGGTCGCCGAGTAATCCATGTAGATCGGGAAATGCGGCGCAGTCACGAAGCTCTGCTCGGTTTGTTTGTCCAAAGGCGCGTTCATCAGTTCACTCCGGTTTCAGTTTGCTCAGTTTTGTACTGCAGCGGCGGTGGGTCGGTGCACCACCACGACGTTTTGTTCTTTCTGCTTCTGCTGGTCGACCAGGTCTTGCAGCGAGACCGAATCGAGGTAGTCGACCATCTTGGCGTTCAGCGTGGTCCACAGTTCGTGGGTCATGCAACGGGTGCCGGAAGCAGCGTCGGCGCCGTGACAGTTTTCTTTGCCGCCACACTGGGTGGCATCGAGCGGTTCGTCGACCGCGATAATGATGTCGGCCACCGTCACCTTGTCGGCAGACCGGGCCAGGCTGTAGCCGCCGCCGGGGCCGCGGATCGACTCGACGATCTCGTGGCGGCGCAGCTTGCCGAACAACTGCTCCAGGTAGGACAGCGAAATGGCCTGGCGCTGGCTGATGCCCGACAGCGTGACCGGACCATTCCCCTGACGCAGGGCGAGGTCGATCATCGCGGTAACAGCAAAACGGCCTTTGGTGGTCAGACGCATCACAACCCCGTTTAATGTTAGAATATTGCTCTTATTCAATCCCTCGGTGCAGCGCAACAATCAAATCTCTTGAGAGATGCTGCAGAATAACCCGAGTAGTTGAATGATTTAGTCAAGTATAGCAAATCTGGACCGGCTTGTCTTCGCAGCCCCCAAAAGCGTAGGGTGGGCAAGTCCCTTGCCCACGCGTCCAAGCAGCCTTAGCGCAAGCGCAACAATTCCATCGGCCCAAACAGCGCCTGCATCTCCTCGTGCCGGATGAAAGACAGGTTGTACGGATGCTCGGCAAGCACCTGCGGCAGGCGCCCGGTCTCCGGCAATTTCCTCAACTGCTCCGCAATCTTCCCCCACAGCACCAGCGTCGGCGGCTGCGCTCGGCTTGCCAAAGCGGCAAGCACTGTCTGCAGGAAGGGAAGCCAGGCGCGTGCATCGATCGCCGGCGGCACATGCTTGCGAAACACCAGTGCCGCGTTCAGCAGCAAAAAGCCATGGCCCAGCAAATTGTCCTGCAGCTGGGCCAGGGTCTGGATCGAACCGTCCGTCCGCGCACGCTCGGCGACCGGCGCCATGGCGCTGCCGCCGGTAGCATCCGCATCCAGCCGGCCATTCGCCACCAGCAGCATCTTCATGAAGTTGCGCAGCGAGGTCGCACGGTTGACCGGCTTCGACAATCCCGTCTCCGACCACAGTTCTCCCACCGCCCCGTCCATGAAGCACACGCCGGTCGCACTCTCGGCGCGCGGGTAGGGTCCCTCCCCCACCAGCACGTAGCGAACCTTGTCCAGAGGCTGGGCAAAGGCGGCGAATATCCGCCCCCCGGTCGGCAGGTAGTCGTCGACGGCGAGGGCCGGCAGATAGGCCGGATCGGCGGCGGCAAGCGCCTGCAGTCCGGCTTCGAGGATGGGATGCCACGAGGCGTCGGCGCGGTCGAGGGCGGCAAGGAGCTGGGCGGGAATCGGGAGCGTGGACATGGTGAATCGGGAAGGCGCAGGGAGGCGCGATTGTAGCCCATGACCGGGCGCACTCCCACGGTCAATCCGGCGTCCGCTTTTGCCGTTTCAAGGCATGATTGCAACCTTGCCAAAAATTTAATGAGGAGCAGCCATGCAAACGATTCGCGACGTGATGACCCCCGATGTACAAACGATCTCCCCGCAGGACACCGTGCAGCGGGCGGCGCAGATGATGGACGACCTGAACGTCGGCGCGATTCCCGTGTGCGACGGCGACAGGCTGGTGGGCATGATCACCGACCGCGACATCGCGGTGCGCTCGGTGGCGGCCGGGCAAGCGCCGGACCAGACCCGCGTGGTCGATGTGATGAGCACCGACGTACGCACCTGCAACAGCGACCAGGATGTCGGCGACGTGCTCAAGACCATGGGCGACGCGCAGATCCGGCGCGTGCCGGTGCTCGACGCGCAGTCGAAGCAACTGGTGGGAATCGTCTCGCTGGGCGACGTCGCCACCAGGACTTCGGGATCGGCGGACAAGGCCCTGGACCAGATCTCGGCGCCGTCGGCGCCGGACCGGTCGTAAACCAGGGATTATCGGATCGCGGTAGTGCGTAGGGTGGGCGGCTCGAACCGACAATACGATTGACTCGCGCCCAGGACGCCGCCCACGCGTTCAAATCACGGTGATGCCGCCTGCGCGGCTGTTCGGATGCTGGCTGAACGCGTCGGCGGCGCCATCGATACGTTCAAGCGAACGCCAGGGTGGAGCCGCCCACCCTACGGATCATGTCAGCCTCAAGGGCAACGGCGTCACTCCGCGTCCGGCTGATGCGAGGGATGCGCCGCCTTGAACGCCGGCAAATCCACGCACAAGGCATTAATGCGCGCAATGGTCGGATACGCGTCCACATCGATATTGAAGCGCATCGCATTGAACACCTGCGGCACCAGGAAGCAGTCGGCCATGGTCGGCGTGTCGCCATGGCAGAAGCTGCCGGTGCCGGGGTTGCGCGCCAGGTGCGCCTCGAGCGAGCGCAGGCCTTCGATGACCCAGTGGCGGTACCAGTCGGTCTTGGCTTCTTCCGGTAGCCCGAGGTGCTTCACCAGGTACTTCAGCACGCGCAGGTTGTTGATCGGGTGGATGTCGCAGGCCACGATCTGCGCCAGCTCGCGCACGCGGGCGCGGCCGATCGCATCCTTCGGCAGCAGCGGCACCATCGGGTGCACCTCGTCGAGGTATTCGAGGATCGCCATCGATTGCGTGAGCGTGAACTCCTCGTCCTGCAGGGCCGGCACCAGGCCGCTCGGGTTGACCGCCAGGTAGGCGTCGGCGAGATGCTGCCCGCCGTCGGCAAGCAGGTGCACCGGCACGGCTTCGTAGTCCAGCCCTTTCAGCTTGAGGGCGATGCGCACCCGGTACGCGGCCGAGCTGCGGAAATAGGTGTAGAGCTTCATGCCGGTTTCCTCTCATGACGGTGATAGTGCGCCACTTCCTGGTCGATCGCACCGAAGATGCTGGCGCCGTCCTTGTCGACCATCTCGATGCGCACGGTGTCACCAACCGCCAGGTAGGGCGTCTGCGGCTTGCCGCCTTCGATCGTCTCGTACATGCGCACCTCGGCCAGGCAGCAGTAGCCGACGCCGCCGTTCTCGATGCTGGAGCCGTGCAGGCTGCCCTGCTTGTTCGACACCGTGCCCGAACCGATGATGCTGCCGGCGCCCAGCTCGCGCGTCTTGGCTGCGTGCGCCACCAGCTGGGCGAAGCTGAAGGTCATGTCCTCGCCCGCGTTGGGACGCCCGAACGGGCTGTCGTTGAGCGTCACCAGCAGCGGCAGGCGCAGCTTGGAATCGACCCAGGCCTCGCCCAGCTCATCCGGCGTCACCGCCACCGGAGAAAAGGCGCTGGCCGGCTTGGACTGGAAGAAGCCGAAGCCCTTGGCCAGTTCGTTCGGGATCAGGTTGCGCAGCGAGACGTCGTTGACCAGCATCACCAGGCGGATCGCGGCGGCTGCTTCCTCGCTTGACGCGCCCATCGGCACGTCGCCGGTCACCACCGCCACCTCGGCTTCCAGGTCGACGCCCCACTCTTCCGACAGCACCGCAATCGGATCGCAGGGGCCGACGAAGGAATCGGAACCGCCCTGGTACATCAGCGGATCGCTGTAGAAGGATTCCGGCACTTCGGCGCCGCGCGCCTTGCGCACCAGTTCGACGTGGTTGATGTAGGCCGAGCCGTCGCACCATTGGTAGGCGCGCGGCAGCGGCGAATGGCATTCTTCCTCGATGAAGGACTCGGCGCGGTCGGCGGTGCCGGCATTCAGGCGCTCGTACACCTTGCGCAGTTGCGGCGCGCACTCGTCCCAATGATCCAGCGCGCACTGCAGCGTGCGGGCGATTTTCGGAACGGCCTGGCAGGTGACCAGGTCGCGGCTGACGACGACCAGCGTGCCGTCGCGGCCGCCAGTTTTAAGGGTGGCGAGTTTCATGCTGCTTTCCTTTGCAATGGATGACTTTCCGCCATTAGAGAACAAATCGTACTATCATTCAAACAGTATTTTTCGCGCCATTTATTAGATAATCTTATGAATCCCGCATCATGAACCCTACTTTGCGCCAGATGCGCGCGTTCGTGGCCCTGGCCAAGACAGGTAACTTTACGCTTGCCGCGCAGGCGATGCACGTCACGCAATCCGCGCTCTCGGGTTTGATCAAGGAACTCGAGCAGACCCTCGGCGCCAAGGTCGTCGACCGCAGCACGCGCCGCGCCCTGCTCACCGACATCGGCAAGGAACTCTACCCCCTGTTCAGCCAGATGATCGACGACCTCGACGGCGCCCTGGCCAATGTCGCCGACCACACCCGCCTGAAGAAGGGCATCGTGCGCATCGCCGCGCCCCAGCTGCTGTCCTGCACCCTGATGCCGCAGGCGATCGCCGCCTACCGCGCGCAATACCCCGACATCGAGGTGCGCCTGGGCGATACCGCGGTCGAGGGCGTGGTCAACCGGGTGCTGTCGGGCGAGGCGGACGCCGGCATCGGGCCGGAGCGCGAACCGGCGCCGCCGCTGGATGCGAAACTGCTGTTCGAAATGCCGTTTGCGGTGGTGTTTCCGAAGGGCCACGCGCTCGGACAACTGGCGCGCATCACCTGGAAGGACGTGGCGCGCTACCCGCTGATCTCGCTGCAGGGCCAGTTCACCGAACGCTTGCTGGATGACATGCACGCCTCGCTGCATGCGGCGTCGGTGAAGCCCGCCAACGAGGTGACCTTCATGACCACGGCGCTGGCGATGGCCGCGGCCGGGCTGGGTGTGACGGTCTGCATGCCGTACGCGGCGCCGCTGGCCACGCTGTATGGCCTGGAGATGCGCCAGCTGGAACAGCCGGTGCTGAGCCGGCGCTTCTTCATCTACACCCGTCCGGGACGCTCGCTGTCGCCCGCCGCGGAAAGCTTCGCCGCCTTCCTGGAAGCCTACGTGCAGGAGAGCGCACGGGCGTGAGAAACACGGCCACATGCCGCCAGGCGCTACAATCGAAGTCCGAAATCGGTCAACTGACACCTCGATAGAAATGATCGCAAGCACAGCGCCCGACTTCTCCGCCCTTTTCGAAGCAAGCTCATCGCCCTATCTCATCCTTTCGGCAGACTTGCATATTGTTGCTGTGAACAATGCTTATCTCACGGCAACCTCCACGGTACGTGCGGACCTCCTGGGTCGCTATATGTTCGATGCCTTCCCGGACAATCCCGACGATCGCGAAGCGAACGGCGTGCGCAACCTGCATGCCTCGCTCTTGCGCGCACTGGAGAGCAAGACGGTCGATACGATGGCGGTCCAAAAATACGACATCCAGGTTCCGGATGGCGCAGGCCGCCGTTTCGAAGAGCGCTACTGGAGCCCGATCAATACCCCGGTCATCGACGCGAATGGCAATGTCAGTCATATCATCCACCATGTGGAAGATGTCACCGCGTTTGTCATGGCGCGCGACCGCAACAGTCAGATGGCATCGACCATCGAAAATCAGGCGATCGAGATCGACGTCGCCAACCGGCGCCTGCGTGAAGCCAACGATGAGCTGGAACGGCGCGTGGCGGCCCGCACCGGAGCGCACCGTCACGCAGAAGAGAAATTACGCGCCAGCGAGCTTCGCTTCCGGACGATGGCCGACGCCATCCCGCAAATCGTCTGGATCGTCGACGCAAGCGGACACGCCTTCTATTTCAACAAGCAGTGGTCGGCCTACACCGGCGTCTTCCTTGACAGTACGACACCGGACGCAGTCTCCCAGGATTTCGTACACCCCGACGATCGCGCACTCACAATGGAAGCATGGGAGCGTGCCCGGCAGGGTGCGCAAAGCTTCAGCGTCGAGCATCGCATCCGCGCGAAATCGGGAGAATATCGCTGGTTCCTCGTACGTGCAGAGCCGTTTCGCAATCCGCAGTCGGGCGACATCGATTTATGGTTCGGCACCTCGACGGACGTGCATGACCGTAAATTGATGGAATCCGCGCTCAAGAAGAGCGAGGCGCGCTACCGCTCCCTGTTCGATTCCATCGACGAGGGATTCTGCATCATCGAACTTCTCTTCGACGGCAATGGCCGCGCCTACGACTATATCTTCCGCGACTTCAATCCGAGTTTCCAGCAACAAACCGGCTTGACCGACATCGTCGGTAAATCAATGCTTTCCCTGGCGCCTGCGCACGAACCACGCTTGATTGACATCTATGCCCGCGTTGCGCAGACAGGCGAATCGGTGCGTTTTGAAAACGAAGCCAAGGCGCTGGATCGCTGGTTCGATGTCTTCGCATCCAGGATCGAAGAGGACGATGGTCACAAGGTAGCGGTCCTTTTCACCGATATCACCGAGCAAAAAAGGATGACCGAGTCGCTGCGCCGTAGCGAGCAGACCGCCATCGAGGCTGCACACGTCGCCGAATCCGAACGGCAGAGGCTGAACGCGCTGTTGCAGGCCGCCCCCGTCGGTATCGTCGTGAGCGACGCCACCGGCGACATCCTGCTGGCGAATGCCGCGCACAGGCAGTTGTGGGGTGAGCCGCATACGAGTAAGGCCAGCGTTGACCGGTGTTCGGAGTGGAAGGGTTGGTGGGCAGACCATTCGGAGCGGCACGGCAGGCGCCTCGCGGCGCGCGAATGGACGACGACCCGCATTCTCGCTGGCGAGGAGAACCCGCGTGACATCATCACGATCGATTCCTTCGACGATCCGCCAGTACGCAAGACTGTTCTCATATCCGGTGCACCGGTGAAAGACAGTCAAGACAGGATCGTCGGCGCCGTGGTCGCCCAGATGGACATCAGCGACAGGATCAGGGCCGAGGACGCGTTACGGCAGGCGGACCGCCGCAAGGATGAGTTCCTGGCCATGCTCGCGCACGAACTACGCAACCCGTTGGCGCCCATCGCGGCGGCAGCCGACCTGCTGACCCTCGGCCGGGTCGATGAGGCCCGGATCAGGCAAACCAGCGCGATCATTACGCGCCAGGTCAGGCACATGACCGGGCTGGTCGACGATCTGCTCGACGTCTCGCGCGTCACGCGCGGATTGGTCAAGCTCGACCTCGACATCGTCGATCTCAAACGGATATTGTCCGATGCCGTCGAACAGGTGCGCCCCCTGATCGAAGCCCGACGCCATCGCCTGGTCGTCCGTACCCCGCCGGAACCGGCGACCGTCGATGGCGATATCAAGCGGCTGGTGCAGGTCACGGCCAACCTCCTGAACAACGCCGCAAAGTACACGCCGGAGGGCGGCGAAATCGTGCTTGGCCTGGAAGTCGACGGCCGTCATGTCAAACTTTCCGTCGCCGATAACGGCATCGGGATTGCGCCGGAAATGCAGCCGACCATCTTCGAACTGTTCACCCAGGCGGATCGGACCTCCGAACGATCACAAGGCGGCCTGGGCCTTGGCCTGTCGCTTGTCAAAAGCCTGGTAGAGCTTCATGGCGGCACGATCGCCGTACAAAGCCGTGGGGAAGGACTGGGCAGCCAGTTCCTTGTGTGCCTTCCGCGCCGCGGCCCGCACGCTATTGCGCACATGCCCGAGCAACGCATGCCGACCATCTCCGCTCCCGACCAGAGCCTCAAGGTGATGGTGGTGGACGACAACGTCGATGCGGCGCACATGCTCGGCATGTTCGTCGAAGAGCTCGGCCATACCGTGACGATCGAACACCATCCCCTTGCGGCGATCGAACGCGCCCGTACCGAGCGGCCGGATGTGTGCCTGCTCGATATCGGTTTACCCGACATGGATGGCCTCGAGCTGGCGAGACGGCTACGACGGCAGCGGGAATCGGCAAGCGCCATCCTGATCGCGGTCACCGGCTACGGCCAGGAGCAAGACCGGGAGGCGGCATCTGGCGCAGGCTTCGAACACCACTTTGCCAAGCCGGTCGATAGTCAACAACTCGCAGCCTTGTTGCTTGATATCGGCAAAAATTTGCGCCGAGAGTGAGAATTACCGACCTGTTCCAATGTCCCTCAATACCATCGACATCAACCGCCTGATGAACCGCTTCGACAGCCACGACAGCGTCTGGCTGTTCGGCTACGGTTCCCTGATCTGGAAGGCCGACTTCCCTTACATCGAACGGCGCCCTGCCAGCATCGGGGGCTGGAGCCGCCGCTTCTGGCAGGGCTCGCACGACCACCGCGGCACCGAAAGCGCCCCGGGCCGGGTCGTCACCCTGGTGCCGGCCGATGGCGCCACCTGCCACGGCATGGCCTACCTGGTGACGCCGGAGGAATTCGCCCACCTCGACCATCGCGAGAAGAACGGCTACCTGCGCCTGGCGACAGACATGAGGTTCGACGACGGCGGCACGGCCGAAGGCATCGTCTACATCGCCACCACCGATAACGCCGCCTACCTCGGCCCCGCCAGCGAGCAGGACATCGCGCGCCAGATCGCCGGCGCGCGCGGGCCGAGCGGCCCGAACAGCGAATACCTGCTGGAACTGGCGCAGGCCTTGCGCGAACTCGGCCGGCACGACGAGCACGTGCACGCGATCGAGGCCCACCTGCGCGCTCATGGAAACACCTCCTGACCCTGGTTCAGGCGCCCTGAAGCTTGCTAGAATCGCAGCACGATGCGGGCGGCACGAGGCGGCCTGCTCGACAACATGCGCGTGCGAATGTCGCTGCGCGCCACAACAAGGAGACGGGAATGTCCAGAAAGATGCTGACGGTGTTGGGGTGTGCGCTGCTGTTCGCGATACAAGCTGCTTCCGCGCAAACGAAAACGGCCGAACCGGCGCCGCAGTACGATGCCGAACTGGCCAGGTCGCTCGGCGCCGACGAGCGCGGCATGCGTCCCTACGTGCTGGTGATCCTCAAGACCGGGCCGAAGACCATCGAAGACAAGGCCGAACGCGCGAAAATTTTCGAAGGACACTTCGCCAACATGGGCAGGCTCGCGGCCGAGAAGAAACTGGTCGTGGCCGGGCCGCTGGACGGCAAGGAAGGCCGCCGCGGCATCTTCGTGATGGCGACCCCGGACATCGAGGAAGCCAAACGCTACGTGGCCACCGACCCGGTCATCATCAGCGGCCTGATGGAAGCCGATTACCACAAACTCTATGGTTCGGCGGCGCTGATGATGGTGAACGAGGTCCACAACAAGATCCAGAAGAAGCAGTAGTCCGCGCGCCCGTATCAAGCGGGTGGCCGGCCTAGAACAGGTCCAGCTGCCCCGCTCCCGTCCCGCCTGCCGTGGTCACGCCAGGCGATGGCCGCGTCGGCACCACCAGCGGCTTGCGAAACTGCGACCGATCGAGCTTGCCGAAGCGCCCACGAAACTCCCCCATCCCAAGCCGATCGACGGCCTTGGAAAAACGCTGGCGGATCAGGTCGGCCCACACGCCCTCGCCGTGCATGCGCTTGCTGAAGTCGCTGTCGTAATCCTTGCCGCCGCGCAGGTCGCGGATGCGGTTCATCACGCGCTGGGCCCGGTCGGGGAAATGCGCCTGCAGCCATTCCTGGAACAGCGGGTTGACTTCCCACGGCAAGCGCAGCACGGTGTAATGCGCACCGATGGCGCCAGCATCGCGTGCCGCTTCCAGGATGCGTTCGATCTCCGGTTCCGTCACGAAGGGAATGATGGGCGCGACGCTCACGCTCACCGGGATGCCGGCCTCGCTCAAGGTACGGATGGTGCGCAAACGGCGTGCCGGCGCGGCCGCGCGTGGTTCCAGGGTGCGCGAAATGGCAGGGTCGAGCGTGGTCAGCGTGATGGCGGCGCAAGCCAGGCTTTGCGCGGCCATGGGCGCAATCAGGTCGATGTCGCGCTCGATGAGGGAGGACTTGGTGATCAGCCCGACCGGATGCCGGCATTCGTGCAGCACGTCGAGCACCTGGCGCGTCAGGCGCAGCTCGCGCTCGCAGGGTTGATACGCGTCGGTGTTGACGCCGAGGGCGATGTGCTCGGGCACGTAGCCGGGCTTGGCCAGCTCGCGCCGCAGCAGCTCGGCCGCATTCACCTTGGCGAACAGGCGGCTTTCGAAGTCGAGGCCGGGAGACAGGCCGAGATAGCTGTGTGACGGGCGCGCGAAGCAGTAGATGCAGCCGTGCTCGCAGCCCCGGTACGGGTTGAGCGAAACGTCGAAGGGGATATCGGGCGAGGAATTGCGCGTCAGGATGGTTTTGGCGTATTCGTCGGTGACGACCGTGCGGACGCTGGCCGCTTCGTCGTCGTCGCGCTCCCAGCCGTCGTCGAATTCTTCGCGGCCATTGACTTCGAAGCGGCCTTGCAGGTTCGACACCGCGCCCCGCCCTTTCCGGGCCGCGAGCGGGCGCGGGCCGAGCATGGGCTGCTCGTCCACGGGCTGGCGTTCGCTCGATGATGGGGGCTTGGGCACGGCGGCTCGATACTGTATGTTTATACAGTATTGTACGCCTCACTCATGCCGCGTTCAAGCGGTTTTACGCCGGTACGTACGCCGCTTGTTGCGCCACAAAGCCTGCGAACGCATCGAACAGCGGCGCGAACTTCTCGCCTTCGCCTTCCAGCTGTCCCAGCGCCAGTGCCGCCGCTTCCAGCGAAGACAGCTGATGCGGCGCATGCGCCTTGCGAATCCGGTAATTCGATGGCGCCACCTCGCGCAACGCCAGGCGCGGCAGCGTTTGCAGGGACGGATTCAGGTACAGCATCTTGCGGCTCTTGCGCCAGGTCGCATCCAGCACCACCAGGCGCACGTGCCCGGCCTCCACCGGGTCGAACGGCGGCGGCGCCATCAAGCCGGCGTCGCCGGGCGTGTCCGGGTATAGCAGCACCGGCACCCGGCCATCCGCGTGGAGCAGCGCGTCGAGTCCGGCGCCATCGAACCGTTCTCCCACCGCCAGCACGCTGCCCGCCACGCTCAGGTGCAGCAGCCGGGCGCTGTTCTTGGCGTTGGCCACTTCCAGCGGATGCTGCAGCACCAACAGCGCCGCCCGCGCCTCTACCTGCGTGATCCAGCGGCAGATGCATGCCGACTGCGCCCGCAGGCAGACCGCACAACGCTCCCTTTTGCTCATCCGATCATCCCTCTCCACGTTGCCAGGTTCGCATCATAAGCGCTTCCCTGACGCCACGTCGGACCCGGCCCTTGTCGAAATGCTTTCCGATTCCGTGAACAGTTTGGCACGCCACAAAAATTTAGCTTTGGAATTGCCAGATTGAGTATTGCTCTGCCTTTTCTACGTACCTAGAATCAATTTATTCCATGCGGAAATTGTTCCGTATTTGCTCCATCAGTATGTAGTCAAGACAGAGTCAACATGGTCCAACGCTTTACGCTTCGCAACCTGCTTGCCGCCGCCCTCGCGGCCGCCGCCATGATCCCCGGGATCGCCGTGCAGCAGGAGTTGCAACTCGATCACCGCATGAACGAACACATCGAGCAGGTGCCGGCCGGCGCCCAGGGCCGCGCGATGCTCGAGACCACCGTGTTCCAGCCAAATGGTCCGGGTCCCTTCCCGCTCATCATCATCAACCACGGCAAGGATCCGGGCCGCCCGAACCTGCAGCCGCGCGACCGCTTCTACTACATGGCGACCGCCTTCGTGAAGCGTGGCTACGCCGTGATGGTGCCGATGCGCCAGGGCTTCGCCAACTCGACCGGCCGCTACCGCGACTTCGGCTGCAACATGACCGCCAACGGCTATGCCCAGGCGGACGACATCGCCGCCGCCCTCGCCTACGCGCGCCAGCAGAAGTGGGTCGACGCCAAGCGCATCGTGGTCGCCGGCCAGTCCTACGGCGGCCTGGCGACCGTCGCCCTCGGCACCCAGGACCAGCCAGGCGTGCGCGGCCTGATCAACTTCGCCGGCGGCCTGCGCGACGACAGCGACCGTTGCGCCTGGCGTTCGGCCCTGGTGTCCGCCTTTTCGGAATACGGCGCCAAGGGCAAGCTGCCGACCCTGTGGATGTATGGCGAGAACGACTCACTGTTCGGCCCCGAGCTGGCAAGCCGCATGCACGCCGCCTTCGCAGGCGCCGGCGGGCGCGGCCGCCTGGTCGAGCTCCCGGCCTTCAAGCGCGATTCGCATGGCATGCTGGCCAGCCGTGACGGCGAGAAGCTGTGGCTGGACGAGACCATGCGCTTCCTCGACGGGATCGGCATGCCGACCAAGGTGATCCACGAGGTACCGTTGCCCCCGAGCCCGGCGCGCACCGGCTACGCGAAGGTGGACGATGTCGAGGCCGTACCCTTCCTGTCCGAGAACGGCCGCCGCGCCTACCAGGAATACCTCGGCAAGATGACCCCGCGCGCCTTCGCGGTGTCGCCGAGCGGCGCCTGGACCTGGGCCGAAGAAGGCGAAGACCCGGACGGCCGCGCGCTGGCAACCTGCACCGCCAAGAGCAAGGAGCCGTGCCGCCTGTACTCGGTGGACGACTACGTGGTCTGGAACGGCGACCTCGACCAGGCTGAAGAAGCGGCCGTGACGGCGTCGAACACGCCGGCGCCGAAGCCGGTGGACGCGAGCGCGTCGGCGCCGACGACTTCGATCGGTTCCAACAAAGCCACCAATTGAGCTTTTGTACGGTGGTCGGCGAAGCCGACCACCGTACTGTCAAGTCTTCTACGCACTGTTTCTGTGCGTAAAATCTGACAGCCGCCAAGAATCCGACACAGCGCAAACCCCAGTCCGCCAGCAGCTCCGACAATGACCCTGACGTCATTTGGGAGAATTGCATGGTTCGCTTCAACCACGCCCTGCTCGCGCTGGCTGCGCTGTGCGCCAGCGTGCCGGCCGGCGCCGCGGCAGCGGCCGACCGGAACAACCATCCGGTGGTGCTGGTCCACGGCTTCCTCGGCTTCGGGCCCGATACCTTCGAGCACAGCGGCTTCAACTACTGGGGCGGCTACGGCGACATCGCCTTGCACATGCAGGTCTACCGCGGCCCGCGCACGGTGTTCGCGGCGGCGGTCGGCCCGGTCAGTTCCAACTGGGACCGCGCGGCCGACCTGTACGCCCAGATCAAGGGCGGCTGCGTCGACTACGGCGCGGCCCATGTGCGCAAGTATGGCCTGCCGGGTCAGCAGCAGAAACCGAGCGGCAAGTGCTGGGCCGCCGACCCGAACGACAATCCGGAAAACTACCCGCTCGCGCTCTACCCGGCCTGGGATGCCGGGCACCCGGTCCATTTCATCGGCCACAGCCAGGGCGGCACGACCATCCGCGCCCTGGTCGAACTGCTGGAACACGGCTCGCCGGACGACGAAGGCGGCCACGAACTGTTCAAGGGCGGCAAGGTGGGCTGGGTACGCAGCGTGACGACGATCTCCACCCCGCACAACGGCACCACCTTCGCCGACGCCGTGCTGAACGTGCTGCCGCCGCTGCAGTCGCCGCTGGGCGAGCTGCTCAAGCACCGCTGGGCCAACTGGGAACTGTCGCCGGACGGCGCGCGCGAATTCAACGCATGGGCACGCACTTCGCCGCACATTTATTACTATTCAGTGGGAACGGTGGCGACCGAAGCCGGCGCCTGGTGCTGCAACGGTACCGACCGCGTGATCGCGCCGGTGCAGACCACCTTTTACCAGTACCCGCGGCTCGACATGATCCCGGCCTTCAAGGCCGCGGCGGGGGAATGGATCGTGCCCTCCGTGCTGCAGCACGGGCTGGGCGGCTACACCCAGCAGGCCGCGGGCCGGGTGCGGGTGGACAGCGACTGGTTCGCCAACGACGGGGTGGTGAATACTGCGAGCATGCGTGCCCCCGGCGGGCATCCGGTGCGCCCCTACGACGGCAAGCCGGTCAAGGGGACCTGGAACTTCCTGGGGAATTACAAGGGTTACGACCACTTCGATATTCTGAACTGGCCCAACCCGGGGCCATCGGCCAATCCGCTGTACGAGCGGATCAGCGACATCATTTTCGACCTCTAGAAGTGCAGTTTCGCGAATGATGACGTGACGCAATAGCTAGCTTTTATTTACCCGTATCGTGGCTGACGTTCCGTTCAGAAATGGAGTCCGTCTGCCATGAGCACCGACTCGACCGAAGCGCTGGCGGCCACGCTTGCCGAGTTCTCAGGCGCAACCAGGCTGTTCGACCTCAGGATCTTCGATCCACGCCGGCACGCTGACGCTTCCACGCTGCTCGTCGAGGCCTACGCGGCCGACGACGCCTTGCTCGACATTTCCGTGTGCGACGTCATCGCGTTGTCGACAGATGCCTATCTGGAGCCCGCGCCGATGCTGGGCCAGACGGCGGCCTTGCACATCACCCTCGCCGACGGCGGCCGCGACTATATCGATGGGGAGATCAGCGCCGTGTCCGTGCTCGGCAGCGACGGCGGACTGGCGCGCTACCGCCTCCGCATCACTCCCTGGATGTGGCGGCTGGCCCACGTGCGCAACAGCCGCGTCTGGCAGGAAAAGACGATCGTGCAGATCGTCGACACCGTATTTGCTGCCTATGCGCCTGGCGCGCGCTGGCGCTGGAGTGCCAATACGGCATCGTTCCTTGCAGCCTTGCCGGTGCGCAGCTACTGCTGCCAGTATCGGGAATCCGACCTGGATTTCGTGCGCCGGATCCTGGCAGAGGAAGGGCTTGGCTGGCGCATGGAACACGCGCAAGCCGGCGACTGCCTTGTGTTGTTTGCCGACAGCACCCGTCTTGAGGACATCCCCGACGACCGTCAATGCCGTAACGGCGCGAGCGTCCGCTATCACGGCGCAAGTTCGGTGGAGCACGACGACACCTTGCAAGCGCTGGTGGCACACCGGCGCCTGCATGCCTCTCTCACCACCTTGCAAAGTGGCGACTACAAGGCCAAGCGGCTGGTCGGCGCCGCTTCACCCTCTTTCACGCAGGTCGACCGGCTGCCCGCGCTCGAATCCTACGATGTGCCTGGGCAGTATGCGTTCGCGGATGCGGCGCTGGCGCGGCGCCATGCCGACTTGCAGATGGAGGGCGCCGAGGCACGCGGCCAGCTGTGGCAGGGTCGCTCCACCGTTCGCACCTTGCGCGCGGGAACGCGGCTGACGGTAACCGGCCTGCCATTGACCCGGCGCGCCGACGCGGCGCGGTTCACCGTCGTGCATGTCATGAGCGTCGGTGCGAACAACCTGCCGCCATCGGCGCAGCTCGCCCTGGCCGAACTCTTCGGCCCCCTTCCCGAACTGCTGGAACAGACCGACCGAGTCAAGCCGATTGAGCTGGCGCCCGTCATCGAGCAGGCCCGCAACACCGGCTACGCCAACCGCTTCGATGCGATCCCGGCGGAAGTGCCATGGCGCCCGCAGCTGAACCATGGCTTCGGCCGCTTCCGGGCCAGACCAAGCGCCCAGGGCGCGCAAACCGCGATCGTCGTCGGTGCCGGCAACAACGCCGAGGCTGGCATCGATCAGCCGTACTGCGACCGCCTGGGGCGCATTCGCATCCGCTTTCACTGGCAGGAAAGTGGGGACGCGGGCTGCTGGGTGCGGGTAGCGCAGCGCCTGGCGGGCAGCGGCATGGGCTGCCAGTTCCTCCCTCGGGTCGGGCAGGAAGTGCTGGTACAGTTCCTGGAAAACGACATCGACCGCCCCGTCGTGGTCGGGGCGCTGTACAACGGCCGGGGCGAAGGCGGCATCGCGCCCTCGCCCGGCGGCAGACGGGACGTGGACAGCGATCAGGCGTGCTTTGCGCGGGCGCACGACCACGCGTACTCGGGACAAGGCAACCTCGCCGGTGGTAACAGTCCGGTCTGGCATGGCGCGTCCAGCGCCCATGATGGTCACCGCAACGGGGCGGCGCAATGGGGCATCCGTTCCGCCGGACTGGGCGGTGCCGGCTATAACCAGCTGCTGTTCGACGATACCGACGGACAAGGCCGCATCCAGCTCAGGAGCACGCAGTCGGCGACCGAGCTGAACCTGGGCCACGCCATCCACACGGCCGATAACTTCCGTGGCAGCTTCCGCGGCCGTGGCGCCGAACTACGCACCGATGCGTATGGGACGGTGCGTGCTTCCGCAGGACTATTGGTATCGAGCTACCAGCTCATGCACAACGCGCGCTCGCGCGACCCTGCCGGTACCGACCAGTCAGGAATCGCCCTGGTTCGCCAGGCTGCTGCTACGGCGGGCGTCCTGAACGCGGCGGCGGAGGCCCATCGGACCGTGGGCCTGGCAACCCATACGGGCGCAAACAAGGCGAACGCCAGCCTCTTGAACCAGAAAGCTGCGCCGCTCGAAGCCCTGGCTCTCGCCGTGTCGGCCGACGTTGACGGCGGCGACAGCAAGATACCGCATCCGGACGCACCGGTGATTACGCTGTCCGCAAACGATGATCTTGGCGTGAATGCCGGGCAAAGCCTGCAACTGGCGAACGGCGAAAGCACGTGCTTGATGAGCCTGCAGGATACGCAGCTGGCCGGCGGCGCCGGACTGGGGGTCCACACGCGCCAGGCCATCGGGGTGCTGGGCGCCGGGCTGAAAGCCGGCGCAGGAAACAGCGGTGTGCAGATGGTCGCGGCCAAGGATGCCATCGGCCTGCAGGCGCAGGCCGATGCGCTTTCCGTGCAGGCTCGCGATGAAATCAATGTCATGAGCGCGAATGCGCATATCGATTGGGCGGCGGCGCAGCGTATCGTCTTGTCGACCGCCGGCGGAGCAAGCGTGACGATCGATGCCGGGAACATCAGCGTGCAGTGTCCCGGGAAGCTCAGCGTCCATGCGGGGTAGAAGAGCCTGAGCGATCCGCAGCAGCTGGCTTACCCGATGCCTGCGCTTCCGCGCAGTGTGTGCGTCGAATGCCTGAAACGGTCCCTGGCAGCCGGACCGGCCTTTTCCATGGTGGAGTGACATGTTGACCGATCCGTTCGCCGACGACTGGCTCGACGCGCTGCAGCAGCGCCACCGGGAGCTTTGTGCCGGCCACCAACTTCATTTGCTGATCGACGGCGCCTTCGTTCCAGGCCTGCACCAGCGCTTCGGCACCGCGCGCAAAGCGCTGATGTTCGATGGTCTCTCCGGGAGCACGACGCCTGCCCTGGACGTGTCGCCGTTCGTCACGCCATTCGATCCTGAAGACCAGCCGATCAAATCCATGCTGCGCACATGCCAGGGCTGGCCGATGGTGCACCTGATCGAAACGCCGGAACCGTGGCCGGCCCTCGCCGCGCGGCTGGCGGCATGGTGCGTCATCGAGGCCGACGGCCAACGCTTTAATTTCCGCTTCGCCGACACCCGGCGCCTTCCCGCCATCCTGACGACACTGAACCCGGAGCAGCGCGGGCAGTTCGCTGGCCCGGCCGTGCGCTGGAGTGTGATCGCACGCGACGGCACCTGGCGGACGCTTACGCTCGACGGAGCAGGCGCAGATATCGCAGCTGATCCCCAGCTTAACGATGTGCAGTTCGGAGCGCTGGTCGAAGACGGCCGCGTCGATGAAGTGCTGGCGCGGCTCGCCGATCACCCCGATCGGATTGGGTATCGGCCGTCGCAGGCCCACGCATTGATTTCTTCCGCGCTGATTCCGGCCATCGAAGCCGGTCTGGGCGACGGCGAACTTGTCGACTGGTGCGGCTGGCTGTGGGCGCATGGAGGTCAAGAGCCCGATATCGCGCGATTATTTGACGCGTGGAAGACACAGGCTTTTGCAGATGGAGGCCTCGATGCTGCTTAAACATAAGATCTTTATCGGTACAGGCGTCGCATGCGTTCTCGTCCTGGTCGCCCTGTCGCAATACCGGGGCTCGCATGCCAGTGTCAGCATGCACGGCGTGAACTACAGCGATCGTGAATTCAGCTATTTCGTGGCAGATCCCGAACACCCCGAGAAAACAATCGGCGGTGAACATATCGCGCCGTTTGCCGGCGGTGGCACGACCTGCTGCGCGTCGTTGCCATGGAAGTGGAAACCCGGCACGAAAGTTCGCCTCTCGACCATCCACTGGCTGAAGAAGCTGCCAGATGGGACGTTGCCTGAAGTCGAAGAGGAACATGAAGTCGAGGTGTCCGAGTATGCCGAGGCGGGAGAGCTTTGGGTCATACGTGACGTGAAAGGAATGATCAGCGTCGTGTCCAGCAATGTTCAGCCGGACCACGCCAACTGGCCGGGCCCGATTAAAGGCTGGCCCGTTCCATCGCTGGAATATCAGCGTGAGAGATGGGATATCTATCGCACCGTTGCGCAATCCTATGTCGATGCTTTCGTATCGCTATCAAGCAAATTCGAGCAAGATCCTATAAAGCATGCGAAAGAAATGTGGGAACACGACAAAGAATACAGTGCTAAAGAAATAGCAGGATTTAAAGGCCCAAATGATCCGCGTTACCATGAACATCTACGAACAAGTTATAGCGACGGGCTCAGTCGCAGCAGAAATGAACTTGACGAAATCATGAGGGCCAAACCATGAGTGCAAGTCTTTCCACTCACGCCGGACCGGAATTCGAAAACAGCGCTAAAAGCGAAATCTTTTTTAATGAAGCAGATCGCAAAACACTCAAAAATCTGCACGGCAGGGAAGCTTCGCCAATCTGTTCACCAAAATCCTCCTGCAACACCAACCTGTTCTTCGGTTTCTTCTTCGACGGAACCGGAAACAACTACCTCGCCGCCGAAAAGACGCAAAACCTCTCGAACATCGCCCGTCTGTACGACTGCTTTCCAGGTATGAGCGTCCCCGGCGTGCTTCCCAAGTCAACCGACTGGCAGTACAAACCCGAGCAGTACAAGCACTTTTTCAGAGTCTACGTCCTCGGCGTCGGCACCACCTTCCCGCAAGCCAAGGACACCGGCGCCGGTTCAGACAAACTGTTCGGCGGCGCCTCCGGCCGCTGGGGCGAGCGCCGCATGATCTGCGCTGGTACCAGCCGTCGAAGCCGGCGTGGGTGACGGTGGGCTTGTCGACTGGTGCGGCTGGTTGGGGGCCCGTTGTGGGCAGATTCCCGATATCGCGCGATCGTTTGAAGCGTAGAAGACAGAAACTTTTACGGATGGAGACCTCGATGCTGCTGAAACATAAGATCCTGACAGGCGTAGGCGCCGTATGCCTTCTCAGCCTGGCCGCGCTATCGCAATACCGGGGCTCGCATGCCAGTGTCAGCTTGCACGGCGTGAACTACAGCGACCGCGAATTCAGCTATTTCGTGGCCGATCCCGAAGACCCCAAGAAAGCAATCGGCGGTGAACATATCGCGCCGTTCGCAGGCGGCGGCACGACCTGCTGCGCCTCGCTTCCGTGGAAATGGGAACCCGGCACCAAGGTGCGCCTCTCGACCATCCACTGGCTGAAGAAGTTGCCGGATGGCAGTTTGCCTGAAGTCGAAGAGGAACATGAAGTCGAGGTGCCCGAGTATGCCGAGGCTGGAGAGCTGTGGGTGATCAGGGACGTCAACGGAAAGATCAGCGTCGTTTCAAGCAACGTTCAGCCCGATCATGCAAATTGGCCGGGCAGGATCAAAGGTTGGCCAGTTCCCTCACTCGAATATCAACGCGAAAGGTGGGAACTGTATCGAAAACATGAGGCAGATGGAGTTGAACTTTACCAATCTTTACTGAGGAAGCTTGAGCAAGAACCTGAAAAGGAAGCAAAAGAATCATGGGAATACGCCAAAGAGCGACGGCCTGCAGAGTTGAAAGGTTTTACTGGTCCGGAAGATCGACGCTATCTCGAATTTCTTAGAAATCATTACATTAGTGGACTAAACCGCAGCAAGGCACAGCTCCAGGACATCATGAGGGCCAAGCCATGACAACTCATCTTGCATCTGCGGTTGGATATGAATTCGAGAATGCGTCAAAAAAAGAAACATTTTTCAGCGAAAAAGATAATGACGCTCTTAGAATTCTGGAAACCAGAGAAAACGCGCCGATTTGCTCACCGAAATCGTCCTGCGACACCAACCTGTTCTTCGGCTTCTTCTTCGACGGAACCGGAAACAACTACCTCGCCGCCGAAAAAACCAAAGACCACTCGAACATCGCACGCCTGTATGACTGCTTCCCCGGCATGAGCGTCCCCGGCGTGCTTCCCAAGTCAACCGACTGGCAATACAAACCCGAGCAGTACAAGCACTTTTTCAGAGTCTACGTCCCCGGCGTCGGCACCACCTTCCCGCAAGCCAAGGACACCGGCGCCGGTTCAGACAAACTGTTCGGCGGCGCCTCCGGCCGCTGGGGCGAGCGCCGCATCATCTGGGCGCTCGTCCAGGCCATCAATAATGTCCACCGCTTCTTCCTGAATTCTCCGCTGATCCTGCAGCCCGAAATAGACAATCTGTTCACGACGCTCTCGCTCACCAAGCGCACCCGCTGGGCCATCGAAGGACGGCAAGACGCCGATGCCGACATCGTCGATTCCGCTACCGGGACGCTGGCGAAGTTCCTGTTGGCAGGAATGCTGACACGGCTGCACCAGGCCGTTGCGCTGCACTGGCGCGACAAGCGCACCGGCAAGCCCGCGAAGACCAATCCGGGCATCGTGAAAACGATCTATATCTCCATTTTCGGTTTCTCCCGCGGCGCGACACAGGCGCGCGCATTCGCAAACTGGCTCTAGACGCTATGCCGGCTCGACGCGCAACTCTGTGGTGCGAAACGGATGTCGCTCGGGGGCTTCCCGGTCGAGTTCGATTTCCTCGGCGTTTTCGACACGGTCGCCTCAGTCGGTGTCGGCAACACGGTCGCGAGCCAGCATGGCCATGGCTCCTGGGCGGACGCGGAAGACAGCCTGCGCGTTCCCGCCGGACTGAAGTGCCTTCACCTGGTGGCGGCCCACGAACTCAGGCGCAGCTTTCCGCTCGATTCGATCTCGGTGAACGGGACCGTCTCTGCCGGATGCAAGGAAGTCGTGGTTCCCGGCGTGCATTCGGATATTGGCGGCGGCTATTGCCCGCGTGAGCAAGGAAGAGGCACCGATCCCAACGGGGACGACATGTTATCCCGGATCCCACTCATCATGATGTACAAGGAAGCCCCGCTTAACGGCGTGCCGCTGAAACTCGATTTTTCGACGCCAGCCACCCAGGCCAGGTTCGCAGTCAGGAAAGAAACGATCCAGGCTTTTAACTCCTATCTGGACACCTGCGAGGAAAAACAAGGCCCTCTGCACCGTATCGTGCGCGAGCATATGCGCAAGCAGATCGAGTGGCGTGTCCACCGCAAGATATCAGGCAAAGCGCCGCTGCAGCATAGCCGCAGTTTCCAACAGTCGTCGACCTATTACCAGAACGACTTGCACAGTGCGGCGCTGCAGTTCGATGAAGAAATCAAGGCATTTCTATCGTGGCTGCAATCCAAAGGGGCGCACTTCCGACCTGCCCCCCAACACCCGGGCTTCGGCGACCAGCATTTTTCGGAATGGGAAGAAATCGCCACCTTCTGGCACAGTCTCGCCCATCCTTGCGAGGCGACCCTCGACCTGTTCGACAACTATGTTCACGACTCACGGGCATCGTTCAAGCTCAGCGGGCCCGACACCGAAGCAAAGATGCATGATTATCTGCGGCGCTGCGTCAAGGAGCGCGAAAAGACCTTGGCCCTCATCAGCAAGGCGGATCACAGGTCAGTCCTGACACTGGAAGAACATCGCGCTGCCGACGAGTATGCGAAGACGAACACGATTCCGCGGTTTCACGTCAGTGGCCATGAGCCGTGGGACGGTTCGTTTGGCATCATGTCGAGGGCTGGCTACCTGAGATACAGAAAAATCTATGCAGGCAGCGACACCTCTTTGATTTCTTGAACGGTGGAGCGCAAGTCAATCGCCGCCAGACTTCAAGTCACGCTGCGCAGCCCCCTCGCCAGGTCCGACAGCCGGTACGGCTTGCTGACGAACGTGAAATCCCCCAGCCGGTACTGGTCCAGCTTGAGCGCCGGCAGCGGATAGCCCGACGCCAGCATCACCTTGATGTTCGGGTAGTTCTCGCGCGTGTACGCGGCCAGTTCGATGCCGTTGACGCCGTTGGGCATGACGATGTCGGTGAACAGGATGTCGACGTCGCGGCTGGCCAGCACGCCCATCGCTTCCTGGCCGCTGGCCGCGGTAGTGACTTCGTAGCCCATGCTCATGAACAGCGCCGAGGCGACGTCGAGCAGGTCGGGTTCGTCCTCGACGATCAGCACCGTCTCCGAATCGCCGTGCTTCAGTTCAGCGTCCTGCGGGGTCACCGACGGCAGGTAGATCGCGATCGTGGTGCCTTCGCCCTGTGTGCTCTGGATGACCACCTCGCCACCGGATTGCTTGATGAAACCGTACACCTGCGACAGGCCAAGGCCGGTGCCCTTGCCGGTTTCCTTGGTCGTGAAGAAAGGCTCGAAGGCGCGCTGCACCGTCTCCGGCGTCATGCCGGTGCCGGTGTCGCTCACCGAGACGCAGACGTAGGGACCCGGCGCCAGCCCCGCCACTTCGCCTTGCTGCAGCGTGCGCCGGGCGGTGTCCAGCACCAGCCGGCCGCCGTCGGGCATGGCGTCGCGTGCGTTCACGACCAGGTTGAGCAGGGCCGATTCGAAACGGGCTCCGTCCACCACCGCGCTGCCGGCCTGCGGGTCGAGGTTGAATTCGAACTCGATGCCGGTATGCCCGGCGCGGCGCAGCACCGACTCGAAGCCCGAGATCAGGCGGTTGATGCTGCGCGTCTCCGGCTGCAGCGGCTGCTGGCGCGCAAAGGCCAGCAGCTGCTGGGTCAGCGTGGCGCCGCGGTCGATCGCGCGCCGCATGCTGTCGAGCGTCTTGGCGTCGCCGCTGCCCTGGCGGGTCAGTCCGAGCACCTCGAGGCCGCTGGCCAGCACCGACAGCAGGTTGTTGAAGTCGTGCGCGACGCCGCCGGTGAGCTGGCCGATCGATTCCATCTTCTGCGACTGGAACAGGGCAAGTTGGGCCTGTTCGAGCGCTTCCTCGGTCCGTTTCTTCTCGGTGAGGTCGCGCGTGATCTTGGCGAAACCGATCAGCTTGCCGTCGTCCCCGTGGATCGCGTCGATGATGACGTGGGCCCAGAAGCGGGTGCCGTCCTTGCGCATGCGCCAGCCCTCGGCTTCGTAGCGCCCGTCGCGCGCGGCCGTGGCCAGCGCGCGCTGCGGCATGCCGCCAGTGCGTTCTTCGTCGGTATAGAAGCGCGAAAAGTGGTTGCCGACGATCTCGTCATACGAATAACCCTTGATGCGCTCGGCGCCGACGTTCCAGTTGGACACCACGCCTTCGGGCGAGAGCATGTAGATCGCATAGTCGGTGACGCCCTGCACCAGCAGCCGGAAGCGCTGCTCGCTGTCGCGCAGCGCATCCTCGGCCTGCTTGCGCCCTGTTACGTCGCGGGTGATCTTGGCGTAACCCAGCAGGTGGCGCTCTTCGTCGTAGATCGGGTCGATCACCACGTGGGCCCAGAAGCGGGTGCCGTCCTTGCGCACGCGCCAGCCCTCGGCCTCGTATTTACCGTGTTCGAGGGCGTGCGCCAGCGCCCGCGCCGGCATGCCGTCCTGCTGGTCCTCGGGGGTGTAGAAGCGCGAGAAGTGCTGGCGCAGGATCTCGTGCGGCCGGTAGCCCTTGAAGCGCTGCGCGCCGGCATTCCAGCTGGCGATGTGGCCGGACGGATCCAGCATGTAGATGGCATAGTCGCTGATGCCGGCGATCAGGTATTGGAACCGTTGTTCGTCGGTCAGGGGCGGCTTGACGGGCTGTTGCGTATTCATGACCGGGGGGCTCGATTGTGTGTGTCTGGTACGACAAAAATCTTATCATACCGCTACTCATCAATAGTGGCCGTCCGCCTGACTCGGTATTGACCTGTATAGACAGGCGCGTTATCGGAAACAGCAACATTGCCGTCTGAACTGCCGGAATTGACGTTACAATGTTGAATTGTGTCCTCAGCAGTTCCTATTTGCCTATGATCCCGGCACCTACCGATACTCTTGACCTCAGCCATTGTGCGGCCGAACCGATCCGCACGCCTGGCAGCATCCAGCCGCACGGCTTCATGCTGACGCTGTCGCAGGCGCCGGCACTGCCGGTGCAGCAGGCCAGCGCCAACCTCGAACGCTGGACCGGCATGGCGGTCCACGAGGCGGTCGGCCGTCCCCTGGCGCATGTGGTGGGCGAGCCCGCCGCGGCGCGCATCGCCGCCGAGCTCGACGCCAACCCGGTGCTGGCACGCCCGGCCTACCTCGGTACGGTCACCACCGGCAACGGCGCGAACTTCGACGTCATGGCCCATGCCTGGGACAGCCTCCTGATCCTCGAATTCGAAGGCGTCGAGCGCCGCCGCGCCGCCGACTTCCGCAGCCTGTATCCCCTGATCGGCGACTTCCTGGTCCGGGTGAACCAGCCGGCCTCGATCCCGGAAATGTCCGAGCTCGCCGCGCGCCACGTGCGCGAAGTGACCGGCTATGGCCGGGTGCTGGTCTACCAGTTCGACACCGAAGGCCACGGCCGCGTGCTGGCCGAATCGAAGGAAGCCGGCTACGATTCCTACCTTGGCCAGTACTTCCCGGCCAGCGATGTGCCGGCCCAGGCGCGCGCGCTGTACGTCCTGTCGCCGATCCGCGTGATCCAGGACGCGAACTACGAGCCGGCGCCGCTGGTACCGGAGCTCAACCCGATTACCGGGAGGCGCAACGACCTGTCGTTTGCCTCGCTGCGCAGCGTGTCGCCGGTGCACCTGCAATACATGCGCAACATGGGCACGCTGGCCTCGATGTCGGTGTCGATCATCGTCAAGGGCAAGCTGTGGGGCCTGATCTCCTGCCACAATGCGGCGCCGCGCCCGGTCTCGGTCGAGAAACGCACCGCCTGCGAACAGCTGGGCCAGATCCTGGCCCTGTGCATCGGCGCGCGCGAAGACGCCGGCGAACTGCAGTTCCGCCTCGACGTGCGCCGCATCATGGTCGAGATGCTGGGCCACCTGACAAAAGGCGCCGACTTCCTCGAGAACATGAGCGGCGTGTTCCCCGAGCTGCTGCGCTTCGGGCGGGCGGGCGGGGTTGCGATCGTGGTCGACGACCGCATACTGACCTATGGCGACACGCCGGACGAGCCGCAGATCCGCGCACTGAGCGAATGGCTGTCGGTGCACGGGCACAGCGAGGTGTTCCACACCGATCACCTCAAGGACGTCTACCCGGCCGCGGCCGACATGGTGCGCAACGCCAGCGGCCTGCTGGCCCTGCCGATCTCGCGCATCCACCAGCACTACCTGCTGTGGTTCCGCCCGGAGGTGGTGCAGACCATCGAGTGGGCAGGCAACCCGCATGGCAAGCGGGCGCTGCCTTCCGACCCCGCGCAGCTGACGCCGCGCCTGAGCTTCGAAGCCTGGCGCGAGACCATCCACGGCCGCAGCCTGCCCTGGCACGCGGCCGAGATCGAGCTGACCGTCGAGTTCCGCAGCGCCCTGCTGGGCATCGCGCTGGAGCGCGCCGAACAGATGGCCGAACTGGCCGAGGAACTCGGGCGCGCCAACAAGGAGCTCGAAGCCTTTTCGTATTCGGTGTCGCACGATCTGCGGGCCCCGCTGCGCCACATCGTGGGATTCTCCGACCTGCTGATCGAATCCGCCGGCGCCGAAGACCCGGAGCGGCGCCAGCGCTTCCTGAAGAACATCAAGGAATCGGCGCGCCTGGCCGGCAAGCTGGTGGACGACCTGCTGTCGTTCTCGCAGATGGGCCGCGCGGCGCTGCGCCCGACCACGGTGGACATGAACGACCTGGTGGCGGCATGCATCGACAAGCTCGGCATTGAGATGCAGGGCCGCAATGTCGACTGGCACATCGAACCGCTGCCGCGCATCTGCGCCGACCCGACCTTCCTGCACCTGGCGCTGTTCAACCTGCTGTCGAACGCCGTGAAGTTCACCAGCGGGCGCGACCCGGCGGTCATTACCATCACCTCCGAGGAAGACGCCGAGTTCACGACTTTCCACGTGGCCGACAACGGCGCCGGCTTCAACATGGAATACGTGCACAAGCTGTTCGGCGTATTCCAGCGCCTGCACCGGATGGAAGACTTCCAGGGCACCGGCATCGGCCTGGCGAACGTGCGCCGCATCGTCGAGCGCCACAACGGCCGCGTCTGGGCCACATCCGTACAGGGACAAGGCGCGACCTTCTCCTTCAGCATTCCCAAACACAATCCCACCGAGGCAGACAATGCTCAAGCCAATTCTTCTCGTCGAAGATAACCCGCACGACCTCGAACTGACGCTGATCGCGTTGTCGAAGAGTCAGCTCGCCAACGAGGTGGTCATCGTCCGCGACGGCGCTGAGGCGCTCGACTACCTGCACCGCCGCGGCGAATTCTCCCAGCGCGCGGTCGGCAATCCGGCCGTGATCCTGCTCGACCTGAAGCTGCCCAAGGTGGACGGGCTCGAAGTGCTGAAGGAAATCCGCGATACCGAGGGGCTCAGGAGCGTCCCGGTGGTGATGCTGACCTCGTCGAAGGAAGAACAGGACGTGCTGCGCAGCTATGAGCTGGGCGTGAACGCCTACGTGGTCAAGCCGGTGGACTTCACGGAGTTCGTGCGCGCCATCGCCGACCTGGGGATCTTCTGGGCGGTCCTGAACGAACCGCCGCCGGGCTCGCGCCGCTACATCAAGCCTAAATGAGGCTGAGGAGGCTGCGCGCCTGAGGCGCCGGACGGCTTCGGCCGCGGTCCGTCCTGCCTTGCGCGGCGCAGCAGGTGGCGGATGCGCGCGCTCAGCGCGTCAGGATGATAGGGCTTCTGCAGCAGGTGCACCGACGCATCCAGCCTGCCCTCGTGCGCGAGCACGCCTTCGGCATACCCCGACGTGTACAGTACCTGCGCATGCGGCAGCCGGCGGCGCACGATCTCGCCCAGCTGCAGGCTGCTCACCGGCCCCGGCATGATCACGTCGGTGAACACCAGGTCGATGTGGCGGCCGCTGTCGATGATCCTGAGCGCTTCTTCGGCATCGGCCGCTTCCAGCACCTCATAGCCCAGCGCCGACAGGATGCCGCAGGTCGAGTCGCGCACGTCCGGCTCGTCCTCGACCACCAGGATGGTCTCGATTCCCCCGGCCAGCGGCATGCCGGCCGCCTGCTCGAGCATCACGGGCGTGGCGTCGCTGCGCGGCAGGTAGATGCGCACGCTGGTGCCCTCTCCCACTTCGCTGCGCAGCACGATCTCGCCGCCCGACTGCTTCACGAAACCGTAGGCCATCGACAGGCCCAGACCCGTTCCCTGCCCGGTCGGCTTGGTGGTGAAGAAGGGCTCGAAGGCGCGCTGCAGGACTTCTTGGGGCATGCCCTTGCCGGTGTCAAGCACCTCGATCATGACGAGATTGCCGTGCGGGACCTCGGGCGGCAGATCGGCTCCCTGGCCGAGGTTACAGGCGCGGATGGTCAGGGTGCCGCTGCCCGCCATCGCGTCGCGCGCATTGATGGCCAGGTTCAGCAGCACGTTGTTCAGCTGGTTGGGGTCGACCATGATGCTGCCCAGGCCGGGCTCGATGTCGGTGACGACGCGCGCGCTCGGACCGAGCACGCGGCGCATCATGTCGTCCATGTCGCGCAGCAGGTGGCCGGGATCGACCACCACGGACTGCAGCGGCTGGCGCCGCGCGAAGGCCAGCAGGTGCGCGGCCAGCTTGGCGCCGCGCTCGACGCCGCTCAAGGCCATGTCGACACGGCCGCGCGCGCTCTCGTTCAGGTTGCCCACCAGCTTGAGCAGCTGCAGGTTGCCGCCGATGACCTGCAGCACGTTGTTGAAGTCATGGGCGACGCCGCCCGTAAGCTGGCCGATCGCTTCCATCTTCTGCGCCTGGTGCAGCGCCGACTGGCTGGCCGCCAGCTGTTCCTGGCTGACGCGCAGCGAGGCGAAGGCGGCGTCGCGTTGGCGCCGCGCGATGCATGCACCGCTGTGGTAGCGCACCCGCGCCACCAGTTCGCGCGGGTCGGGCCACTTGACCAGGTAATCGTTGGCCCCGACGGCAAAGGCGCGCGCCTTGATCTCGGGGTCGTCTTCGGAAGACAGGACGATGACGGGGATGTCTTCGGTGTCGGGGTGGGCGCGCAGGAGCGCGGTTACCTCGAAGCCGTCCAGGCCCGGCATGCGCAGGTCGACCAGCACAACCGTGGCCCGGACTTCGCGCGCTACCTCAACCGCCCGCGCGGGGCTCGATTCGTAGCAGAGGGTATGACCGGCGCAGCCCTGCATTCCATGGGCAATGATGTCCTGGGCAAAAGGCTCATCGTCGATGAGGAGAATGGAGCAGTCTGGGCGATCGTCAATCATTGCGAAGGGGTCAAGGATACGACACGATCTTGCAAAAAAGTAAGCGGCGATTCTACACCATTACATAATTTCTGGACACAATTGACGATTTTGATTCGTGCTCGTGTATTTACACGGCTTGCAAGAACCGGCCAGCGGCGCCATCTGGGCAGCATGCCCAAGCGACGCCCCGAACCCGTTGACACCGCTCCTGTGCCAGAGGCGCTCTGCCCCCTGTGCGGGCGCGTGCTGGGCACGGTCAACATCGACCGTCACCACCTGGTGCCCAAGACCTTCAAGGGAAAGGAACAGTTCCCGATCCATAAGATCTGCCACCGCAAGATCCATTCGGCTTTCACCGAACGCGAACTGCTGCAGACCTATCACAGCTGGGAGCGGCTGCAGGCGCATCCGGAAATCCGCACCTTCATCGACTGGGTAGCGAAGAAGCCGCCGGACTTCTATACACGTACCTATGTGTCGAACCAGAAGAAGTTTCGATAGGGCTGACGAGCTCATGCTATGTGAGCGCCGTATGACAGCAACGAAATTACTCGCCTCATGCCACTTTGCGAAAAATCAAACTACTTATACTTGACCTTACTAGAATGAATAGAAGTTGATGTCACTAACGGGCGAGGACGTGATGAATCCCGGAATTATTCTGTTCACAACGGGACTGAGCCTTTTTCTGACAGCATGCGCGCCCGCGCCGGCACAGACGCCAGCCACAGTCTATTCGTCGCCGCAAGCTTCCAACGCAGCGACTTCGACCGTCCCCGCCGGCCAGACGTTTTCCGAGCAAGAGCTCCAGCAACTGGTCGCGCCGATCGCGCTGCACCCCGACGCCCTGTTTTCGCAGATCCTCATGGCCTCCACCTATCCGCTTGACGTGGTCGCCGCAGAGCGCTGGGTCAAGAACAATCCCGGCCTCAAAGGCCAGGCCCTCGAAGACGCGCTGCAGGCGCAGCCGTGGGATCCCAGCGTGAAATCGCTGACCGTCTTCCCGCAGGTGCTGACGATGATGAGCGAGAAAATCGACTGGACCCAGAAGCTGGGCGACGCATTTCTCGCGCAGCAGAAAGACGTGCTGGCCGCGGCCCAGACCCTGCGCAGCAAGGCGCAGCAACAGGGTTCGCTCAAGGATACGGAACAGCAGCGCGTCGTCACCGAGCAGGTGGAGTCGACAACGGTCATCCGGATCGTTCCTTCCAATCCGGAAGTGGTCTACGTCCCGACCTACGATCCGACGATCGTCTACGGCGCCTGGCCTTACGCGGCCTACCCACCCTATTACTATTATCCGCCCGGCTATGCCGCCGGAGCTGCGCTGTTTACCTTTGCAGCCGGCGCGGCGGTCGGCGCGGCCTTATGGGGCGATTGCGACTGGGGACGCGGCGACGTGAACATCAACACCAACCGCTACAACAACTTCAATCGAAGCAATATTTCAAACCGCAGCTGGTCGCACAACGCCGCCCGTCGCGGCGCCGTCCCCTATCGTGACCGGGGCGTGGCGCAACAATACGGACGCGGGCGTTCGACGGCGGACGCCGCGGCCCGCGAACAATTCCGCGGGCGCGCCGACGCCGGCCGGAGCGCGATCCAGCGCGGCGAGGTGTCGGCGGCCGATCTGGGGAGCCGCAACGATGGCATCGGCAACCGCAATGATGGCATCGGCAACCGCAACGACGGGATCCGCGATCGCAACGCCAGCGTCGGGGGCAGCGGCCGGGGCGACCGCAGCACCGGCTTCGGCGACCGCAGCAGCGGCGCACGCGATTCGGGCATGCGCAATTCCTCCGCCTTCGACACCGGACGCGGGTCGCAGGCGCGCAGCTACAGCAGCCGGGGCGGGTCCAGCATCAGCTCGGCGCGCGCGTCGGGCAACTTCGGCGGCGGGATGCGTGGCGGCCGTGGCGGCCGCGGGCGCTAGAGCGCGCTGCCCGTGCGGCGCAGTCAACGAGAGCAAGGACATGGGAGGCAACGATGAGCGATGGCCGCTGGTCTGAGGCAGCGATCCGCAGCTTGCGGTGCGCCCTGCTGGCATGCGGTGCCGGCCTTGTTTTCGCATCCGGCGCGATCGCCGCAAGCACACAACGCCACTTCGCCTCGCCCGAGGACGCCGCCCAGGCCCTGGTGCAGGCAGTCAAGGCACAAGACCGCGCAGCCACGCTCGCGGTACTGGGCCAGGACGCGTCCAACTGGATTTCGTCGGGCGACGAGGCAGCCGACCGCGCCGCCGTCGCCCGCTTCATCGAGGCCTACGATGCCCGGCATCGTCTGGTCAAGAAGGGCGGCAAGGCTACGCTGACGCTCGGCAACGATGATTTTCCATTCGCGTTTCCGATTGTCAGCGATGGCAAGCGCTGGCGCTTCGACACGACGGCCGGCAAGACGGAAATGCTGGCGCGCCGGATTGGCGAAAATGAACTCAGCGCGATCAAGGTGCTTCAAGCAATCGTCGATGCGCAGATGGACTACGCCTCGGCAGACCGGGACGGCGACGGGGTGGTCGCCTACGCCCAGAAATTCGTCAGCAGCCCCGGCAAGCAGGACGGACTCTATTGGCCGGCCGCCGACGGGCAGCCGCAGAGCCCGCTCGGCGAACTGCTGGCCAAGGCGTCCAGCGAAGGCTACCAGGCCAGCACGGACAAGCCGACGCCGTATCATGGCTATTACTACCGCCTGCTCGGGCGCCAGGGCAGGAACGCTCCGTCGGGTGCGCTCGATTATGTCGTGGGTGGCAGGGCAATCGGCGGGTTCGCGGTGGTCGCTTATCCGGCACGGTATGGCAACTCGGGCATCATGAGCTTCATCGTCAACCAGGACGGCAAGATCTACCAGGCCGATCTCGGACCCGATACCCAGGCAAGGGCGCTGAAGATGCAGGAATACAATCCAGGAAAGCCCTGGTCGCCGGTCGATCCTGGCAAGCCGCTCTAAGTTGAACGACGCCGGAAATGACAAAGGGCCACGTTTGCACGTGGCCCTTTGAATATTCTGGCTCCCCGACCTGGACTCGAACCAGGGACCTGCGGATTAACAGTCCGTCGCTCTACCGACTGAGCTATCAGGGAAAAGAGGCCGCATTATAGCGGGCCGATTCGGATTTGACCAGTGCTTCGCAAAATTGGCTCGCTGGCGGCAAGAGGGAGAGGCCTTTGTTATAGTCCGACCTCCATCGCTTTCAGAATAGCCTTTTCCATGACCAAGCCCCGCCTCTTCGGTACGCCCCTCTCCCCTTCCGCCACCAAGGTCATGCTGCTCGGCTCGGGCGAACTGGGCAAGGAAGTCATCATCTCCCTGCAGCGCCTGGGTGTCGAAGTGATCGCCGTCGACCGCTACCCGAACGCGCCCGGCCACCAGGTGGCGCACCGTGCGCACGTGATCGACATGACCGATGGCGCAGCGCTCTCCGCCCTGATCGCACTGGAAAAACCCGACCTGGTGGTGCCGGAGATCGAAGCCATCGCCACCGAAACCCTGCTGGCGCTCGAAGAAGCCGGCAAGATCACCTGCATCCCGACCGCGCGCGCCGCATTGCTGACCATGAACCGCGAAGGCATCCGCCGCCTCGCCGCCGAAGAACTCGGCCTGCCGACCTCGCCCTACCGCTTCGCCAGCAGCCGCGAAGAACTGGAACAGGCCTGCGCGGCAGTGGGCTTCCCGTGCGTGGTCAAGCCGGTGATGTCCTCGTCCGGCAAGGGCCAGTCGAAGCTCGACAGCGCAGCCGACGTGGCCGCGGCGTGGGACCATGCCGCCAGCGGCAGCCGCGTCGACGCCGGGCGCGTGATCGCGGAAGGCTTCATCGACTTCGATTACGAAATCACGCTGCTGACGGTGCGCTCGATCGGCAGCACGGGCGAGGTCGAGACCAGCTTCTGCGCGCCGATCGGCCATCAGCAGGTGCAGGGCGATTACGTCGAATCGTGGCAGCCGCACCCGATGGCCCCGGTGGCGCTCGAACGCGCGCGCGACATCGCGGCGAAGGTGACAGCCGACCTCGGCGGCTGCGGCGTATTCGGCGTCGAGCTGTTCGTCAAGGGTGACATGGTGTGGTTCTCGGAAGTCAGCCCGCGTCCGCACGACACCGGCATGGTGACGATGGCCAGCCAGGTGCAAAGCGAGTTCGAGCTGCATGCCAAGGCCGTGCTGGGCCTGCCGACCGACGTGTCGCTGCGCGCGCCGGGGGCCTCCGCCGTGATCTACGGACAACATGAGGCAGCAGGCATCGCCTTCGACGGCGTAGCCGATGCGCTGCGCGTGCCGGGCGCCGACCTGCGACTGTTCGGCAAGCCGGAGTCGTTCGCGCGCCGCCGCATGGGCGTCGCGCTAGCGACGGCGGATGATGTGGATACCGCTCGCCAGCGCGCCCTGGAAGCGGCCTCGCGCGTGAAGCCGGTGATCCGCTGAGGCGGAAAACAAGAGGCGCTGTCACCTTTAGCTATGGATGAGGATTGAACTGCTGAGCTGCCTGACGGTCGAACACCGGTCTGCTTTGACGGGAGCCGGCCATGAAAGCACCCCAGCTTCAAGAAATGGTTCGCACGACTGCCTGCGCTCAACCAGCCGCAGCGCTTGCAAACGCTGGCCGCCTTGCATCCAGCTGCCGGTCTCGACCAGGTAATCGCCCTCATCGGA
>NZ_JCASIC010000012.1:0-204514 GCF_059685695.1 Telluria sp. PB2R4 | reverse complement strand
TGGTGTTCTGCAGTCGACGACTAGGTGAGATCGACCTTCGGATGAAGCGGTAGAATGGCTTGGCATGTGTAACCTATGTCCCTAGACATGTGTAACCCATGTCCCTGTGCCATACAAACCCGCCCACCCTACATCGATGTTGGCGGCCGAATCAATCCGGCCGCCCCGATGCGATCAGCGGGTCCCCTGGAACATCAGCCCGCTGTCATTCAACCCATACTTGTACTTCTTGTTCATCTCGATGATCTCGGCCCCGGCCAGCAGCGTCGGGCCGTAGCCGTGCGCCGCCTTCACGCTGGTCGGGCGATAGGCGTAGAAGGCCGGATCGAAGGCCATGCCGGTGCCGACGCAGATGCCTTCGATCTGGCCATTGGCCGTCACCTTGCTGGCCACCGCATTCCAGGCCAGGTTGGCCATCGGGCCGTACATCTGCGGATCGACGTAGCCGCGGTTGACGGCGCGTGCGATCGCGTAGGTGTAGATCGCGGTGGCCGAGGTCTCCTGGTAGGTGTCGTTGCGGTCGATCAGCTGGTGCCAGAAGCCGTCCTTGGTCTGGTAACCGGCCAGGCCCTTGATGTGGGCGCGCAGTTGCGCGAGCACGGCATTGTAGCCTTTGTGGTCCTTCGGCAGCACTTCCAGCACTTCGACCATCGCCATCACCGCCCAGCCGTTGGCGCGGGCCCAACGCAGTTCCGGATGGTCCTTCATGCCTACGACGTAGCCGTGCATGTAGATGCCCAGCTTCGGGTTGAACATGCGCTTCGAGAACTGCAGCACCTGGTTCACCGCGTCGTCGTAGTGCTTGCGGTTACCCGTGACCTTGCCCAGGTAGGCCATGGTCGGCACGCCCATGAACATGTCGTCCAGCCACAGGGTGTCGGGCAGCGGGCGCATCTTGCGGCCGCCCTTGCCGTCCGGGCCGCCACGCGCCAGCGTGCCGTCCTTCAGGCGGTACTCGTGCTTGGTGACGAAGTCGCCGCAGATGCCGACCATCTGGCTGTAATCGACCTTCGAGCCGGCCACTTGCGCCTTCAGGAAGCTGTGGCACAGGGCGCCGGCGTCGTCCAGCGCATGCGGATTCAGGAAGCTCTTGATCGGGGCCAGCGAGCTCGCGCGGTCTGCCTGCACCACCGGCAGGTAGGTCTTGGTCAGCTGCGACAGCAGCGCGTGGCGCTTCTGGGTATAGTCGGTGTAGCGCTGGTCGCCGGTGGCCTGGCCTGCTGCCAGCATGCCCTGGTAGGTGACGCCCCATTCATAGCTGGTCAGGCGGAAGTCGCCCGGCTTGAGTACCGCGTCCGGCTCGGCCTTCGTCAAGTCGGTGATGGGCGAATTGTCGCCCTTGTGGATCACTTCGGCCGGCGTGGTGCGGTCCAGGTAGGCGAACACGCGGTCGAGCACCGCCTTGACCTCGTTCGCCGCCATCGGCTGGTAGCGGGTCGGGTACTTCACGTCCAGTGCGTGCAGCATCGCATCGGCCGCGGCCGGGCCCTTTTCCTGGGCGGGCGGCGCTTCCTGCGCCATGGCGCTGCTGCCAATCAGGGCCGGGAACAGGCTCGCAACGAGCAGGCCGATCAGTGCACGGCGCGGCATGGGGGTGGTCATCTTGGGTGTCTCCTTCATTTCAGCTGGTGAATTATCAGGTTATCGATGGTCTGGCGCGACCATGTGGTACGGAATCCGGTGTATCCCCGGGTGAAGGGTTGCGGGTCGCGATAGGAAAAGACCTCGCGGCCGTCGACGCGCATGCGCGTGCAGCCCTGGTAGACCGCGATCTCGACCCGGTAGTCGCGGTTCGGTTGCAGCATCCAGGCCGGGTCGAGGCGCTCGCCGACCAGCGCGCGCTGGCCGCCGCCGTAGCGGCGCAGGCGGGTGCTGGTGTTGGTGTTGCCGCCCATGCCGGCATAGTACATGTCGAGGTCGTCGTAGTCCTCGAACTTGCCGGAGCGGGTGAACAAGTTGTCGCGGGCCGGGTCGCGCGCCATCCAGAAGTGGTTGAGGTCGGACAGGCGGTCGTTCGGGCCACCCTCCATCACCACGCGGCGGGTGTAGGCGATCAGGATGTCGCCCGACAGCTCCCTGTCGAGCCAGACGGTGGCGCCGGAATCGACGTCGATCACCAGCCGGCCGTCGCGGGTGCCGATGAAGTTGCCCGGCTTGCGCGCATATTCGCTGACATAGCCCTTCAGCGGTCCGTCGAAACTGTCCTGGTGCAGCAAGGTCCCCTGGGTGCCCCAGTTCTCGCAAGCCGCCTGCGCGCCGCCTGCAAGCAGCAGCATGGTCGCGAACAATGCCTTCATCACTGGATACCCGCGGCCTTGTCGGAGAAATAGGTGCGCAGCGGATTGCCCGGCAGGCGTTTGAGGCCCGCCACCACGCGCTGCGCGTTGAATTCGGCCCCAAGGGCATTGGTATGGGTGCGCGCGTCGGAGAAGAAGGTATCGACCTGCTGGGCGCCGATCGTACGGTAGCCCTCGGTGACCAGCATGGTCAGGTCCATGAAGTGGACGCCGCCGTTCTCTGCAACCTGCCTGCCCCACTCGGCGAAATTGGCGAAGTCGCGCTCCTGCTGCCACTTGTCGCGGTGCGGGATCGGCGAGGCGATGACCACCGTTGCGCCCTTCGCTTTCGCATCCGCCACATACTTCGCGGTGTACCAGCCGAAGCTGTGCACCTGTTCCTTGCTGCCGTTCGGACGGGTGTCCTCGACCGTCTCCGGACCGATGCCCGGCGCCGAGGCACGATTCTTGTTGGCCGGGTCGCCGATGCGGCCGCCGTCATTGTGGCCGAACTGGATCACGACGAAGTCGCCGCGCTTCATCTGGCCGAGCACGCGCTCCCAGCGGCCTTCGGTGAAGAAGGTGCGGCTGCTGCGCCCGCCGATGGCGGCATTGACCACATTGATCCTGCGGGCGTCGAAATATGGCGTGATGCGCTCGCCCCAGCCGATGGCGCCGTTCTGGCCGCCGCTTTTCACGGTCGAGTCGCCCACCAGGAACAGGGTCGGCAGGCTGGCGTCGCGCGGCGCTTCTTCGCGCACGGTGCGCGCATCCACCACCGGGCGGACATCCTCGGCCGGCTTGAGGAACGAGGCCATGCGCGGGTCGCCCAGGGTCTTGAGGCCCGCCACCACGATTTGCGCGTTGAGCGCAGCGCCGGCCCAGTTGGTATGGATGCGCTCATCCGGTACCGTTACCGGGAACATCTTCATCACGCCTTCGCGGCCCATCTCGTCATAGCGGCGCGCCGCCAGTTCGTTCAGGTCGATGAAGCCGGTCTTTTCCTGGCGCGCAACCTGCTCGGCCCAGCCGGCGTAGTCGCCCTTGTTGCGGCGGATTTTGCCCGCATCCGGACCTTGCTCGTTCCAGGCCTTGCGCGGAATGAGCGACACCACAACCGGCGTTGCGCCTTTGGCGCGAGTCTCGGCAATGAACTTGCGCAGGTACCAGCCGTAGCTGTGCACGGTCTCGCGCTTGCCGGTCAGGATGTTGTCGATGTCCTGGGCTTCGTCGCCGACGCCGCGGATGGTGCCGCGGGCGCGCTTGTCGTCGTTGACCGGGCCCGCGTCGTTGTGCCCGAACTGCATCAGCACGATGTCGCCGGCTTTCACCAGGGCCAGCGTGCGTTCCCAGTGTCCGGAGCTGACATAGGTGCGGCTGGACAGGCCGCCGACCGCGCGGTTCACCACGTTGACCCTGGCCGGGTCGAAATACGAAGCCAGCGGGTTACCCCATCCCCACTGCCCTTCCGCGCCCTTGCCCTGGCCGTCGTCGTGGCCGTTGCGAACGGTGGAGTCGCCGATCAGGATGATCGAAGGCAGCGTCGGATTGGCCGGTACGGGCAGCACCACCTGGGCGCGCGCGGGATCCGTATTGACTGCCGCCGCCACGGTCTGCGGGGTATGCGTGCAGGCCGAACCGAGGGTCGGCAATAGCATCGCGCCGGCACGGATCAAGGTGCTGAGGAAGGACATCGACGGGTCTCCATGTGTTATAGCTTTCCCTTGATTCTATGCGCCACCGCTTGAGCCGGCAGTAAAGACGCAGAAAGAATCAACAGAATGATCATATCTGAGCAAACCTTGCTGGGAGAATGAGCGGACAACATCACAATATGGAGACACACCATGCGATCCCCCTTCATCACCGCGCTGTGCCTGTCCTCGGCCCTGCTGCTCTGCAATGATGCATCCGCCCAGATCGGCAAGCGCTTCCCGTCCGAGCGCAAAGTCGTCAAGGATCCGGTTACCGGCACCATGCTCACCTTCCTGACCAGCAAACCGCACGGCGACTCCAAGATCTATCCGACCCACCCGCAGTGGACCTCGGACGGCAAGTGGCTGGTCTTCCGCTCGCGCCTGGCCGGCAGCGAAGCCGTGGCGGTGAACGAAGCGACCGGCGACCTGGTGCAGGTCACCGAAGGCGGCTACACCGGCATGCTCAATCTCGCCCAGAAGTCGATGAAGCTGTACTACATGCGCAAGGCGCCCGACAACGACAAGATCCTGCAGATCGTCGAGACCGACCTGGCGCGCGTCTTCGCCGACAGCGCGGCCGGCCGCATGCAACCGGCAGGCAGCTACCAGCGCATCGCCGCCAACCTGCCCCCGGAACTGGAAGCCGGCGGCGACCTGGCCCTGGACGCGGACGAAGAATGGGTCTACTTCAAGGTCGGCCCGGGCCAGGCCGCCAAGCACCTGGCGCCCGGCACCAAGATCGAGCCGGCCTTCGGCCCGCGCAAGATGGGCGCCGGACCGCAAGGCATCGCGCGCCTGAACGTGAAAACCGGAGAGGTGAAGCACGTGGTGTCGGTGCCTTTCCAGGTCGGCCACATCCAGGCCAACCTGTTCAACCCGGGCGAGATCGTATTCTGCTGGGAGACCGGCGGCAAGTCGCCGCAGCGCACCTGGACCGTCAAGGCCGACGGCAGCGGCCTGCGCCCACTGTACCCGGAAGCGCCGTATGAATGGGTGACCCACGAAGCGGTGATCTCGAAGGACGAGGTGGCGATGGCGATCATGGGCCACCGCACGATTCCGGGCGCGGCCAAGGCTGTCGATGGGGCGGCCACCGATGTCGGCGGCGCCAACCCGGGCCAGGACGACGGCTGGGGCCAGACCGGCACCCGCGAGAAGCCGACCGGCCTGGCGATCGTCAACCTGCGCACCCGCCAGATGCAGATCGTCGGCCAGACCGAGTCGGGCAGCGGCCTGTGGCACGTGCACGGTTCCAGCGACGGGCGCTTCGCCGTGGGCGACGATTTCAGCCGCAGCGTCTACCTGATCGACCGCAAGACGCGCGAGATGATGATGCTCACCACCGGCCACAAGACCACCGCCGCCGACCACCCGCACCCGACCTTCAATGCCGACGGCACCAAGATCCAGATCCAGTCGGCCATGCTGGCGGAGGACGGCCGCAGCATGAACATCGTCGTGGTGCCGGTGCCGGATGCCTGGCTGAAGCGCCCGGCAAAGCAGTGACGCGCTATCATCGGGGGATGGACATGATCGACAGGAGACAGCTGATGAAGGCAATGGGCGCCAGCCTGCTGGCAGCGGCCATCCCGCCTGCGTTCGGCGCCGGCCCCGCCGTGATTCCCTTGTGGCCGGAGGGCGTGCCGGATGCCAGGCCCGCGCTCGGACCGAACCGCGTCGACGACGATGGCCGCACGACCAACATCACCGAACCCACGCTCACCGTGTACCCGGCGGCGGTCGACCGTCCCAACGGCAGCGCGGTCATCATCTGCCCGGGCGGCGGCTATGTGCGCCAGTCGACCCGGCGCGAGGGCGAGCAATACGCACACTGGCTCGGTACCCTGGGCATCACCAGCTTCGTGCTGACCTACCGCCAGCAGGAGTTCGGCCACCCTGCCCCCTTGCGCGACGTGCTGCGCGCGGTGCGGCTGGTGCGCTCGCAGGCGGCGCGCTTCGGGGTGCGGCCGGAGCGTATCGGCGTGATGGGCAGTTCGGCCGGTGGCCATCTTGCCGCCACGGCCGGGACCTTGTTCGATCATCCGCTCGGACGCACCGGCGCGGCGCTGGATGCGGTGAGCGCCCGGCCCGACTTCCTGATGCTGATGTACCCGGTGATCGCGATGGAAGGCCCGGCCGTCCACGCCGGTTCGCGCAAGGCCCTGCTGGGCGGCTCGCCCACGGCGGCGGATGTGTCGCTGATGTCGCCCGAGCGCCAGGTGACGGCGCAAACGCCGCCGACCTTGCTGATCCATACGCAAGCCGACCAGGCGGTGCCGGTCGAGAACAGCATCCTGTTCTACCAGGCGCTGACGCGTCATAAGGTGCCGGCGGAGATGTACCTGTTCGAGCAGGGTTCGCACGGGATGGGGATGCGGGATGGCCTGGGTACGGCATCAAGCTGGCCGCGCCGGGCGGAGGAGTGGCTGAAGATGCGCGGCTTGCTCGATAAGGCGAGATAGCCGTTGATCGTAGGGTGGGCGGGTCTCCCGCCCGCGCGTTCAAGCAGCAATGGAATAGCCGCGCGAGCAGCATCAGCCATGTTTGAACGCGCGGACGGCGAAGCCGTCCACCCTACGCCATATGGAACACTTGCGTCAACGGCCATTCCTTCGGCCGGTTCCCCGGCTCGACTTCCATCAGGTCGGCCATATAGTCCCACCACTTGCGCATCACCGGATGCTCCGGCAACGGCCCGAGCTGGTGCCCCGGGTGCAGTTTCATGACGGCGAACAGGTCCAGCGTCGCCTCGTCCAGGAAGATCGAATAATCGTGGATGCCAGCGCCGGCCAGCAGGCTTGAGAGTTCCGGCCAGATCTCGTCATGCCGGCGGCGGTACTCGGCTTCATTGCCTGGCTTGAGTTTCATGCGAAACGCACGTGTATTGCCCATGTCTTGTCCTGCCCCATAAAAAAAGCGCCCCAGGTATCAACCCGGGGCGCCATAGTCACAACACGATCAGACGATGCCGCTGCTGCTGGCGCCGGCCTTGGCCGGACGCGCGCTGGCGACACGGTCGCGGTAGCCGCTGGCGCGGTAGGCCGCGACCGGATCGGCGGCGCCACCCTGGCGCACGCGCGCCATGGCCAGGATCGGGCTGACGTCGGTGCGGAAGGCGCGCTTGAGGCACTGGGCCGCCTGCAGCACGTCGTTCTGCTCCTGCAGCGAAGCCAGTTCGCTGCGGTCGACCAGGGCCGACTGCACGAAGGAGCGCTGCACTTCCACCGCGCTGCTCATCAGGCTTTCGATCGGATCGGTCACGTTGTGCGACTGGTCCAGCATGTAGGCCGGCTTGAAGGCCGGGCCTTCGCGCAGGGCGGCGTCGGCCAGCTCGTTGAAGACCAGGAACAGCTGGAACGGATTGATCGAGCCCGAATCCAGGTCGTCGTCGCCGTACTTGCTGTCGTTGAAGTGGAAGCCGCCGAGCTTGCCGAACTGCGCCAGGCGCGCCACGATCATCTCGATGTTGGTGTTCGGTGCGTGGTGGCCGAGGTCGACCAGGCACTTGGCCTTCGGCCCGAGGGTGGTGGCGCAGGCGAAGCTGGTGCCCCAGTCGGCGATGGTGGTGGCATAGAAGGCCGGCTCGAACAGCTTGTGCTCGATGAAGACGTTCCAGTCGCTAGGTAAGGCCGCGTAGATCTGGCGCATGCTTTCGAGGTAGCGTTCCAGCGCGCCGCGCAGGTTGCTCTGGCCCGGGAAGTTGGCGCCGTCGCCGACCCACACGGTCAGGGCCTTCGATCCGAGCGCCTGGCCCAGCTCGATGCACTCGATGTTGTGGGCCACTGCCTGGGCGCGTGCCTGGGCGTTCATGGAGGTCAGGCTGCCGTATTTGTACGTGTGTTCCTGGCCAACCTGGTCCTGGAAGGTGTTCGAATTGACGGCGTCGAAGCCGAGGCCGAACTCCGAGGCGATGCCGCGCAGTTCGCCGGCGTCGCTTGGCTTGTCCCACGGGAAGTGGAGCGACACGGCCGGGGTGGCGCGGGTCAGCTGGTTGATCACGCCGCAGTCTTCCAGTTTCTCGACCACGTTGCGCGGCTCGCCACGGCCCGGGAAACGCGCGAACCGCGTGCCGCCGGTGCCGGCGCCCCAGCTCGGGACCGCCACTTCGAAGGTCTGGGCCACTGCGGTCAGTTTGTCGATGTCCAGGCCGCGGCGCGCCAGCACCCCGCCCAGCGCGTCATAGTCGGCCTGCAGGCCGGCTTCCAGTTTGGCGTTCTGGTCCTGGACCAGGCCCGCGTCGATCAGGCTTTTCATGTATGTCTCCTTCAGCGCTGCGGTGGCAAGGGCTTGGCCCCTTGCTCCGCAGCCTTCTATTTTAGCGGGTGAATGCGCCAGCGTTACCGGCGTCGACGTTCAGGATGTTGCCGGTGCTCTTGCCCGACTTGTCGCTGGCGAAGAAGTAGACGGCTTCGGCGATGTCTTCCGGCAGCACGCTCAGTTTCAGCATGGAGCGCTTGCGGTAGAACTCTTCGATGTCGTCGGTGCCGATCTTGTTCGATGCGGCGCGCTCTTCCTTCCACTTGCCGTCCCAGATTTTCGAGCCCTTGATGACCGCGTCCGGATTGACGACGTTGACGCGGATGCCGTGCTCGGCGCCTTCCAGCGCGACGCAGCGTGCCAGGTGCAGTTCGGCGGCCTTGGCGGTGCAGTAGGCCGAAGCGCCGCTTGACGCCACCAGGCCGTTCTTGCTGCCCACGAAGACCATGCTGCCGCCCAGCTTCTGCTGCTTCATCATCGTGAACACGCTGCGGCTGACCAGGAAGTAGCCGGTGACCAGGATGTCCTGGTTGCGCTTCCAGATCTCGAGCGTGGTCTCGTCCAGCGGCGCCGCCGAAGCGATACCGGCGTTCGACACCAGCAGGTCGACGCCGCCGAAGCGCAGTGCGGTGTCGGCCAGCACCTGGGCGACTTCTTCTTCGCTGGTGATGTTGCCGCGCACGACAGCCACGTTGTCCTTGCCCGCGACCTTGGCCAGCTCCTGCTGGGCGGCGGCCAGTGCCTCGCTATCGATATCGGTCACCATGACGCAGGCGCCTTCCTGCAGCAGCTGGCGGGCGACCGCCTGCCCGATGCCGCCGGCGCCGCCGGTCACCAGGGCGATGCGGCCGGCCAGGCTCTTCGGCTTCGGCATGCGCTGCAGCTTGGCTTCTTCAAGCAGCCAGTACTCGATGTCGAAGGCTTCCTGTTCCGGCAGGCCGACGTAGCTGTCGACGCCGTTCGCACCGCGCATCACGTTGATCGCGTTGACGTAGAACTCGCCGGCGATACGTGCGGTGGCCTTGTCTTTTGCGAAGGACAGCATGCCGACGCCCGGGATCAGGTAGATGATCGGGTTGGCGTCGCGGACCTTCGGGCTGTTGGAACGCTTGCAGCGCTCGTAGTAGGCGGTGTAGTCGGCGCGGTAATCGCTGATTGCCTGGTCCAGGCCGGCGACCAGGCGGTCGAAGTCCGGCGCAGCCGGGTCGAAGTCCAGCACCATCGGACGGATCTTGGTGCGCAGGAAGTGGTCCGGGCACGAGGTGCCGAGGGCCGCCAGCGGCGCCAGGTCCTGCGAGTTGACGAATTCCAGCACCGCGTCGCTGTCGTCGAAGTGGCCCAGCTTGTATTCGTCCTGGCTGATCTTGCCGCGCAGGAGAGGCATCAGGCGCGACACCAGGGCGGCGCGTTCTTCGGCCGGCAGCGATTGCTTGGCCTGGCCGCCGAACACCGGCTGCTGGATATTCGCTGCGAGCCAGTCTTCGGCGCGCTTGATGATCGCCAGCGTGGTTTCGTAGCACGACTTGGAGGTGTCGCCCCAGGTGAACAGGCCGTGGCCTTCCAGGATGATGCCCTTCAGTTGCGGGTTCTCTTGCGAGACCGCTTCCAGCTTCAGGCCCAGGTCGTAGCCCGGACGCTGCCATGGCAGCCAGCCCAGCTCACCTTCGAAGATCTTCGCGGTCAATTCCTTGCTGTTCTTGCAGGCAGCGATGGCGATGCACGAATCCGGGTGCATGTGGTCGACGTGCTTGCGGGCGATGTAGGCGTGCAGCGGGGTGTCGATACTGGCCGCGCGCGGGTTCAGGTTGAAGGTGCAGTGCGGCAGGTAGGCGACCATCTCGTCCTCGTGCTCGAGGCCGCGGTAGCGCCCTTTCAGGGCGTGCAGCTTGTCCATGTACAGGGTCGAGAAGCCATCCAGCTTGATCGAACCCAGGTCGCCGCCCGAGCCCTTCACCCACAGCACTTCGACTTGCTGGCCCGACAGTGGATCGAGCATGTCGACCTTGGCGGAAGTATTGCCGCCGCCAAAATTGGTGATGCGCAGGTCCGAACCCAGCAGGTTCGAACGGTACAGCAACAGTTCCGGCTCGCTCATATTCGCGGCCACACCGTCGTCCCAGCGCGACGTGATCGGTTCACGCTGTTTCGTTTCGCTCATTGCGCCCATCTAAACTCTCCAAGTTGATTGTTTTGTCATCGTCCGAGTGGCGATGCGTCTCTTTCAATGTCCTGCAGCCGCCACGTTTCGCGGCACCGGGAGACAGTAGAAATCAGCCGGGCAAGGGGTGTCAACGCGCAAACGATCAACTTGCTGACCAAGTCTCAATCAATCACCCGGTTGATCGATTTGCGCGTTTGTGCGTTGCAACCAAACCAAATAATCAGGTGATTGATCATTTGGTGATTGACGTTACGGCAGTGCTTGATCAATACTTTTCGAACATACCGCGATTTCTCAAGAAACGACGGGTGCCACGCCGCGCAAAAAAACAGACGGCTTTCGGAGGAGACAACATGGTGAATCACAAACGCCGCAAGCGTTTGCTGAAGCTGCTTGCCGAGCATCACACGGCAACGGTCCAGCAGCTTGTCGAATGGCTCAACGCATCCCCTGCGACGGTCCGTCGCGACATCAGCTGGCTGGCTGGCCGCAATCTGCTCACCCGCACCCGCGGCGGCGCCGAGAACCTGCTGCCGAAGACGCGCCAGTTCTCGCTGACCAGCGAAACCTTCCAGAACAACATCCAGTGCTATGCGGCGCGCAAGCGGGCCATCGCCCGCCATGCGGCCGGCATGTGCACCGACGGCGAAACGATCATCATCAACGGCGGCACGACCACCTTCATGATGGCCGAGTTCCTGACCGAAAAGCACCTGAAGATCCTCACCAACTCCTTCCTGATGGCCGAGCGCCTGCTGGTATCGAGCGAGAACGAGATCATCGTGCCGGGCGGCCGCGTCTACCGCGAGCAGAACGTCATCCTGTCCCCGTTCGACAACGACATCACCCAGCACCACTACGCCACCAAGATGTTCATGAGCGTGTACGGCCTGTCGCTGCTCGGCCTGATGGAGGCGGACCCGCTGCTGATCCAGGCCGAGAAGCGCCTGATCAGCCAGGCCGAGGAACTGGTGGTGCTGGCGGACAGCTCGAAGTTCGCGCGCAAGGCCGGCCTGATCCTGTGCGGCCTGGACCGCGTGTCCACCGTGATCACCGACACCAACGCCTCCGACAAGGCGGTGCAGCTGCTCGAGCAGTACGGCGTGAAGGTGGTCACCGTCGAACCCGACGTCGACCCTGTCGCCGCCAACGCACACCGCTACAACCCGCAATTCGACTTGCAATCTGCCGACCTGATGGAGCTTTCGCATTGAAAATCAAAAAAATCCTCCTCGCCGCGGCCGCCGTCGGCATCCTCGCCGGCCTCGCGGGCTGTGGTGAAAAGAAGGCCAACCCAGCCGATCCGGCCGCGCCGCAACAGACCAAGATCGCGATGGTCGTGAAAAGCCTCGGCAACGGCTTCTTCGACGCCGCCCACACCGGCGCCAAGGAAGCCGCCGGCCAGATCGGCGGCGTCGAGATCATCTACACCGGCCCGACCACCCCCAGCGCGGAAGGCCAGATCGAGATCATCAACTCCCTGATCAGCCAGAAGGTCGACGCCATCGTGGTCTCGGCCAACGACCCGAACGCCCTGGTGCCGATCACCAAGAAGGCGATGCAGCGCGGGATCAAGGTGATCTCCTTCGACAGCGGCCTGGATGCCGGCGGGCGCCAGATGCAGCTCAATCCGTCGAACCCGCAGATGATCGGCGAGAAGCAGATCGAGATGGCTGCCAAGCAGCTGGACGGCAAGGGCGAGCTGGCGATCCTGTCGGCCTCGGCCCAGGCGACCAACCAGAACCTCTGGATCGGCATCATGAAGAAGACGCTGGAGAAGCCTGAATACAAGGACCTGAAGCTGGTGGCCACGGTGTACGGCGACGACCAGTCGGACAAGAGCTACCGCGAAGCCATCGGCCTGCTGCGCAGCCACCCGAACCTGAAAGCCATCATCGCCCCGACCACGGTCGGCATCGTCGCCGCCAGCAAGGCGGTCGCGGATGAAGGCCTGGTCGGCAAGGTGTTCGTCACCGGCCTGGGCCTGCCGTCCGAGATGGCCGGCCACGTCAAGAGCGGCGCGGTGCGCGAATTCGCGATCTGGAATCCGATCGACCTCGGCTACGCCGCCACGTTCGCCGCCCACCAGTTCGTGACCGGCAAGGCCAAGGCGGAAAATGGCGCCAGCGTCTCGGTCGGCCGCCTCGGCAGCGTGACCCTGGATGCCAACGGCGAAGCCGCACTGGGCCCGCCGTTCACCTACAACGCCGAGAACGTCGAGCAGTTCGCAAAGATCTTCTGACCCGTTCGACCCGGTTCCACCGCCGCGCGTGACGTAGTTCGATACTTCGCCGCGCGGCGCCTTTCACCTCTAGCGACACTCGTATGCCAGTGACCAAACTGACAAGCCCTCCCGCACCCGGCGCAAACGCGGCATCCACTGCACCGGTCCTCGCGCTGAGCGGCATCACCAAGCGCTTCAACGGCGTCCATGCGCTCAATGGCGTGCGCCTCAGCATCCGCCCGGGCGAAGTCATGGCCCTGATCGGCGAGAACGGCGCCGGCAAGTCGACCCTGGTCAAGACCCTGACCGGCATCCACCGCCCGGACGCCGGCACCATCCTCCTCGACGGCAACCCGGTCGCCTTCGGCAGCCCGCAGCAGGCGATGGCGGCCGGAATCACCGCGGTGCACCAGGAGACCGTCATGTTCGACGACCTGTCGGTGGCCGAGAACATTTATGTCGGACGCCACCCGACCCGCGGCGCGGCAGGTCGCATCGACTGGAAAAGCATCGAGCACGAGGCCGAGAAACTGTTCGCGCGCCTGGAAGTGGCGCTGCCGGTGCGGGCCCGGGTCCGCGACCTGTCGGTGGCGCAGCGCCACTTCGTCGAGATCGCGCGCGCCCTGTCGCAGGATGCGCGCGTGGTGATCATGGACGAACCGACCGCCGCCCTGTCGCAGCGCGAGATCCGCGAGTTGTACCGCATCATCGACCAGCTCAAGGCGGCCGGCACCGCCGTCATCTTCATCTCGCACAAGTTCGACGAAATCTTCGAAGTCGCCGACTGCTACACCGTGCTGCGCGACGGCCAGTTCGTGGCCGAAGGCCGGCTTGCCGACATCAGCGAGCCGGAACTGGTGGCCCTGATGGTGGGCCGCGCGGTGCACCAGGCCTATCCCAAGGCGCAGGTGGAGATCGGCGCGCCGCTGCTGGAAGTACAGGACCTGTGCCACCCGACCGAATTCCAGAACGTCAGCTTCAGCCTGCGTAAAGGCGAGATCCTCGGCTTCTATGGCCTGGTGGGCGCCGGCCGCTCGGAAGTGATGCAGGCCTTGTTCGGCCTCACGACCAATGTAAGCGGCAGCGTGCGCCTTGAAGGCAAGGATGCGCGCTTCGGCGCCCCGCGCGAAGCCATTGCCGCCGGCCTGGCCTATGTGCCGGAAGACCGCCAGCAGCACGGCGCCCACCTGAACCAGCCGATCGCCCACAACATCACCCTGCCGATCCTGTCGCGCTTCGGCTTCTTCACCCGCACCCGCGCGGAAAGCGCCGTCGCGCGCCGCTTCGCCGAACAGCTTGAACTCAAGGCCCACCACCTGCAGCAGCACGTCGCCGAACTCTCGGGCGGCAACCAGCAGAAGGTCGTGCTCGGCAAATGGCTGGCCACCGATCCGAAAGTGATCATCCTGGATGAACCGACCAAGGGCATCGACATCGGCTCCAAGGCCGCGGTGCACCGCTTCATCAGCGAACTGGTCAAGCGCGGGCTGTCCGTGATCCTGGTGTCGTCCGAACTGCCGGAGGTGCTGGGCCTGGCCGACCGCGTGGTCGTGATGCGCCAGGGCCGCGTGGTGCGCGAGTTCGCGCGCCAGGACGCCACGCCCGAAACCGTGGTGGCGGCGGCATCCGGCGTCGACCTGGACGCTCCAACCGAGGTGGCAGCATGAATATGAACAACTTGATAAAACAACGCGAGCCGCTGCTCGCCCTGATGGTGGTCGCACTGGTGCTGCTGGTCGGCATGCGCGCGCCGGTGTTCCTGAGCCTCGGCTCGCTCGCCAACCTGCTCACCGACAGCACCCTGCTGGTGATGCTGGCCCTGACCCAGATGCTGGTAATCGTCACGCGCGGCATCGACCTCTCGGTTGCGTCGACGCTGGCCCTGGCGGGCATGGTGGCGGCCATGCTGGCCGCCGCGAATCCCGGCCTGCCGCTGGTCGTCATCATGCTGGCGGCCACCCTCACCGGCCTGCTTGCCGGCCTGCTGAACGGCTATCTCATCGGCTATCTGCAGCTGCCGCCGATCGTCGTCACGCTCGGCACCATGAGCGTCTACCGCGGCCTGGTGTTCGTGCTCTCCGGCGGCGCCTGGGTCTCGGCGCACCAGATGCCGGCCGGCTTCGTCGCCTTCCCGCTCGAGCGCCTGCTCGGCCTGCCGCACCTGGTGTGGATCGCGCTGGCCACCGTGCTGGTGATGGTGTTCGTGGCCCGCTACACGCGTTTTGGGCGCGACCTGTACGCCATCGGCAATGCGCCGCACTGCGCCGCCTATATCGGCATCCCGACCGCGAAGCGCCTGTGCTGGACCTATGGCCTGTCGGGCATGGTCGCCGGCCTGTGCGGCTACCTGTGGGTGGCGCGCTACGCGGTCGCCTACACCGAGATCGCCTACGGCTTCGAACTCACCGTGATCGCCGCCTGCGTGATCGGCGGCGTGAGCATCGCCGGCGGCGTCGGCTCGGTACTGGGCGCCATGCTGGGCGCGCTGTTCCTGTCGGTGATCGGCAATGCGCTGCCGGTGCTGCAGGTGTCGCCGTTCTGGCAAAGCGCCCTGACCGGCGCCGTGATCCTGGTCGCCGTCCTGATGAATGCCCGCGGCAACCGCAACCGCAGCCGCCAGATCCTGCCGCTGCACAAGCTTGACAACCTGAGGAGCGCAGCGTGAACGCGACCACCATTGCACAAACCGTGGCCGAGACCGACGCCCAATCCGAAGTAGACGTAGCGACCACGTCGCGCTACACCATCCTGGACCGCGAAAAGCCGGCCCTGCGCCACCTGCTGGGGCGCTGGGAAAGCCTGCTGGCGCTGCTGCTTGTGGCGGTGTTCGTCGCGGGCGGCGTGACCCTGCCGCACTTCCTTGACCCCTACAACCTGCTGGACGGCACCGCCAACTTCAGCGAAAAGGCGCTGATCGCGCTGCCGATGGCCCTGCTCATCATCTGCCGCGAGATCGACATCTCGGTGGCCGGCACCCTGGCGCTGTCCTCGGTGGCGATGGGCCTGGCGCACCAGGCCGGTTTCCCGGCCGGGAGCCTGCTGTTCGTGGCGCTGGGCACCGGCCTGGTGTGCGGCTGGCTGAACGGCTTCCTGGTGACCCGCTTCATGCTGCCCTCGATCGTCGTCACCATCGGCACCTTCTCGCTCTACCGCGGGCTGGGCAGCGTGGTGCTGGGCGACAAGGCCTTCACCAACTACCCGCAACTGATGGCCGACTGGGGCCAGGGCGTCTTCTTCGGCATGGTGCCGCGCGCCTTCGTGATCCTGCTCGGCTTCGCCCTGCTGTTCGCGCTGGTGCTGCACTGGACCTCGACGGGCCGCCGCATCTACGCGATCGGCAACAACCCGGACGCCGCCCGCTTCTCCGGCATCGCCGTCGACCGCTACCGCCTGGGCTTGTTCATGCTCACCGGCGCAATGGCCGGCCTGGCAGCCTTCCTGCTGACCGGCCGCATCGACAGCACCCGCCCGAACATCGCCACCGGCTGGGAACTCGAGATCATCACCATGGTGATCCTGGGCGGCGTGAGCATCGCCGGCGGCGCCGGCACCATCGGCGGCGTGATGCTGGCGGTACTGACCATGGGCGCCGTCACCTACGGCCTGGCCCTGGCCAACGTCCCCGGCATCTACATGACCATCGTGGTCGGTGTACTGCTGCTGAGCACCATCGCCCTGTCGCGCCTCCTGCGCGGCAAGCCCACCCGCCACTGACAGGAAGCGACGCCATGCACCCAGTCACGCGCGACGCCCTGATCGTCCTCGACATCGGCAAGACCAACGTCAAGCTGGCCCTGGTCGACGCCTCGGGGCGCACCATCCTCGAGGAACGGCGCCCGAACGCCATCATCCACGGCGCGCCCTACGCGCACCATGACACCGACGGCATCTGGACCTGGATGCTGGCGACCTGCCGCGCGTTTGCCCGGCGTGCCCACGTATCGGCGATCGTCCCGGTCACCCACGGCGCCACCGCCGCCCTGGTCGACGACACGGGCCTGGTGCTGCCGGTGCTCGACTACGAAGCGGCGCTGCCCGGCCTGGACTACGCGGCCCTGCGCCCCCCCTACGCGCAAACCTATTCGCCCCTGCTGCCGGCCGGCCTGAACCTGGGCCGCCAGCTGGCCTGGCAGCAGCAGCGCCACCCGGAACAGTTCGCGCGCGCCCGCCACATCCTGATGTACCCGCAATACTGGGCCTGGCGCCTGTGCGGCGTCGCCGCCGGAGAAGCGACCTCGCTCGGCTGCCACACCGACATGTGGGATCCGGTGCGCCAGGATTATTCGGCGCTGGTGGCGCGCATGGGCTGGCAGGACAAGCTGCCGCCCCTGCGTCCGGCGGCAAGCCCGCTCGGCACCCTGCGCCCGGAAGTGCTGGAAGCCACCGGGCTGCCGCCGGATTGCGAAGTCCTGTGCGGCATCCACGACAGCAATGCCTCGCTGGTGCGCTACCTTGGCGCCGACGCGGCCGGCATGCCCCGTACCGTGCTGTCGACCGGCACCTGGGTGATTGCCGCCGCCTTCGGAACAAGCCTCGACAGCCTGCGCGAGGACGCCGACATGCTGGCCAATACCAACGCTCTCGGCCAGCCGGTGGCCTGCATGCGCTTCATGGGCGGGCGCGAATTCGCGGCGCTGGCAGGCGACCAGCCAGCCACCTGCTCGTACCTGCAGCTCGAACAGATGGTGGCGCGCGGCAGCATGGCGATCCCCTGCTTCGCCGAGAGCGGCGGGCCGTTCGCCGGCCAGCTTGGGCGCATCGACGGTCCGGCCCCACGCGACGCGGGTGAGCGCTTCGCACTCGCCACGCTCTACTGCGTGCTCATGACCGACTACTGCCTCGACGCGCTGGGCGCCCGCGGCCCGGTCACGGTCGAAGGCAGCTTCACCGCCAACCCCTGGTTTGGCCCGTTGCTGGCGGGGCTGCGTCCGCAGCAGGCGCTGAGCTATTCGGACGACGCCAGCGGCACCACCTGCGGCGGCTGGCTGCTGCGCTACCGTGACGCGACGCCGCCGGGCGCCAGCGTCCTGAAGCCGCCACGTGCGCTGCCCGGACTGGAAGCCTATCGCGCCGCCTGGCGCGCAGCGCTCGCACAGGCCGGCGCCCCGGTGGCGGCCGCCGGTTGAGGCAGCGGGAAATGATTCAAAAGGCGGCGTCATGCCGCCCAATCTGAATCATTTCCCTTTGTTCTGCCATGCGCCGCACCCAGATTGTTTCGTGATGGACGGCGCCGCGTCCTTGCAAGCCGCCAAGCCCGCCCTAGACTGAAGCCACCGCGGTGTTCTCCCTTACCGCGGCATCCCGACGGTCGACACCGCGCCTTGCGCGCGACGCCTGTTCCGAAGGTTCCCACTCCCTTCGTGAAGGAAGCATCATGCGTGCCCATGTTCTCCTGCTGTCCGCCTCCCTGCTCCTGCCCGCCGCCCACGCGGGCGCCCAGGCCATGGCCTATCCCCCGCCGGACTCCGCGCCGATCACGTCGGTGCGCGTGACGGCGGCCCCCACTGCCCAGCGCATCAAGACGGTTGAAGCGCGCAAGATTTCGGGCGGCTACGATATGTCGAACGGCTGGTACCTGCGGGTCCACCCCGGGCCGCGTTTCATCGACACCATCATCGACGACCAGCCGTCCTTGCGCCTGAATGCGGTGGCCCCGTACACCTTCGTTTCCGGCGACGGCAACGTGACCATGCTGTTCAACCGCGGCGAAGACGGCAACGAAATGGAGATGAGTTACCGGCCCGACCGGCGCCTGGCCGAGCGGATCGTGATTTCATCGCGGGTGGCCCAGCGTTGAATGCGGGGACGTCATGATTCACAATCGCGCGGCCGGCCGTCCGTTCCGAATCATGCCGGCCCGGTCTGTCTTTTCGCGGAATGAGACTGTTTCGTCATGCGCACGAGTCCGCCCTTGCAGGCGGCCGGGGCCGGCCTAGACTGGATGAACCGCGGTGCACATTTTGCTCGCACCGTGGCATCCCGACGGCCCGACACCGCGCCACCATGGCGCGACGCCCGCTCCGAAGGCAAATCCCGCTTCGTGAAGGAATCATCATGCGTCCCCATCCCCTGCTTCGCACGTCCCTCATCGCCGCACTGCTGCTCGTTGCCGCCGGCACGGCCGCGCAGAACATGCCCTACCCGCCTGCGGCCACCGCGCGGATCGCTTCCGTTGAGGTGAGCGCAGCCGCCAGGAGCGTCCAGATCCACACCGAGGAAGCCGAGCGCATCGCCGGCGCCTACAAGATGTCGAACGGCTGGCATTTGAAGGTGCTCACCTCGGATCGCCACATCGACGCCACCATCGACAAGCAAAGGCCGATCCGCCTGGCCGCCGTCGGGCCCTACAAGTTTGTCTCGGCAGACGGCAACGTCACCATGGACTTCAACCAGGGCCGCGATGGCGACGACATGCGGATGAGCTACGTGCCCGACCTGCGCCTGGGGCAGCGCGTGGTGCTGGAGTCGAGGCTGGCCCAGCGCTGAGCACGGCGCATCAGCGCCGCGTACAAGATGGGCGGTGCCGGCAGCGTCGGACGCGCCGGCGGTCGTCCTGGATCGCAGCAAGATTTCGCCTCCGATCGTTAAGTCCTGCCCAGGCTAGGGCGCGACGATCGACCGAAACGGACTACGCCCCTCCCGCACGAGGGCTGCGAGTGCCTCTCGCGACAAAGGCGGATTCGGCAATACGAGCCGCGCCGGATCCACCCGCACCTGCTCGGCCCGCACCAGCTGCAGCCCGTTCTCGCTGCTCTCGACCAGCGTGCCACGCCGATCCAGCTGCTGCACGGTGTCAAACAGCATGCGGGCCGCATTATCGGCCAGCAGGTGGCGCCCGAAGGCCAGTTCGCCGATGGTAAATGCCGTCATCGCCGGCCCGACCTGGCGCAACGCCGGGTCGCGGCTGAGAACATAATAGGGCGCGCCTTCCGGGTCGCGATAGGCGCCGTCGCGATCGAATTCCCATTCCGCACCACGGATGTTGTAGACCTCGCCGCGCCAGCCATTGATCTCGATCTCGCCGGTGCGCACGATCCGCTGCGGCGTGGCCGCCGCCAGGGCGGTCAGGGAGCGCAGGATGCCGCGCCCGGCGCCGCTCGCGTTCGCGCCCAGCGCCGCTTCGATGTCCGCCAGGCGCGCCACCACCGGCTTGCCATCCAGCTCCGCAACCTGGTAGGCCTCGCCGGCGAGCACCAGCCGGTACTGCCTGCCGCCAGGCGCCCCGGCGCGGAAGTCGCCGTTGTCGGCAATCTCGAACACCAACGTGCCGGGATCGGCATCCTGTTCGTAGACGGCGCGGGTGTCCGCGTGGGCAAGCGTGGAGAGGAAGGCGCAAAGCAGGATCAACAGGCGCATGGTCGGGAACCGTATTGAATTGATAAGTCAATACAGCATAGCAAACCGCGCCTGCCGGCTGATGCAAATTAGAAACAAAATGTAATTACGATACCGGGCGCAGTACGTAGGTGCGGCCCTTCTTCGCCGTGAAGCTCAAGGTATGGCCGATCTTCCCCGGCCGGCTGCGCACGCCCAGCCCTTCGACCACCACCGGCACCGGGCTGCGGATCGCGCAGCGCCCGCCCGTGCGCGCAGTCACCCGGGCGCTGCGGAGGCGCCCGGCATCCCAGCCGATATCGACCACCATATTGCCGCGCGCGACCAGGCCGCTCACCTTGCCCGAATTCCAGGCATCCGGCAGCGCCGGCAGCAGGTGCAGTTCGCCGTTCTGGCTTTGCAGCAGCATCTCGATGACGCCCGCCGTGCCGGCAAAGTTGCCGTCGATCTGGAACGGCGGGTGGGCGTCGAACAGGTTGGCGTAGGCGCCGCCGTGCTTGTCGCCCGGCTTGGTGAGGCGCAGCAGGTTGCGGAACAGCGTGTAGGCGTGGTTGCCGTCGTACAGGCGCGCCCAGAAATTCACCTTCCAGGCCAGGCTCCAGCCGGTGCCGTCGTCGCCGCGCAGCTCGAGGGTGCGGCGTGCGGCGGCGGCCAGTTCCGGCGTTCCCAATGGCGAGATCACCCGCGCCGGGTGCAGCGCGTACAGGTGCGACACGTGCCGGTGCTGCGGCTCGACCTCGTCGAAATCCTTGTGCCACTCCTGCAGTTGGCCCCTGGCCCCGACCTGGAACGGAAGCAGCCGGGCGCGCGCCGCCTTCAATTGCCGGCGGAACGCGGCATCGACGCCCAGCACTTCGCTGGCGGCGGCCACGTTCTCGAACAGGTCGTGCGCGATCCCCAGGTCCATGGTCGAGGCAACGGTCACGTTGCCCTTCTGCTTGTCGCCGTAGAAGAAGTCGTTCTCGGGCGAGGTCGAGGGTGCCGTGACGAGCCGGCCCCTGGCATCCGGCTGCAGCCAGGCGAGCAGGAAGCGCGCCGCATCCTTCATGACCGGATAGGCGCTTTCGAGGTAGCGGCGGTCGCCGGTGAACTGGTAGTGCTCCCACAGGTGGCGCGCCAGCCACGGGCTCCCCATGGCCCAGTTAGCCCATTTGGGGTCGCCCTTGCCGAGGTCTCCGACCGGATTGGAGGTGGCCCAGATGTCCGAGTTATGGTGCACCGCCCAGCCGGGCGTGCGGTAGTAGGACGCGGCGGTCTCCTTGCCGGTCACTGCCAGGTTGCGGATCAGGTCATCCAGCGGCGCAAACAGTTCGCCCAGGTTCGCGCTCTCCACCGGCCAGTAGTTCATCTGGAGGTTGATGTTGGTGGTGTAGTTGCTGCTCCAGGGCGGTCTCACTTCCTTGTTCCAGATGCCCTGCAGGTTGGCCGGCGCGCCGCGTGTGCGCGACGACGAGATCAGGAGGTAGCGCCCGAACTGCACGTACAGCGCTTCCAGCGCCGGGTCGGCCTGGCCCGCGGTGTAGTCGCGCAGCCGGCGCTCCATCGGTAGCGCGCTGCGGTCCTCCGCGCCCGGGTTGATGGTGAGCGACATGCGGTCGAACAGGCGGCGGAAGTCCGCCACGTGCGCCGCGCGCAGGGCCGCGGCATCCAGCCCTGCGGCGCGCTCCAGGTGGCTGCGCGCCAGCGCCTGCGCATCCTTGCCGCCGCTGGCGGGGCATTTGTCGAAGCCGTTGAAGCTGGTCGCCGCCGACAGCAGCAGGGTCACTTCTGAGGCATCGCGGATGCTGATTTGCCCGCCCTGCTCCGTCACCACGCCGTCGCGCACCACGGGCTTGACCTGCAGCGCGAAACGCATGCCGCGGCATCCGGCCGGGTCGTCCTGCACGATCGGCTCCGCGTTGTGGCGCACGTAATTCGGGTCCACGTGCGCCGGGGCTTTGCCGTCGAGGAGCAGCATGCCCCGCGCCGCCGTACTGGTGGAGCGCAGCTGGCTCGCGGCCTGCAGGTCGAGGTCGATCCGGCCCGGCTGGTCGGCCTCGATGCGGACCACGATGAGCTGGTGCGGGCTGGAGGCGAACACCTCGCGTCGGTAGTGCACGCCGTTCACCGTGAAGCTGGTGGTCTGGATGCCGTCGCGGATGTCGAGCGCGCGCCGGTAGCCGGACACTTCGCCGCCCTTGAAGTCCTGGCGGAGCATCAGGTCGCCCAGCGGCAGGAAGCTTTCCGTGTAGCGGCCCTGCATCTGGCGCGACAGCGCGTAGGCCTGGGCGTAATCTTCCCGGCCCAAAGCTTCCCGCACCTTGCCCAGGGCCGCGTAGGCGCCCGGGTTGATGCCGGTAGCCACCGGACCGCCGCTCCAGAGCGTGGCTTCGTTCAGCTGGATCAGTTCATCGCCCGGACGGCCGAAGACCATCGCGCCCAGCCGTCCGTTCCCGACCGGCAGGGCTTCGGTCCACACCGCGGCGGGCTTGTCGTAGTGCATGCTCAAGGCAGCGCCCGGCTGGGCGCCGGCGGACACGCTCAGGGTCGCGGCAAGCGCCGCCAGCATGGTGCGAAGCAGCAGCATCGTCCGTTCTCCTTATTGCATCACTCTATTGCATCACTTCGAGGTCCACGCCGCCGCGCGCCGAACGCAGTTCGATGAGCTTGACCGGCTCCAGCGCGTTCTCGGCGCGGCCGTCGCTCGTCACCGCCAGCGCCACCGTGTTCTCGCCGTTCGGGTTGAGGATGCCCGGCGGGATCACGAAGGTGCGCTGCGGACCGACGTGGGCGATGAACTGTCCCATGTTCCAGCCGTTCACGAAGATCAGCGCACGGTTCTCGCGCTCCGAACGCGGTTTGCTGGTGTCGCCGAAGGCCAGGCCGAGCTGCACGTCGTGCCCGCGCGGCAGGTCGAGCTTGAAGTTGGTGCGCAGCCAGTAGGTGCCTGGCGCCGGCGGAGCATCGGTGGTACGCGCCGCCTGCCAACCCTGGCCCGCTGCCGCAGGCAGGTGCCATCCCTGGCGCTCGCCGGACAGGCCGCCGTTGTTCATCGGCCCGCGCAGGCGGTCGACCAGCTCTTCCCCGCCCTGCCGGCCCTGGATGCGCCAGGCGATCGGCACCGCGAAGCGCTGGCCGCCGCGCTTGGTGAGCGAGGCCGAGATCAGGCCGCGCGCCTCGCGGTGGTAGTCGTCCGCCATCAGGTTCCAGTTGTGCGAGTTGTTGCGCACCATGACCGAGATCACGTGCTCGCCCGGACGCACGTCGCCGAGGTTCAGCTTGATGCTGTCGGTGGTCTCCGGGAACGAGCGCCCGGTGTCCAGCTCGTGCTGGCCGACGAAGCGGCCGTCGATCCAGACCTGGATCAGGCCCGCGCCGCCGGCGCCGTAGAACAGCTCCAGCTGGTTGGTCTTGCTGTCCGTCGCCGTGAAGCGCCCGCGGTACCACACGTCGCCGTGGTGGAAACCATAGTCGCTCATCGCCAGGGTCGGCTGGCCGCGTTCCGGCATGGTCCAGGTCTGGGCCGCCGAGGCACGGCGGTCGGCCTGCACCCAGGTGCTGTCGTCGAAGCGTGGCGCGGCCTCCAGGCTGTCCATGCGGCGGGTCCAGGCGAGGCGGCCCAGGTCCGGCAGCTTGACCGCCTCCGGTCCTTTGAGCGTACCGGCGCGCATGCCGCCGTCCGGCTGGCGGGTCAAGGCCAGCTGCTGGCCGTTGAAGCTGGCGGCCTCGAAGGCCGGGCCCCAGATCTCGATGGGGCTGTCCTCGCTGGCGTCGCCGCTCATCACCAGCTTGCTGCCGGCCAGGCTGGCCGAGCGCACCAGCGCAGGCGTCAGCTGCAACGCGCGGCCGGCGCCGGTCTCCTGGGTCCAGAAGCGCTGGCTGGTCTGTTCATCGGCCAGCAGGAGCAGCATCGGCGCGCGGCCGCCGCCCGAGATGCGCACCCGCGCCAGGCCGTCGTGCACGTAGTTCAGCACCAGGTCGCCCCTGGCGGCATCCCAGCGCGAAGTGACCTTACCCGCCAGCACCTCCACGGTCGGTGCAGCGCTGTAGCGCAGCACGGTTTCGCCCGCGATACCGTCACGGCCGTGCAGCACGGCGATGTCACGCTCGCCGTTGCGCAAATGCGTCTGCAGTTCCGAGGTCGAATACACCAGGCGCTGGCGTTCCATGTCGTAGGCGGCCAGCAGCATGCGCGCATCCTGGCCGCGCAGGGTCGAGGCGATGGTGTAGTCGCCGTCGCGCGTGGCCAGCTTGACGCTGAACGATTCCTCGCCCTTGCCGTCGCTCGGGTTGTGGGCGGCGAAGATCACGTGGCTCCCCAAGCGCCGGTTGACGTTGTGGTAGAGCTTCAGGTTGGCGGTGGCGGGGGCCAGTTCCGGCCCCTTGTCCATTTCAGCCAGCACGCGTTCCGCCGCCTGCACGAACATGCCCTGCTGCTTGAGCGCCAGGGCTTTCGGGCGCAAGCCGCGGTCTTCCGAGATCGCTGCGCCGTAGTCGTAGGAGGTGTACACGACCGGGCCGGCGAGCCAGCCCCAGGACGTACCGCCGAAGGTCATGTAGACGTTGTGGATCGTGATGCGGTTGATCAGGTTGGTGCCGTAGAAGACCCGCTGGTAGCCCTTGCCCTGGCGTTCGGCGGTGCAGTCGTAGGTGCCGTTCGAGCCCCAGTAGTCGAACCAGCCGCCGCCCAGTTCCGCAGCGAAGCCAGGGGTGCCCGGCGAGGTCAGCGCGCCGACCTTGCCGGTGCCCGTCGCGTAGATGCCCCAGTCCGGCGCCTTGTTGGCGCCGGCCGGGTTGGCGAACACGTCGCAGCTGCCGCCGGGATAGCCGTCAAAAGCATAGATGTCGGTCGGCCCCTGGTTGGCCCAGGGCGCGCTCGAGCCTTTCGGCGCCCAGTCCGGCAGGCGGCCGGCTGCATTGTGGAAGAACGGCACCTGGATGCCGTCGGCGCGCGCCTTGCGTGCCAGGTGTTCCATCTGGCGCACGTGCTTGGGTTCGACCTTGCCCAGTTCGTTCTCGAGCTGGTAGGCGATCACGTTGCCGCCGCCGTCGGTGACCTGATGGCGCGCGATGATCGCGTTAATCTGGGTCATCCACTCGTCGACCGCCGCCAGGTAGACCGGGTCGTCGGTGCGGGCTTCGGCGCGGCTGCGGAACATCCAGCCGGGATAGCCGCCGCCGGTCAGCTCCGCGTTGACGTAGGGTCCGGTGCGGGCGATCACGTACATGCCCTCCTCTTTCGCCATCTCGAGCGCCCGCTCCACGTTGCGGATACCCGAGAAGTCGTACACGCCCGGCGCCGGCGAATGGTAGCCCCAGTCGAAATAGAAGGCCACGCCGTTGAAGCCCAGCGCCTTCATCTTCTGGATCACGTCGCGCCACAAGGAAGGATTCGGCAGGCGGAAGGGGTGGATCTCGCCCGACCAGACCACCACGCGCTTGCCGTCGATCTTGAGCGAATATTCGTCCCAGCTGACCGCTTTTGGACGGCCCTTGGGCGCGGTGATTTTCGCCAGCGCCTTCGAATCCTCGCCCATGACGCCGAAGCTTGACGCCATGGCGGCGGTGCCGCTCAGGCGGCGCTGCTCGCCCCAGGTACGGCCGCCATCCTGGCTGTCCGCGAACCAGGCGCGCGCGGCCTGCTCGCTCCGCGTATAGAGGCGCAGCGTCTGCCCAAGGCGGACCAGGCCGGCGGCCTTCTGGCCGGCGCCGAGCTTGTCCAGCGCCGCTTGCGGCTCGATGCGCCACGGACCGGTGATCGCGGCCGCACGCGCCAGCACCAGGCGCCCGCTGCGCGCCTCGCGCGCCACCGCCACATACGCGTCGCCGTCCGCGACAACGACCGTGTCGGTATAACCGCTGTCCAGGCCGCGCATCGGCACCGGCGCCGGCCAGTTGGCCAGCTTGTCGTCCGGCGTCACGACATGGGCGCCGTGGCCCCCGCCTGCAAGCGGCAAGCTCACGACCAGGTGGAGCTGTCCGTCGGCGCCGCGCACCCAGCCGGGAGCCTGTGGTGCGCCGGCGCCGGCGCCGAGGCGCAGCTCGCGCATGGCGTCCCAGCGCCGCAGGTCGGTCGACGACGCCAGCCCGATGCCCCCGGGCGCGCCGCTGGCGTAGGCCAGGATGTAGCGGCCGTCGGCATGGCGGGCCAGGGTGGGTTCGAGCAGCTTGCCGGTGGGCGGCGTCCAGGTTTCGGATGCCAGCGAGGTGAAGTTGGCGCCGTCCTGCGAGGACAGCACGCTGAGCGTATTGGCGGCGCCGGCGGTCAGCGCAGGCATCAGGACGGTTTGCCCCGACTTGCTTGCGGCCTGGGCGCTGGCGGTGCCGGCCTGCAGTCCGGAACCTTGCGGGATGCCCAGCTCCTGGGCGGCGGCGCCGCTCAGGAGCATGGCGGCGGCCAGGGCGACGGCGCACTGGGGAAGCTGGCGGGACGCCAGTTCTGGCATGGCAAGGCCAGCGGCCAGGAGCGAACGCCTGGCTGGGGAGGTGATCGGCAAAGCTGTCTCCTTTTTTATATGCGGCGGCGCCCCGCCCGCGGGCGATGACGCCACTGGACATTCTAGGTGCTGGGCCACGCATCGATCAACGGCGCGGCGAAAGAATCAGCTGCGTGAGCGGATGGCCGGACACAATGGTAAATTCGCTCATACGGATGAGTATTTCGCGCAGGCGCACGCACGCGTGCCCGCCTATGCAAAGATTGGCACCGCGCCGCCGACCGTGGTGCGTCCTCAATAACAAGGAAAGTGCACAAGCACGGTCCCAAAACGAGACACCGCAACCCAATGAATTCGTTCTCCACCCTCGACACTGTCGTCTTCCTCACCTACTTCGTGATTGTCGCCGGCTACGGCATCTGGATCTACCGGCGGCGCCATAACCGCTCGGGCAAGGAGTCGCACGATTACTTCCTGGCCGAAGGCTCGCTCACGTGGTGGGCGATCGGCGCCTCGCTGATCGCCTCCAACATCTCGGCCGAGCAGTTCATCGGCATGAGCGGCTCCGGCTACCGGATCGGCATGGCCATCGCGGTCTACGAACTGATGGCGGCCGCCACCCTGATCATCGTGGCCGTGTTCTTCATGCCGATCTACCTGAAGAACCGCATCTATACCATGCCGCAGTTCCTGCAGCAGCGCTATGGCCCAGGCGTGGCCACCGTCATGGCCGTGTTCTGGCTGGCGCTGTACATCGTGGTCAACCTGACCGCGATCCTGTACCTGGGCGCGCTGGCGATCAACAGCATGATCGGCATCGGGGTGCTGCCCTGCATGCTGTTCCTGGCGGTGTTCGCCACCATCATCACCCTGGGCGGCATGAAGGTGATCGGCTACACCGACGTGATCCAGGTGTTCTGCCTGGTGATCGGCGGCCTGGTGACCACCTGGATCGCGCTCGACCTGGTGGCGCGCCTCAGCGGTAATGAAGGCGCGATCGTCGGCGTGCGCGAGCTGTTCCACCGCGCCGGCGGCCACTTCGACATGGTGCTCTCGCGCGACAACCCGAACTACATGGACCTGCCGGGCCTCTCGACCCTGATCGGCGGCATGTGGATCGTCAACCTGAGCTACTGGGGCTGCAACCAGTACATCACCCAGCGCGCCCTGGGCGCCAGCCTGCCGGTGGCGCGCAAGGGCCTGCTGTTCGCCGCCTTCCTGAAGCTCCTGATGCCGGTGATCGTGGTCCTGCCGGGCATCGCCGCCTATGCGCTCGACCAGGGCGGCGTGCTGGGCGACGCGCTGCGTCCGGACGGCCAACTGAATCCCGACCGCGCCTACCCGACCCTGCTCACCCTGCTGCCGGAAGGCCTGAAGGGCGTCGCCTTCGCCGCCCTGACCGCGGCCGTGGTAGCCTCGCTGGCCGGCAAGGCAAACAGCATCGCCACCATCTTCACGCTCGACATCTACCGTCCCAAGTTCCGTCCGGAGGCCAGCGAGCGCCACATGGTCTGGGTCGGCCGGGTGGCCGTGGTGGCCGCGATGGCGATCGCCGTGATGATCGCCCCGCTGATGGGCATCGACAAGCAGGGCGGCTTCCAGTACATCCAGGAATACACCGGCTTCGTCTCGCCGGGCATCCTGGCCATGTTCCTGCTCGGCTTCTTCTGGCGCCGCGCCAACGCCGCCGCCGCGATGTTCGCGGCGATCGCCAGCGTGGGACTGTCGATCGTGCTGAAGTTCCTGCCCGACTTCGTGAACCTGTCCTTCCTGGCGCCGATCGGCTTCGCGGTGCCGAACCGCAGCGGCGTGTACGAGATTCCGTTCCTGGATCGCACCCTGATCGTGTTCCTGCTGATCGTGATCGGCATGGCCATCATCAGCCTGCTGGGCCGCCAGCCGACATCGACCATCGTCAAGGTCGACCGCAGCCTGTTCAAGGTGGAGCCGGGCTTCGCCTTCGGCTCGGCCGTGGTCTGCCTGATCCTGGTGATCGTCTACGCGGCCTGGTGGTAGTCATGCGCAGGGTGGACCGGGACGCGTAGTCGGCTATGCCGTCCGCGCGTTCAAATCACGGTGATGCTGCCTGCGCTGCTGTTCTTGCGCTGGCTGGAATGTCAGGCTGTTGACCTGCTGGCCGTAGGGTGGGCGGCTCCACCACGGGAGATGGCTTACCCGCATCGCAGGCGCCGCCCACGCGTTCAAATCACGGTCGAGCAGATGCCGCGGCGATTCAGCGGCTGATTGAACGCGTGGGCGGCGTCCACGGCGAAGGCGGCTCCCGCCATCGGGTGCAGCCGCCCACCCTAGCTTAATCCGCCACCGGCTCGCCAAACTCCGGCATCCCATCCGCCCGCCAGCGAATCACCTGCGCCCGCGTATGCCGGTTAGGATCGCGCAGCGGCTCGCCCACGATGTCGCGGTAATTACGCGCGTGGTAGACCAGGATGTCGGTCTTGCCGTCCGGGCTGGTGGTGAAGCTGTTGTGGCCCGGCCCGTACTGGCCGGTCGCGGCGCTGCTGCGCATGACTGGCAGCGGCGACTTGGTCCAGGAGCGCGGGTCCAGCAGGTCGGCGTCCTCCGGCGCGCTGAGCAGGCCGAGCGCGTAGTTGGCGTCGGTGGCGCTGGCCGAGTAGGTCATCAAGACCCGGCCGTTCTTCACCAGCACCGCCGGCGCCTCGTTCACCAGGTGGCCGATCTTTTCCCAGTCATGCTCCGGTCGGGTCAACAGCACCGCCGGCTGGCGGATCGCCAGCGGCCCGTCCATCTTCGCCAGGTAGATATTGGTGGCCTTGCTGCCATCGGGCGCCCGCTGGGTCCAGGATAGATAGCGCTGGCCGCGGTGCTCGAAGGTGGTCGCGTCGAGCGCGAAGCTTTCCCAGCCGGTCTTGAGCTGGCCGCGCTCGATCCACTGTCCTTCCAGCGGATTGGCCGCCGCGTTCTCAAGCACGTACAGGCGGATCTCCCAGATCTTGTCGGCCCGCCCGGCGGTGAAATAGATATACCACTTGCCGTCGATGCGATGCATCTCGGGCGCCCAGATATGCGCGCCCATCTCGCCGCTGGCGTGCTTGCGCCACACCACCTTGGCCTCGGCCGCGCCGAGTTGGTTCAGGCTGCGCGCGCGGCGCACTTCGATGCGGTCGTACTCGGGGACGGTGGCGGTGTAGTAATACCAGCCGTCCGGCTGGAGGGTGACATGGGGATCGGCGCGCTGGCGCACCAGCGGGTTGGCGAAGCCGCCATCCGCGGCGAAGGACATCGAGGGAGCGGCCAGCAGCGCCGCCATGGCGGCGGCAAGCACGGTAGTCCGGATCATAGAGCCTCATTAAGTAAAAAAGCCAGTCATCGTGAGATGACTGGCAAGTCGGAACAGGAGTCGTTACAGGGCGATCAGATCTTCACCGACACCGTGAAGTAATAACGGCGTCCGGACCAGGCCAGCTCGTTGAGGCGGAAGCTGTCGCCGGCGTCGAGGCGCTTCACTTCGTCGGTCAGGTTCTTGCCTTCCAGCGCGAACGTGACCTTGTCGTTGTAGCGGTACTGGATCTTCGCGTCGAGGTATCCGGTCGCGGCTTCGAACACCGGATTGCCCGAGACGTCGTTCCCGCCAGTGAAGAAGCGGTCACGGTAGCTGTAGGCCAGGCGCGCGTTGATCGGGCCGCGGTCGTACCAGAGCGACAGGTTGTAGGCGTTCTTCGACATGCCCGGATACGGGAGCACGGTTTCGTCGAGGATGTTCAGCACTTCGGTGCCCGGCGCGTACTTGTAGTCCATGCGGGTGTAGTTGGCGTCGACGCCGAAGCCGCTCAGCCAGCCCGGCAGGAAGGTCAGCGCGGTGCGGCCGGCGATCTCGACGCCCTTGGTGGTGGCGCCCTCGCCGTTGACCGGCTGGGTGACGTCGAACAGCCTGCCGTCCTTGAACAGGTCCACGTTGCGGGTCAGGACGCGCTCGCGCACGTAGCTGGTGATGTCCTTCTGGAACAGGGCCAGCGACAGCTGGGTGTCCTGCCCCGGGTAGTACTCGAAGCTCAGGTCGGTGTTGGTCGAGCGGTAGGGCTTCAGGTCCGGGTTGCCGGCGCTGCAGTCGTCGGTGCCGTCGCCGCCGAACTGCTCGTTGCCGCTGTTGACGGTGCAGACCGCGTTCGGGGCCAGCAAATTGATGCGCGGACGCGCCATCGCCTTGGCCCAGCCGACGCGGACCACCATCTTGTTGTCGATCGCCCAGAACGAGCCGTTAAAGCTCGGCAGCACGTCGCTGTAGGTGTTCTCGACGGTGGAGACGCCGTTGCTGATGATGACGTCGCGGAAGCTCGTCGAGCCGGGTGCGGTCTCGGTGCGTACCGCGTAGCGCGACGAGCCGGTCGAGCGGTCGCGGGTACGCGCATAGCGCACGCCGATATTGCCATCGATCTCCTTGCCGAACAGTTCGGTGGCGTAGTCGAGGCGCAGGTAAGTCGCTGCAATCCGCTCGTCCACTGCGAAGGCCGGGATTTGCGGATACATCTGGCCGTCGCTGCCCGGCGCCGAGCGCAGGTAGCCGTGGTTGAAGGCCGAGGTATCGAAGAACTGGGTCGCGTTGGCGTACACCGGCGACATCCAGCCCGAAGGCAGGCCCGAGACCTTGTCGTAGCCGTTGAAGAAGGTGCCGGGGGTGCGGCCCTGCACCGCGCTGACCAGGGCCGCCATCTGGGCCGCGTTCAGGTAGCGGGTATTGAAGCCCGAGTTGATGAAGCTTTGCGCGTCGTCCGGACGCTGGGCGGAGCCGGTGTAGAGTGGGTCGTAGACCGCGGTCTGGTTGACGTTGGCGCCGCGCACGTTGATATCATCGAGCGTCGAATTCAGGTTAGCGCCGTTGCTGGCCATATAGCCGCCGCCGTTGTACTGCTCCGAGGTCGACTTGCGGGCCTGCGCGCCGAACCAGACCTTGTTGAAGAACGGCGTGTTGAGGCGGTACTTGAAGTCGAGCTTGGCCTGGTGTTCCTTGTTCTCGGTCTCGCTCGGGCGGTACTGGAGCTGGGCCTGTACGTAGGAGTTCGGGCTGTCCGGGCTGTAGCCTTCCGGGAAAGTGAAGCGAGGCAGGCTGTCCGGCCCCAGCGCCACTTTCAGGCCGGGCGCGTTCTGGGTCAGCACGATGCTGTTGCTGTCGCTGCTGTACAGAGACTTCGAGGTGCCGAGCAGGCCGCTCACTTCCAGGCCGTCGCGCTTGAAGCTGAAGCCGGAAGAGGCATAGCGCGAATCGACGTCGAGCTGGAAGTCGCGCGCCGAGGTGCTGAAGGCGCCCTGGCCGCCCTGCCCGGCCGCGTTCAGGCAGGAGCCGACGACGTACTCGGTCACGTGGTGGTTCTCGACCACCATGCCCGGCGTGGCGCTGGTGGGCGCCGTGCAGGCGCCGGCGGCGGTCGGTACGCCGTTGGGGCCGTACACCGGCGCGCGGCCGCTATTGGCCAGGCGCGAAGTGGCGCCGAAATCGGTGCCGAAATTGCGGTCGTTCAGGCGCTGGCGCTGGGTGTTGGCCTGGTAGGTGGCGTAGGCGTTGAACTCCTTGCTGAACGCGTACTGCGCCGTCACTTCGGCCGACGAACGCTTGTGGTCGCGGGTCCAGAGGCCGTAGCGGGCGATGCCCGGCGAGTAGTCGAACCACTGGTTGCGGCAGGCGGTCTGCTGGGCGGCAGACAGGCCCGAGGTGGCGCAGGCGGCTGCGCTGCCCACGGCGGCGACCTGCGGGTCGATGCTGTTGACGGTCTTTTCCGGCGAATTGTCCCAGTCCTGCAGGAAGCGCCACGAGGTATTACGCGCGTAGTCGTTCTGGGTCAGCACCTTGTCGTAGACGAAGTTGCCCATCAGGCCGAGCTTGCCGTCCAGGTACTTGTCGGCCAGGTACAGGTTGCCGCGCGGCTGGACGCCGCCGCGCGAGGTCGAGTGCTCGGCCGAGATGCTGGTGCCGATGGTCGGCTCCTTGAAGTCGAGCGGTTTGCGGGTGGTGATCGACACGGTGCCGCCCACGCCGCCTTCGGTCATGTCGGCGGTCAGGCCCTTGTAGACGTCGATCGAGCCGATCAGCTCGGAGGCCAGTTCGCGCAGTTCGGCGCCGCGCCCGGCGGTGCCGCCGGTGCCGAGCACCGACATGCCGTTGATCTCGATGCGGTTCAAGTCCGGCTCGACTCCGCGGATCGCCACCTGCGAGCCTTCGCCGAAGTCGCGCGACAGCTGCACGCCGGTCACGCGCGACAGGGCTTCGCCAACGTTCTTGTCGGGGAACTGGCCGATGTCCTCGGCCACGATCGAGTCGGACACCGTGCCGGCCAGCTTCTTGCGATTGATGGCGGAGGCCACGGAGCGGCGGGTGCCGGCGATGGTGACGACTGCCGGCGCGGCGGCTTCGGCGCTGGTGGTCGCGGTCGATGCGGAGGCGGAGGCGGAACTGGCGGGCGCTGCCTGCGCCTGCGTGTTTGCCGGCGCTGCCTGCGCCTGCGTGTTTTCCTGGGCCAGGGCGGCTTGCGCGGCCAGGAGGGTGATCACTGCGGCAACTGCGCGGGCGCAGCGGGTCGGATACAGCACTTGCGTGCTAGTCGTAGCTCGTTTCATCGAATTGTCTCCATGGGCTCTGTAGTGTGAAATCCGGCTTGGCCTTGAAAACATTCTATGTCCGCACGGTCGCGGTGATCCATCCAGCATGGAAAGAATCACCAAACTGATCGAAATGGCAAAATTGCATGACAAATCGATCAATCCGGTGATTGTTTCCGGCGCGGGCGTTCGTAAACGAACATGGCCGCCGCAATCGCGGCGGCCATTGGCCTTCCTGCCCTTCGATCCGCTTAGCCGCCGAACTTGAAGTTCAGGCCCGCCATGTAGGTGGCGCCGGAGTACGAGTCGGTGTACACGTTCGGGGTGCCGTCCGCGAAGTCGGAGTAGCCGCCGGTGTTCGAGCCGGTGTGGGTCTTGCCCAGGTTGCGGCCTTCAATGAAGAACTCGACGTTCTTGTTGAAGCGGTAGCCGATCTTGGCGTCCACATAACGGGTGCCGAGGCGGAACAGGGGCGCACCCGGGCTGTAGGTCGGGAAGCGCACGTTGGTCATGCCGACCACCGGGTAGTTGTTCACCGAGTTGGTGTTGCAACCCGAGGTGCACGAGAAGGTATCCGCCTTCACCTGCAGGCCGACCCGCATCGACAGCGCGCCGTCGTCGTACCACACCGATGCGTTCCACGAGTGGCGCGGCTCGCCGGCCACCGGCAGCAGGTCGCCGGTGATCAGGTCGCGCAGGCCGCCGCCGTTCAGGGTCGCCTTGTTGCGGGTGTAGTTCGCGTCCACGCCGGTATAGCGCAGGTACCACGGCAGGACCGTGAAGGCCACCTTGGCCGACACCTCGAAGCCCTTGCGGGTGAACGGGATCTGGTTGGTCCAGCGGCGCTGGGTAAATACCAGGTCGGCGAGCGGCTTGCCGGTTTGCGGATCGACCGCGTCGGTCCCGGCGAAGGGCTTGACGTCGTCGACGGTTTCGATCAGGGTCGGCGCACCGGTGACGCCTTCCTGCTTGTAGACGGCGCCGGCCAGCATGATGTCGCGGTTCGCGTACCATTCCAGCGACAGGTTCTGGTTATGGTTGGTCAGCGGCTTGATTTCCGGGTTGCCCATGACGTCGGTGCAGCGCATCGAGACTTCGCTGCCGTCGCCGTCGAGCTCGATCAGATTGCGGCCATCGTATTCGCAGGTGCCGTTCGGGATCAGGCGGCCGGCGGCCGGACGCGCGATGGTTTTGCCCCAGTTGTAGCGCAGCACCAGCTTGTCCGGAACCAGCCAGGTGTTCAGGTTGGCCGACGGCAGGTAGTCGGTGGTGGTCGCATTGATCGCGGTGTCGCGGCGGTAGACGCGGGTGCTGATCCCGTTCGCGTTGTTTGGATCCAGCGGATTGTAGGCCGCGGTCGGAACGATCGAGCGGAAGGTCAGCTGTCCGCTGCCGACCACCTTGGTGCGCACGGCGCGCACGCCGACGTTGCCGTCGAAGACGACGCCGAAGGGCAGCGCGCGCTGGGTGAACGGCAGGCGGTCTACCTCGAAATTGGCCATCATGTAGCCCGCGTCGACGGTCTCCACGATCGAGTTCACCGGCTGGGCGTACATCTTGCCGTCGCTGCCGATGCACTCCTTGATGCAGTCGAGGTTGTAGTTCGGGACGCCCAGCAGCGCATAAACCTTGTCGATGTCGAATTCGGTCCAGCCGTTGGTCAGGTTGGCCGGGCGGTCCGGGTCACCCGCATAGAACTGCGCGGTCGGCTGCTTGGTGTAGCCCTCGTTGAACAGCGCGCGGTACTGGTCCGGCGAGATGACGATCGTGCCCTGGCGCGCATTGCGCGGGTCGGTGCTCGGGTTGTAGCCATACGCGCAGGGACGGCCGCCCGGCGCCAGCGAGCCCGGCGTGTTCTCGCATACCTGGAAGGTGGTGCGCAGGTTATTCGTCGAGACGTAGATGCCCGGGATGTAGGCAGCCGTGCCGAAGGTGCCGACGGCGTCCTGGACCGTCGGGCCGCCGGTGCCCCAATGGTCATAGCCGCTCTTGCGGCGGCTGTAGCCGACCTTGATCGAGGGGACGAACGGAATGTACTCGTCGGTGTAGACGTCCAGGTCCAGCTTGGCCGTCTTCTCGAACGACTCGTTGATGCGCGGGTTCTGGAACGCCAGGGTGGTGGCGCCGTTCACGCGCGGCAGCTGGGCCGCGGTGTAGGCGGGGGCGCCCGGGGTAGTGAAGCTCGGTGCAACTGCGGCCGCCGCGACCTGGTTCGCGAGCGTCAGCCAGCTGTTCGGGTTGCTCAGGTCCACCGAGTTGGCCGGTGTGTAGTTCCAGATGCCATTCGGCAGCACGGTCGCCTTGGTGGCGCCGAGATAGGCGCTCTGGCCCATGCGCTTTTCGTAGCGGTAGAAATCGGACTTGGAGTCGCCGATCAGGAACTCGGCGCGCACGATGCCCTTGCGGTAGGTGCCGCCAGCCTGGGTATAGCTGGACTTGGTGCCGGTAGTGATCGTGGTGTTGTCGACGCCATAGACGCCGTCCGAAAACTCGAAGCCGGTGACGTGGTGGTTGCCGTCCACGACCACCGAGCCCGGGTTGACGTTGGACACCGCGCCGTTCAGCGCGCCGGTGCTGCGGTAAGTCAGCTCGTTCGGATAGAGGTAGTAGCCGGAGGCCGGGTTCAGGCCGCGCGTGCCCCAGGCGCCGTTGGCCAGCTGGGTGGTCGAGATGCTGTCGACGAAGGGCGCGCCACTGAAACCGTTCGGTCCGCGCACGGTGGCCGGATTGACGGCCACGCCGCCGAAGCCGAGGTTGGTGCTGTACGAGGTGACGTCGCCCTTGCTGCGGCTATGCTTGGCGTACACGGTGAGCGCATCGTTGACCTTGAAGTCGAGGCGGATGTCGCCGCTGGTGCGCTCGTCGTTCCAGCGGTTGACGAAGTAGCGGGTGTTGCTCGGCACCCAGTCGTTCCACTGGCCGAGGCAGCTCAGCAGCGCCAGCTGGGTGATGTTCTGGGCGTTGGTGCGGCCGTTGCTGCCGGTGCTGAGCTGCGAGGCCAGGTTGGCCGGCAGCAGCGGGAACTTCTGGTAGCACTCGGCCTTGGTCTTGGCCGCGGCCGAGCCTTCCAGCACGTCCTTCGGCGTCATGCTGCTCCAGCTACCCAAGGCCGCGTTGCTGTACGGGACCGTGTAGAACGGGGTGGTCGACGCCTCGTCGTTCAGGTTCAGGGTGTCGGGGCGCAGCGCGACCGTCTTCTCCGGCGAATTATCGAAGTCGAGCGGACGATACTGGCCGACCACGCCGCTGTTGCCGCCCTGGTTGATCGAGTGGGCTTCCTGGTTGACCTCGCTCTTCGAGAGGTTCACCAGCACGCCCAGGCGGTCGTTCAGGAACTTCTTGGTGGCGATGAGGTTCAGGTTGGGGTTCTTCTTCTTGTTGAGCGAGTTCTGCTGGGCGGCCACGCGGAAGGACAGGAAGTCCTTCTTGAAGTCGAGGCCATTGCGGGTCTGGATGCGCACGCCGCCGCCGAGCGAGCCTTCGGTCATGTCGGCGGTCGAGCCCTTGACCACGTCCACGCTCTTGATCAGGTCAGAGGACAGCTGGCGCATCTCGACGGCGCGGCCGCCCGAGGTGTCGGCGCCGGCCGAAATACCGCCCAGCATGTCGGCGCCGCCGGCCTGCTGCACGCCCATGCCGTCCAGTTCGACGCGGGTGAGTTCCGGGCCGTTGCCGCGGATCGACACGCTGATGCCTTCGCCGAATTCGCCGCGATCGACGGCCACGCCGGCGATACGCGAGATCGCGTCGGCCACGTTACGGTCGGGGAAGGCGCCGACGTCTTCCGCGATGATCGAGTCCTGCGCGGTGGCGGCGTTCTTCTTGCGCGCGATGGCGCTGCGCTGCGATTCGCGCGAGCCGACCACCACCACGGTCTCGACCGCGCCTTCCGCCGCCCTGGCCGTGCTGGTGGCCGCTGGGTCGGATTGCGCGGCAGGGGCCTGCTGCGCGTAGGCGCTGCCGCTCGCGACGAGCGAAGCCAGCGCCATTGCGACGGCCTGGGTCAGGCGTTTGACGGGGAATCTATCCTGGGAGTGGGGTGCCATGTCTCTGTCCATCTGTCTCTCTCCATATATTTGATTTATTGGGACGCCTTCCGGACCTTGCCGGCCTGCGTCCTCATCTCGCTACCCGGCTGCGCGAACCATCGCAAAACAGCCGGTCACGTTCGACGAAGTCGATTGTTATTGAATGAAAACAAGACAACAACATCGATTAGGTGATTTAAGGCAAACACTCATGGGCTTGAGCGGTTGCGTGCAAATGCGCCACACTCATCGGCACGAGAATGCAGGCCGCGTGGCCACTGATGCCGTTTACGATATCGGAACGTCACGCCAGGTTATCGCTGCGCGCCGTCGACCGGCACGGGCCGATAGTCGACCGGCAGCAGCAGGTCCGGATAGCGTGCGCGCAAGGCGTCGATGGCGTTCAGCGTGCCGGACAAGTGGCCGCGCACGGTGCGCTGCGCGGCCTCGACGTCGCCGCGCCCGATGCAGTCCGCGATCTCGGCGTGCTGGGCCAGGATCGACTGCGCCTTGCCGTTCATCGGCAGGTGCATGCGGCGCAGGCGGTCCAGGTTGCCGCTGCGGCTACGCATCATCGACCACAGGTCGGGGATCGCCGCCGCCTCGTACATGCGGCGGTGGAATTCCATGTCGACCCCTGTGAAGCCGGTCAGGTCGCCGGCTTCGAGGCAGGCGCGCTGGCGCTCGACCATGTCGCGCAGCGCCCCGGCGAGTTCCGAAGCGGCTTCGTTCGCCAGCACATGGGCCATTTCGAGTTCCACCGACAGGCGCAGGAAATGGGCCTGGCGGGCCTGCGCCAGGTCGATGCAGCGCACCCGGGTCTGGTGCTGCGGGTAGATGTCGACCAGGTGCTCTTCTTCCAGGCGCAGCAGCGCCTCGCGCACCGGGCTGAGCGACAGCCCGTAGTAGTCGCACAGCTGCGGGCGCGCCAGCACCGTGCCCGGCGGGACCGCCAGGCTGACGATCAGCTCGCGCAGGTGCTCGAAGACCTGGACCGTCGCATTGCGCGAGCGGTCGAGACGGAACGGAGCGTCGGCGAGGTGCATCAGCGTGCCTCCGCTCCAGGGAACTCGTAGAATTCCGCTTCGACGATCGCCAGCGCCGAACGCGAAACGCGTTGGGCGCCGGTATCGGTGTTGGCCTGGTTGGCAACCTCGGTCAGCTGGATCGCGCCGGCATCTTCGGCCTGGCCGTCCAGTGCGATGCGCACCTGGCTGCCGCGCTGCGGCTTGAGCGGCAGCGTGACGTAGCCGAGGCTCTTGGGCGTCACGCCGCGCCACACCTCCACGTCGTCGACAAACACGCGCAAGGGATAGCTGCGCTCGCGCCAGCCGGCCAGCTTGAGCGTCAGTTCGCGCAGCAGTGCCGGGCGTGCGAGGCGGTAGCTGATCTGCGCCGCCTCGCCGGCCTTGCTGGTCCAGCTGGTCGTTTCGTCGTCATCGAAAGACTGCGCGGCCTGCTCCCCGTTGCTGCCCGCATCCGCGCCCGCCACCGGCACCGCGACGCGCGAGACCGTGAACGAGGGCGTGGCCGGGGTCGGACCGCGGTCCAGGCGAAGCGGCGGCGCCGGCGGGAGCGCGGCCAGGCCGCCGTCCACCTCGACCGCCCTTGACGTGACGCTGAGCGTTGCCGGCGCCAGGGCATCGGCACGGGCGCGCAGCGTGATCTTCCCTGCCTTGGTTGTGCTGCGTACGAAGACGCGGTTGACGCCTCCCTCCACCGGCAGCGAACGCGCCAGCACATGGTTGCCTGGTCCCTGGGCGATGCCGCCACGCCATTCGGCCGGGCCATCCAGTTCGAAGTGCACGGTATCCAGCGCCACCGGGTTGCGGCGACCCTTGGCGTCGACCGCCTCCACCTGCACCAGTGCCAGGTCGGCGCCGTCGGCGCGCAGGCCGTGCGGCGACGGGATGCTGGTCAAGCGCAGCGCCACCGGCTTGCCGGCCGTGGCCAGCACCGTCTCGCACACCTGCTTGCCCCTGGCGTCGTAGCCAACCGCCTTCAGCTCGCCCTCCTCCCAGGCCACCTGGTCGAAGGTGAACAGGAAGCGCTCGCTTTGGCGCGCACTTCCCACTTCCCTGCCGTTGAGGGTCAGCTTGACCGTCTCGGCGCTCGAGATCACGTGCACCGGTTTCACCGTGCCCGGCGCGTAGTTCCAGTGGCCGACGATGTGGGCGCGCGGGCGCTCGACGTCGACCCAGCCGTCCCACATCACCTGGTGCGCATGGAACGCATCCTTGGGGATGCGCATGGCGTCGACCTCGCCGCTGCGGCGGTAGTTCTCGGCGCCGCGGTGATGGGTATTACTGTCAGAGAAAATGATGTTGACGCCGCCGCTCGAGACGCGGGTGCCGGTGCCCGGCCGCTCGCGCCAGTAGTCGTACCAGCGGCGCACGGTCTCGATCGCGAAGCTGTCCTGGTTATGGTTATAGGCCGGCGCCGGCTGGCCCTTGTGCGGCGGACCATCGCCGTTCTTGTGGAAAGGGGGACTCAGCTCGTCCCAGAACTTGCGCGCGCCTTCGTCGCGGTTGTATTCCGTGGCCCACATCGGGTTGCGCGCGCTCTTATTGATGTACAACATTTCACCACCGTACTCGGCCACCGCCTGCAGCTCCTTGCTCAGCATCTCGCGGCTGCCCGCGGCGCGCCCGCCATGCGGATCGTAGCGGTCGCGCAGCGCCCGCATTTCCAGCTGGTGCTCGGCGCTGACGCCCTTGTTGCCGGACTCATAGAACAGGATGCTCGGGTTGTTGCGGAAGTAGACGATGGCGTCGCGCATGGCCTCCACGCGCTGGCCCCAGCGCCGGCCATCGACGTCCTTCTCGGAGTCGCCGGCCGGCATGGCCTGCATCAGGCCGACGCGGTCCAGCGACTCGACATCCTGCTTCCAAGGCGCGGTATGCATCCAGCGCACCAGGTTGGCGTTGCTCTCGACGGCCAAGCCGTTGCTGTAGTCGCTCAGCCAGCTCGGGACCGACAGGCCGATCGCCGGCCATTCGTTCGAGGTGCGCTGGGCATAGCCCTTCATCTGCAACACGCGGTCGTTCAGCTTGATCACGCCCTTGCCGAATTCGGTCTTGCGAAAACCGGTGCGCGTGGTGACGCGGTCCAGCGGCTTGCCGTCGACCTTGAGGGTGGTGACCACGTCGTACAGGTAGCCGTAGCCCCAGCTCCAGAAATGCAGGCCTGTTACGCGCGCGCTGGCCTTGGCCACCGTGGTGGCGCCGGGTGCGAGGGTCTGGGCCGGCGCGGCGAAGCGCGCCACCGCCTTGCCATCCTTGTCGCGCACTTCCACCTCGTAGGTGAAGCTGCGCGCCTGCTTCGAATCGTTGCGCACCTCGGATTCGGCGGCGATGGTGGCGCTGCGTCCCGGGATGTCGAAGTCGCGTGCGTACACGTACACGCCGGTGGTGCCCAGGTTCGAGACCAGCGGCAGGGTCTGGTACAGCGGCTCGGTCACGTGCAGGCGCAGGTTCTTGGGCAGGCCGCCGTAGTTGGCATTGAAGTTGCGGTCGGCCCACTGGTAGCGCTGGCCGGTGGCCTGCTCCTTGTAGTCCCAGCGGTTATCGGTGCGCACCGCCACCACATTCTCGCCCTTCACCAGCGCTTCGCTGATCTCGAAGCCGAAAGCGGTGACGCCGTTCTCGTGCAGGCCGATGCGGCGGCCGTTGACGAACACCTCGGCCGCCTGGCGCGCGCCTTCGAACTCGAGGAACACTTTCTGCCCCGGCATCAGGTTCTTCAGCGTGAAGCGCTTCCGGTACCAGGCGACGCCCGTCGAATGGTCGACGATGTCCTTGGCGAAAGCGTCGTCCTCGTTCCACGCGCGCGGCAGCGTCACCGGTTTCCAGGCGGTGTCATCGAACTTCGGCTGGGCAGCCCCGGCGGGATCGCCGACCAGCAGCTTCCAGCCGGGGTTGAAGTCGTACTGTGCGCGCTCGGCGAAGGCCGGGACGCTGGCCAGCAGCGCGGCCAAGCCGAATGCGGACAGTTTGAACGGGGAAAAACGCGACATCGGATGGTCTCCACTGGATTTATACTGATATATTAGTAGTTCAGCACACCTCCTGTACGGCTTTTCCGACAACTACTCAACATCGTGAGCGTTCAGGGAGGGTGCGTTGACACCGCCTCCGAATCAGCCGGTAATGGCGCCGTTCCCAATCGTTCGTAGAGAATCATGAGCAAACCATTCAAACGCATCCTTTTCACCGGCGCCGGGGGCAACCTGGGCCGCCGCCTGCGCGAGCGCCTGCATGAATTCGCCGACATCGTGCGCCTGGCCGACGTGGCTGCAGTTGTTGAAACCCTCGGCCCCGCCGGCCCCGGCGAGGAAATCGTGCAGTGCGACCTGGCCGACCGTGACCAGGTGATGCGCATGTGCGAAGGAGTAGATGCGATCCTGCACTTCGGCGGCGTTTCGACCGAAGTCGAGTTCGCGCCCATCATGCAGGCCAACATCCTTGGCATGGTCAACCTGTACGAAGCCGTGCACAAGCTGGGCATCCGGCGCGTGGTCTTCGCCAGCAGCAACCACACGATGGGCATGTACCAGACCAGCGAGCGGGTCGACGCCGGCATGCTGCCACGCGCCGACGGCTACTACGGCCTGTCCAAGGTGTGGGGCGAGAACCTGTCGCGTTACTACTGGGACCGGTTCGGCATCGAAACCGTGTGCCTGCGCATCGGTTTCTGCTTCCCCGAGCCCGCCACCCATCGCCAGATGGTGACCTGGCTGAGCCTGGACGACATGGTCGAACTGCTGCGCCGCTCGCTGGTGACGCCGCGCGTCGGCCACACCATCGCCTTCGGCGTTTCGGGCAACCCTGGCAGCTGGTGGGACGATCGCCATTCGCGCCACCTGGCCTACCAGGCCAAGGACAGCTCGGCGCAGTTCCTCGACAAGCTGCCCGTGGAAGTCGAGTATCCCGCGCCGGACGACCTCACCACCTTCCTGCAGGGCGGTCCCTTCCTGAACATCGGACCGAAGTACCCGTCATGAAGATAGTCCCGCGCTTGCTGGTTCCGCTGACCCTGCTGGCCCTGCCTGCGTACGCCGAGGTGCGCCTGCCGGCCATCCTGTCCGACCACATGGTGCTGCAGCGCGCTGCCAGGGTACCGGTGTGGGGTTGGGCCGCCCCGGGCGAGAACGTGTCGGTACGCTTCGGCAACCAGGCGCGCAGCGTGCAGGCCGGGCCGGATGGACGCTGGCGCATCGCGCTCGACCTGAGCACGGTTGCGCACTCGCCCGGCACGCTGGTGGTGCGCGGCGCGTCCAATGAGATCGTGGTGAACGACGTGCTGGTGGGCGAAGTGTGGCTGGCCTCGGGCCAGTCGAACATGGAAAAGCCGTTCGGCGAGAAGAAGGGCCAGCGACCGACCTTCGGCTCGGAGGAAACCGTCGCCGGGGCCGACCAGCCCGACATCCGCCTGTTCAAGGTCGCCAAGGTCAAGGCCGGGCAAGCGGCGGACGACGTCACCGGCGCCTGGGTACGCAGCTCCCCTGCTTCGCTCCTGTCCACACAGTTCTCGGCCGCGGCCTACCACTTCGGCCTGCGCTTGAAGCAGGAGCTGGGCCAGCCTGTCGGCCTGGTCGACGCCAGCTGGGGCGGCACCCGCATCGAATCGTGGACCGCGCCCGACCTGGTGGCGCCGGCCACGCTGCCGCCGCAAGTCAAGGACCGGCCCGCCACGCTGTTCAACGGCATGATCGTCGGCCTGGCGCCGTTCGCGCTCAAGGGCGCGCTCTGGTACCAGGGCGAGTCGAACATCCTCCATACCGACGACGGGCCGGCCTATACGCCGAAGATGGAGGCACTCGTTGCCGGCTGGCGCCGCGCTTTCGAAACCCAACTGCCCTTCTACTACGTGCAGCTGGCGCCGCACCTGTACTCGACAGTACGCGCCGACCAGGTCTTGCACGGCGCCGAATCGCTGCCGCGCCTGCGCGAAGCCCAGGCGGATGCATTGCGCATCCCCGGCACGGCGATGATCGTCACCACCGACCTGGCCGACGACCTGAAGGACATCCACCCGCGCGACAAGCAGACCGTCGGGCTGCGCCTGGCCAACCTGGCGCTGGCCAGGACCTATGGAAGGTCCGGTATCGCGCCGTTCGGACCGACCTTCCGCTCGGTGCGTTTCTCCGGGGGACGGGCGATCGTCGGCTTCGACCATGCGCAAGGGCTGGCGGCGCGTGACGGCAAGTCGCCGGACTGGTTCGAGATCGCGGGTGAGGACGGACGCTTCCACCCTGCCGCAGCCGTCGTCGAAGGTGGCGAGGTGGTGGTGAGCAGCCCGCAGGTGGCGGCGCCGAAGCTGGTGCGCTTTGCGTGGCACGAGGCGGCCACGCCGAACCTGGTCAACGGCGTGGGGCTGCCGGCGGTGCCGTTCCGCTCGGGGCATCCGATTCCTTCTAACCCGCTGTCACGGTGATGTCCGCAGGGTGGGCGGCTCGTGAATCGGCCACTGGCCAGATTCACCCCACGCGTTCAAATCACAGGAGCACTGTGGCGACGCTTTCTTTAGTTGAACGCGTGGGCGGGGGACCCGCCCACCCTACGAAAAACACTGTGCCAGGGTTCAGCGCACCATGCACGGCCGCTTGTTGTCGAACTTCCAGTTCGGGATCAGGAACTGCATGGCCGCCGCATCGTCGCGTGCGCCCAGGCCCATGTTCTTGTAGGCCTGGTGCGCCGCTTCCAAGGCATCGACATCGAGCTCGATGCCAAGCCCCGGGCGCGCCGGCACCTTGACCTCGCCGCCTTCGATCGTCAAAGGCTGCTTGGTCAGGCGCTGGCCGTCCTGCCAGATCCAGTGGGTATCGATCGCCGTCACCCGGCCCGGCGCGGCGGCGCCGACGTGGGTGAACATGGCCAGCGAGATGTCGAAGTGGTTGTTCGAATGCGAACCCCAGGTCAGGCCGAACATCTCGCACAGCTGGGCCACGCGCACCGAACCCTGCATGGTCCAGAAGTGCGGATCGGCCAGCGGGATGTCGACCGACTGCAGCTGGATCGAGTGCGCCATCTGGCGCCAGTCGGTGGCGATCATGTTGGTGGCGGTGAGCAGGCCGGTGGCGCGGCGGAACTCGGCCATCACTTCGCGGCCCGAGAAGCCGTTCTCGGCCCCGCACGGGTCTTCGGCATAGGCCAGTACGCCGTGCTTGTCGCGGCACAGGCGCACCGCTTCCGCCAGCGACCAGGCGCCGTTCGGGTCGAGCGTGACGCGCGCTTCCGGGAAGCGTTCGTGCAGGGCTACCGCCGCTTCCATCTCTTCGTCGCCGGACAGCACGCCGCCCTTGAGCTTGAAGTCCTGGAAGCCATAGCGTGCCTGGGCGGCTTCCGCCAGCGCGACCACCGCTTCCGGGGTCATCGCGGTGTCGTTGCGCAGCCTGAACCAGGCATCGCCCGCTTCCTCTTCGGACCGATAGGGCAGCCCGGTGCGCTGGCGGTCGCCGATGTAGAACAGGTAGCCCAGCATCGGCACCGCGGCCCGCTGCTGGCCCTCGCCCAGCAGGGCGGCGACCGGCACGTTCATGAACTGGCCCAGCAGGTCGAGCAGGGCCGACTCCACCGCGGTGACCACATGGATGGTGGTGCGCAGGTCAAACGTCTGCAGGCCGCGCCCGCCCGCATCGCGGCTGGCGAACGTGGTCCGGATGGCATTGAGCACGGCGTTGTAGTCGCCCAGCGGCTGTCCGACGATGAGCGGACGCGCGTCTTCCAGGGTCTGGCGGATCGACTCGCCGCCCGGCACTTCGCCCAGGCCGGTGTTGCCGGCGCTGTCGGTGAGTACGACGATGTTACGCGTGAACCAGGGACCGTGGGCGCCGCTCAGGTTCATGAGCATGCTGTCCTGGCCGGCGACAGGAACGACCCGCATCGCGGTGACGACCGGCGCGCCGCTGATATTCGCGCTGTAATTCGCGCTGTTATTCGAATTCATGTGTGACTCCGGGATGGTGAAATTATTGTTTGCTGCGGTAGTAGTCGGCCAGCACGCCGAAGGCCTGCTTGCGCACACCGGTCTCGGACATGATGCCCTTGCGGTTCCAGCCGTTCTGGAACACCGGGTGCTCGCGGCGCGGCGATTTGAAGTCCTTCAGGATCCAGGGCGACATGCCGCGCAGGGTCGGAATCTGCTCGGCCATCGCCAGGGTCTGGCGGTAGTATTCGGCCTGGTACTCTTCGGTGAATTTCTTCATGCCGTCATTGCGGTAGCCGGCCAGCGCGTCGGCGCCGAACTCGGACAGGATCAGCGGGCGGTCCGCCGGCACCTTCCATTTCAGCTTGGCGACGGCATCGAGCTTGTCCGGTCCGTACCAGCCGGCGTAGGTGTTCACCGCCAGCACATCGAGCTTGTCGGCCAGCGGATCGTCGATCGCCAGCGCGCCGCCGTCGTGCTTGACCAGCAGGGCCGCGCTGACCAGGCGGCTCGGGTCGAGCTGGCGCACGTTGTCGGCCATCGCCGCGTGGAAGCGCGTGCGTGCGTCCGCCACCGGCGTCTCGTTACCGACGCTCCACATGATCACCGAGGCGCGGTTGCGGTCGCGGTAGATGGTTTCGGCCTGCATGGTGAGGGCCTTGCGCAGCACGGCCGGGTTGTCCCAGTCGACCGTCCAGTAGACCGGGATCTCGCTCCACACCAGCAGGCCCATCTCGTCGGCCAGGCGCACCGTGGTTTCCGAATGCGGGTAGTGCGACAGGCGCACGTAATTGGCGCCGAGGCCGTGCTTGATCTCGTGCAGCAGTGCGCGCGAGCTTGACTCCGTCATGTTGCGCGCCGGGTTAGGGCCGAATTCCTCTTCGTGCAGCGAAATGCCGCGCAGCCAGATCGGCTTGCCGTTCAGGAGGATCTGGCTGCCCTTCACGGCGATGGTGCGGAAACCGACCCGGTCGCGTACTGAGTCGCCTGGCGCGGTGAAGCGCACGTCGTACAGCGTCGGCTTCTCGGGCGACCAGCGTTCCAGCCCTTTCGGGGCCGGCAGGTCGAACACGGCGCGGCCGTTGGCATCGGTGACCGCCCGTGCGCTGGCCAGGGCGCCGATCGCCACCGTCACCGCCTGGTTCGCGGCCTGCGGCCCCTGCAGGCGCACTTCGCCGGCGATACGGCCGTCCGGTCGCAGCTGGACCATGGCGTCGTCGATGAAGGTGCCTGGCGTGGTAATCAGGCGTACCGGGCGGGTGATGCCGCCGTACAGGTCCCAGTCGGTGATGAAGGTCGGGATCGACTGGGCGTCGTGGGTCGAGTCGACGCCGACGACCAGGCGGTTGTCGCCGGCGCGCAGCGCCTCGGTCACTTCCAGCACGAAGGGCGTGAAGCCGCCCTCGTGGCGCCCTACTTCCTTGCCGTTCAGGTAGACGTAGGCGCGGTAGTTGACCGCCTCGAAACGCAGGAAGGCGCGCTTGCCCGCCAATGCCTGCGCCTTGAACTTGCGCTGGAACCAGATCAGGCCATCGTAGTAGCGCAGTTCGGGCGCCGCGGCATTCCAGGCGCCCGGCACGTTGATGATCGGACCGCGGTCGAGGTCGAACTCGAAAAAGTCCACGCCGCCCTTGGCTTCGATGGCGGCGACATCGAGGTCGCGGTAGCGCTGCATGCGCGACTTCGCCACCCAGCCGTTGATGTCGGTGAGGCCGGTTCGGTACAGGTCTTTCGAATACGTCCACTGGCCCGACAGGTCCTGGCCGTCGCGGTGCAACGCGCCGCTCAGGAGGAAGGCGGGCCGCAGGTCGTCGGCCATGACGGGCTGGCAGACCAGCGCGCCGATGAATATCCAGAATGCTGCGGCAAGTTTTTTCATGGGGTGCGGGTGGAGGTCGATGATTGAATGAGATGAAGCGCTGATATATTAGTATACTTTGGCAGTATAGACGGCCATCGACAGAGATGCACGCGATTTCCCGGTTTGGTCATCAAGCTGATCGATTGGAGGCACACGCTCGACCCACTGTCCGCTCTCTATTAGTATCCGGCAGTACCAGCGAGGCTAATATATCAGCGCAGGCGCAGTTTGCGCTCTCGACAACCCCAGCACAGGACCGGCGCGCCTCGCGCAGCGACCGGCACGGAGACATGACAGAACCTACACAATCGCGCCGGCGCTTCCTGCGCTCGGCTAGCGCCCTTCCCTTGCTGGCCTCTATCCCCGCCATCTCGGAAGCCGCGACAGCGAATACCGGTGCGCGCCCGGTTCCCGTTTCCGGCACCGCCCTGCGCTGGCTGGACGGCAAGGCGCCAGACCGCTTCGAGGGCTGCACCCTGGGCATCCCCTGGCCGCGCGGCACGCTGCGCCTGCCGGCCAACAAGCGGCTGGATTTCACCTTGGGCGCGAACGGCCCCGCCATGCAATCCTGGCCCCTGGCCTACTGGCCTGACGGCTCGCTGAAGTGGACCGCCCACGCGGTGGCCGGCGGCGCCGTGGGAGATGGCTGGAACCTGGAACGCGGCGCCCCGGCGCGCGGCACGGTCTCGGTCAGGGAAAGCGCGGAAGGCGTCGTCATCAGCGCCGGCGAACTCGCGTGGACGCTGCCGCGCAGCGGCGAGGTGCTGGTGCGCATCGCGACCCGCGCCGGCCGGGTCACCATGCAGAACCTGAAACTGGTGGCGCTGCGCCAGGACGGCCCGCAACTGGAAACCAGCGGAAGCGTCGCCCGCAAGGCCTTTACCAGCAAGATCACGCAAGTCGCGGTGGAGCAGACCGGGCCGGTGCGCGCCGTGGTCAAGTTCGACGGCATGCATAGCGACGGCGCACGCGACTGGCTGCCCTTCTCGGTGCGCCTGTATTTCTACAGCGGCTCGGACAGCGTGCGCATCGTGCACTCGTTCATCTACGACGGCGACCCGGAGAAGGACTTCATCGCCGGCCTGGGCGTGACGGCCCAGGTGCCGATGAGCGACCAGACGGTCGACCGTCACGTGCGCTTTTCGGGCGAAGGCGTCGGGGTCTGGGGCGAAGCGGTGCGGCCGGTGACCGGCCTGCGGCGGGATCCGGGCCAGGCCTACAAGGACGCCCAGGTGGCGGGCAAGGCCTTGCCACCAATTAGCGGGATGGCGAAAGCCGTCCAGGACGGGCTGCAATGGATCCCCGAATGGGGCGACTTTTCGCTGGCGCAGCTGTCGCCGGACGGCTTCACCCTGCAGAAGCGCCTGCGCGCCGGCCGCGCCTGGATCGACTCGAATGCCGGCACCCGCAGCAAGGGTCTGGTCTACGCCGGCGGTGCCGCCGGCGGCGTGGCGCTGGGCCTGAAGGATTTCTGGCAGCGCGCCCCGGTGGGCCTGGACGTGCGCAATGCCGCCGGCACCATGGCGGACGTGACGGCCTGGATGTGGGCGCCCTCGGCCCCTGCCATGGACGTGCGGTCCTACCGCGCCGAAGACGGCATGGATACCCACGAAAAGCAGATCGCCGGCCTGAACATCACGTATGAAGACTACGAAGCGGGCTGGGACGCCGCCACCGGCGTGGCGCGCACCTCCGAACTGCAGTTGTGGGTGCTGGGCGCGACCCCTTCGCACGAGACGCTGTCCGCCATGGCCGAGCAGGTCGCCAATCCGGCGCGCCTGGCGCTCACGCCGCAGCGCATCCACCAGTGCGGCGTGTTCGGCGACTGGGACCCGGTCGATGCTTCTACGGGAGCGCGCAAGCTGATCGAAGAGCGCCTGGCACTGCAGCTGGACCAGTACCTGCGCGAGACCGAGCAGCACCGCTGGTACGGGTTCTGGTCCTACGGCGACGTGATGCACGCGTACGACCTCGACCGCCATATGTGGCGCTACGACATCGGCGGCTACGCCTGGGACAATTCGGAACTGTCGACCGACCTGTGGCTGTGGTACAGCTACCTGCGCACCGGCCGCGCCGACCTGTTCCGCTACGCCGAGGCGATGACCCGCCACACCGGCGAGGTCGACGTCTACCACCTGGGCCGGTTCAAGGGCTTCGGGACGCGCCATGGGGTGCAGCACTGGTCGGATTCGTCCAAGCAGCCGCGCGTCTCGAATGCCGCCTACCGCCGCATCTATTACTTCCTGACGGCGGACGAGCGCGTGGGCGACCTGATGCGCGAGCTGCTCGATTCGGACCAGGACCTGCACAAGGTCGACATCTCGCGCAAGCTGAAGACGGCCGGCGCGCGCCCGGACGCCTTCATCGGCGCCTCCTTCGGCACCGTGTGGGGTTCATTGATATCCGCCTGGCTGGCGGAATGGGAGCGCACCGGCGACACCCGCTGGCGCGACAAGATCGTCAATGGCATGCAGAGCATCGCCGCCCTGAAGTACCAGTGGTTCGCCGCCGGCGCGCCCTACGACCACCGCACCGGCCGTTTCCACGGCCCCGGCGACAAGGCCTCGTTCTCGAACCTGAACGGCGTGTTCGGCGTGGTCGAGATGAATTCCGAGCTGCTCACGCTGGTCGACGTGCCGGCGTATCGCAAGGCCTGGCTGCAGTACTGCCGCACCTACAATGCGCCGAAGGCCGACGTCCTGGCGCTGCTGGGTTCCGCTCCCGGCGGACGCGGCATGAGCGACACCAATTCGCGCATGACGGCCTACGTCGCCTACCAGGAGCGTGACCGCGCCCTGTCGCTGCGGGCCTGGCGCGAGTTCTTCGAGTCCGACTCGCTCAAGAAGGACAACGGGCGGAACACGGTGCGCCGCATCGGCGGCCCGGCCGTACTGCGTCCGCTCGACGAGCTCCCCGGCATCAGCACCAACGGCTCCGCGCAGTGGGGCCTGGCCGCGATCCAGCACATGGCGCTCGGCGGCGACACGCTGGACGAGGCGGCGCGGGCGGCGGGACTGGTGCGCTGAGCAGCCGACGGAACGGCTATTCGCGGACTGTTTGAACGCGTGGGCGGCACGTGCAGCGGGGGCTGCTCACATCATCGAGTGGAGCCGCCCACCCTACGATCGATCGGGGCACGGCATCGTAGGGTGGGCGGCTATACCCGGACCATGAACGACAGGCAGCCTCGATGCCGCCCACGCGTTCAACTCCCCAGTGAGCCGACGGAACGGCTATTCAGGAACCGTTTGAAGGGGCCATCGCGTTCGCCGTACTCGGTCGAAGCGTCCAGCCGCGTCCTCAGTCCGCGCCCGGCATCCAGTAATTCGGGTATTGCTTGCGCAGCGCATCGAGTTCCGACAGCGTTCCCGACAGGTGGCGCCGCAGCGCCGCTTCCGCGCCGGCGGCATCGCCGCGGCCGATCGCCTCGGCGATGTCGGCGTGGTCCTTCAGCACCGACTCGGCCTTGCCGTTGAGCGGCAGGTGCAGGCGCCGCAGGCGGTCCATGTTGCCGCTGCGGTGGCGCATCAGGCGCCACAGTTCCTCGACCTCGGCCGCGCTGTAGAGCTGCCGGTGGAAGGCCTGGTCGACGCGGCTGAAGGATTCGAGGTCGCGCGCCTTCAGCGCCGCCTTCTGCTGCAACACCAGGCTTTGCAGCGTCAGGGCCAGCGCCGGGTCGTTCTTGACCGCCAGCGTGCGCACCACTTCCAGCTCGATCGCCAGCCGCAGGAAGTGGGCCTGGCGCGCAGAGGCGATGCTGATGCCGCGCACGCGGGTGGCGTGCTGCGGGTAGATGTCGACCAGTCCTTCTTCTTCCAGCCGCATCAGGGCGTCGCGGATCGGGGTGACGGACAGGTCGAAGTGCGCGGACAACTCGTTGCGCGACAAGACCGTTCCCGGCTTGAGCGTCAGGTTGACGATTTCTTCGCGCAGGAACTCGTAGACCTGGACCGCGGCGTGGCGCGACCGGTCGAGGGTGAACGGGCCGCTGAATGCGATTGTTTCCATAGGGTGAAGCCTCGGGCTGGCAGCATGTCTTGTTAATTGCCAAGATGCTAGCACATTAGCGCCCGGGGCCTACACCAGCGCCAGTCTCTCCAGCAGCCACCAGCTGCTCACCACGATGACCAGGCCGGAGACCACCGGCGTGCCATGGCGCGCGAAGCCTTCGCGCCGGCGCACGAGCAGCAGCAGCGCGATCATGGCCGCGGCCACCAGCAGTTGCCCCGCCTCGACCCCGAGGTTAAAAGCCAGCAGCGGCAGCAGCAGGTCCGGCAACCCCTGCCCTGCATGCGGCCCCATCGCCTCGCGCAGCATGCCGGCGAAGCCGAAGCCGTGGATCAGGCCGAAGGCCGCCGCCATCCACAGCCGCGCGCGGACGGATTCGCGCCGCAGCAAGTTGACCACGCAGGCCACGATGATCGACAGCGCGATCAACGGCTCGACGACGCTGGCCGGCGGCACGACGATATCCAGCGCGGCCATGGCCAGGGTGAGCGAATGCGCCAGCGTAAACGCGGTGACGATGGCCAGCATCTGCCGCATCGTGGTCAAGGTGATCAGGAGCGCACACAGGAACAGCAGGTGGTCGAAGCCGGTGAGGATATGCGCGACGCCCAGCGTGAAGAAGGCCTGGGCGCCGGCCGGCGGCGCATCGGCCAGGACCGCCGCGGCGGCATCCAGTGTCAGCGCCGCCCCGGGTGCGGCCGCCGACAGCAAGGTAGTCGCCAGGAGCCGCCGGCGTGCATCCGTCACCACCAGCGTGCCGGGCCGCATGGCATCGACCGTCGCGAAATAGCCGGCATGGAGCGACACCCGGCCGACGGCGGGGCGCGGGAAGCTGGCCACGAAGCTGACCTCCTCCCTCCCCCCGACCGCCAGCAGCGCGCTTGGGACGATCTCCCGGCCGCCGTCGCTCAGTCGCAGCAGCAGGGCGGCGCGGGCGGGCGCCACCGACGCCGATGCGCCGCCGCGGGCGACGGCGCCGGCCTGCTCCGGCGACAATTCCAGCGCGCGCAGCATCGCGCGCGCCGCATCGTAGCCGAGGGTCACCCGGGCTTCGATCCGCTGGTCCAGGACCTGCACCTGGATGCTGCCGTCGAGGGGATCGTGGGCCCGGGCCGGCATGGCAAGCAGGCTCAATGCCAGGCTGGCTGCGAACAAGGTCTTGATTATCGAAAGCATATCCGGCTACAGGAAGGTCGATGCGCGATTCAAGGCACCAGGATCTCGTCGATGTTGGCCAGGTCCTGGCCGGTCGATTCGAGGCGCAGGGTGTTGTTCAGGCCCGGGACGAGCGTGACCGGCACCTCGAGCGTGATCCAGTTGTTGTAGCTGCCGGTGATCTTGAAGGTGATGCGCTGCGCCACCCCGTTCACCCGCAGCACGCCGGAACGCGGCGTCGGATTGCCGTTCGCATAGCGGATCGAGATCGTCTTGACGCCGCCCGCGCCGCCGTTGACGTTATTGAGTTGCAGGCTGCCGCCGGTGAGCGGGAAGTCGACGTAGCCCTCGCCGCGGTAGCCGCTGGCATCGCGCTTGACGGTGGCGCCGCCGCCCGTCACCGCAGCCTCGGCGGCGATGGTGCCGGTGCCCGCATAGCGGATGTTCGGCCTGGGCGGCTGGTCCATGCCGTCGCCGATGTAATAGTCCGGCAGCGGCGACTGCAGGTAGCCCTTGATCGTCATGTGGTTGCGGTAGGCCGGGTTGTGCGCCATCGTGTACAGGCGGGTGCTGGTCGGCACGTTGGTGGTGAAGATCACCAGCTCGGTGTAGTTATTGTTGAGCAGGACGACCTCGGTGCGCCAGTCGCCGTGGATGTCGCCGAAGAACATCGGATTACGGTTGTTCAGGCGCGCCGAACCATAGGTGGAACTGGTCATCGACACCAGTCGCGGCAGCGAGCCGCTGGCGCTCGGCGCCAGCGGATTCCACTTCTCGATCTTGAAGTCGTTCAGGCCCTCGGCCAGCATGTCGGCGTCCCACCAGATCGAGTGGGTCGGCCATGGCGACTTGGTGGTGTCCGGTTCGGTGAGTACGTTCATCTCCCCGTTGAACAGGCCGGAGAAGGACCACACCTCGAAGCCCGGCAAGCGCGGGTCGATGTCGCCCACCAGGCCGCGGCCGACGTCGACGATGTTGCCCGGCGTGGTGCTGTGGTTCCAGATGATCTGGCCGGTGGTGGCGTCGTAGTAGTACTCGAGCAGGCCGCTCGGGTTGTTCTGCTGGATGCCGTAGCCGCGCATGCCGGCGTGGTGCTTGTCGAACTTGCCGATGAAGAAGCGGTCGCCGTGGATCACGCCCGGCAGGATGTAGCGCAGGCTGCCGTCGCTGTTGATCATGAAGTTGCCGGTCGCGACTTCGTCCTTGCCGTCACCATCGACGTCGATGATGCGCATCTGGTGCGAGGCTTCCTTGCCGCTGGTCGGGTCCAGCGGCATGCGCCAGTTCTCGGTGAGCGTGGTGCCGCCGTTCCAGGTATACGACGCGAACACGTCGTTGAAGCTCTTGTCCTTGTTGCGGTTGCGGCCCCAGAAGTAGATGGTCGGGTTGACGCCGTCGGCATAGCCGATGCCGAGCTGGGTGCCGTAGCGGCCCGCCTGGGCATAGAAGTCCGAGGGGAACGGCCGGGTGGCCAGCGGCGTGCCCTTCATGCCGTCCAGGATCGCGAAATGCTGCTGGTTCGGGTCGGTGTCGGTGAAGGTGCTGCCGTCGCCGAACTTCACGCCGGCGGCCACCTTCAGCACCACTTCCGCCCTGCCGTCCCCGTTCAGGTCATACACGGTCACGCCGTCGTACATGCCCATGCTGAGCGTGGTCGGGCCGGGGGTGATGTTGTAGGTGTTGCGGCTGCCCGGGCCGAGGTCGATCTGCCACAGCCGGGTGCCGTCGCGCTTGTAGGCTTCCAGGTACTGGTTGCCGGTGCCCAGGTCGTCGTTGCTGCCGGCGACAAACGCGGCGATGCGGTCGATCACGAAGTCGTATTCGCCGTCTCCGTCCAGGTCGCCGACCCAGACGTAGTTGGTGCGGTAGTCGGCCGCCGGCAAGGCGCTCAGGGGAATGCGCACGATCGGTTCGTTCGGGCCGTTGGCCTTCAGGGTGAAGCCGCCGCTGGCCGGCCCCTCGACGCCGTCGACCACCGGACGCACCGTGTAGGTATAGGCGCCGAGCGTGCGGTTCGCCGAGCTATCGGTATAGTTGGTGCCGCCGGTGAGCGGCGTGGCGTTGAGCTTGACCGCCGCGCCGCCCTCGAGCGAGCGGTAGACGTTGAAGGCGATGCCGTCCGGGTCGAGGCCCAGCAGGCGCCAGCTGATGAAGGCGGCGGTGGACGAGGTGCGCACAGCCACCACGCCGCGGCCCAGCTGTTCCATGGTGCGCGCCGCGACGGCGCTTGTGCTTGTGCTTGCGCTGGTGCCGGCCATGCTGGCCGAGCTGGCCGTCATGGCGCCGCCGCCCATCGATGCGGACAGCAGCCGGGTTTCCTGTACCGCAGGGTCGCCGCCGCCGCAGGCCGCGAGCGTGGCCGACAATGCCGCGGCAATGCCCAGGGCGTGCGCGGTCCTTCCTTGTTTCAGGATGTTCATGTTCGTCTCCAAGAATGTTGTATTGATGGCCTGCGTGAGCAGGCCCGGGCTCAGGCGGCGGCGCGCTTCCTGCGGCGGGCTGCCACGGCGGCAAGTGCGCCGGCGGCCAGCAGGCCGGCGCCGGCCGGTTCCGGTACCTCGCCGCCCGCGGGCGTGATGTTCCAGGCAAGCAGGGGCGACTGGTCGATCTGTCCGAACAGCTCAAAGGCCTCCAGGTCCGACCAGTCGTACAGGCTGTTGTCCTTCGTCATATCGACCGCCAGGCTGGCGCCGAGCTCAAACAGGTTCAGGTAGAACGAGGCATCGTAGTCGTCGATCGCGCTGCCCTGGGCATTGGTGAAGTTCAGCCAGGATTCATCCGGTTGCTGCTCGTGCGAGAGGTTCCACACGTGGGTGATGGCGGTGGTCTGGGCGATGTCGGTCAGGATGCCATCGATCTGCGTCACGCGGTAAGGCGCGCTGCTGTCGTAAAAGATCTGCCCGCTGAACCTGCCGTCACGCCATTCGAGTTCCATCTGGTACCAGCCGATCGGGGCGGCGGCGGCCGTGTGGATCCAGAGGCCGGCGAACGCGCAGAACAGCGCGATTTTCTTGATCATGTCATGTCTCCGTTTTATTGTTAGCTAAGGTATTAGCACCCAAGGGCGCCAACGAAGCACACGCTAGCATAGATAAGGAGTCAACAGTATTTACCGATCAATCAGCTCCGTGAGCGTTTTTGTAATGACCAAATTCCCCCCTGCAAAGCTTATAGAATGCACTAATACATTAGCTCGATCGACCTGTGGCGCATCCGCGACATCGATCACCGACCCATTATGAGAAAACGCTTCATCGCCCTCGGCCTGCTGCTGGCAAGCGGCCTCGCCCATGCCCAGCCATTCGCCCTCGACACCGGCGCACAGCTTCCGCTCATCGTCACCGAAGCCAGCGTCACCGCCCGCCTCGCCGGCGAGCTGCTCGGGCGCGACCTGCAGGCGCTGACCGGCATCACGGGCGCGCACACCGACAGGCTCGACGAATGCCGCCGGCGCTGCATCGTGATCGGCACCGCCGGCTCGCCGCAGGTCAGGCAGGCGGCGCAGGCGATGGGCGTCGACCTGGCGCCCCTGGGCGGCCAGGCGGAGCGCTACATCCGCGCCGCCGGGCGCATGGGGGAGCGCGATGTGCTCCTGATCGCCGGGTCCGACCGGCGCGGCGCCGTGTACGGGGTGGTGGACGCCTCGCGCGAACTGGGCATCTCGCCCTGGGAATGGTGGGCCGACGTCCGGCCGGCGCGGCGCACAAGCCTGGTGCTGGACGGCGCGCGGCGCCTGTCGCCCGCCCCGTCGGTGACCTGGCGCGGCATCTTCATCAACGACGAGGACTGGGGCCTGCAGCCCTGGGCCGCCAGGAACTTCGATCCGGTCAAGGACATCGGTCCCAGGACCTACGCGCGCGTGTTCGAGCTGATGTGGCGCCTGAAGGCGAACCTGATCTGGCCCGCCATGCACGACAGCACGCGCGCCTTCTACTCGGTGCCCGGCAACGCCCAAGCGGCCGACGACCATGCGATCGTGGTCGGCACCTCGCATGCCGAGCCGATGATGCGCAACAACGTCGGCGAGTGGAAGAAATCCTTCGGCCCCTTCAACTTCTTCAGCAACCGCGAACGCCTGCTCGGCTACTGGCAGGAGCGCATCGACGAGGTCAAGGGCTTCGAGAACGTCTACACCCTTGGTTTGCGCGGCGTGCACGATTCGGCCATGGAAGGCGCAAGCAGCCCGGAACATGCGCGCGACACCGTGCAGCAGGTGATTGGACTGCAGCGCGACATGCTCAGCCGCAGCCTGGGCAAGCCGGCCGCGCGCATCCCTACCGCCTTCACCATGTACAAGGAGGTGCTGGACTACTACAACGCCGGCTTGACCGTGCCGGAAGACGTCTCGCTGGTCTGGCCCGACGATAACTACGGCTACCTGCACCAGCTCGGGACGGCCAAGGAAGCAGCCCGCCCAGGCGGCAACGGCATCTACTACCACATCTCCTATTGGGGCCGGCCGCACGACTACCTGTGGCTCGGCACGACCCATCCGGCCCTGGTGCGCGACCAGCTGCAGCGTGCCTGGAGCGCCGGCGCGCGCCGCCTGTGGGTGGTGAACGTGGGCGATATCAAGCCCAACGAATACCTGACCCAGTACTTCCTCGACGCCGCCTTCGATGCCGGCGTGCTGCGCCAGGAACCGGCGCGCCACCTGGCCGACTGGGGCGCGCGCCAGTTCGGCGCCCAGCACGGCGAGGAGATCGCCGCCATCCAGCTCGAGTACTACCGCCTGGCCTGGGAGCGCCGCCCGGAATTCATGGGCTGGAGCCAGACCGAACCGACGCGCCCGGTACGCACCACCGAGTACGTGCGCACCGGCGGCGACGAAGCCGAGCGCCGCCTGGCGCGCTATGCAGCCCTGGTGGCCCGCGCCGAGGCCCTGGAACAGCGCCTCCCGAGCGCACTGCGCGAGGCCTACTTCCAGCTGGTGCTGTACCCGGTGCGTTCCAGCGCCAACCTCAACAAGCGCATCCTGAAGCTCGACCTGGCCGGCGAATACGCACTGCAGGGGCGGCCCTCCTCCAACCTCTACACCAGCCAGGCGAAGGAGGCACATGCGGCGCTGGTGCTTGACGCGGCCGCCTACAACGCGCTCGGCGACGGCAAATGGGCCCATATCATGGACATCGCGCCGCGCCGCCTGCCGGTGTTCGCCGAACCCCTGTATCCGTCGTGGAGTCCGTCCGCGCGGCGTGGCTGCGGCGTGGTCTATCCGGCCCCGCATTCGAACGAAGCCAATGCGCTGGTGCTGCCGCTTGGCGGCAAGGCCAGCCGCACCGTCACCCTGGTCAGCTACGGCGCCCAGGCCATGTCCTGGTCGATCGCCCCGGGCGCCCGGGGACTGCGCGCCGACCTCCAGGGCGGCGAGCTGGATGCGGCCAAGGGCCACGAGCAGCGCATCACGCTGGAATACGACGGTTCCGCCAGGCCGGCCCTGTCGCTGCAATGCGGCGGACAGACCGTGAAACTGAATGTGCAGGCGCAGCCGGCGGACAAAGCCATGCCGGGCGAGCGCGAACGGATCGTGGTGCTGCCGGCCGGCAGCGCCGCAGCCAGCCGGGAATGGGAAGCGCAGCCCGGCCTGGGCACCTCGGGACAGGCCATGCGCGCCCGCCTCGACCTGCCGTCACGCGACGCCAAGGCCCTCGCCAAGGCCGCGCCGCTCGAGTACCACTTCCAGACCCGCAGCGAGGGCGGCGCACAGCTCCGCTTGGTCGCGGTGCCGGTACATGCCCTCACGTCGGAGCACCGGCTGCGCATCGCCGTCCAGCTCGACGACGGACCGCTCCAGACCGTCGACTACACGACAGTCGGCCGCAGCGACGAATGGAAGCTGAACGTGCTGTCGAACATGGCAGTGCGCAGCACCAGCATTGCCCGGCTCAAGCCCGGCAAGCATCGCTTGCGCGTGTACGCGCTCGACCCGGGCGTGGTGCTCGACCGTATCGACGTGGTGATGGACGGCGCGCCACATTACTACGGCATGCCGCCGTCGGACTGATCCACCCCATCACGCATCAACATTCCGGAGATTGCAATGAAACTCGTCAGTTCCGCCTCGAGTCCCCTAATTACCGCCATGCGTGTGATCCCGGTGGCGGGCCGTGACAGCATGCTGCTCAACCTGTGCGGCGCGCATGGTCCCTGGTTCATCCGCAACCTGGTGCTGCTGGAGGCCAGCGACGGCCGTGTCGGCATGGGCGAGGTACCGGGCGGCGAAGGCATCCTGAAGGCGCTGGAAAACGCCGTGCCGCTGGTGGTGGGCAGCGAGGTGGCGCGCTACCAGCGCACCCTGAATGCGATCCGCGCCAGTCACGGCGCGCATACCGGCACCATGCAGCATCAGGTCAGCTCGGCCGCGGAAGCCGCCCTGCTGCGCCAGCCGCACGAGATCAACCTGCGGCTCGACAATGTCATCACGGCCGTCGAGGCGGCCCTGCTCGACCTGCTGGGCCAGCACCTCGGCGTGCCGGTCTGCGAACTGCTCGGCGCCGGCCAGCAGCGCGACCGGGTGCCGATGCTGGCCTACCTGTTCTACATCGGCGACAGCGCGCGCACCGACCTTGGCTACGTGCCGCCGCGCGGCGGCGACGACTGGCACGGCATGCGCCTGCGCGCCGCCACGGACGCCGAGGCGATCGCCGACCTGGCCGACGCCGCGGCCGAGCGCTACGGTTTCCAAGACTTCAAGCTCAAGGGTGGCGTGATGTCCGCGCAGGACGAACTGCAGGCGATCGCCGCCATCAAACGACGCAGGCCGGATGCGCGCTGCACGGTCGACCCGAACGGCGCCTGGTCGCTCGGCCAGGCCATCGAGGTGTGCAAGGAGTACGGCCACCTGCTGGCCTATGCCGAAGACCCCTGCGGCCCGGAACAGGGTTACTCCGGCCGCGAGATCATGGCCGAGTTCAAGCGCGCGACGAACGTGCGCACCGCCACCAACATGGTGGCCACCGACTGGCGCCAGATGGGCCACTCGCACCTGCTGGGTGCAGTCGACATTCCGCTGGCCGACCCGCACTTCTGGACCATGCAGGGTTCGGTGCGCCTGGCCCAGCTGTGCCACGACTGGGGCATGACCTGGGGTTCGCACTCGAACAACCACTTCGACGTGTCGCTGGCCATGTTCACCCATGCGGCCGCCGCCGCGCCGGGCGCCATCACGGCCATCGACACCCACTGGATCTGGCAGGAAGGCCAGGAACGCCTGACCCGCGAGCCGCTGCAGATCGTCGGCGGCGCGGTGGCGGTGCCCGATAAACCGGGGCTGGGCATCGAGCCCGACCTGGACCGCATCGAACAGGCCCATGCGCTGTACCGCAAGGTGGCACAGGGCGCGCGCGACGATGCGGTGGCGATGCGCTACCTGGTGCCGGGCTGGAGCTACGATCCGAAACGCCCGAGCCTGGCACGCTGACGCGAAGTGTTGCGCGGACGCCCAAGGACACCAATTGTTACGGCTTTAAGCTTGCATGGCCCGCGTATTTGGCGGGATGATGGATTTGCCAGTAACGGTATGGGCTACTGAAAAGGAGCGCACCATGCAAGGCTTCATGTTTGCGACCGGGATCGAAGGCAGCTATCCGGTCGTCGCCGGACCCAATGGTGACGGGCTGCGCGTCGACGAGATGGAAAAGACCGGTCATTACCGGCGCTGGAAGGATGACCTGGCGCTGGTCAGCGCGCTCGGGATCGATGCGCTGCGCTACGGCCCGCCTTACTACCGCGTGCACCAGGGGCCGGGCTGCTACGACTGGGATTTCACCGACGAGGTCTTCGCCGAGATCCGCGAACGCGGCATCAAGCCGATCGTCGACCTGTGCCACTTCGGGGTGCCCGACTGGCTGGGCAACTTCCAGAACCCCGAATTCGTGCCCTTCTTCACCGAGTATGCCTCGGCCTTCGCGAAGCGCTATCCCTGGGTCGACCTTTACACGCCGATCAACGAGATCTACATCACCGCCAAGTTCTCGGCCCATGACGGCCTGTGGAACGAGCGCCTGCGCACCGACCGGGCCTTCGTCACCGCCATCCGGAACCTGGCCAAGGCCAACATCCTGGCGACGGAAGCGATCATGATGGTGCGCCCTAGCGCCAAGTTCATCCAGAGCGAATCGTCCGAGTACTACCATCCCGCCAGCATGGAGGCCATGGAGCTGGCCCGGCACATGAACGAGCTGCGCTTCCTTGCCCTGGACCTGACCTACGGCCACGACGTCACCGGCCGGATGTACGAATACCTGTTCGACCACGGCATGACGCGCAAGGACTACCATTTCTTCCTCAACCGCAGCGTCAAGCCGGTCTGCATCATGGGTAACGATTACTACGCCACCAACGAACACGTCATCCAGCCGGACGGGTCCACCTCGTCGTGCGAGCTGTTCGGCTACTACGTGATCACCCAGCAGTATTACCACCGCTACCGGATTCCGGTGATGCACACCGAGACCAACAACCGTGACGCCGGCAATGGCGAGAAGGACGCGCGCGCCTGGCTGGACAAGCAGTGGTCGAACGTGGTGCGCCTGAAAACGGACGGCGTGCCGATCGTCGGTTTCACCTGGTACAGCCTAGTCGACCAGGTCGACTGGGACAGCGCCCTGACCAAGGACGCCGGCACCGTCAACCAGTACGGCCTGTGCGACCTGGAGCGGCGCGTGCGGCCGGTGGGTGAGGCGTACCGCGACCTGATCCAGACCTGGCGGCATCGGGTGGGGAATGATTTTATATTTCTGCGCTAGGGTGGCGCTGAAGCGAACGTGGCCCCATCAAGGGGGCCACGTTCGCGGTGGGATTCGCCCACATGCCGCGGGCCGCCTTGGCGCGAGTACGCGCCAAGCTTCGAATCCCACACAAACTGTGCGGCTGCTCACGGGTGGGATTCGCCCACCTACCGCGGGCCGCCCTCGCGCGAGTACGCGCGAGTCTTCGAATCCCACACGCAAGGCCCGCAGGGGCCTTGCTCCTCTCCGCCACAAAATAAAAAAGGTCCCAGAGGGACCTTTTTTATTTCTTGGCGGAGAGGGTGGGATTCGAACCCACGGTACGGTCACCCGTACGCCTGATTTCGAGTCAGGTACATTCGACCACTCTGCCACCTCTCCTGAATCGGTGCTGCATGGTCGCGTAAGCGAGGCCGCATTATAGCGGCTGTTTGTCATTTGTGGAAGGCGAATGTGTTCTGCCACATCAGTATGGTGAAATAAGATTTCACCAACAAGCTGGTCATGAAATATTCTTTCACGGCGTGCGCACTGCGGACGGCTTCAGGATCGCATCCGCCTTCGCACGGTCCTGCGCCGACAGCTTGCCGTCGATCTGGCTCAGCGCCAGCCCTGCCCGCTCGAAGCCGCTGGCCTTGGCGAGGCTGAACCAGACGTAGGCCATGCCCAGGTCCTGGTCGCCGCCTTCGCCGTTGGCCAGCATCGCCGCCAGGTTGAACATGGCTTCGGACTCGCCGCCCATGGCCGCCTGGTTGAACAGCTTGCGCGCGGTGGCGGGGTTCTTCGCCACCTGCTCGCCGGTGTAGAAATACGTGGCCAGGGCGCTTTGGGCTTCCGGCACCCCTTTCAGGGCCGCCTCCTTGTAGTACACGATCGCCTTCGACTGGTCGGCCGGGACGCCTTCGCCCAGGTCGTGCATGCGCGCCATCGCGAACAGCGACCTGGCGTGGCCGGACTTGCCCGCCTGGGCGAACCAGGCGCCCGCCTGCTTGTAGTCGCGCGCCATGCCGTCGCCGCCGGCGTAATACAGCCTGGCCAGGTTGAACTGGGCCGGGACGTAGCCCTCTTCCGCAGCCTGCTGGAAATACGTGCGTGCCTGTTTCAGGTCTTTCGAACCGCCCGCGCCGGCCTGGGACGCCAGGCCGAGGGTATTCAGGGCCGGCACGAAGCCGAACTCGGCGGCCTTGACGTACCACTTGCGGGCAGTGGCCTGGTCCTTCTTCACGCCGCCGATCCCATGCTGGTGGATCCTGGCCAGCATCAGCGCCGCCTCGATCATGCCGTTGAGGGCGTCCGGATCCTTGGGGTCGAACCGCAGCGCGTCGCGCCGCACGTCGAAGCGCTGGCCGGCGGCCCGGTCGAGCCAGTACAGGGCTTTTTCGGTGCTGCGCGGTACGCCCAGGCCATCCAGGCTCAGCTTCGCCAGCAGGACGGCGGCTTCCGGGTAGCCGATCTTGCTGTAGGCGATTTCGAGCTGGGCCGCCGCCTTGCCGTATTCCCTGGCGTCCAGGTGCGCCAGGGCATCGGCGAAGGAGCGGTCCTTGCGGATGATGCGTTCGCGTCCCGAGGCGAACTTGCGGTCGCCGAGGCCGCACGGTCCCACGGCGTTGCTGGACGCCGCGCCGGTGAGCGACGAGGAATCGACCACGTTCGACGCATCGCCGAAGGGCGCGCTGCCGTTGAATTTCTGCAGGGTCGGGGACGGCATGGGCGTGCCCGTCTCGCTGACCTCGCCGGGTTCGCCGGCTTCCTGCATCTGCTCGAGCTGCTCGATGTAGGTTTCTTCATCGTCCTGCTGCGAAAAGTAGGCGCTGTCGAGCGCGCACTTCTGCGCCAGCGTTCCCCTCAGGACGCGGCGCTTGGCGGCGAATACCTTCTTGCTTTCGCCGGTCGGGGTCGCCTTGGAGCCGGTGACCTTGACCACCTGGCCGGCGCCGGCTGGTTCGGGCGCCGGGGCCGGGGTCTGGGCGATGGCGGGCGGCAGGGTGAACAGGATGGCGATGCCGAGAAGGGATTTCAACATGGTGGTTCTTGCCGAGTGGGTTAACAGCAAGTTTGCCGGGACGGATAACAAAGTGCTACATATTTTGGTGATATGAGGGAACTGATCAGCCGACTGATTGGTTCGGATGCTTTTTCGCCACGGGATAAACAAGCAATGAAGCGAGCACAAATGAAAAAAGCTCCCGGTGGGAGCTTTTTTCATTTACTGGCGGAGAGGGTGGGATTCGAACCCACGGTACGGTCACCCGTACGCCTGATTTCGAGTCAGGTACATTCGACCACTCTGCCACCTCTCCTAAATCGGTGTTGCGGTCGCTGCAAGAGACACGCATTATAGCGACGCTCTTGCAAAAACGGAAGAGCAAATTCTTCCTGCACGCAAAAACCTTTTCAGACAGGTGCCAGGCGCTCCAGCCCACCCATATAAGGGCGCAGCACCTCCGGAATGATCACGCTGCCGTCCGCCTGCTGGTAGTTCTCCAGCACCGCCACCAGGGTGCGGCCCACGGCCAGGCCGGAGCCGTTCAGGGTGTGCAGCAGTTCCGGCTTGCCGGCGGCGTTGCGGAAGCGGGCGGCCATGCGGCGGGCCTGGAAGGATTCGCAGTTCGACAGCGACGAAATCTCGCGGTAGGTGTTCTGCGCCGGCAGCCATACTTCGAGGTCGTAGGTCTTGGCGGCCGAGAAGCCCATGTCGCCGGTGCACAGCAGCATCACGCGGTACGGCAGGCCCAGCGAGGTCAGGATGAACTCGGCCTGGCCGACCATCTCTTCCAGCGCGGCGTACGACTGGTCCGGATGCACCACCTGGACCATTTCGACCTTGTCGAACTGGTGCTGGCGGATCATGCCGCGGGTGTCGCGGCCGTAGCTGCCCGCTTCCGAGCGGAAGCACGGGGTGTGCGCGGTCATCTTCAGCGGCAGCTGGTCCAGCGCCACGATTTCGTCGCGCACCACGTTGGTCAGCGAGACTTCCGAGGTCGGGATCAGGTAGAAGGTCTCGCCCTCGCCTTCCGCCCCGCCCTTCTTCACCGAGAACAGGTCGGCTTCGAACTTCGGCAGCTGGCCGGTGCCGCGCAGCGAGTCGGCGTTGACCATGTACGGGGTATAGCACTCGGTATAGCCGTGCTGGCCGGTGTGGGTGTCGAGCATGTACTGCGCCAGCGCGCGGTGCAGGCGCGCCATGCCGCCCTTCATCATCGAGAAGCGCGAACCGGTCAGCTTGGTGGCGGTGTCGAAGTCCAGGCCCAGCTTTTCGCCGATGTCGACGTGGTCCTTCACCTCGAACTCGAACGTGCGCGGCGTGCCCACCTTGCGCACCTCGACGTTGCCGCTTTCGTCCGTGCCCTGGGGGGCGCTGTCGTGCGGCAGGTTCGGCACCGCCTCGATGAAGGCCGCCATCTTGGCCTGCACCTCGCCGAGGGCCGTTTCGTTCGCCTTCAGCTCGTCGCCCAGGCCGGCCACTTCGGCCATCACGGTCGTGGTGTCTTCGCCCTTGCCCTTCATCATGCCGATCTGCTTGGACAGCGAATTGCGCTTGCCCTGCAGTTCCTCGGTGCGCGACTGGATCGTTTTGCGTTCCGCTTCGAGGGCGCCGAAGGCGGCCACGTCGAGCTGGAACTTGCGGGTCGCCAGGCGCGCGGCGACGGTGTCGATGTCTTTGCGGAGAAGTTGGATGTCAATCATGTCGGGGACGCTTGCGTATGTCGAAAACACAATTGTACCAAGCCGACGGCGGTTTTCTCCTGCTTTTACTTGACACGCTTCCTGTTTGGTTCAGCCCTGCTTAATTCAGGCCGGCTTTCTGGGCGACGCTCAGGCGCGGCGCCTTGATCACGACCACGTGCATGGTCGAGTCGATCAGGACCGCGGATTCGGTCTTCACCATCTCGACCGGACGGGCCGCGGCGGTGGCGTAGCTGGCAACCAGGCCCAGGGCGGCGGCGCTCAGGAAGATGGCTTCGAAGTTTTTACGGATGTTCATGGTGTGCTCCTTGGGGATCAATGTGGTTCGGTATGGTTGAACTTTATCGATCGCCTCGAAACATCGCCATCGACTTGCGATGAAGCGCGAAAAACGGGGGCTGAAATGCGCAGGACGCGGACTGGCCGCGAGAAGACGGCACAATCCGCGATGTTGGATGAAATACTGCTCAGGAGCCGGTGCCGTCCTTGCGCGCATCCTCGTCCAAGCTGCGGAGAAAAGCCAGTTTCTCGGCCACTTTCGACTCGACGCCGCGCGGCACCGGCTGGTACCAGCCCGGCTCGCGGATCCCCTCCGGCAGGTAGGTTTCGCCGGCCGCATACGCATGCGGCTCGTCGTGGGCGTAACGGTAGGCGTGGCCGTAGCCGAGCTCTTTCATCAGCTTGGTCGGCGCATTGCGCAGATGGACCGGGACCTCGCGCGACTTGTCCTTCTTCACGAAGGCCATGGCCGCATTGAAGGCGTTGTAGCCGGCATTGCTCTTGGCCGCGATCGCCAGGTAGATCACGGCCTGGCCGAGGGCCAGCTCGCCTTCGGGCGAACCGAGGCGCTCGTAGGTGGTGGCGGCATCGTTGGCGATCTGGAGGGCGCGCGGGTCGGCCAGGCCGATGTCTTCCCAGGCCATGCGCACGATGCGGCGCGACAGGTACTTGGCGTCCGCCCCGCCGTCCAGCATGCGGCACAGCCAGTACAGCGCGGCGTCCGGATGCGAACCGCGCACCGACTTGTGCAGGGCCGAGATCTGGTCGTAGAAATTGTCGCCGCCCTTGTCGAAGCGGCGCGCGTTGAGCGTCAGCGCGTTCTCGACGAACTCCGCGGTGATGCGGGTGACGCCCGCGGTCTCGCTTGATGCCTTGGTCTGCTCGAGCAGGTTCAGGAAGCGGCGCGCGTCGCCGTCGGCATAGCCGACCAGGGTGTCGACCGCGACCTCATCAAACGACAGGTGCTGCAGCACGCGCTCGTGCGCACGTTTGAGCAGCAGGCGCATCTCCTCATCATCGAGGGCCTTCAGCACGTAGACCTGTGAGCGCGACAGCAGCGCCGAATTGACCTCGAACGAAGGATTCTCGGTGGTGGCGCCGATCAGGGTCACCAGGCCCGATTCGACGAAGGGCAGCAAGGCGTCCTGCTGCGACTTGTTGAAGCGGTGGATCTCGTCGATGAACAGGATGGTGTGCTTGCCCTGCTGGAGGTAGTGCTCGGCCTGTTCGACGGCGGCGCGGATGTCCTTCACGCCCGACAGCACCGCCGACAGCGCGATGAACTCGCACTCAAAAGCATAGGCGGTCAGGCGCGCCAGCGTGGTCTTGCCCACGCCCGGCGGGCCCCACAGGATCATCGAATGCGGTTTGCCGGACTTGAACACCAGGTTCAGCGGCTTGCCCGGGCCGAGCAGGTGGCTCTGGCCGATGACTTCGTCGATGGTGCGCGGACGCAGGGCCTCGGCCAGCGGCGGGGATGGTTCGGTTTTGAAGAGGTCGTCCATGCGCCTAGTGTAAACGATAGGCGTGCGAGGAGAGGCGCTTCAGGCAGGCCTCCCCCACCCGGGCTGGTGCACGGGCCAGGGTGGCCTGTGCCTTATTGCTTGACCACGTCCGCGCCCTTCGGCACCTCGAACCTGAACTGCTGGGCGGCCAGCGCCGGGTTGCGCTGGAAGCTGGTGAACTTCAACAGCGACACCTGGCCGAACTGGTCCTTCAGCTCCATCGCCACCGGCACGCCGCCCCGCAAGCCGATGCCGATCTGCTCGAAGGTCGTGTCCTTGGTCTTTGGCACCGCGGTCAGCCATTCGGCGCCGTCGCGCTCACCCGCTTCGGTGAGGGTGAAGTTCTTTTCCAGGTCGTTGCTGCCGAACAGGATGGCAGCCGGGGACGAGCCCAGCGCGTTGCCGAGCTTGCGCGTGGTGACCTGGTTCAGGTCCTTGTCGTAGATGTAGAGGGTGTCGCCGTCGGCCTGCAGCAGCTGCTCGTAGGGCTTCTGGTAGGTCCAGATGAATTTGCCGGGGCGGGCGAAGACGAAGCTGCCGCTCGAGACGGGGGCGGCCTTGCCGCTCTTGGATTTCGTGAGCTGCTGCTGGGTGAATTCGCCCTTGGCGGCCTTGGTGGTGGCGACGAAGGATTTGAATTGGTCGAGGGCGGCGGCGCTGGCGGTGCCGGCTGCGAACGACGCTGCGATCAGTGCAGCGAAAGCGAATTGCTTGGTTGCTTGCATATGGTTCCTTTGCTCTGCGGCTGGTTGAACGCGCGGGCGGGGAACCCGCCCAACCTACGAAAAACGCCGGCATCTCGGCCGGCGCGGTTCAACACGGCCGGGGTTATTCTGCGGTGGTGGCAGGCACGAGGATGTCGCGGTTGCCGTTCGACTGCATCGGCGACACCATCCCGTTCTGTTCCATCTGCTCGATCAGGCGGGCGGCGCGGTTGTAGCCGATGCGCAGGTGGCGCTGCACCAGCGAGATCGATGCCTTGCGGTTCTTGAGCACCACGGCCACGGCCTGGTCGTACAGGGCGTCGGATTCGCCGCCGCCCTCGCCTGCCGGGATGCCTTCGGCATTGCCCTCTTCCAGCGTACCGCCTTCGAGAATGCCTTCAATATAGTTCGGTTCACCCTGCGACTGCAGATGTTTTACAACTCGATGCACTTCCTCGTCCGACACGAAGGCGCCGTGCACGCGGATCGGCAGGCCGGTACCTGGCGGCATGTACAGCATGTCGCCCATGCCCAGCAGGGTCTCGGCGCCCATCTGGTCGAGAATGGTGCGCGAGTCGATCTTGCTCGAGACCTGGAAGGCGATCCGGGTCGGGATGTTCGCCTTGATCAGGCCGGTGATGACGTCGACCGACGGGCGCTGGGTGGCCAGGATCAGGTGGATGCCGGCCGCGCGCGCCTTCTGGGCGATACGGGCGATCAGCTCTTCCACCTTCTTACCGACGACCATCATCAGGTCGGCCAATTCGTCGATGATGATGACGATGGTCGGCAGCTTCTCGAGCGGCTCCGGATTGTCCGGCATGATCGAGAACGGGTTCGGGATGTGTTCCTCGCGCTTGGCCGCGTCCATGATCTTGGCGTTGTAGCCGGCCAGGTTGCGCACGCCGAGTTTACTCATCAGCTTGTAGCGGCGCTCCATCTCGTTCACGGCCCAGTTCAGCGCGTGGCCGGCCTGGCGCATGTCGGTCACGACCGGCGCCAGCAGGTGCGGGATGCCTTCGTACACCGACATCTCCAGCATCTTCGGGTCGATCAGGATCAGGCGTACGTCGGCCGGGTCGGATTTATAGAGCAGCGACAGGATGGTGGCGTTGATGCCCACCGATTTACCCGAGCCGGTGGTACCCGCCACCAGCAGGTGCGGCATCTTGGCCAGGTCGGCGCAGACTGGTTTACCGGCGATGTCCTTGCCCAGCGCGACGGTCAGCGCGGACGACGCGTCGCCATACACCTTGGAGCCGACGATCTCCGACAGGCGCACGATCTGGCGCTTCGGATTCGGCAGCTCGAGCGCCATGTAGTTCTTGCCCGGGATGGTCTCGACCACGCGGATCGAGGTCAGGGACAGCGAACGCGCCAGGTCGCGCGCCAGGTTGACGATCTGGCTGCCCTTGACGCCGGTGGCCGGCTCGATCTCGTAGCGGGTGACCACCGGGCCCGGATACGCGGCCACGACCTTGGCTTCGACGCCGAAGTCGGACAGCTTCTTCTCGATCAGGCGGCTGGTGAATTCCAGCGTCTCGACGGCCACGGTTTCCTGGGCCGGCGGGGCTTCGTCCAGCAGCGCCAGCGGCGGCAAGGGCGAATCGCCCGCCAGCTCGTGGAACAGCGGGGTCTGCATCTCTTTCTGGGCGCGCTCGGACTTCGGCACGCTGGTGATCTGCGGCTCGATCTTGATGGTCGACGCCGCGCTGGCCACCGGCGTGGGCATGGCCAGCGAGGCAGGCGTCGACGCCGGAAGGATGACCGGCTCGGGGCGGGCGTCCACACGCGGCTCCAGCATCGGCTCGGCCTTCACGATCGGCGGCGGCGCCGGATGCTTCTCGGAGTACTTCTGGCGCTCGTTCACCACCAGTTCGTCGCGCTTGACGGCCGCGGCTTCGCCCTGCTTGCGGTCTTCATGGTCTTCCATGCGCATGCGGAACCAGTCGAGCGTGCCCTCGACCGATTCACCGATACGCTCGGCCACGGCCAGCCAGGACACCTGGAAGAACAGCGAAAAGCCCAGGCCGAACAGCAGCAGGAGCAGCAGGGTTGCGCCGGTGAAGCCGAAGGCGACGTGGGCCGAATGGCCGATCAGCTGGCCCAGCACGCCGCCGGCGGCGCGCGGCAGCTCGACGTTCCAGGACCACATGCGCAGGTATTCGAGGCCCAGGCTGCCGGCGAACATGATGGCGAAGCCGGTCCAGCGCACATACATCTCGCCTGCATGGGGCGGGTCCTCGACTACCGGGGCCAGCTTGTCGGTAAGGCGGCGCCAGCCTTTCCAGACCCCGCGCAGGAAGATCACGCCCCACCACCAGGCCGAAAAACCGAAGATGAACAGCAGCAGGTCGGACAGCCAGGCGCCGGCCTTGCCGCCCAGATTGGCGATCTTGGGGACGGCGTTGGCGTGCGACCAGCCCGGGTCGCCCTTGTTGTAACTTAATAAGATAAGCACGAAATACAGGAAGGCGGCCGCCATGGCGATCCAGCGCGCTTCCGACAGGAGGCGCGACAGGCGGCCAGGCAGGGGCTGGCGGGCGCCTCGCGTGGTTTGCGCGGTGCGGGTGTATCCTGAGGTGCTGGCTTGGGTGTTCTTGCTCATTGCTCGGTGTTACTGAGGGGCGGTTTCCGAAGTGTTTGCTATCAACAATCTAGCCATTCTAAGCCATATACGGCTGGGCCGGCCTACGATTCATGCTCGTGTGCATCATCGTCTATAATCTGCTGTTGCACGCATGTTGCATTTGCCGGCCTTGATTCCTGTGCGGGCCGCCCCCAGTTTCCGTCTGTCCATCTATTTTCGAAGCCTTCCATGACTACTTCCAAACACGCCAAAGTCCTGATTCTCGGTTCCGGTCCTGCCGGCTACAGCGCAGCCGTCTACGCCGCGCGCGCCAACCTGAAGCCGATGCTGGTGACCGGCGTCGAACAGGGCGGCCAGCTGATGACTACGACCGACGTCGAGAACTGGCCGGGCGACCCGCTGGGCGTGCAGGGTCCGGAACTGATGCAGCGCCTGCTGCAGCATGCGGAACGCTTCAACACCGAGATCGTGTTCGACCACATCCACACGACGTTCCTAGAAGAAAAACCGATCCGCCTGGTCGGCGACTCGCATGAATACACCTGCGACGCCCTGATCATCGCCACCGGCGCCTCGGCCCAGTACCTCGGCCTGCCGTCGGAGCAAGCCTTCATGGGCAAGGGCGTGTCGGCCTGCGCCACCTGCGACGGCTTCTTCTACCGTAACCAGGAAGTGGCGGTCATCGGCGGCGGCAATACCGCGGTCGAGGAAGCCCTGTACCTGGCCGGCATCGCCTCCAAGGTCACCGTGATCCACCGCCGCGACAAGTTCCGCGCCGAGCCGATCCTGATCGACCGCATGATGCACAAGGTCCAGGAAGGCAAGATTGTCCTGGAACTCAACCACACCCTGGACGAAGTCCTGGGCGACAACAGCGGCGTGACCGGCCTGCGCATCAAGTCCAGCGAAACCGGCGCGACCAAGGACCTGACCCTGCACGGCCTGTTCGTGGCGATCGGCCACAAGCCGAACACCGGCATCTTCGAAGGCCAGTTGGAGATGAAGAACGGCTACATCCGGACCAAGTCGGGCCTGGACGGCATGGCGACCGCCACCAATGTGCCGGGCGTGTTCGCCGCCGGCGACGTGCAGGACCACATCTACCGCCAGGCCATCACCAGCTCGGGCACCGGCTGCATGGCCGCGCTCGACGCGCAGCGCTACCTGGAAGCGCTGGAAGACGATCCGAAATAAAGCAGCCAGGGAGCGCGATGGCCGTATGAAGGAATTTTCCGAACTGAAGGGCTTGCGCGACAAGCTCAAGGAAGACGAGCGCCTGCGCGCCATCGAACAAGCCGAGCGCGAGAAGCGCGAGCGCATCGCGAAAGAACGCGCCGTGGAATTCCGCGGCGCGATGGAAGGCGTGAACAAGCTGCCGGAATCCGACCGCTACGTCTACCGTCCGGTCTACGTGGCCTCCGACCGCGCCTTCAAGGACCGCACACCGCGCACCGAGGAAGAAGAAACCGAAGCCGTCCTGCGCGAGTCGCTGTCCGACCTGTTCGACGTCGAGGGCCTGCTCGACGAGGACCCGTCGCTGAGCTACGCCCAGCCGGGCGTCGGGCCGGACGTGGTGCGCAAGCTGCGCAAGCGCCATTGGCCGGTACAGGACGAACTCGACCTGCACGGCATGAACCGCGACGAAGCGCGCGACGCCGTCACCAATTTCCTCTACCTTGCCAACCGCCGCGGGGTGCGCTGCGTGCGCATCGTGCATGGCATCGGCTATGGCTCCCCCAAGGGTCAGCCGGTGCTGCGCGGGATCGTGCATAGCTGGCTGGTGCAAAAAGGCGAGGTGATCGCCTTCTGCGTGGCCGGCAAGAAAGATGGCGGCCACGGCGCCCTGATCGTGCTGCTGCGCCCCGCCCTGCTCGAGTGAGCGAACGCACGGAATACAACATTTCTACACGAGTAGAATGTATCGAAATGTCTATTAGCTGTAAAATGCGCTCGGCCGGTATTTGCCGGATTTGACGGGAAGGAATGGTGGCGAATTGAAGGGTACTTCCGTGATTCCGATGGACCACGGCCGCCAGGTCGACCTGCTTAACTGCGCCGACGAACCGATCCATATTCCCGGTTCGATCCAGCCCCATGGCGCCCTGCTCTTCTTCAGTACCGACGGCCTGCTGGAAGGCTGGAGCGCGAACGCCGCCGCACTGCCCGGGCTTACGCTCGAACTCGGCGCGCCCTACGCGGCGCTGGCGCTGCCGCCTGCGGCGCTCGAACTCCTGCTCGAATACGTCGGCCCCGGCGACGCCGAGGCGACCCCGTCGATGGTCCCGGTCTGCTTCGGCGGCGTCGACTACGACTGCATCGTGCACGCCGCCTTCGGCCGCGTGATCGCCGAATTCGAACGGCGCGAGGTCGGGGCCGACGAAGTCGCCCAGTTCGCGATCAAGGCGCATGCCTCGATCGAGCGCCTGCGCCGCCAGAAGACCATCGAAGGCCTGCTCGCCAGCGCGGTGGACCAGATTCGCGAATTCACCGGCTTCGACCGCGTGATGGCCTACCGCTTCCGTCCGGACGACAGCGGCGACGTGGTGGCCGAAAGCCGGCGCGAGGACATCGTGCCCTACCTCGGGCAGCGCTACCCGGCCTCGGACATCCCGGCCCAGGCGCGCCGCCTGTATGTGCTCAATACACTGCGTTCGATCATCGACGTCAACGACACCATGGTGCCGCTGCTGGGCGCGCCCGAGGCGCCGGCGCTCGACATGAGCCATGCGGTGCTGCGCAGTGTTTCGCCGATTCACATCGAGTATCTCAAGAACATGGGCGTCGGCGCCTCGATGAGCGTGTCGATCGTCATCAACGGCCGCCTGTGGGGCCTGATCGCCTGCCACCACATGTCGCGCCGGCTGGTGCCCTACTCGATCCGCATGGCGGCCGACGTGCTGGCCCAGGTGATGGCCTCGACCATCCACAGCATCGAGGCGCGCCTGCAGAGCGAAGCGGTGGAGCGGTCGGCCGCGGCGCGCGCCAAGGTGATCGAAGACCTGGTGCTGGACGACGACCCGCTCGACACCCTGGGCCGCCACGCGCCGGCGCTGATGGCCTCGACCTCCTCCCAGGCACTGGTCGCCAGCCTGTACGGCAAGCGGATCGTCCACGGAGACGTGTTGCCCGAACTGGCCGATGCCATCGTCGCCTCGCTGCCCGAGGGCGAGCACGACCTGGTGCTGCGCGAAGCGCTGCATGACTGGCCGGCGGCCCTGCACGGGCAGCTGGGCAAATGGGTCGGCATGCTGGCTACGCCGTTCGACCCCGCGGCCGGCGGATGGGTCATTTTGCTCCGGGTGGAACAGATCGAACAGGTGGCCTGGGCGGGCCGCCCCGAAAAAACCACGGCCTTCGGACCGCTGGGCGCGCGCCTGACGCCGCGCGGCTCCTTCGACGCCTGGTACGAGACGGTGCGCGGCCATGCGCAGCCGTGGGAGGCGGTCGTGCTGAGCAATGCACGGTTGGCGATGGCCGAGCTGGTGCGCGTGATGACCTCGCGCCGTACCCAGCTTGATTCCACCCGCGCCCAGCTGCTGGCGATGCTCGGACACGACCTGCGCGATCCGCTCCATTCGATCAACATGGCCGGCATGGTGCTCGAGAAAGGCCACAGCCAGCCGACGCTGGGCAAGCGCATCCAGTCTTCCACCAGCCGCATGCAGCGCATGATCAGCCAGGTGCTGGACATGAGCCGCATCGACGGCGGCATCGGCCTGGGCGTGGCGCTCGAGCCCGTCGACCTGACCGCACTGGTGGTAGACCTGATGGACGAAGCGCGCCTGGCCTACCCGGCCGTCCCCTTCCGGCTGGTGTGCGACGAACCGGCCATGGTGAGCGCCGACAGCGGGCGGCTGGCGCAGGTGCTGTCCAATTTGCTGAGCAATGCGCGCCACCATGGCGAAGCCGGCAAGCCGGTGCGTGTGTGCGTGCGTGTGCAGGGCCGGGAGGCCGTGGTCGAAGTCAGTAATGCGGGCGCGCCGATCCCGCCCGAGCTGGTGGCGACCCTGTTCAACCCCTTCAAGCGCGCCTCGCTGCACAACCCGCGCAATCGCACCGGCATGGGCCTGGGGCTGTACATCGCGCAGCAGATCGTGCGCGAGCACCGTGGCGAGATCGCGTACCGGCATGATGGCAACGAGGTGATTTTCTCGGTGCGTCTCCCTCTGCTCGACTAAGGCCGCACATCGTAGCGTGGGCGGGTTTCCCGCCCACGCGTTCAATTCACGGTAATGCAGCCCGCGCGAGCGTTCAGCCCCTGACTATCACCGCGTGGGCGGCGAAGCCGCCCACCCTACCTGATGAGCCGCATGGTAATCTAGCAACGATTACCGCTCTTCCTTACCGCATGACCCTCATCAAGTTCATCGAAATCATGGCGATCCTGGTCGGCGCCTTCTCGGGCTTCATCGAAGCACGCCGCAAGCGCATGGACCTGGTGGGCGTGTTCACGGTGGCCTTCATCACCGCGTTCGGCGGCGGCACCCTGCGCGACATCCTGCTCGACCGCCGGCCGCTGTTCTGGGTGATCCACCAGGAATACGCGATCCTGATCTTCGTGCTGGCGCTGGTCGCCTCGCCCCTGATCCGCACCCTGCGCCAGATCGTCTCGGAACGCCTGATCGTGATCGCCGATGCGGTCGGCCTGGGCCTGTTCTCGGTCGCAGGCGTGTCGGCCGCGCTGGCCGCCGGCATGCCGATCTTCATCGCCTCGATGATGGGCGTGATCACCGGGATTTTCGGCGGCGTGATGCGCGACATCGTCTGCAACGAGGTGCCGATGGTGTTCCGCGACGGGAAGCCTTATGCCATCTGCGCTTTTCTGGGGAACTGGCTGTTCCTCCTGATGGGCAAGTACGGCGTCGACCCCGACTTCGCATTGTGGTCGAGCGCGCTGTTCATCAGCGGACTGCGGCTGATCACCTGGAAGTTCGACCTGCGGATGGGACGCTGAACCGCTACCCGCGCCGCGCCAGCAGCCGCGCCAGCGCCCGGCGCAGTTCTTCCTGAGTATACGGCTCGGCCAGCACGCTGATCGACATCCCCTGCAGCCGCTCGGGCGCCACCATATAGCCGCTGGCAAGCAGCACCGGCATGTCCGGACAGCGCTCGCGGAGCCGGCGCGCCAGCCCGATGCCGTCGATCGGCCCGGGCATCATCACATCCGAGAACACCAGGTCGATGCCGTCGAGTGGATGTTCGAGCGCCTCCTGGGCGTCGCGCGCCAGCGTCGTCTCGCAGCCAAGGTTGCCGAGCAGGGCCAGGGTGGCGTCGGCCACTTCCGGGTCGTCCTCGACGCACAGCACGCGCACGCCGCTGACCAGGGGCGCGGCCGCATGCGCCACCGGGCCGTCCCGGTCATGCGCCGCGGCGGCCGTGCTGCGCGGCAGCAGGATCGACACGGTCGTGCCCTTGGGCGAGCTGTCGATCCAGGCCGTGCCGCCCGACTGTTTCGCAAACCCGTACACCTGGCTCAGGCCCAGGCCGGTGCCCGCGCCGATCGGCTTGGTCGTAAAGAAGGGGTCGAAGGCCTGGGCCGCCACCTCCGGCGGCATGCCCGGACCGGTGTCGCGCACGGTCAGGCAAACGAAATCGCCGCGCAGGCCGCCGTCCGGCACGCCCGGCGCGGGGAGCGTGAGATTGGCTGCGCCGATGGCGAGGCGCCCGCCGCCGGGCATCGCATCCTTGGCATTGACCGCCAGGTTCAGCAGGGCCACCTCCAGTTGGGTCGAATCGGCATCGGCCAGCCACAAGTCGGGCGCGATGTGCAGGTCCAGCACGATCTGTTCGCGCACCGACTGCTGCAGCAAGCCGCGCATCTCGTCCAGCTGCTGCGTGAGGTCGAGCGCGCTGCCGGCCAGCGCCTGCCGGCGTCCAAAGGCAAGCAACTGGTGGGTCAGCTTGGCGCCGCGCGAGGCGGCGCGCTGGATGGCGTGCAGCGAGCGCTGGAACTGTTCGCTGCCCGGCTCGGCGAACGGCAGCAGCGTGGTCGCCCCCTGGATCACCTGCAGCAGGTTATTGAAGTCGTGGGCTACGCCGCCGGTGAGGCGGCCGATCGCCTCCAGCTTGCGTGCTTCGTTGAGCGCGCTTTCCACCCGCTTGCGGGTTTCCACCTCGGCGTACAGCTCGGCGGTGCGATCCTGTACCCGCTGTTCCAGCAGGCTTGCTGCGGCCGACAGGCTGCCCATCTGCTCGCGCACGGTCAGCTGCCAGGCCCGCGCCCGGCAGGCGGCGTCGAAGGCGGCGCGCAGCACGTTGGCGGGGCTCGGCCGCGCCAGCACCGTCAGGTTGGCGAACTGGCGCAGGAAGGCCCATTGCTGCTGCGAGCCGCCACTGTTGGCCTGGGCGCTGAAGACAATGATCGGCAGGTCCGACCAGGCGGGCTGGTCGCGCAAGGTGGCGGCCAGCGGCACGGCATTGGCCTCGAGCGCGTCGTCGGTAAGCAGCAGCAGCGACACCTCCGGATCGGCGGCGGCCAGCGCGAGCTCCGAGGCGTTGGCGCAGCCGCGGGTCTGTGCTCCCCAGTCCCGCAGCAAGGCAGTCAGGACCGCTTGATCGGCTTCCGACAGGGTGCACACGACTGCGACGGCGTCCCAGCCGGGTTTGCGCGGATCAGCCATGGCCGCCTGCGCCCGCCGCCTTGGAACTGTCCGGTGCGACGCGCGGCACGCCGGTGAGCACGCCCTGGAAATCTTCGAGCGGCTCGCCCACCGTCATGCCGTTGCTGGTCAGGGAGAACTCGCGGATGCAGCTCTGGTGGCGGCCCGGACGCTTCTTGACCACCGAGATCGCCTTGCGCACCTGTCCTTCGGCTTCGAAGTAACGCATCAGGATCACGGTGTCGCTGATGAAGCCGACATCGAGCGTGTCGCGCACGTCCTGCAGCAGACCGGTCTGGCCGACGATCAGGATCGACAGCACGCCCTGGTTCGCTAGGTAACTGAGCAGCTCGTGCATCTGCAGCATCAGCGCCGCCTCTTCGTGCATGGTCTCGAGGTAGGAATTCAGGCTGTCGATGACGACCACCGCGGCGCCGTTGTCCTCGACCTGGCGCCGCACCTTCCAGATGAATTCCCCGGGCGTGATGCGCGAGGGATTGATCCGCTCCCAGAACACCTTGCCCGCATCGATCGCGTCGGCGACGCGCATCGACAGGCCGCTGGCGCGCTCGAGCAGGGTGTCCTTGGTCTCGTCGAAGGCGAAATAGGCGACATGCTCGCCCTGGGCGGCAGCGACGCTGGCATATTGCAGCGCCAGCGAGGACTTGCCGACGCCGGTCGGACCGAGCACCATGAGCGAGGTGCCACGCACCAGGCCGCCACACAGCATGTCGTCCAGCGCCGGCACCCCGCTGCCCACGGCGGTGCGGCTGCGCTGCCCCTGGTGCTCTTCGGCGATGAGGCTGGGGAACACGTAGACTTCCTTCGCGGTGATGGCGAAATCGTGCCAGCCGCTCTGGAACTCGGCGCCGCGCATCTTCACCACCCGCAAGCGGCGGCGCGCGGCGCCGAACTCGCGCTCGCGCTGGTCGAGCGTGATCACGCCGTGCACCGTGCCCTGCAGGTCGAACTGGCGCGGTTCATCGGTGAGGTCGTCCATCACGAGCGTGGTGCAGGCCTGGTTCAGCAGGAAGCGCTTGAGCGCGACGATCTGGCGCCGGTAGCGCATCGGGTCGTTGGCGACCATGCGCAGCTCGGACATCGAGTCGATCACGAGACGGGCTGGCTTGACCGCGCGGATGGCCTCGCTGATGGCCTCGATGGTCTGGCTCAGCTCCGCCTCGGAAGGAAACAGGACGCTTTGCTGGCGTTCGAGCTGGGCCTCGGCCGGTATCACTTCGCGCAACGCGATGCCGTCCAGCGACCAGCCGTGGCTCGCCGCGGTGGCCCGCAGTTCTTCGACGGTTTCGGACAGCGAGATATAGAGGCAGGGTTCGCCCTTCTCCGCGCCGTCGATCATGAAACGCAGCCCGATCGTGGTCTTGCCGGTGCCTGGCCTGCCTTCGATCAGATGGATGCGCTGTTTCGGCAGCCCGCCTCGCAATACAAGATCGAGTTCGGGTATACCCGTGTGCATTTTCTCCGTGTCGCTCATTGTTTCTCTCTAGTGGTTATATTGGGGAGCGATAGAACGCAAAAAATATCAAAGAGATAAATTTTTATGCATCATAACTCGTCCGTCAGGACGTCCCGCTGCCTGATTCGCCGATTTCTTTGACGGATCAGACCTACACTGAGAGAAGCCAGGAGCGCGGCGTCAGACCGCGTCGGCGCCTGTTTCGCCGGTGCGGATACGGATCACCTGCTCCACGTTCTGCACGAAGATCTTGCCGTCGCCGATCTTGCCGGTGCGGGCCGCCTTGATGATGGCGTCGACCACGCCGTCGGCCATGGCGTCGTCCACCACAACCTCGATCTTCACCTTCGGCAGGAAGTCCACCACGTATTCCGCGCCGCGATACAGCTCGGTATGGCCCTTCTGACGTCCGAAGCCCTTCACTTCGGTCACGGTCAGGCCGGTGACATTCACGTCGGCCAGCGCCTCGCGTACCTCGTCGAGCTTGAAGGGTTTGATCACGCAGGTAATCTGTTTCATTTTTCTCTCTTTAATCAACAGGGCTAGGCGCCCCGGTCAGTCGGGAATATTGTTCAGGTCATCCATCCACACGGTGGCTTCGGAATCGGATGGTGCGCGCCAGTCGCCGCGCGGCGACAGCGAGCCGCCGTTGCCGACCTTCGGCCCGTTCGGCACGCAGGTGCGCTTGAACTGGCTGGTCTTGAAGAAGCGCCACAGGAAGATGCCCAGGTTCTTCTTGATGGCGTCCAGGCCGTACTCGTTGCGGCTTGATGCCGCATTCGGCCACCTGCCCTGCTCGCGGTCGTGCCAGGCGCACCAGGAAAGGAAAGCCACCTTGCTCGGCTTGAAGCCGAAGCGCAGTGTGTAGTACAGGTTGAAGTCCTGCAGCTCGTAGGGGCCGATGGTGTTCTCGGTGATCTGGGCCGGCTTGCCATCCTTGTCTCCGCCGGGCACCAGCTCGGGGCTGATCTCGGTGTCGAGGATCTTCAGCAGCACGTCCGCGCCATCCTGCACCACGGCGCCGGTCTCGGCGACCCAGCGCACCAGGTAGGAGATCAAGGTCTTGGGCACGCTGGCGTTGACGTTGTAGTGCGACATATGGTCGCCCACGCCGTAGGTGCACCAGCCCAGCGCCAGCTCGGACAAATCGCCGGTGCCGATCACGATCCCGTTATGGAAGTTCGCCAGCCGGAACAGGTGGTTGGTGCGCTCGCCCGCCTGCACGTTCTCAAACGTGATGTCGTACTCAAGCTTGCCTTCGCTGTAGGGGTGGCCGAGGTCCTTCAGCATCTGGATGCAGCTCGGACGGATGTCGATCAGCTGGGCGCTGCAGCCCACCGCCGCCATCAGGTCGTTGGCCTGCTTCAGCGTACGCTCGCTGGTGGCGAAGCCCGGCATGGTATAGGCGAGGATGTTGGTACGCGGCAGACCGAGGCGGTCCATGGCCCTGGCGCACACCAGCAGCGCATGGGTCGAATCGAGGCCGCCGGAGACGCCGATGACCACTTTCTTGATGTTGGCGCTCGACAGGCGCTGGATCAGGGCCTGCACCTGGATGTTGTAGACCTCCGTGCAGCGCTCGTCGCGCCGTGCCTGGTCGGCCGGCACGTAGGGGAAGCGTTCGACCGTGCGGGCCAGGGGCATGTCGCGTTCCAGCGGCAGCTCGAGCGTGAACGCTACCCGCCGGAACTTCGCTACTTCCTCAGCATGGCGCCGCACCGACTGCGCGAAGGTGGTGGCGTGCATGCGCTCGTTCGACAGGCGGTCGAGATCGACGTCGGCGTAGATGATGTGCGAGTCGTCGCTGAAGCGTTCCGACTCGGCCAGCAGCTCGCCCTTTTCGTAGATGAGCGACTGGCCGTCCCAGGCCATGTCGTTGGTCGATTCGCCGCGGCCGGCCGAGGTGTACAGGTAGGCCGCGAGGCAGCGTGCCGACTGCTGGCTGACCAATTGGTGGCGGTAGCCGCTCTTGCCCACCACGACGTTCGAGGCCGACAGGTTCACCAGCACCGTGGCGCCGGCCATCGCGGCGAACGAGGACGGCGGGATCGGCACCCAGACGTCTTCGCAGATCTCGACGTGGAAGCGGAACAGCGGCAGGTTCTCGATCTCGAACAGCAGGGCCGGACCGAAGGGCACGGTGGCACCGAACAGGTCGATCTGGTCGACCGCCGCGCAATCCGCCGCACTGAACTGCCGGGATTCGTAAAACTCGCCATAATTAGGCAGGAAACTCTTGGGCACCACGCCCAGCACCCGGCCATTCGCGACCACGGCGGCGCAATTGAAGAGCTGGTGGTTGACCTTCAGGGGCAGGCCGACCACCAGCGCGATGGGCAAGGCTTTCGACGCTTCGATGATCTTCTCCAGGCCGTCGAGGCAGGCGTCGAGCAGCGCGCGCTGGTGGAACAGGTCGTCGCAGCTGTAGGCGGACAGGCCCAGCTCGGGAAAGGCCACCAGCACGGCGCCCTGGTCCGCCGCCTGGCGCGCCAGGCGGAAGGTCTGCTCGACGTTGAAGCCAGGGTCGGCAATGCGGCAACGCGGGATGGCCACCGCGACGCGGGCAAAGTGGTGCGTGTAGAGGTTGAAGAATCGCTGGTTCATTGGCGCCATTATCCAATTGCTACTGAAGTCATTTTGCTACGGAAGTCATCTTGAATTATCGCACGCATATCGTTTCTTCTCTGCTCGAAGTCGGGCAGGCGCGCTGGGATGCGCTGGTCAATGCGCAGCCGGATCCGAATCCCTTCCTGTCCTATGCTTTCCTCCATGCGCTGCATGAATCCGGCAGCGCTTCGCCCGAGACCGGCTGGCAGCCGCAGTACATCGTGCTGTTCGATGGCGACGAGTTGGTCGCCGCCCTGCCCCTGTACGTCAAGGGGCATTCCTACGGCGAGTACGTGTTCGACTGGGCCTGGGCCGAGGCCTACGAGCGCCATGGGGTCGCGTACTACCCGAAGCTGCTGAGCGCCATCCCGTTCACGCCGGTGGCCGGGCCGCGCCTGATGGCGGTGGATGATGCCGCGCGCACGGCGCTGGTCGAGGTGCTGGTGGCGACCCAGGGCGCGACCGAGGTCTCCTCGACCCATGTGCTGTTCCCGCCCGAAGAACAGGCGCGCCAGCTGCAGGATGCCGGCTTCATGCTGCGCAGCGGGGTCCAGTTCCACTGGCTGAACGCGGGATACGGCACGTTCGACGACTTCCTGGCGACGCTGGAACAAAAGAAGCGCAAGAACATCCGCGCCGAGCGGCGCAAGGTGGCGCAAGCGGGCGTGACACTGCGCCGCGTGCGCGGGCGCGAGGCTACAGGCGCCGACTGGGCGCTGTTCAATCGCTGCTACCGGCACACCTACCAGGCGCATTATTCAACGCCCTACCTGAACCTGGATTTCTTCCGACGCATCGGCGAGACCATGCCCGACAATATCCTGCTGGTGATCGCATCACGCGAGGGGCGCGACATCGCGGCCTCACTCGTCATCCACAACGAGACGACGCTGTTCGGGCGCTACTGGGGCGAACTGGAACACGTGCCCTGCCTGCATTTCGAAGCGGCCTACTACCAGCCGCTGGAGTTCTGCATCGAACTGGGCATCCAGGCCTTCGAGGGCGGCGCCCAGGGCGAACACAAGATGGCGCGCGGCTTCCTGCCGACCCGCACCTGGTCGGCGCACTGGCTGGCGCATCCGTCGTTCGCGGATGCGGTCGAGCGCTTCCTGGAGCGCGAGAAAGGCGGGATCGACGACTATATGGACGAGCTGAACGAGCGCAATCCGTTCCGCTCCGCTGTCTGAGGTTCGCATTTGCCATGCCCGCCGGCGTCGCCCCCAATGACGAAGGGCCGGATTCGCTCGTCGCGAACCCGGCCCCCTGGCGCTATTGACGGCGCCGGCAGTCTACATGGGACCCGCCTCAGTTCCAGCCGCCCGCGTTCGAGCGGAACTCGACGTGGAAAGGCTTGGCCAGTTCGGCTTGCTTACGCAGGACGTTGATGGCACGGCAGTTGGCAGCGGCCAGCAGCAGGCGGGTAGCGGCGTTCAGAAAATTTTTCACTTGCGACTCCTTGTTGCGGTAATGATGTCGATCGCAAAAGCGATCCCATAGCACCGTTATAGGGGCGAGTCGGGTGAATTTCCAATTCTGATATGCAATACCAGACATGCGCTTGGTGAATGTTATTCGAGTTGCCTCCATAGCCAGGAGCGTATCCCGTCCAATGAGCGGAATTCAGAAACTGAACGGCAGGCGATACCGGGGTGGCGTGTCTGCAACATGCGCGACAGCGCAGCGCCCGGTCCGAGCTCGAGCGCGACCGTCGCCCCGGCCTCTAGGCAGGCGTCCATGCACTCCTTCCAGCGGATCGGCTCGGCGATCTGGCGTGGCAAGTCTGCCACCGCATGCGCGGCGTCGTACACGGGCTCGGCCGAGATACCGGACAACACCGGAAAAGCGAATGTGGACCAGCGCTGGGCCGCCAGCAGCGCTGCGAAAGGCGCCACTGCGCTGCGGAGCAAGGGGGTGTGCGACGCCACCGCGACCGGCAGCACGGTGGCCTTGCCGCCCAACGCCGCCACGGCTGCCGCGAGTGCTTCGGCTTCGCCGGCCGGCCCGCCCGCGACCAGGGCATCGTCGCCATTCAGGATCGCGGGATAAAAGCCGAAGCGCGACAGCAGCGCGTCGACGGCCGCGGGCGGCAAACCGGACAGCGCCACCATGGCCTGGCGCGGCCCGTCCGCCAGGCAGGCATCCATCACCCGGGCGCGCTCGACCGCCAGCTTGACCGCATCCAGCGGCTCGAGCGCACCGGCGACACCGTAGGCGGACAGTTCGCCGATGCTGTAGCCGGCCACCAGCGCGGGCGGCGACGGCAGCTCCCCCAGCGCGGTCCACATGGCCAGCGTGGCCGCCACGATCGCGGGCTGGGCCACGCGGTTGGCGAAGCGTTCCGGCCCGTCGAGGGCGGCGCCCAGCGGGCCGGCCAGCATGGCGTCGCCAAAGCATGCGTCGAGCAAACGGTTTGCTGCGGGCGCGCTGCGCGCCATGTCGAACATGGCCGGATGCTGGGCGCCCTGGCCGGGACACAGGATGACGAGCCGGCCGGCCATGCTATTCCAGCCCCACGCACACCGACTGCAGCAGGCAGACGGCGCCGAGCAGGTCGGCCGCCCCGCCTGGCGACAGGCGCGCCGCCACGAAGCTGCGGTGGCAGGCCAGCGCGCGCGCTTCCCAGTACGGCGCCGCGCTGCCGCCGCGGGCGATGAAGGCGCGGGCCTGGCGCCGCACCGCCTGCGCCCCTTCCAGCCCGCCACGGTGGTAGACGTTGGTGTCGCTGATGTGCGCCATCAGGGCGAACAGCGCGTCGATGCGCGCGCGGCGCAGGCCGCCCCCTAGCGCCAGGGTCCGTCGCAGCGCCGGCAGGCCGACGCCGAACACCGACGGGAAACCGCGTGCGCCTTCTTCGCGCGCGCCGCTGGCCGCATAGCGTTCGCGCGCCTCGATGCCATGCGATGGCAAGGCCGCGTCGCCGCTGTGGGCACCGAGCGCCTCTCCCCAGTGGATCAGCAGCGTGGCCTGGATGGCGGCTGGATTCAACATGGTGCCCTTGGCGCGGCAGCGCCCGATCGCCGCGCACAGCAGGCCCAGGCAGAAGATCGCGCCGCGGTGCGTGTTGATGCCGCCGGTGGCGCGCAGCATGCGCGCTTCCGCCTCGATGCCCAGGTGCTTGAGCACGTGGAAGGGTGCATCCTGCATGCCCGCACGGGCGATGTCGGCAAAGTAGCGGCGCAGCGCGAACATGCTGCGCATGAAGGTGGCCGCATTCATGTCCTGGTGGCTGCCGTTGTCGACCCTGGACACCAGCCCGGGTTTCGGATACAGGACCAGTTCCGCATACAGGCTGCGCACCGCGAGGCGGGCCAACCGGCGGCAAAACGGCAGATCAGGGGCCGGGGGCAAGGCCGGCGCCAGACGTGCGCCGGCGCGCGTGCCTGGGCGCACTGCGATCAGTTCAGCCATGCCTGTCCCTCCAGGGTCGCCATCAGTTCCTCGGGCGCGACCAGGGCGATACGCTCCAGTCCCTTGGCCAGCACCCGCGTGCCCGGTGCGCTGTCGAACGCGGTGCGCAGTTCTTGCCAGGCCACCGCGCGCCCGTCCGCAAACACGACTTCGCCGTCGAGCGGCAGCGTGGCCGCATGCCGGGCCAGCAAGTCCAGGCCCGCCGTCAGCTGCGCGCGGCTCGAGGGGCGCAGCAGCAGGTCGATGTCCGACGCGGGGGTGATGTAGCGCTGGCCGGTGAGCGCCTCCAGCGCCACCGAGCCGTACACGGACAGCCCGATGCCCGCGTTGGCGGCCTCGCGCTCCAGCGCCGCCAGCCCCGCACGCCAGGCCTCCGGCGCCGCGTCGAGCGCGCCGACCAGCGGCAAGGCACGGGTACGGCGCGTGACGTCGCATACCTCGACGCGGCAGCCGACCCGCAGTTTTGCAGCCTGCTTGTTCTTTGCCGCCGCGGCACGGCGCGGCGGCAGGGCAAAGCCGATCGCCACCTCGCCAGGCGGGAGCTCGGCTTCCGCGCGCCGCACCACGGCCGGCCAGCCGCCGTCGCGCCACAGGTCGAGCGCATCGATGGCATCTGGCGGTGCGCCGGCGCGCACCCGCTCCCAGCCACGGCTGCTCAGCCAGACCAGGTCATGCCGGGCGAACATGGCTGCCCGTCCTGACCGCTTCCGCGACCGGCTGCGCCAGCAGGCGCCCGCCGCGCTCGCGTCCCAGCGCCATGCGCACATCGTCGGTCGGGCTGGCGCCGATCGCGCGCGCCAGCTCGCCCGCCAGGTCGCCCTGCTTCCCGACCTGCCAGATGCCGTGCAGGCCGCCCATGCGCAGGTAGTTCTCGGGGCCGGGCGCGAACACCGGGTTGTCCCTGGCCAGTTCGGTCAGCCGCTCTTCCGGCACCTTGGTGATGCGCGCCATTGCCGGCAAGCCCATCACGCGGATGGTGGCCCCCGGCAGCGCGTAGCAGGCGCTGGCGATCAGGCCGCTGGTGATGAAGCCGCCGGACAAGGCCTGGTCGTACACCAGGCCGATCACGGTATGCCCCTTGCGCCGGGCCAGGTCGACGCACTTGCCGAGGTGGGCCATGTAGCTGTTGATGCCCAACATCTCGTCGCGGTGGCGCAGGCGCTGGCCGACGGTGTCGACCAGGATCAGGATCGGGCGGCCCGGATGCTGCTGCACCGTCTGCAGGATGGCCCGGGCCTGGGCCAGTGCGATCTCGATGCCGATCGGGACGTGGCCGGTGGTGCCGATGACGTCGACCGCCCTGCCCTCGACCTGGGCGCTGCCCGACAAGAAGTTATCGCGTTCGGCGATCTCGTGCCCGCCCGGGAACAGCTGCGTTGCCAGTGTCTGCCAGTCCATCATGGTTCTCCCTTGCTTGATGCGCTTCGGTCCTCGATGCGGCCGTCGATGCGGTGCGTCGCCGCCAGCGCCATGAAGGCGTCGGCCTCGAGCATCGGCACGCTCGCCGGATCGGGAATGCCGAGCTGCCGCCAGAGCTCCATCGGTTCGACCAGCCCGTCGGCAAGCTCGATACGGCGCGCCAGCATGGCCTGTTCAAGCAGCAGGTCTTCCAGCGTCAGGCGCGCGCCCACGTTGCGGATCTCGTCGACGGCTGCGATGGCCGCGGCGCGGAAGGCCGCGGTATCGTCCGGCACCAGCACCTGGCAGTCGCCCATCAGGTAGCGGTGCTTGCCGCCGGTGGTGCGCCAGACCAGGGCGCGGTCGCGCGAGTCGAATTCCTCGACGCCGCTGGCGGTTTCGATCACCTCGGGGCCGGACATCGCGAGCCGCCCTTCTTCCGACATGATCACCGTATTGGCGCAGCGCGCCGAGATGCCCATGCCGCCGAAGCAGCCGTTGGACCCGCCCACCAGTGCCACCACCGGGATGCCGGCCTCGCGCGCGTCCAGCATGGCGCGCATGACTTCCGATACCGCGATCAGGCCGGCATTCGCCTCGTGCAGGCGCACGCCGCCCGATTCGAGCAGCAGCACCACCGCGTCGGCGCCTTCGTCGACCGCGCGCCGCAGCAGGCCGACCAGCTTGGCGCCGTGCACCTCGCCCACGGCGCCGCCCATGAAGCCGCCCTCCTGCGCGGCGCCGAACACCAGCCGGCCATCGAGGCGCGCGCGCCCGACCACCACGCCGTCGTCGAACGAGACCGGGGCGTCGAGCTGGGCCAGGTGCGGGCTGGCCACGCGCGCGCTGGGCGGCAGGAATTCTTCGAAGCTGCCCGCATCAAAAATGGCCGGGATGCGCTGGCGCGCCGTGAGTTCCAGGTAGCTGCTCATGGCAATCCTCCGCTTGGGCTTGCCATTAGGGATTCGACCGCCTGGTCCAGGCGCAGGCCGACCACGGCCGGCGTGGCGCCCATGTCGTTGATGCAGATGCGCGCGTCCGCCAGGCTCCAGCGCTGGTGAAAATCGCCCATCACGGCCTGCCAGGTGGCGCCGAAGCCGACGGCGGCGGTGCGGATGTCGATCTCGCAGGCGCCGTCCAGCTGCGCCGGCTCGATCAGGACCTCGAGGTTGCCCGAGCCGACCACGCCGACCAGCTGCGGCATCCCGATTAAAGGCCGGGTGCCATGCTCGAACCTGTATTGAAGGGTTTCCATATGCGTCCTTATTCCTGAACTACCAGTTCCTGAAGCGTTTCGGCGGATCGTACAGCCCGCCCGATGCCCGCACCAGGCCTTTCATGTTCTTGGCGGCCAGCAGGTCGCGGGTCGCCATGCGCTTGTCGATGCCGAGATCTTCGGGGCGGCGGATGACGCCGCGGTCGCGCAGGTTTTCCACCATGCGCTTGTCGCGGCCCATGCCTACCGGCGTATAGCCCGCCACGCCGCGGATCGCCTGCTCGCGTTCTTCATCGCTGCGGCACAGCAGCAGGTTGGCGATGCCTTCTTCGGTGAGGATGTGGGTGACGTCGTCGCCGTAGATCATCACCGGCGGGATCGCCATGCCGGTCTGCTCGGCCAGTTGCCAGGCATCGAGCCGCTCCACAAAAGCCGGCGCCATGTGCTCGCGGAAGGTCTCGACCATCTGCACCACCAGCTTCTGGCCGCGCGGAATCGTGTTGCGCCCTTCCCTTGCCTGCTGCCCGGCCTTGAGCCAGGCCTTGCTCGGATGGCGCCGCCCGCGCGCGTCGGCGCCCATGTTCGGGGCGCCGCCGAAGCCGGAGATGCGGCCCAGGGTCGCGGTGGACGAATTGCCCTGCAGGTCGATCTGCAGGGTCGAGCCGATGAACATGTCGCAGGCGTAGTGGCCGGCCGCCTGGGAAAACGCCCGGTTGCTGCGCATCGAGCCGTCCGGACCGACGAAGAACACGTCGGGCCGGGCGCGGATGTAGTTCTCCATCCCGAGCTCCGAGCCGAAGGAGTGCACCGATTCGACGAAACCGGCCTCGATCGCCGGGATCAGGGCCGGGTGCGGGTTCAGCGCCCAGTGGCGAGCGATTTTTCCTTTCAGGCCCAGGCTGGCCGCATAGGTCGGCAGCAGCAGCTCGATCGCCGCGGTGTCGAAGCCGATGCCGTGATTCAGGCGCTCGACTTCGTACTCCGCATAGATGCCCTTGATCGCCATCATCGCCATGAGCACCTGGATTTCCGAGATCTGGGCCGGATCGCGCGTGAACAGCGGCTCGATGTAGTACGGCGTGGGCGACTGCACGACATACTCGACCCAGCCGGACGGGATGTCCACGCGCGGCAGCTTGTCGACCACCTGGTTGACCTGGGCGATCACGATGCCGCTCTTGAAGGCGGTGGCCTCGACGATGGCGGGCGTGTCCTCGGTGTTCGGGCCGGTGTACAGGTTGCCCTCGCGGTCGGCCATTTCGGCCGCCACCAGCGCCACGCGCGGGGTCAGGTCGACGAAGTAGCGCGCGAACAGCTCCAGGTAGGTGTGGATCGCCCCGATGTTCAGCTTGCCGGAGCCGGCCAGCTTGGCCAGCCGGCCGGCCTGTGGGCCCGAGAAGGAGAAGTCCAGCTTCGATCCGATGCCCTTCTCGAACACGTCGAGGTGTTCGGGCAGCGACAGCACCGACAGCAGCATGTGCAGATTGTTGACGCGGCCAGGATCGAGCCTGGTGAGTGCCTTGCCCAGGAAATCGGCCTGCTTCTGGTTATTGCCTTCGAGGCAGACGCGGTCGCCCGGCTCCAGCACCGCGTGCAGCAAGTCGACGATGTGCGAGGCGGCCACCACCTTGCCGCTCAGCGCCGGGCCGAGCGCGGCATGGGCGCGGGCCTGGCGCTCGCTGCGGTTGCGTTGCTGGGTAGTCCAGCGGCCTTCTGCTTGGTTCATACGATTTCCTTGTAAAGGCTCAGAGCACCACGAACAGCAGCCACACCACCACCGGCGCGACCAGGGTGACGATACCGCCATAAATCATCAGCTGGCGCAGGAATACGTCGCGGTCGATGTGCTGGGCACTGGCCAGCACCAGCGCGCCGTTGGTCGAGAAGGGGCTGACGTCGACGATGGTGGACGCGACCGCCATCGCCGCGATGAAGCCGATCGGGTCGACTCCGGTGCCGGATGCCAGGAAAGGCACGGCCAGCGGGATCAGCGAGCCCAGCACCGCAGTGGAGGAAGCGAAGGCCGACACGACGGCGCCGACGAACAGCAGCAGCAAGGCCACCGTCAGCGGCGAGCTCAAGCTGGCGACGCTGTCGCCGACCCAGGTAATGGTGCCCATCTTCTGCATCACGCCGACATAGGTGCTGACACCGACGATCAGCATGATCTCGGGCCAGGACACCTGGCCGATGGCGCGCTTCTGCACCTGCGGCGACAGGATCGAGATCAGGAGGCCGATCGAGATGGCGACGAAGCCGATGTCGAGCTTGTACAGGAGGGTCAGTACGGCCAGGGCGATCAGGCCGACGACCGTGACGATCTGGTGGAAGGTGGCGCCTTGATGGAGGTCCACCGGCGCAGGACCGGCAGCGGCGGCAGCGCCGCCGCCCACCCCGCCGATGCCGCTGATGGCGGCGCTGGAACGTTGCGCGGTCAGCTTTTCTTCGCTGGCCGCTTCGCCTTCGGCGTCGCCATAGATCTGTGGCCCCTGCGCGGCGACGGCAACGTTGGCGCCGAACGGTCCGGCCGGCGTATTGCCCAGCCCTTTGCCTCCTGCCGCCTTCGGCGCCTGCTGGCGCATCAGCTTCAAGCCGCCGAAGGCAAAGAACAGCACCGCCGACACGGCGAGGTTCACGCCCAGGCTGGTGAAGGCGGTGGTCAGCGGCGAGATCGGCAGCCCGGCCTCGAGCACCACCTTGTTGGTAATGCCCCCGTAGATGCTGATCGGCGAAAAGCCGCCGCCCTGGGCGCCGTGCACCACCATCATGCCCATCATCAGGGGATTGATGTTGTACTTGGCGGCGAAGCCGAGCGCGATCGGGGCGATGATCGCCACCGCCGCCGGGCTCACCGCACCGACCGCAGTCAGGAGCGCCGTGATGGCGAACATCACCCAGGGAATGGCGGCAATGCGCCCGCCCACCGCGCGCACCGAGAGCCGCACCAGCCAGTCGATGGTGCCGTTGTTCTGGGCCTGGGCGAACAGGAAGGTGATGCCGACCAGGGTCAGGAACAGTTCGGCGGGAAAGCCCGCCATGATGGCCTTGGCCTGCATGCCGGCCACGACCGAGCCGACCAGGAAGGCGCCGACGAAGGCGATGACGCCCATGTTGATGGGCAGCGCGGTGGCAAGGACGAACATCAATGCCAGCACGCAGATGGCGATCATGTGAGAGGACACGGCTTGCTCCTTCAAGGCGCGGCGCCGGAGGGTCGATCAAGCCCGGCGTGACCGCAGGTGAAACGTCTCCAAAACATTCCCTGCCGCCGGTGGACCGCCGTGCAGGGAATACTCTTTTGTTATGTAGTGTGAGACGTAAAGGTAGCCCTGAATCCTGATGCGATCAATTAGGCTCGCCGTGCGATGTTTACTTTTAGCGGAACTATTCAGCCGGGCCCGTGCTTGAGCATGCGGCAGACCGCCGCCAGCGCCAGCAGGTTGGGATCGCGCTCGCGCACCCGCAGGAAGCTCAGCCCGATGGTCTGGCGCATGCGGTAGTCCCTTTTCAAGGGGATCAGCTGCACCTTGTCGCCGAAGGCGCCGCGCACCCGGCCCGGCAGCAGGGTGTAGCCGATGCCCGCCGCCACCAGGTTCATCAGCGAGAAGATGTCGCCCACCCGCGTCACGATGGAGGGAGCGAAGCCGGCGATGCGGAAGGCTTCCTGGAAGCCGCTGAAGGTGACGAAGCCGTCGCGCAGGCAGACGAATTTTTCGCCGGCGCAGTCGCGCAGGTCGACCTCGCTCATGCCGGCATACGGCGAACCGCTTGGCGCCGCGAAGAACACCTCGTCCTCGAACAGCGCGATCGATTCGACCTCGGGGTCAGGATCGGGCACGGCGATGAGCGCGGCGTCGATCGCATTCTGCTTGAGCTTGTGCAGCAGGTCGTCGTTCGAGCCGAGCACCAGCTCGGTCTCGAGTTCCTGCTTGCGCAGCTTGATGCCGATGATGACGTTGGGGACGATCCCGGTGGTGAGCGAATACAGCGAGCCGATCCTGAGGTGGTCGGCCGAATAGCCGGCCGCCGAGCGGGTGGCGGCGATCCCGTCCGTCATCAGCTGGATCACGTCGCGTCCGACCCCGGCCAGCACCTGCGCCGCCTCGTTCGGGATCAGGTTGCGGCCCTGCAGGCTGAACAGCTGGCAGCTCATCGCCTCTTCCAGCGAATGCAGGGCCCGGTGCACGCTCACCGCGCTGATGTCGAGCATGCGCGCGGCGGCGTTGAGGTTGCCGCCTTCCATGTACGCGAGCAGGATTTCGAGCTTGCGGAAGGTGATGTCGTCGCTGATCCGGTTGCGCATGATGTCAATCCTCTACGAAAAGGTCCGGATGACTCTCCGCGCATTCGCGCAGCAGGTTCCACACCACCTTCACCCGCCGCAGCCGGTACAGGTCAGTTGGGGCCGCCAGCCAGAATGCGCGCTCCGCCTGGAAACCCGGCAGTACCCGTACCAGCCGGCCGTTGTCCGGCACCGCGTAGGGCGGCGCCATCATCAGGCCCATGCCGAGCGAGGCGGCTTCCAGCTGCGCCGTCATGCCCGAGCAGCAGATGCGCCGCCGCGGTGTGAAGCCCAGCTCGTTCAGGTAGGAGAGTTCGCGGCTGGCCAGCCGGTCCTGCACGTAGTCGACGAAGTCATGGCCGGCCAGGTCGGCCTGGGTGCGGATCGGCGGATGCCTGGCCAGGTAGCCCGGTGACGCGTACAGGTAGAAGTGGAACGATGCCAGCCGCGTCACCATGTAGCGGCCGGTGGTCGGCGCGTCCATGGTGACGCCAAGGTCCGCTTCACGGTTGGCCAGGTTGGCGAAGCTGGGCAGCGCCAGCAGGTCGATCGACAGGTCGGGATGCTGCTCCAGCAGCGTGGCCAGCAGCGGCGCCACCACCCGCACGCCGAATACTTCCGGCACCCCGAGCCGCACCACGCCGTGGGCCGCCACCTCGGCCCCGCCGATCTGCTCGGCCGCCGCCAGCGCCGCGCCTTCCATCGCCTCGGCGTGCGGCAGCAGTGCCTTGCCCACTTCCGTGAGTTCGTAGCCCTCGCGTGAACGGTCGAACAGGGTCGAGCCGAGCTGGGCCTCGAGCCGGTCGATCCGGCGCGCCACGGTCGTGTGCTCCACTTCCAGCCGGCGCGAGGCGCCCGACAGGGTGCCGGCGCGCGCCAGCTCCAGGAAGAAACGCAGGTCGGTCCACTCAGGCAGCGTATTCATCGGCAAGTTGTTCGATATCAAGAAGACACATTGTGCACTAGTGCACATTCCTCCTGCAATCATTTGTCGCAATCCCTTTGCGGCCGCACGCATCCGGTGCGCATATGGATTCCTCCCCCGGAAAGACACGCACCAGCATGCTGCGGCGGGCTGTGCATTTTTGCACAACGGGGTGGGCGATTGTTGACTATCTAACCAAACCCAACCGAGGCACACTGCTGACCATGCGAAAACCTGAACGCATGCCGCTTTCAAAAATTAGGAGACAAGAATGCGTCTGACCAAGAACAAACTGAAGCTGCTGAACCCTGCAATCCAATCCGCCGTCGCCCTGCTCGTCTTATCAGGCGGCAATGTGGCGTATGCCCAGGAAGCGACCGGCGCGCCGCCGGTCGCCAATGCCGAAGAAGGCGTCAACAAGGTCGTCGTGACCGCCCGCCGCCGCGAAGAGACCCTGCAGGACGTGCCGGTCTCGGTCACCGCCTTCAGCGCCGACCAGCTGTCGAAGACCGCGACGCCGGACATCACCGCCCTCGCCCTGGCCCTGCCGAACACCACCCTGAAGGCCTCGCGCGCCACCAACTCGACCCTGACCGCCTTCATCCGCGGCGTCGGCCAGGCCGACCCGCTGGCCGGTTTCGAGGCCGGCGTCGGCATCTACATCGACGACATCTATCTGGCCCGCCCGCAGGCGGCAGTGGCCGACATCTACGACGTCGAGCGCATCGAAGTGCTGCGCGGCCCGCAGGGCACGCTGTACGGCCGCAACACCATCGGCGGCGCCGTCAAGTACGTCACCCGCAAGCTGGCCCCGCAGACCGACGCCCGCCTGCGCGCCACCATCGGCGAACACGGCCAGAAGGAAATCGTCGCCACCGCCAGCACCCCGATCTCGGAAACCGCGCGCATTGGCGGCACCTTCGCCCGCTTCAAGCGCGACGGCTTCGGCAAGAACCTGACCACCGGCGGCGAGAACTACGACAAGGATGTCACCGCGGCGCGCCTGTCGGCCGAGTTCACGCCGAACCAGGACCTGTTCATCCGCCTCGCCGGCGACATCACCCAGGACGATTCCAGCCCCAAGAACGGCCACCGCCTGATCGTCGGCCGCACCAGCGGCGCCCCGATCCTCTCCAACGTGTTCGACACCCGCGCCAACCTGATGAAGGCGCTCGGCCAGGACCAGGAAGTCAGGGCATGGGGTATTTCGGCCACCGTCGAGTACACCCTCAACAACGAGTGGTCGGTGAAATCCATCACCGCCTCGCGCAAGGACAAGTCGTACGCGCCGATCGACTTCGATTCGCTGGGCGTGACCGACATGGAAGTGCCGGCCCTGTACACCAACAAGCAGTTCAGCCAGGAATTCAATCTCACCTTTACCGGCGAGAAGCTGGCGGGCGTGGCCGGCATCTACTACATCGACGCCAACGCCTTCAATCACTTCGACACCATCCTGGCCGGCGCCGTCCCGACCTCGACCTACACGATGGGCGACATCGACACCAAGGCCTGGGCGATCTATGCCGACGGCAGCTACAACGTCACCGACGCCTTCAGCATCTCGCTGGGCGGCCGCTACACCGTCGACAAGCGTGAAGCCGAAGTGCTGCGCCAGATTTATTTCGGCGCGAACGGCACCCCTGCCCTGGGCAATAGCAGCGCCATCCTGTTCCGCACGGACACCGACCTGCGTGGCGGCGTGCTCAAGCGCGAAGACAAGAAGTTCACCCCGCGCGTGGCCGTGAACTACAAGCTCAGCCAGGACCACAACGTCTACGCGTCCTACTCCGAGGGCTTCAAGGGCGGCGGCTTCGAACCGCGCCTGAACGTGGTCGGCACCCGCATCCCGATCGCGGTGGCGCAACGCGGCTACGAGCCGGAAACCATCGAGACCTACGAGCTGGGCCTGAAGTCGGCCTTCAACGGCGGCCGCATCACCACCAATGCCGCGCTGTTCTACAGCGACTACCAGGACGTGCAGATTCCCGGTTCGGTGGCGATCGACACCAACGGCGACGGCAAGGACGACAGCTTCGCCGGCGTGACCACCAACGCCGGCAAGGCCAAGATCAAGGGCGCCGAACTGGAAGCCATCGCCAACATCACCCCGAACTTCATGGTCGCGGGCATGTACAGCTACATCGACGCCGAGTACAAGGAATACATCGCGGCGGGCGTCAACGTGGCAAGCCAGCGTACCTTCCAGAACACCCCGAGGAACTCGGCCAACCTGCGCGTGAACTACGACATCCCGATGCCGATCATGGGCCATGGCGGCAAGCTGTCGCTGATCGGCAGCGCCTCCTACAAGGGCGACACCGCCCAGTTCGAGACCGCTTCGCTGCTGGACCAGGAATCGTACAAGCTGTACGACGCGAGCATCGTCTGGACCCGCCTTGACGGCAAGGTTCGCGTCGGGCTGCACGGCAAGAACCTGAGCGACAAGCACTACAAGACCGGCGGCTACCTGTTCCCGACCCTGGGCAACGAGGGCACCCTGACCGCGTTCTACGGCAACCCGCGCCAGGTCTCGGCAACGCTCGAGTACCGCTTCTAAGCTTCTCAGTACCCCGGCAGCATCTCCAGGCTGGCGCCCTCCCGGCGTCGGCCGGGAGGGGTGTTGCCAACGACCCGGCTCCGGCTGGCCAGAACGACTCACAGGATACAAGCCAGCGTGTCTATCTTCACACCAATCAGCTACACCAGCAGCGACGGGCTGGCGCTGTACGCGCGCGATTATCCCGCCAGCAGCGCGCATGCCGACGTGAGCGCGCGGCTGCCGGTTATCTGCATCCACGGCCTGACACGCAACTCCGCCGACTTCGACGAACTCGCGCCCGAGCTGGCCGCCATGGGCCGGCGCGTGATCGCGGTCGACGTGCGTGGACGCGGCCACTCTGCGCGTGACCCGAATCCGGACAACTACAACCCCACCGTCTACGCCGATGACATCGTCAGGCTGATGGACCATCTTGGCCTGACCCGCGCCATCTTCGTGGGCACCTCGATGGGCGGCCTGATTACCATGACGCTCGCGGCGCGCCGGCTCGACCTGATCGCCGCCGCCGTCCTCAACGACGTCGGGCCGGTGCTGTCGATACGCGGCCTGCAGCGCATCGCCGGTTACGCGGGCCGCTGCAACGCGGTCGGCTCCTGGAACGAGGCCGCAGCCTACCTGCGCGACATCAACACCTGCGCCTTCCCCGCCAATTCGAGCGAAGACTGGGACAAATGGGCGCGGCGCGCCTTTGAACAGAAGGATGACGGACAGCTGGCACTGCGTTACGATCCAAACATCGCCAACGCGCTCCAGACTGGTAAGCTGCGTCCCACCTCGCTGGCCGCACGCATGGCCTTCCGCAGGCTGGCGCGGCGCCGTCCTACCCTGTTGGTGCGCGGTGCGCTGTCCGATCTGGTCGAGGCCAGGCAGGCCGACTGGATGCGCAAGGCGGCCCCCGAATTGCAGTACGCGGAAGTGCCGGATATCGGCCATGCGCCCATGCTCACCGAGCCGGTAGCGCTGGACGCGATCGGCGCTTTCCTCGCCAAGCTACCGTAAGAGAATCACAAGGAGACTGACATGAACCACCTGATCAAACCCCTTTCCATCGCCATCGTGGCCGCCTTCGCGGCGAGCGCCGCACCTGCGGTATACGCCCAGGGCAAGGATCTCAAGATCGCCCTCATCGCCGGCAAGACCGGCCCGCTCGAGGCCTACGCCAAGGAGACCGAGACCGGCTTCATGATGGGCCTCGAGTACCTTACCAAGGGCACCATGCAGATCAATGGCCGCAAGATCAAGGTCATCGTCAAGGACGACCAGTCCAATCCGTCGCTCGGCCGCACCCTGCTGGCCGAGGCCTACGGCGACGACAAGGTCGACATCGCGGTCGGCACCACCTCCTCCGGCTCGGCGATCGCCATGCTGCCGGTCGCGAAGGAATACAAGAAGGTGCTGATCGTCGAGCCGGCCGTGGCCGACGCCATCACCCAGGAAAAGTGGAACAAGTACATCTTCCGCACCGCCCGCAGCTCGATGCAGGACGCGCTTGCCGCAGCCAGCACCTTCAGGAGTGGCAGCGTCGGTTTCCTGGCGCAGGACTACGCATTCGGGCGCGACGCCATCGAGGCGGCCAAGGAAGCCCTGAAAACCAGCGGCAGCAAGGGGGTGGTGGTGCACGAGGAATACGCGCCTGCCACCGCCACCGACTTCACCGCGCCGGCCCAGCGCCTGTTCGACAAGCTGAAGGACAAACCGCAGCCGCGCGTGCTGCAGATCGTCTGGGCCGGCCCCAATCCGATGAACAAACTCGCCGACATGAAGCCGGAGCGCTTCGGCATCACACTGGCCCCGGGCGGCAACATCCTGCCGGTGATGAAGACCTGGAAGAGTTTCGCCGGCACCCAGGGCACCATCTACTACTACTACGATTTCCCGAAGAACAAGATGAACGACTGGCTGGTGGCGGAGCACACCAAGCGCTACAAGATGCCGCCCGATATGTTCACCGCCGGCGGCATGGCGGCGGCCGGCGCGGTGCATGCGGCCCTGTCGAAGGCGCCCAATGCGAAGAACGGCGACGACATGGTGGCGGCGATGGAAGGCCTCAGCTTCCAGACCCCAAAAGGTCAAATGAGCTTCCGCAAGGAAGACCACCAGGCGATCCAGCCGATGTACCATTTCCGCATCAAGAAGGACCAGAAACACGAGTGGGACCTGCTGGAACTGGTGCGCGAGATTCCTGCCTCCGAATTGCCGCTGCCGGTGCGGAACAAGCGCTGACATGAGCCCGCAAGCATCCCAGCCTGCAGTCCAGCCATCGCTCTCGACCCGCGACCTGACCATCCGCTTCGGCGGCCATGTCGCGGTGAACGCGGTGACGGCAGACTTCTATCCCGGCACCCTGACCGTCATCGTCGGGCCAAACGGGGCCGGCAAGACCACCTACTTCAACCTGGTGTCGGGCCAGTTGCCTGCCACCTCGGGCAGCGTGTTGGTCAAGGGCCAGGACATCACCCGTGCCGGCGCCGCGAAACGCACCCGCCTGGGTATCGGCCGGGCGTTCCAGCTGACCAACCTGTTCCCGAATCTCACCGTGGCGGAGAACGTGCGCCTGGCGGTGCAGAGCCGCGCCGGCCTGGGCCTGAACTTCCTGTCGATCTGGTCGAGCCACCGCGAACTGATCGCGCGCGCCGAGCATTACCTGGAGCGCGTGGGCCTGGTCAAGCGCCGCGACGCTTATGTCGCGACGCTGTCGCACGGCGACCAGCGCAAACTGGAAGTGGCGATCATGCTGGCGCTGGAACCGGACATCATGATGTTCGACGAGCCGACCGCCGGCATGAGCGTGGACGAAGTGCCGGTGGTGCTCGACCTGATCCATGCGGTCAAGTCGGAGCGCAACAAGACCGTGCTGCTGGTCGAGCACAAGATGGACGTGGTGCGCGCGCTGGCCGACCGCATCGTCGTGCTGCACAACGGCACCCTGGTCGCGGACGGCAAGCCCGCGGAAGTCATGCAATCGAAGATCGTACAGGAAGCCTATCTTGGAACACCCGAACCAGCCCACGCAGCCGACGCCGCCCATGTCTGAGCCTCTGCTGACGCTCAAGGGCGTGCACACCCACATCGGCCAGTACCACATCCTGCAGGGCGTGGACCTGAGCGTGCCGCGCGGCGGACTGTCGGTCCTGCTGGGCCGTAACGGCGCCGGCAAGACCACCACGCTGCGCACCATCATGGGCCTGTGGAAGGCCAGCGCCGGCAGCATCGTATTCGACGGGCGCGACATCACCAGGATGGCCACGCCGGACATCGCCCGCCTGGGCATCGCCTATGTCCCGGAAAGCATGGCTGTTTTCTCTGACCTGACCGTGCGCGAGAACCTCTACCTCGCCGCCCGCAACGGTCCGCTGGACCAGGCCCGGGTCGACTGGATCTGCGGCTTCTTCCCGGCCCTGAAAAAATTCTGGAATTACCCGGCCGGGAATCTGTCGGGCGGCCAGAAGCAGATGGTGGCGATCGCCCGCGCGATCGTCGAGCCGCGCAAGCTGCTGCTGGTGGACGAGCCGACCAAGGGCCTGGCCCCGGCCATCATCCAGAGCCTGATGGCGGCCTTCCGCGAGCTGAAGGACACCAGCACCAGCATCCTGCTGGTCGAGCAGAATTTCAACTTCGTCCGCTCGCTGGGCGACACGGTGGGCGTGATGGACGACGGACGCGTCGTCCACGCCGGGTCGATGGCGCAACTGGCGAACGACGACGAACTGCAGCAGCGCCTGCTCGGCCTGTCGCTGGACTCTCACCAATAAGAACGGGATCGATATGAGCGCAACACTCCCCCTCCCGGCCAAGGACACGCCGCTGCCGGACAACACGCCCTTGCCGAAGGCACCGCGCGACATCGCGCCGCTGCTGCTGGTGCCGGTGCTGATGCTGGCCATGCTGCCCCTGGTCGGCAGCTTCCCTACCTGGGTCACCTTGACCGTCGCCGGCCTGGCGATGGGCATGATGATCTTCATCATGGCCAGCGGGCTGACCCTCGTGTTCGGCCTGATGAGCGTACTGAACTTCGGCCACGGCGCCTTCGTTTCGGTCGGCGCCTTTTCCGCGACCATGGTGCTGCTGCCGATGCAGGGCTGGCTCGAGATGGACTCGCTGCTGATCAACCTGGGCGTGCTGGCCCTCGCCATCACGGTGGCGATGCTGGTCACTGCCCTGATGGGCTGGGCTTTCGAGCGCGTGATCATCATGCCGGTCTACGGACAGCACCTGAAGCAGATCCTGATCACGATGGGCGGCATGATCGTGGCCGAGCAGCTGATCCACGTTATCTGGGGCGCCGAGACCATCGCGCTGCCGCTGCCGACCGCGCTGCGCGGCGCGATATTCCTGGGTGACGCGGCGGTGGAAAAGTATCGCCTGGTGGCGGTGGTGGTCGGGCTGGCGGTCTTCGTGGGCATGTTCCTGACGCTGAACCGCACCAAGATCGGCCTGCTGATCCGCGCAGGCGTCGAGAACGGCGAGATGGTGGAAAGCCTCGGCTACCGCATCAAGCGCCTGTTCGTGACCGTGTTCGCGGCCGGCTCGGCGCTGGCCGGCCTGGGCGGCGTGCTGTGGGGCCTGTACAAGGAGACGCTCAACGCAGCCATGGGCGGCGAGATCATGGTCATGATCTTCATCGTCATCATCATCGGCGGCCTCGGTTCCGTGGGCGGCTGCTTCATCGGCGCGCTCCTGATGGCGCTGGTGACCAATTACGCCGGTTACCTGGCGCCGAAGGTCGCACTGGTCTCGAACATCATCCTGATGATCGCGATCCTGCTGTGGCGCCCGGCCGGCCTGTATTCGAAAATGCGGGGTTGAACCAAGATGCTGCACCGACTTCTATCAAGCGACATGCCGCGCAGCCGCCTGCTGTCCGCAGTGCTGCTGTTGATCCTGCTGGGACTGGCCTTCGCGCCCTTCCTGACCTCGGGCGCGCGTCCGCTCAATACCGCGGCCACGATCTGCGTCTACATCGTGCTGGTGGCCTCCTACGACCTGCTGCTGGGCTATACCGGCATCGTTTCCTTCGCCCACACCATGTTCTACGGCATCGGCGCCTATGGCATCGGCCTCGGCCTGGCGCGCGTCGATGAGCCGACCTGGGGCGCGGCCCTGGGCGGCCTCGGCATCGCCCTGGTGCTGGCGCTGGCGCTGGCCCTGGTGGTCGGCCTGTTCGCCCTGCGCGTGCGCGCCATCTTCTACGCCATGATCACGCTGGCCGTGGCCTCGTCGTTTGCCGTGCTGGCCTCGCAGCTGTCCGACTTCACCGGCGGCGAAGACGGGGTCACCTTCAGCGTGCCCGAGGTGCTGACCCCGGGCTTCACGGTGATGGAAAGCGAGGTCTTCGGGCGCGCGATCGACGGTAAGCTGCTCACCTATTACCTCGTGTTCTTCGGCTGCCTGGTTCTGTTCCTGTTCCTGCTGCGGCTGGTGAATTCGCCCTTCGGCCGGGTGCTGCAGGCGATCCGCGAGAACGAGTTCCGCGCCGAGGCGCTGGGCTACCGCACGATGACCTACCGCATCTGGGCCAACTGCCTGGCGGCCCTGGTGGCGGCGCTGGCCGGCGCGCTGATGGCGCTGTGGCTGCGCTACGTGGGCCCGGACACCTCGCTCGGCTTCAAGGTGATGACCGACATCCTCCTGATCGTCGTCATCGGCGGCATGGGCACGATGTACGGCGCGGTGGTCGGCGCGGCGCTGTTCATCATCGCCCAGAACTACCTGCAGGGGTTGATGGGCGCGGGCTCGGAAGCCCTGGCGGGCGTGCCGCTGCTGGCGGCGCTGCTGCATCCGGACCGCTGGATGCTGTGGCTGGGGGTGCTGTTCATCCTGTCCATCTACTTCTTCCCGATCGGGATCGTGGGCAAGCTGCGCTTGCGCAGTTTCATGGCGCGGCAGAAATAACGCATAGCCTCAGCAACTATCCGCAGTACACGACGGCCTCCATCGCGGAGGCCGTTTTGTTTTTCCGCGTTTGGTTCCCTTCCCGCCATTGAGCCGGGCCCGTCCCTGGCTCGCCCGCGTTGAATGAACATCAATGTTCGTTATCTCCTTGCTCATACCATAAAAGCAATATGGCCTCGTCGTCAGCCAGCGCGAGCGGTCCACCATTCACTTATGGCTCAACCTTGGAGGGCAAAATGAAACGACTCAACTCACTTGCCGGCGCGGCCCTGGTCGCAGCGGCCACGTGGGCGCCACTCTCCAGCCACGCGGCCGGTGTCGTCGTGCTCGACGAAGGCTTCGACAGCGTGGCCGGCCTGTCCGACTGGGCGCAGGTCAATCGCAGCTCGGCGCCCGGAGGCGGCTGGTTCCAGGGCAATACCGGCATCTTCCCGGCGCAGTCGGGCGCAGCCAATTCGTATGCCGGCGTCAACTACCTCAGCGCCACCGGCGGGATGGGCATGGTGGACAACTGGCTGATCACCCCCACCCTTGCACTGAACGGACTCACCAGCCTGTCCTTCTACACCAACCGCGCCCCCGACCCCGGTTTCTTCGACCAGCTCGAAGTGCGCTTCAGCTACGGCAGCAACACCAGCGCCGACGGCTTCGACACCCTGCTGCTGACCATCGGCGGCGATGGCACTTTTCCCGCGCAGTGGGCGCAATGGACGACGAGTCTCGATGTCCAAGGAGAAGGACGCTTCGCTTTCCGCTACCTGGGCAATGCCGCCATGCTCGACTACGTCGGGCTCGACACCGTCAAAGTGGTCACTGCGGTGCCGGAACCGGCGACCTACCTGATGCTGCTGGCCGGCCTCGGTGCGGTCGGTGCGCGCGCCCGGCGCCTGCGCAACCGTGCCGGCAGGCCCGCCCTTTGACCTTCTGGAGATTGCCATGTTCAGCAATAAATTGATGTTCTTCCTCCCGGTGGCGGCGCTGGCCGCGCTGGCGTCACCCACCGCCGCCGCCCAGGAAGCCCAGCGCGAATCCGCTCCCTCCCCCTCCCCCTCCCAGCAGGGAATGGTGGTCGTGCGCGATGCCGAGACCGGCCAACTGCGCGCGCCCACCTCGGCCGAGGCGCGCGCCCTCCATCCGCGCACCAACGCCTCGGCGGCACGCGAGGCCGCTCCCGCGCCCAGGATCATCATCGGCCCCGGCGGCCGCCGTTCGGTCCAGCTCGGCGAGCGCCAGATGGTGTATTCGGTCGTGACCCGCGATGCCGAGGGCAAGCTTGCGGAGCAATGTGTCCACGGCGAACATGCGGCCGAACGCGCGGTCCACGGCGCGCCGCAACCAGGCCACACCCATCCCGCTTCCACCAAGCCAGAGGAGCATCCGCATGATAAGCGCTAAGCTCACCGCCAAGCTCACCGGCTCGCTTCGCCGCACCGCCGCCACCCTGGCATGCGCGCTGGCTGCCGCATTGGGCGGCGCCGGCGGCGCCCAGGCCGCCGCCAACATCGTCATCGTCAACCAGAACGCACCCGGCGAAGGCTTCAACGACCCGACGCCGGCGGCGCCGGTGGGCGGCAACACCGGCGCCACGCTGGGCGAGCAGCGCCTGATTGCATTCCAGCGCGCCGCCAATATCTGGGGCGCCACGCTCGACAGCAGCGTGACGATCCGCATCGGCGCCTCCTTCGTGCCGCTGTCCTGCACCGCCAGCGGCGCGGTGCTGGGCGCTGCCGGCGCCTACGAGATCTGGACCGATTTCGAGAACGCCCCGCGCGCCAACACCTGGTACCCGGCGGCGCTGGCAAGCAAACTGGCCGGCGCCGACCTCACGGCGCCGGAAGATCCGCACATCATCGCGGTCTTCAATTCGCGCCTCGGCCTGTTCCCCGACTGCCTGCCCGGCTCGCCCTTCTACCTGGGCCTGGACAGGCGCGCCAACGGTCAGATCGACCTGGTCACGGTGCTGCTGCACGAAATGGCGCACGGCCTCGGCTTCCAGACCTTCACCGACGACGAAACCGGCGAGCAATTCTTCGGTGTACCCTCGATCTGGGACCACTTCCTGGTGAACAACCGCACCAATCTGCCCTGGGTAGCCATGACCGACGACCAGCGCCGCATCTCGGCCACCACCTGGCGCGGCCTGTCCTGGAACGGCCCGAACGTGACCGCCGCAGTACCGAAGGTACTGGGTCCACGCAGCAATTTGAACATCGACGGGGCCAATGCCGGCGCCGCCAGGGGCAACTATTATGTCGGCGACGCCAGCTTCGGTCCGCCAATCGGCAAGGCGCCCGTGAGCGGCCAGTTGATGCCGGTCGTCGACCAGCCGAACGGCACCGGGCTGGCCTGCACCTCGCTTACCGTCGACAACGCACTGGCGGTGCGCAACAACATCGCGCTGGTAGACCGCGGCAGCTGCGATTTCGTCACCAAGGCGCGCAATGTACAGGCAGCCGGCGCCATCGGCATGCTGGTGGTGGACAACGTGGCCGGCGACGTCGTCGGCCTGAGCGGCAGCGATCCGGGCATCAGGATTCCGGCGCTGCGCATCACGCAGTCGGACGGCGTCGCCATCAAGGCCGCGCTGCAGCAGCGCTCGCGCACCCGGTCGGGCGTCATCGCCAGCTTCGGCCTCGACACCACCCAGCTGGCGGGCACCGACCGGCAACGGCGCATCCTGATGTACACGCCCAGCATCCATTCGCCGGGGTCCTCGGTGTCGCACTACACCACCGAGGCCAAGCCGAACCAGCTGATGGAGCCGTCCATCAACGCCGACCTGCAACACAAGGTGAAGCCGCCGCGCGACCTCACCTTCCCCTTATTGCGCGATATCGGATGGTAATGCGCGGCTGGTGAAGACCGGCAGCCGATAAAAAAACCGGCGTCCCCATGAGGGACGCCGGTTTTTTTCACCTGCAAGGCAAGCCGTGCAGCTTATTCCTGGCCCTTGCGCTTGAACGCTTCGACGCCGCTGGTGATCTCGGCCTGGGCGGCAGCCTTGTCGGCCCAGCCTTCGATCTTGACCCACTTGCCCGGCTCGAGGTCCTTGTAGTGCTCGAAGAAGTGCTGGATCTGCTGCAGGCGCAGCTCTTCCACGTCTTCCAGCGACTGGATTTTCTTGTACATCGGCAGGACCTTCTCGACCGGCACGGCGATGACCTTGGCATCGCCGCCGCCATCGTCGGTCATCTTCAGCACGCCCAGCGCGCGGCAGCGCACCACCACGCCCGGCGGCAGCGGGAACGGGGTGATGACCAGCACGTCGCACGGATCGCCGTCATCGGCGATGGTCTGCGGCACGTAGCCGTAGTTGCACGGATAGTGCATGGCGGTACCCATGAAACGGTCGACGAAGATCGCGCCGCTGTCCTTGTCGACCTCGTACTTGACCGGGTCGGCGTTCATCGGGATTTCGATGATGACGTTGAAGTCGTTCGGCACGTCTTTGCCGGCTGGGACGTTATTCAGGCTCATGGAATTCCTTGGTTGCTGAAGTTTCAATAAAGTGCGTCATTATAGCGAAACCGGCAAGCGCATGGCGCGTAAGAACCACGCGGCCGTAGGGGGGGCGGCTTCACCGGGAAGGTGCGAATTCGTCACCTTCGTGCCGCCCACGCGGTGATAGTTAGCCGCATGATCATCGTGCGCACGATCGGAGCCGCCAACGATCACCGCGTGGGCGGCATCGGCAGCGCGGTATGGCACCGTCTCAGGTCGAGCCGCCCACCCTACGAAAACATCGCCAGTTCACAGAATGCTGGCCAGCGCGCACTGACGATAATGATTCGCCGCTTCCTGCTCCTGCCCTAGCGCCTCGTGCATCTGGGCCAGCTTCAGGTGCGCCTCGCGCACCATCGGCGCCTCGGTGGCGTCCGACAGTGCCTGCTCCAGGTAGCGCTGGGCCTTTCCCCACAGCTTTTGCTTGAGGCACAGCGAGCCCAGGGTCAGCGCCAGCTCGGCGTCCAGCGGACGTTCCTTGAGCCAGGCTTCGCAATGCTCGATCTGGGCCAGCAGCGAAGCGGAACCGGCGGGACCGGCCGCCTCGCGGTAGGCGCGCACCACGCGCTCGTCCCAGTTCGCCTTGAGCGCTTCCTCGGCGATGGCGCGCGCCTCGTCGTGCAGGCCGCGCGCATTGAAGGCGCTGGCGGCGTGCGCCGCGATATAGGGCACCTGGCGATCGGCCGCCGGGACGCCGGACCAGACGCGGCGGATCGATTCGGCGTCGTGGCCCTCCTCGCCCAGCAGCGCCTCGTAGGACAGCTCGCGCAGGCGCGTCGACAGGGCCGGATGCAGGGCCTTGCGCTTGTCCAGGATGCGCACCAGGCGCAGCACCTCCGGCCAGTTGCGCGCCTGCTGGTGCGCCTTCATCGACCATTGCAGCGCGTGGATGTGGCGCTGGCCGCTGGCGTTGAGCTCGGCGACAGCCTCGAGCGCGGCTTCCGGCTGGTGGTCGTCGACCAGCAGCTCGGTCACCGTCATCAGGCGCGCGGTCTTCAGCGAATTGTCGTGCGCAATGCCGGCCAGCCAGGCGTCGCGCCGGCTCGGCTCGCGCATGCGGTGCGCGGCCCGGGCGCCGATCAGCGCGGCCAGGCCGGCGTTCTCGGGCAGCTCGGCGGCGCGCATGGCGGCCTTTTCGGCATGGCCGAAGCGGCCTTCGAACAGGGCCTTGAGCGCGTCGCGCAAGCCCTTGTTGCCTTCGCGCTCGCGCTTGCGCTGGCGGTAGGCGGCCACGCGCTGGGGCATCCTGAGGGTCGATTTCAGTGTCCGCACCAGCACGTAGACCAGCGCGAACAACAGCACCAGCAACACCACGAACAGGTTGAGCGACATGTCGAGCCGGTGCGGCGGGTAGAACAGCACCACGTTGCCCGGATTGAAGCGCGCCGTCACGGCGATGCCGATGGCTGCGGCCATCAGGGCGACTAACCAGAGGAGGAGCCGCATCTTATTGCTTCGCCTTGAAGTTGCGCACCGCGTTCAGGCTCTCGGACAGCGTCGGCATTTCGATCGTCAGGTCGTTGGCCTGTACCTGGCGCAGCCCGCCTTGCGCCGACTGGGTGGCGCGGGCGCGCGTGTCGAAATACTTGAGCAGGATGTCCTGCGCACTGTTGATGTCGTCGCGGAAGGCGGTTTCGTTACGCGACAGCAGCGCCAGGCGCGCGTTCAGCAGGCGCAGCTTGAGGTTTTCGCGCACGAAGAAGGATTCGGTCGGCGACAGCATCAGCGCTTCCGGCGTCTCCACACTGCGCACCCGCACCAGCTGGCGCACGTCGTCCCACATCTCCTGGCTCCAGTTGCGCCAGGTCTGGATCATGCGCTGGCCGAGGCTCAGGTTTTCGGGCGGCGGTGCAGCGCCGCCCGCCTTCCGGGTGCTGCGCACCGGCGCGGCCGGCAGCAGCGGTTTTTCGTCGGACAACATCGGCAGCGCATCCACCTGGGCGATGACGTTGTCCAGGCGCAGTGCGACGCCGGCCAGGTCGACCGCCGGCATGGCCTTCAGGCGCTCGATGTCGGCGCCGATGGCGCGGCGGATGTTCAGGAACTGCGGCTTGTCCGAGCGGCCCAGCGAACGGTCGGCATTCTGCAGCGCGATCAGGGCGCCCTGCACGTTGCCGGCCAGCTGCAGCTGCTGGCTGGCGGTGCTGAGCACCTGCTCGACCTCGCTCAGCGCCCATTCGTCGCGGTTCTTCGACAAGTCCTGGTAGAGCTGTTCCAGGGCCAGCTGCTGGGTCTGGGCCTCGGACTGGCGGCTTTCCAGCACGCCGACCTTGATCTGCAGCTCCTTGGCCGTGTCCGACACTTCGCGCGCCAGCGCTGCGGTCTCGGCATTGACGGCATTGCCCTTCTGCAGGCTTTGCGCCATGTCGCGACGCAGCGTATTGATGCGGCTATGCGAGGTCCAGGTCTGCACCGCCAGCAGTAGGGCGAGGACGGCAACTGCCACCGGCAGCGGGCGCTGCAGCGCCTGGAACAGGCCGTTCGATGGCCGCAGCGGCGCCTTTTGCACGGCCACGCTGGACGACGGGATCTGGTCTGGATGATTGGGCTGTTCGTTCATTCTTATGATTGTAACGCGGCAAGTAGGCGTGCGTCGCCAGAACCGGCCAGGGTAATACTGTTGCATCCCAACGCGCGCGCCGTCTCGGCAATGCGCGCATGAGGGACGACCAGGTGTTGCTGGCGCAGGCGATCCATCCCGGCATCCGGATCGAGCTTCCGCACCAGATCCGCAAGCCCGCGCAGCGCTTCCGAACTCGTGATTATCCAGTCGTTTGGTCCTGCCAGCAAGGCGGACAGCTCGGCAGCCAGTGGCGCGCTCAAGGCCGGCACGCTGCGGCGGTAGGCCGCCACCGTGTCGACCAGCGCCCCGGCCGCGCGCAGCGTATCGGCCATCAGTTCGCGCCCGCTTTCGCCGCGCACGATCAGGACTCGCCGTCCGGCGAAGGCGCCGAGGTCGAGGCTGGCCAGCAGGTGTTCCGAGTCGCTATTGGCCGCATCGGGCGGGCAATGGATAGTGGCGTTCCCGGCGGTGAGGCCATGGCGGGCCAGCGCGGCCCGGCTGCCCTCCCCGACCACGGCGGCAGGCACCCCGGCCGGCCAGCCGTCCAGGTGGGCGAACGCGGCATCGACCGCGTTCGGCGACACGAAGGCCACCAGGGCATACGACGGCAAGTCGGCCAGCGCGGCGCGTAGTAGCGAGCAATCGTCGAGCGGCGCGATCTCGAGCAGCGGCAGCACCACCGCGCGCCGCCCCTGCGCACGCACGGCCTGCGCCAGCGCGTCGGCCTGGGCGCGCGGCCGGGTGATGACGACTGCCCGCTCAGGCATCCTGGCCTGGAACGGCGGAAGCGTCGGCAGCGGCGGCTTCCTGCTTGCACGCCTCCAGGATCGCGTGAGCGTCCTGGTCTTCCAGCAGGATAGCCACCTGCTCGCCGAGGAACTCCGGATGCTCCCACGAGCCCGCCACCTCGGCCTGCGCCTTGCGCAGGCCGTCGGGGGTAGCGACCATCGCGCGCAGGCGCATGGTGGACCCGTCCACCGTGGCGAAGGCCGCCAGCGGGATCTGGCAGCTGCCGCCGAAGATCTTCGAGACCTTGCGCTCGGCCGCCACGGCGCGCGCGGTGGCGTCGTGGTTCAGCGGGCCCAGGAGCGCGCGCAGATCGACGCCGTCGCTGCGGGGGGCGCCCAGGATCTCGATCGCCATCGCGCCCTGCCCGGCTGCGGGCAGGCTGTCTTCCGGTTCGAGCAAGGCGCGGATGCGCTCGGGCAGGCCCAATCGCTTGAGGCCGGCCGCGGCCAGGATGATGGCGGCATACTCGCCGCGGTCCAGCTTGCCCAGGCGGGTATCGAGGTTGCCGCGCAGCGGCTTGATCACCAGGTGCGGGTAGCGCGCCGCGATCAGGGCCTGGCGGCGCAGGCTGCTGGTGCCGACGACCGCGCCCGGCGGCAATGCGTCAAGGCTGGCATGGTCGTTCGAGACAAAGGCGTCGCGCGGGTCCTCGCGCTCGAGCACGGCCGCCAGCTCGAAGCCTTCGGGCAGCTCCATCGGCACGTCCTTGAGCGAGTGCACCGCCAGGTCGGCGCGGCCTTCGGCCATCGCCACCTCGAGCTCCTTGACGAACAGGCCCTTGCCGCCGACCTTCGACAGGGTACGGTCGAGGATCTGGTCGCCACGCGTGGTCATTCCAAGAATTTCGACGCTGCACTGCGGATATAATGCAGCGAGACGGGCGCGCACATGTTCCGCCTGCCACATGGCGAGGCGACTTTCGCGGGATGCGATAATGAGCTTTGCAGGCGTCAGCTTCGCGGGCGCTTCCTGCGCCGATTCAGGTACATTCAACACGGATTCTTTCACTGTCATCGGGCCCACCAGGACGATGCCGGTTTCCGGCCCTTGCTTAAGATCACAAATTTTAGCATGGGGCCTCTTGCAGACGATGGCCAACCGCCATGCACTAACAATTCATTTGTGGTCGATATGGAAAATCAAGCTGCATCAGACAAGCCTGTAGTTCAGCCCTCCCTTGTTCAGCCCGCCCCAGACAAGGACGCGCCATTGAAAGAAGACATCCGCCTGCTCGGCCGCCTGCTCGGCGACGTGCTGCGCGAACAAGAAGGCGAAGCCGTGTTCGAGGTCGTCGAGACCGTCCGCCAGACCGCCGTGCGCTTCCGCCGCGACGCCGACCCGGTGGCCGGCGAAGAGCTCACCACCCTGCTGCACCGGCTGACGCGCGACCAGACCATCTCGGTGGTGCGCGCCTTCTCGTATTTCTCGCACCTGGCCAACATCGCCGAGGACCAGCACCACATCCGCCGCCGCCGCGCCCACCTGATGCGCGGCGCCGCCCCGCGCCAGGGCAGCGTCGGCCATGCGCTCGGCAAGCTGCGTGACGCCGGCGTGCCGCGCGCGCTGGTCGACGATTTCTTCCGCGACGCCCTGATCGCGCCGGTGCTGACCGCCCACCCGACCGAGGTCCAGCGCAAGAGCATCCTCGACGCCGAGCACGACATCGCGCGCCTGCTGGCCGAACGCGACCGCGGCCTGACGCCGAAGGAGCTCAAGCGCAACACCCAGCTGCTGCAGGCGCGCGTCGCCACGCTGTGGCAGACCCGCATGCTGCGCTACTCCAAGCTGACCGTGGCCGACGAGATCGACAACGCCCTGTCCTACTACCGCATCACCTTCCTGCGTGAAGTGCCGGGCCTGTACGACGACATCGAGGCCGAGATCGCGGAATACTATGGGACCGATGCCACCGCGGGCGAGTCCCGGGTCGATTCCCAGTACCTGCAGATGGGCAGCTGGATCGGCGGCGACCGCGACGGCAATCCGAACGTCAACGCCGACACCATGCGCCACGCGCTGGTGCGCCAGTCGACCACCATCCTCGACTTCTACCTGGAAGAAGTACACGCGCTCGGCGCCGAGCTGTCCACCTCGACCCTGATGGTGTCGGTGACGCCCGAGATGCAGGCGCTGGCCGACGCCTCGGTCGACACCTCGCCGCACCGCAGCGACGAGCCCTACCGCCGCGCCCTGATCGGCATCTACGCGCGCCTGGCGGCCACCGCGCGCGAACTGGGCGTCGATCACATCCTGCGCAAGGAAGTCGGCGAAGCCCCGCCCTACCTCGACGCCGGCCTGTTCGCGGCCGACCTCGAAGTGCTGGCCGATTCGCTGCGCGCCAACCACGGCGCCATGCTGATCGAACCGCGCCTGGCCGGCCTCAAGCGCGCCGCGCGCATCTTCGGCTTCCACCTGGCCTCGCTCGACATGCGCCAGAGCTCGGACGTGCACGAGCGCGTGCTGGGCGAGCTGTTCGCGCGCGCCGGGGCGCACGCCGACTACGCCGCGATGGACGAAGCGGCCAAGGTCGAACTGCTCTTGGGGGAGCTGGCGCAGCCGCGCCCGCTGTACTCGCCCTACGTCGATTATTCCGACGAGACCAATTCCGAGCTGGCGATCCTGCGCGCCGCGCGCGACATCCGCCAGCGCTACGGCAGCCGCGCGATCCGCAATTACATCATCTCGCACACCGAGACGGTATCCGACCTGCTGGAAGTGCTGCTGCTGCAGAAGGAAACGGGGCTGATGCGGGTCGGCGCGGAAGGCGCGGGAACTTCGTGCGACGTGATGGTGATTCCGCTGTTCGAAACCATCCCCGACCTGCAGCGCGCCAGCGGCATCATGGACGAGTGGATGTCGATCCCGCTGGTGGCCGGCGTCATCGAGAAGCAGGGCCGGCTGCAGGAAGTCATGCTCGGCTATTCCGACTCGAACAAGGACGGCGGTTTCCTGACATCGAACTGGGAGCTGTACCAGGCCGAGCTGAAGCTGGTCGACGTCTTCGCCGCCAAGGGCGTCAAGCTGCGCCTGTTCCACGGCCGCGGCGGCACGGTCGGACGCGGGGGCGGCCCCAGCTACGACGCGATCCGCGCCCAGCCGCCGGGCACCGTCAACGGCCAGATCCGCCTGACCGAACAGGGCGAGATCATCGCCTCGAAGTTCTCGAACCCGGAAATCGGCCGGCGCAACCTGGAGCTGCTGGTGGCGGCCACGCTGGAAGCCAGCCTGAGCCCGCGCCCGGCGGACGACATCAGCAACGGCAAGCTGGCGCGCTATGAAGGCGTGATGGCCGAACTGTCCGAGCGCGCCTACCGCGCCTACCGCAACCTGGTGTACGAAACCCCGGGCTTCACCGACTACTTCTTCAGCGCCACGCCGATCGCCGAGATCGCCGAACTGAACCTCGGTTCGCGTCCGGCCTCGCGCAAGTCGACCCGCCGCATCGAAGACCTGCGCGCGATTCCCTGGGGCTTCTCCTGGGGCCAGTGCCGCCTGCTGCTGCCGGGCTGGTACGGCTTCGGCGCCGCCGTCAGCGGCTGGCTGGACGATGGCGATCGCGAGGAACGCCTGGCGCTGCTGCGCGAGATGTACGGCGCCTGGCCCTTCTTCGCGACGCTGTTGTCGAACATGGACATGGTGCTCGCCAAGACCGACCTGGCGATCGCCTCGCGCTATGCCGAGCTGGTGGCGGACGTGGCGCTGCGCGAGCGGATCTTCCGCCGCATCACGGCCGAGCACGGGGAATCGCTGCGCTGCCTGGAGGCGGTGACCGGCGTGAGCGAGCGCCTGGCGGGCAATCCGCTGCTGGCCCGCTCGATCCAGAACCGCTTCGCCTACCTCGACCCGCTGAACCACCTGCAGGTGGAGCTGATCCACCGCCGCCGCAAGCTGGGGGACAATGCGGATCCGCGGGTGCACCGGGGGATTCACCTGTCGATCAACGGGGTGGCGGCGGGCTTGCGCAATACCGGCTGAGCCCCGACGCATCTCGTAGCGTGGGCGGCTCGTAATCCGGGCCAATGGCCCGGATTACCCCACGCGTTCAAACCACGGCAATGCTGCCCGTGCGGCTATTCCTGCGCCAACTATCACCGCGTGGGCGGGAAACCCGCCCACCCTACACATTATCCGGCACAGGCGCCCAGCACACTCCCCTTCCTCAGGAACGCCGGCACCGCATTCGGCGACACGCACACCTGCGCCGACGGATTGGCGGCGCTGCCCGTCCCGTTACATACCATCACCTTGCCCTCGCCGCAGCGCGCGTCGATCACGTTCACCGTGGCGCTGGCCTGCGCAAAGCAGCTCTCCGGACTGGCCGCCTGCGCCGTGAAACTGAAGCTGCCGGCAGCGAGCGGCGTGAAGGTGGTGGTCGCACCAAGCGCCGTGGACAGTCCACCCGTCGGGCTCCAGGTAAAGGTCGACGCGCCTGCGGCGTCGCTTGCGGCAAGCGTGACGCTCTGCGGCCCGTAGCCCAGCGCGATGGTGTTGGCCGGCAGCCCGGTCGGCTCGCCCGCGCCAGGGGTGATGCTGACCGAGGGCTGCGGCACATGGCCCAGCACCTGCACCAATGCTTCGCCGCTGGCGCTGTTGCCGCCCTTGTCGACCGCAGTGAGCACGACCTTCTGCGCACCCACGTCAAGGCACGAGAAACTGGTGCGCGAGGCGCTCAGCGATTCCACGCCCCAGTTATCAAGCGTGCCGCCATCGAGCTCGCTCGCGGCGATCGCCGCGCTGCCATTGGCCAGCGTCACCGAGACCGCGCGGGTGCGCACCGTCGGCGCCTCGAAGTCGTTGCTGACGGTGTTCGCGCGCGCGCTCTCCACGCTCAGGCGGTTCAGCGCCGTCACGGTGTAGTAGTAATACTGGCCCGGCGCGACGCCGGCGTCCACGAACGCATTGGTGGCGGTATCGGTCACGCCGCGCAGGTTGGCCGGGTCGTCCAGGTCCATTTCGCGCTGTGCCGAGCGGTAGATGGCGTACTTGCGGGTCTTCTCGAATTCGTCGGCGGTATCGGGCGCCGCGGCCCAGCCAAGTACCACGGCGTTGTCGTCGCCGGCGCTGGCCGCCAGTCCTGCCGGCGCGCCAGGTGTCTGCACGCCCTTCCACGCCATCACCGGCAGCAGCGCCGGACGCGCGTAGGTGCTGTTCTTCAGCGAAGTACGGTAGCCCAGCGGATCGTTCTGCAGGAACTGGTGGCGGAAGTGGATCTGGCCCGAGATGTTGGCCTGCGAACGATTCAGCGCGATCTGGTTGTTGATCTCGTTCGGGTTGCTCCAGCCGGCCGTGTCGCGCATCTTGTAGTCCGCCAGGCCGATGTACATGTGGCGTTCATAGGCATTGTCGTTCCACCACGGCACCAAGAGCTTGTAGTCCGAGCCGGTCTGCCCGATGTACCAGTAGACCTGCGGCGTCAGGTAATCGACCCAGCCCTCGCGGATCCACTTGCGGGAGTCGGCGAACATCGCGCTGTAATGCTGCAGGGCGCCGCTCGAGGTCGGCGAGCCGACCGCCGGATCGCTGCTGCTGCGGTAGATGCCGGACGGCGAAATGCCGAACTTCACCCAGGGCTTGACCGCGCGGATGCTGTCGTTGACGCGCGCGATCAGCAGGTCGATGTTGTCGCGGCGCCAGTCGGCGCGGCCCGCCGTCGTGTTCGGGAAGCCGCGCGGGTCGGCGTTGTAGGCGGCGTCGTCGCCGGTCGTACCGTTCGGGTAGAAGTAGTCGTCGAAGTGGATGCCGTCGACGTCGTAGCGCGTCACGATGTCCATGATGACGTTCACGACGTGGTCGCGCACCGCCGGCAGGCCCGGGTTCAGGATCTTGACGGTGCCGACCTGCAGCAGCCACTCCGGATGCGCATTCGCCACGTGCTCGGGCGCATACATGGCCGGGTTGGTCTGGTTGGCGGCGGTGGCCACGGCGCGGTAGGGGTTGATCCAGGCATGGAATTCCATGCCGCGCTTGCGCGTCTCGTCGATGGCGAACTGCAGCGGGTCCCAGGCCGGGCTGGGCGCCCGGCCCTGCTGGTTGGTCAGGTAGTAAGACCAGGGCTCGAGGCTGCTCGGGTACATGGCGTCGGCCTGGCTGCGCACCTGCAGGAAGGCGGCGTTCATGCCGGTCGCCTTGTTGTGGTCCAGGATCGACCTCAACGCCGCCTGCTGCTGGGCTGGGGTCTGGGTACGGTTCGGCCAGTCGAGGCTGATGTGGGTACTGATCCACACGCCGCGCATTTCGCGCTTGGGCGACACCGTCTGGGCATCGGCTTGGGAATAGGAAGCGACGAGCATGGCGGCCGCCGCTGCGAGCAAAAGTTTTTTCATATTGTCTTTTTTTGCAGATTGGGGGAAACGCACCGGAGGAGCGCTGGTGGCGGTCCCCGGCGCCTCTCCAAGCGCCGATGTGTTGCCATCCGCGAAAGAGAGTACGCCCGAGCAATTTTGACAACCAATGAAATTCGCGGGGAGCGACATAACCCGCGTGCATGCGTTTCAGCACAAAAAAATGCCGTCCAGCGAAGAACTGGACGGCATTTTTTACCAGACGGTAAAAATTACTGGTTGTGCAGGAAAGTCTTGAGCTTGTCCGAACGCGACGGTTGGCGCAGCTTGCTCATCGCCTTGGCTTCGATCTGGCGGATACGCTCGCGGGTGACGTCGAACTGCTTGCCCACTTCTTCCAGCGTGTGGTCGTTCGACATCTCGACGCCGTAGCGCATGCGCAGCACCTTGGCTTCGCGCGGGGTCAGCGAGTCCAGCACTTCCTTGATCACGTTGCGCATCGACGCGTGCAGTGCCGCGTCCAGCGGGGCCAGGGTGGTGTTGTCCTCGATGAAGTCGCCCAGCTGCGAATCGCCGTCCTCGCCCATCGGGGTTTCCATCGAAATCGGCTCTTTCGCGATCTTCATGATCTCGCGAACCTTGTTCTCTGGCATTTCCATCTTGGCGGCCAGGGTCGGCAGGTCCGGCTCGCTGCCGGTTTCCTGCATGATCTGGCGCGAGATGCGGTTCATCTTGTTGATGGTCTCGATCATGTGCACCGGCACGCGGATGGTACGGGCCATGTCCGCGATCGAGCGCGTGATCGCCTGGCGGATCCACCAGGTCGCGTAGGTCGAGAATTTATAACCGCGACGGTATTCGAACTTGTCGACCGCCTTCAGCAGGCCGATGTTGCCTTCCTGGATCAGGTCGAGGAATTGCAGGCCGCGGTTGATGTATTTCTTTGCGATCGAGATCACCAGGCGCAGGTTGGCCACAGTCATTTCGCGCTTGGCCTGGCGTGCGCGCTTCTCGCCCGCCGCCATCTGCTTGTTGATGCGGCGCAGGTCGGCCAGCGGCAGCGCCACGCGCGCCTGCAGGTCGATCATGCGCTGCTGCAGCTCTTTAATAGCAGGCAGATTCCGGCTCAGGACGGCGCTGTACGGATAGGCGCAGTCGACTTCGCGGTCGCCCCAGGCCAGGTCGGTCTCGTTGCCCGGGAAGACCTTGATGAAGTGGGCGCGCGGCATGCCGCAGCGGTTGACGCAGATGTCCAGCACGGCGCGTTCGATGGAGCGCACTTCGTCCATCTGGCCGCGCAGGGTATCGCACAGCTTTTCCACGATCTTGGCGGTGAAGCGGATGCCCAGCAGCTCGTTCGAGATGATGGCTTGCGCCGCTTCGTACTCGTCAGACCCGTAGCCGACCGTCTTGAAGGCGTGGCCCATGCGGTCGAACTGCTTTTCGATCAGGGCGAACTTCTCGAGCGCGCTCTTGCGCAGCTGCACCAGCTGCTCGGTCGAGTAGCCGGCCGCGCCGCCGCCGACGGCGCCGTCTTCTTCCTCTTCCTCGACTTCCTCTTCTTCCTCGTCCTCGTCGTCGGCGGAACGCGCCGGGGCGGCGGCCGGGGCCGGCGCGGCGTCGTTGTGGTCGACGAAGCCGTCCACCACGTCGTCGATCTTCATCTCGTCGGCGGCGATCTTGTGCGACAGCGCGATGATTTCCGAGATCGTGGTCGGGCATGCCGAGATCGCCTGCACCATGTCCTTCAGGCCGTCTTCGATGCGCTTGGCGATCTCGATCTCGCCTTCGCGGGTCAGCAGCGATACCGCGCCCATTTCACGCATGTACATGCGGACCGGGTCGGTGGTGCGGCCGAAATCGGAATCGACGGTCGACAGCGCGGTCGCGGCAGCCGCTTCCACTTCGTCGTCGCTGGTGGCGGTCGGCACGTTGTCCGACAGCAGCATCATTTCGGCTTCCGGGGCGCGCTCGTAGATGGCGATGCCCATGTCGTTGAAGGTCGCGATGATGCCTTCGATCGCTTCCGGATCGACGATGTTTTCCGGCAGCTGGTCGTTGATCTGGGCGTGGGTCAGGTAGCCGCGCTCCTTGCCCATGTTGATCAGGTTCTTGATCTGCTGGCGGCGCTTTTCCAGTTCCGCTTCCGAGAAGCCGTTATCGGCAGCCAGGATGGTCGAGAGGCCCTTGGCCTTGCGCTCGCGCAGCTTGGAGGCCGCCTTCATTTCGGCGCGCTCGATGGTGTTCAGCGCCGCGACCTCGTCGTTTTCCGGCACGAATTCGCTCGGCTTGCGGCCGCGGCGGCCCGGGACCTTCACCTGCGGCAGCAGGTAGCCCGAGGTGTCGATCGCGGCCAGCGTGGCGGCGTCGGTGGTCGCGCTGACGGCGCCCACGCCGCTGGCCGGCACTGACGGCGCCGGGGAGCCGGCGGCTGCCGCGGCGGCGTCGGTGCGGCGGGCGCGGGTACGCACGACCTTCGGCGCCGCGTCTTCCTCGGCAATGGATGCGGCCGCAGGCACGGCCTCGGCGGTCTCGGCGGCCGGCGCGGCGGATGCCGCCTCGGCCTGTGGCGCATCGGCGGCGGCGCTCTTCAGTGCGGCCAGCTTCGAGCCACGCTTGCGCACGACGACAGTCGCCGCGGCGTTCGGCACAGCGGCGGTGTAGTCTTCGAACGGGGCCGGCTCGGCGGCAGGCGCTGCGGCCTCGGCCGGCGCGCCGACAGGGTCAGCCGCATCGGCAACGAGCGCGGCAGCCGCTTCGACAGGCAGGTCGGCCAGCGCTTCGTTCGCGGCGACTTCCATCTCGGCCGGGGACTGGCCGGCTTCCAGCGCGGCCTTGGCCGACGCCAGGCGCGAGCGGGTCTTCACCACCGTCACCTTGGCCGCCGCTTCCGTTTCGAGGAAGTAGGAGGTCGCGGTTTTCGGCACTGCCAGCTGTGCCGTAGCCTTGGCGGGCGCTTTCTTGGCGGTCAGTGTCAGTGTCTTGGCGGTGTTTTTCATAGTAAAACTCTCTCCAGTCGAGGCTTGCGGCAGCCTGCGATTCAATGTCAACGGGACCCGCATGCGGGTCCGGTGGGGTTTCGGGGCGCGGAAGTAGCCCTAGCTGAGGGCGGACAGGCGGGCTTCAAGCACGGTTTCCCCGGAGCGGCCAGCAATTCTGGTGACCTTGCGGCAGGCTAAGGAGAAACGAAGGGTGTCTGAAATCACGGTGGTCATGTCGAAACGAAAAAAAGCCCGTCGGATCAAACGGGCTTGCATCTCATGTTCATGGTAGAACAGAAGGAAGGCGATATTATGCCGCATTGCAAGAATTGGTGATAATTGAAATATCCCATATGGGATATCACCGACTTGAATATGCTACCTGCTGTTTCGCCAATCTCCCGGCGGGTCTGCGGCGGCGCAAGCCGTGCGCAAGGCAAGAGGCGGATCATACACGATTTCGCGCCCGCACGCCTGCCGGCCCGGCCTCCAGTTTCAATCAATTTCTCAAGATTAATGGAACAAGTACAATACGCCCCGCACTGGCGTACGGGCGCCGTGCTATCCTTCGTTTTCCCGTTCTTACAATGAAGTCAATGAATACCACTACCGCTGCCGAGACCGTCGACACCACCGCTTCCACCACGCCTGGCACGCCGGACACGCCCGCCCTGGCGCCGGCACAGGCCAGCGCGGCGGACGAATCGGCCGACAATGCACCTGATAGCGCAGCCGCTCATGCAAGCGATGCAGCCGATGCTCCCGCCACGCAGGCGCCCGCCGCTGCCACCCAGTCCGCGCCCGCCCAGTCGGCACGCGCCCTGCTCAAGCAGCTCCAGCAGGAGTTCCCGGCCTTCCGCGATTGCCTGCCGCTGGCCATCGGCATCGACAAGCAGCTGCTGGCGCGCATGCCCGGCCTCGACCGCAAGACCATGCGCGCCGCGCTCGGCATCCACACCGGCTCGATGCGCTACCTGCGCGCCATGGAGAAAGCCAAGGTTCGTTACGATCTCGACGGCACTGCGGGCGCCGAGGTGACCGACACCCATCGCCTGCACGCCAAGGAACTGCTGCAGCAGCGCTTCAAGAAAGAAGCCGAGCGCAAGAAGGCCGAGCGCGACGCCGCCGCGGCCGAAGAGGCGGATCGCCAGCGCCAGGAAAAGCTGAAGGCCCTCGCCTCCAAGTTCTCGCGCAACTGATGGTCCAAGCGAGCGTCGTCGACCAGGACGAGCCTGCCGATCTGCCTCCGTATGAAGGGATCCGGCTGACCGAGGTGCGCATCGTGCGCACGCCCGTGGAGGCCGCCGCCGCGCTGGCGGCGCTGTCGCTGGCCGACGTCATCGGTTTCGACACCGAATCCAAGCCGACCTTCGCCAAGGGCGAGGTCTCGACCGGCCCGCACCTGGTGCAGCTGGCCACCGACGGCCTGGCCTACCTGTTCCAGATCGGCAGCGCAGCCAGCGCCCAGACGGCGCTGGAAGTGCTCAAGCCGGTGCTCGAATCCGACAGCATCCTGAAGGTCGGGTTCGGACTGGGCGACGACCTGAAACGCCTGCGCGGCAAGCTCGGCATCGAGGCGCGCAACGTGCTCGACCTGGCGACGGCCATGCGCCGCCGCGGCGAGCGCAACACGCTCGGCGCCAAGACCGCGGTGGCGCGCTTCTTCGGACAGCGTCTGCAGAAGTCGCGCCGCATCACCACCACCAACTGGGCGCTGCCGCAGCTGAGCGAGAAGCAGGTGCTGTACGCGGCCGACGACGCCCACGTGGCGCTGCGCCTGTACCGCTACTGGCGCGCGAATCCGCCGGCGGACGAGGCTGGCCCGCCGCGCCGGGCTTCCTAGGGTAGTGATCGGCTTCGGCGACATGCGTGATCTGCCCCCCCGACCAGATCACTCCGCGTTATCATTCCGGCATGGTTACTACCGGGTTCGTCCATGAGTCATCGCCGCAAGCCCTTCGCTGTGTTCCTGCTCCCGGTGCTGCTGTGGGCCGCGACGGTACACGCCGCGCCGCAGTCCGTTCCGGACACCCTGGCCCAGCGCCTGCTCGCCTGCACCTCCTGCCATGCGCGCGTCGATGCGCGCGGCAATCCGGTCAACGACAGCTACTTCCCGCGCCTCCAGGGCAAGCCGGTTGGCTACCTTTACAACCAGCTGCTCAACTTCCGCGAAGGTCGGCGCCAGTACCCCCTGATGACCTACCTGGTGCAGCACCTGCCCGACCCCTACCTGCGCGAGATCGCCGGCCATTTCGCCGCCCTTCCGCCGGCGGCGCATGCCCTCGAGAACCCGGCCGTCGCGCCGCAGCTGCTGGAACGCGGGCGCCAGCTGGCGATGAACGGCGACAGCGCGCGCAAGGTCCCGGCCTGCGTGGCTTGCCACGGCCAGCGCCTGACCGGCGTGCAGCCCACGATACCCGGCCTGCTCGGCCTGCCGCGCGACTACGTCAACGCCCAGTTCGGCGCCTGGCGCAACCGCGCGCGCAGCGCCCATGCGCCCGACTGCATGGCCGCGATCACGACCCGCTTGTCGCTGGACGACGTGAATGCCGTGTCCAGCTGGCTGGCGGCCCAGCCGGTGCCCGCAGATCCTCGTCCGGCAGCGGCCGCATCGATCGCGCGTCCCCTGCCCCTCGCCTGCGGCAGCGCCCCTGAGCAGCCATGAAGAAAATCGCCCTGCTGATCGCCGCGCTTGCCGCGATTGCCACAATCGCAGTCGCCATCGCCTGGCCGCGCGAAGAATTCGTCGCGTCGACTTCCCCGGCTGCCTGGGCCCCGACGCCCGCCAACATCGCGCGCGGCGCCTACCTGGCGCGCGCCGGCGACTGCGTGGCCTGCCACACCGTGCGCGGCGGCGCCGAGTATGCGGGCGGACGCGCCCTCGACACGCCCTTCGGCCGCCTCTACGGCCCCAACCTGACGCCTGACCGCGAAAGCGGCATCGGCCTGTGGTCCGCCGACGACTTCTGGAACGCCCTGCACAACGGGAAGTCGCGCGACGGCCGCCTGCTGTACCCGGCCTTCCCCTACACGAATTACACCCGGGTTTCGCGCACGGATTCGGACGCCTTGTACGCCTATTTCCGCAGCCTGGCGCCGCAGCGCCGGCCGAACCAGCCGCACCAGCTCGACTTCCCCTACAACCAGCAGGCGCTGCTGGCGGGCTGGCGCCTGCTGTACTTCAAGCCGTCCGTGTTCGCGCCGCAGCCGGCGCGCGGCCTCGAGTGGAACCGCGGCGCCTACCTGGTCGAAGGCCTGGGTCACTGCAGCGCCTGCCACAGCACCCGGAATCGACTCGGAGCGACCGGCGACACCCTGTCCGGCGGCCTGATTCCGACCATCGGCTGGTACGCGCCCTCGCTCACCGCCAGCGGCGAAGCGGGCATGAAAGACTGGGACAAGGAACACATCGTGGCGCTGCTCGGCACCGGCATCTCGCCGCGCGGCTCGGCCACCGGGCCAATGGCGGAAGTGGTGGCGCGCAGCCTGCAGCACCTGACGGCGAACGACCTGGGTGCGATGGCGACCTACCTGAAGTCGCTGCCGGCGACGGACGCCCCCGCACCGGACGGCGGCGAGCGCCCCGGCGAGCCGCTGCTGGCCGAAGGGCGGCGCCTGTACGGCACCCATTGCGTGGACTGCCACGGCGCCGACGGCAAGGGCAAAGCCCCGGCTTACCCGCCGCTGGCCGGCAACCGGGCGGTGACCCTGACCCCGGCCGTGAACGCGATCCGCCTCGTGCTCAACGGCGGCTTCCCGCCCGGGACCGCCGGCAACCCGCGTCCGTACGGCATGCCGCCCTACAGCCACGAGCTGAATGACGCCCAGGTGGCCGCCGTGCTGACCTACGTGCGCGCCAGCTGGGGCAATGCGGCGCCGCCGGTGGCGGCGCCGGACGTCAACCGCTATCGCAGCGTGCCGCTGGACTGACTTGTGGGACGGCCGGACCGCTTCCCCCCTGCGTGGGGGAAGCGGCGCCGGCGCCTTTCGCAGGGCCTGGTTTGCCCCTAAGATCGGGGACTATCTATCCGGTCGCCATGATGATGTCCCTGCGCACGCACACCCGCATGTATCTGTTTATCGCCGCCCTCCTCTTTGCGAGCACGGCGCCGTCCCGCGCCGACCAGGTCGACGACTACATGCACAGGCAGATGGCGCTCAACCACGTGCCGGGCGCCGCGGTCGCGATCGTCCGCGACGGGAAGATCGTCAAGCTCAAGGGCTATGGCCTCGCCAACCTCGAATGGCGACAAGGGGCCGGCCCGGACACCGCCTTCCAGCTGGCCTCGTCCACCAAGCCCTTCACCGGCCTGTTGCTGATGCGCCTGCAGGAGGCGGGCCGGCTGTCGCTCGGCGACAGCATCCTCAAGTACCTGCCGGATGCGCCGCCGGCATGGCGCGCCATCACCGTGCGCCACCTGGCGGACCATTCCGCCGGCATTCCCGAGAAGGTCCAGGCCGGGCCGGACACCACGCTCGACGCGTATGTCGCCGCCGCGGCGGCCCTGCCGCTCGATCACGCACCGGGCGCGTCGGCCAGCTACGGCATCGCGGGCTACATCGTCCTGGCCAAGGTGATCGAAGCCGCCGCCGGCATGCCCTACCCCCAGGCCCTGAAACACTGGGTCACCGGCCCGCTCGGCTTGCGCGCCGATTTCGAGTACAGCAGCGGCGATCCAAACATGCGCAGCGTCGATGTGCTGCCCAAGCGTGCCAGCGTCTACGACTGGAACGCGGGCCGCCACCGCGAGTTCCGCTTCCATTTCAGTCCGCTCAGCTACAGCGCCGGCGGACTGCTCGCATCGGTGCAGGACCTGGCGAAAGTGGCGGTCGCCCTCGACGGGGGCAGCCTGCTGCGCCGGCAGAGCCTCGACGCCATGTGGACGCCGTCCCGGCTGGGCAATGGCGAGGCAAACGGCTTCGCCCTGGGCTGGACGATGCGCGACATCAACGGCAGGACGGCGGTCGGGCATTCCGGCGGCCCGGCCCTGTCGGACATCCTGCACTTTCCCAAGGAGCGCGCCACCTTCGTCGTGCTGACCAACGGGAAGAAGCTCTACCCCTACCTGGCACAGGGCGTGTCCGAACTGTTCTATCCGCCGCCACCGGCGACCATGCCAAAGGGGATCGACGACAAGCGCCCCGAACTCACGGCCGTGCTGCGCAAGACCCTCGCCGAGGCCGCAGCCGGCCGGGTCAGCGAGGACCCATTCAGCGAAGGGGCGCGCAAGGATTTCGTCCCCGCGTTCAAGGATTTCCTGCTGCCTTTCGTGCTGTCCCTGCCTCCGGTGGGCGACTTCGTGCTGCTGGCCGAGACCCCGAAGGACGGCGGTATCCGCCGCACCTATCGGGCGCGCCACGGCAGGCGCGTTCAGACCTGGGGCTTCGATGTCGACCCGGACGGCAAGCTGCGCGGCTTCCGCCCCTTGTGAAAACTCAGACCATGTCCGCGAACCCGACCCGGTCGGTGGTCGCATTGCGCGCATCCTCCACCCGCACCTTGTGCGCCGCCAGCAGCCCTTCGAGCGAGGCGTTCATGGTGTGGCAGCCCGGGTCGCGCCCGGCATTCATGTGGGCGCGGATGGCGCCGACGTCGCCGGCTTCCAGCATGCGCATGATGGCGCTGCTCGGCGTCAGGCATTCGGTGGCGAGGTGGTAGCGGTTGCCCTCGACCGAGGGCAGCAGCGCCTGGCACAGCACGCCGCGCAGGGCGTGCGCCAGGGCCTGCGACTGGGCTTCGGAATTCCCGAGCAGGCGCAGCATCTTCTGCAGGCCCAGCTCGGTGGAGCGCGCATGTAGTGTAGCCAGCACCAGCGGGCCGGATTCGGCCAGGGCCAGGGCTTCCTGCGCGGTTTCGGCGTCGCGGATCTCGCCGATCACGATCACGTCCGGGCGCTCGCGCAGTGCGTCCAGCGCGCCCAGGTAGTAGCTGGCCACGTCGGCGTCCTCGCCCACTTCGCGCTGGGTGATGATGCACTTGCGCTGCGGGATCAGGGTTTCGACCGGGTCTTCGATGGTGATGATGTGGCCCGAGCGCTGCTTGTTGATCTCGTCGATCATCGACGCGATCGTGGTCGACTTGCCCTGGCAGGTGTCGCCGATGATCAAGACCAGGCCGCTATTCAGGCGGGCGAATTCCTGCTCGTCCTTCCACAGGCCCAGTTCGGACAACGCCAGCGGCTCCTTGGGGAAGCGGCGGATCACGCAGCCCAGGCGCTTCTTGCCCTGGAAGCTGAAGCAGTTGGCGCGGATGCGCGCCGTGTGCAGGTCGATCGAGCGATCAAAGGCGCGCAGCGCGATCCGTTCCGACCAGTTCGGCTCGATGACGTCGAAGAATTCTTCCAGTTCTTCCTTGGTGATCGGCGAATCGGTCACCGCCACCAGGCCCTTCGGCTGGCGCAGCATGAGCGGGCTGTTCTGGTGAATGATGATGTCCGAGAACACCAGCCGCGAATTCAGCAGGTGCAGGATCTGCTCGACCAGGGTACCGAATACCGGGTGGTCTTCGTTCTCGATGTACGACAGGGTAGGGATCTGCGAGGACTGGTGATGTTCCATGTGGCCGGCACGTGAAAGTGATAAATAGTGCCGAACATTATAGAACCATGCCTCGCCGAAAGATTGCAGAATTGAAAGAAAATTAGCTAGCGTGACAGACTTGCAACGATGCGCTCACCGAACAGGGTAATGGCGACGCCCAGCGCCACCACGCAGGCGCCGGCGATCCGGACGTTCGACACCTTCCTGGCCGCCATGTTGATCAGGCCGAAATGGTCGATCGCCATCGAGGTCAGCAGCTGGCCGGCGATCACCAGCACGATCAGGCTCAGCAGGCCGATGCGCGGCGCCAGGAATACGGTGCCGAAGACAAACGCGGCGCCCAGGAAGCCGCCCGCGAACTTCCAGGGCGGCTGGACGGCCAGGGCCGCGAAGGTCGGGCCCAGCCCGCCGCGCGAGAGCGCGACCCCGGCCAGCACGATGGTGCCGCAGCCGAACGAGACCAGGGCGGCGACCACCGAATTGGCGCCGATCGAGGCAGCCAGCTGGGTGTTGACGGCCGCCTGGATCGACATGGCCATGCCGACGCAGAAGGCCATCAGTAAGAGAATCAGGTTCATGGGGCAAAAAGCGCACCATTCTAGGGCAATCGATGCGTTCGGGCCAGGCATTCATGCCGCACGAGGCGCGACAGTCCATCCCCCCAGCGTGCATTCTGGACGGGGGACTGTGCCGTTCGTCGCATCCGGGATGCCCCGGGCCCGGCCTTTGCCTAGGATGAGCCCATCGACAACGCATTTTTATGGAGACAACATGAACAAGAGCTTCCGTCCGGCCCTGCGCGGCCTCGCCCTGTCCGCCCTCGTCGCCGCCGCCCTGGGCTGCGCCAGCGCCCCGTCGCTGGCGGCCAACTGGTCCTTCGGCGGCGAACGGGTCGAAGGCAACGGCAGCATCAAGCGCCAGGCGCGCCAGGTAGCGCACTTCACCGGCCTGGCCCTCGAAGTGCCGGGCAAGCTCGAGCTGCGCATGGGCGACAGCGAAGGCGTGACGATCGAGACCGACGACAACGTGCTGCCGCTGATCGAGACCGTGGTGGAGAACGGCACCCTGAAGATCCGCCCGTCCAAACGCAACCTGAACCTGCGCACCAAGCACCTGAAGATCGTCGTCAATGCGCGCCAGATCGAGCGCCTGGCGCTGGGCGGTTCGGGTTCGGTGGATGCGGAGTCGCTGCGCGCGCCGCGCCTGAACATCGACCTGGGCGGCTCGGGTGAAATCAACGTGCGCAACCTGGACAGCGATTCGCTGGCCGTCACCCTGGGCGGCAGCGGCGACTTCAAGGCCGGGTCCGGCCACGCGCGCAAGCTGTCGGTGTCGATCGGCGGCTCGGGCACGGTCGACATGGGCCGGGTGCAGTCGGACAATGCCAGCATCAGCGTGGCCGGGTCGGGCGAAGCGACCGTATGGGCGCGCCATGAGCTGAGCATGACCATCGCCGGCTCGGGCGACGTCAATTACTACGGCGATCCGCGCATCAGCAAGTCGATCGTGGGGTCGGGCGATGCGCGCCGGATCGCGGCTGCGCCCAAATAAGCAGGTTTTCGTAGGGTGGGCGGCTATGCCGCCCACGCGGTGATAGTTGTCGACAAGATCACCGAGCACGAAATCGGAGCTGGTAGCGATCACCGCGTGGGCGGGAGACCCGCCCACGCTACGGTAGCGTGGCCAATTACGGAGCCAAGACAGTCAATGCCCCGCATGCGCGCTGTGCGTCAGCGGCTTCACCGGCACATTCACCTTCACATCCTGGCGCTTGCCCGCCGCGTCCTCTACCAGCAGGGTCAGCTCGACGCGCTCCCCTTCCTTCACCTGGCGCTTCAGGTCCATCAGCATGATGTGATAGCCGCCGCTGGCCAGGTTCACCGGCTTACCTGCGGGCAACTCGATACCGTCCACGCGGCGCATGCGCATGGTCTGGCCCTGCATCGCCATCTCGTGCAGCTCGGCCCGGCCCGCCACCTCGCTCTGCACGCCGACCAGGCGCGCCGGCGCGGCCGACTGCACGCGCATGAAGGCGCCGGTCACCTTCTGGGCCGCGACGGTGGCGCGGATCCAGGCTTCCGACACGGTCATTTGTGCATGCGCGGAGAGCGACAACAGGCTGCCGGCGGCGAAGGCAAAGGCGAAAAGCGTGCGTTTCATGGCGAAGAAGGTGAAATGAAGTAAAAGGGAATTATAGATTACTGCCCGCCGCGCAGGTATTCGCGCTCGACCAGCACCGTATCGACGCCGTCGGTCAGCCACACCTGCCCGTCCTGGATCGTGCACTGCAGCTGCATGTTCCGCTTTGCCATCTTCGCGAGCTGGACGCTGGCCTCGTTCGGGATGTTTACCACCGAGACGTTGCGCGCGCGGTCGATCTTGTTGGCGATGCCCTTGAACCAGATGTCGCTGGTGGCGCTGTAGCTGTACACGATCACCTTGTCCGAACGGCCGGCGCCCTTCAGCACGCGCTTCTCGTCGGGCTGGCCGACCTCGATCCAGGTCTGGATCGCGCCGGTCAGGTCCTTCTGCCACAGCGCCGGCTCGTCGACGTCGAACAGGTCCTTGGTGAAGGCGAGCGCCGGGTCCGCGTGCAGCGCGAAGGCCAGCACCCGGATCATCACGCGCTCGTCGGTCTCGGACGGATGGCGCGCGATGGTCAGGGTGTGGTCGCCGTAGTAGTTGCGGTCCATGTCGGCGATCGACAGGTCGGCCTTGTAGATGGTTGCCTTGAGAGCCATAGCTTGATGTTGGTATGCGTGGGAGGGGGATAGCCCGCTATTGTCGCATGCGGCGCACCTGGCCGGGAAAGAGACGGTATAGTCACGGTGCCAAGATTGTCATATCACCAAGCGGAGACCCCCATGACCAATGCCTTCCCCCCGAACCAGCAATTCCGCCTTGCCGCCCGCCCGCTCGGCCTGCCCCGCAACGAAGACTGGCAGTTCCACGAAGAAGCCGTGCCCGAGGCGCTGGATGGCGGCATCGTGGTCAAGGTGCTGTACCTGTCGCTCGACCCGGCCATGCGCGGCTGGATGAACGAGGGCAAATCCTATATCCGCCCGGTGGCGATCGGCGAAGTGATGCGTGCCGGTGGACTGGGCGTCGTGGTGGCGTCGCGCTCGCCGCGCTTCGCGGTCGGCGACCATGTGGCGGGCGGCACCGGCGTGCAGCGCTACTGGTCCGGCCAGGCCGACGACAAGACCGCCGCCTTCACGAAAATCGACCCACGGGTGGCGGCGCCGACCGCCTGGCTCAACACCCTCGGCATGCCGGGCATGACCGCCTTCTTCGGCCTGCGCGAGGTCGGCCAGCCCAGGGCGGGCGAGACCGTGGTGGTCTCGGGCGCGGCCGGCGCGGTCGGCATGACGGTCGGCCAGGTGGCGAAGAAGATGGGCTGCCGCGTGGTCGGCATCGCCGGCGGCGAGGACAAGTGCCGCTTCGTGGTCGAGCGGCTCGGTTTCGATGCATGCATCGACTACAAGGCCGGGAAGGTAAGCGCGGGCCTGAAGGAACACTGCCCGCAGGGCGTCGACGTCTATTTCGACAATGTCGGCGGCGACATCCTGGACGCGGTCCTCACCCGCATCAACATGAAGGCGCGCATCGTCATCTGCGGCGCGATCTCGCAGTACAACGCCACCAGCCAGGTGAAGGGTCCGGCCAACTACCTGGCGCTGCTGGTGAACCGCGCGCGCATGGAAGGCATGGTCGTGTTCGACTACGCGCCGCGCTACGCGGAAGGGGTGGCCACCCTGGCCGGATGGCTGCAGGAGGGCAGCGTCAAGAGCGTCGAGTACGTGGTCGAGGGTTTCGAGCGCTTCCCCGAGGCGCTCCTGATGCTGTTCGAAGGCAGGAACCTGGGCAAGCTTGTGCTCAAGGTGGCGGACGCCTGAGCGCAACTTATTGACGCAGACAGCAAGCATTACCTATGGCGCTGTCACCATTACGTATTGATGACTCCGACTGCGATACGCAGCAATTGTTCGACAGTAGTAACTCGTTCGCAATCAAGTGCCCGATGCCAGCCCAGGTAATTCGGCAGGTAGCGCGAGGCCACGCCATGAAACCGCGCCAGCCACTGGCGCAAGCGCTGGTGGTAGGCGTTCACGGACTGGACATGGATGGCACCGGCAGTACTATGGCGCACCCGTCGTCCCGCTCGCAGGTTGACCGCCTGGTGAGCAATGCCATGCTTGCGTGCGAACGCCCGGTAAGCGGCGTTCGAATCGCTGACCAGGAGCACTTGCTTATCTAACTTGGGCAATAGGTGGCGCTCCAGTTGCGCCATTTTGAGGGCGCCGCGGCCGACCAGTGCACCGATCGTCTGCCTGCTACGGTCGCGTGCGACCAGAATGCAGTCGAGCTCGTTCGAGATGCCGCGTTTTCTTGCCCTGCCGCCCCGTTTGCGCGGCGCCCGGTCCAGCTTGCGTGAGCCCTTTTGCGATTCCAGGATGAACATTTCGTCGGCCTCGACAATGCCGTGCAGGCTCTGCGGCTGGTCGTACTTGACCCGGTCGAGGAAGCGGTGGCGCCAGCGAAAGGCGGTGTTGCGGTGTACGCCGGTGTCAACGGCGGCGGTGCGCACCGGCTTCGATTCGCGCAGCGCACTGAGATAATCGAGCCATTTCTCGCGCAGGCGCAGCCGCGCCAGCGGTGTGCCGCTCAGATCGTTGAAGGTGCGCCCGCAGTCACGGCAGCGGTAGCGCTGCAGCTTATTGGCCTGGCCATGGCGGTAATGGCGGGCGCTAGTGCAACGCGGGCAGCGGCGCGCCACTGCGCCGATTTGCCCGATGAGCGCGATTACCTGGTCGAGACCGGCGGCCGGATGCAGGGCGGCCAGTGTTTGCAGGCGCTGCGGCTGGTTGAGCGCAGGCAGTCGTGCGAACCATTTCTTGAAACTGGGTGCTTTCACGGCCGGCTCCCGTCGATGCAGACGGGTGTTCGACCGTTAAGGAGCTCAGCAGTTCAATCCTCATCCATAGCCAAAGGTGACAGCGCCTTACCTATTGAGTGAACTTATCCCCTCGCAGCGCGTCTACGTGGATTCAAGCGTGCGTTGCGAGGGTGAACATGGTCCCGTCTACACGAATTTCCGCGGCCGAGCAGCCCGGCGGCATCCTGGCCCTGCTGCGCGCCGACCATGCGCACGTGCGCGCCCTGTTCCATGCCTTCGCGATGCTCGACCGCGACGAAGAAGCGCAGCGCGAGCGCGTGGTCGACGAGCTGTGCGAGGCGCTGATCATGCACGCCCTGCTCGAGGACGAACTCTTCTACCCGGCGCTGCGCGGCGCGGTCGACGACAGCCTGCTCGACGACGCCGCGCTGGAACACGACAGCACGCGCGAACTCGTCGAGCAGCTCGGCGCCATGTTCCCGGACGACGATTATTTCGACGTCGGCGTGGCGGTGCTGGCCGAGGAAGTGGAACGCCACGTGGCGTTCGAAGAAAACCTGTTGTTCCCGGCGCTCGCGCGCGCCGGCGTCGACCAGCTGGCCCTCGGCCTGCGCCTGCGCACCCGCCGCGCCGAGCTCGAAACGGACCTCGCCGCGGCCCCGCCCGCCATCGACGGCTGCGAACCGCGCGGCCTGCTGCACGGCGCCACCAGGCGGGTGCGCGAACGGCGCTCGCGTCCGCGCTAGCGCGCGCCGGACCCGGCGTGAAGGAACTAACGCTTCAGCCTCCCCTCTAAACGGCACGAGCGCATCCATACGCGCTCGCGGGTTCCCACTTCCCTCAGGGTACACAAGGAGAGCGACATGGCGACAAGCAAAGAGAACGGCAAGGGCAGCGCGCAGAAGAGCGGCAGCGGCAGCGGCCAGGCGCCGGCCAAGCGCGGTTTCGCGGCAATGGACCAGAACCAGCAGCGTGAAATCGCCAGCAAGGGAGGACAGGCTGCGCACCAGAAAGGCACCGCACACGAATTCGATTCCGAGGAAGCACGCCGCGCCGGCCAGAAAGGCGGCGAGGCCGTCAGCCGCAACCGCGCCCACATGGCCGACATCGGGCGCAAGGGCGGCGAGAGCCGCCAGTCGGCCCAGCGCGCCGCCGCCGCGGCCAAGAACGCCGGGAACCGGCAGGGAGAAAAGGAAGGTTGATCCAGCCTGACGATGCATTCGCACCACGGCGCCCCGGCGCCGTGCTGTCCGCCAGACCCGAACGCCCGCAGCCGTGTTACATTGCGGGCCCTATGCACAAGCTCCCCTACCTCAGCGCCTATCCCGACGCCCTCCGCACCCAGGTTGGCCAGCTGATCGATGCCGGCCAGCTCGGCGAGGTGCTCCTGAAGCGCTACCCCGATGCCCATGGCATCCGCACCGACAAGGCCCTCTACGCCTATGTGCAGGACTTGAAGGACGACTGCCTGCGCCAGGCCGAACCTGTGACCAAGGTCGCTTTCGACAGCAAGATCCATGTGGTGCAACACGCGCTCGGACTGCACACCGCGATCTCGCGCGTGCAGGGCAGCCGCCTGAAGGCCAAGCGCGAGATCCGCATCGCGAGCGTGTTCCGCGACGCCCCGCTGTCCTTCCTGCGCATGATCGTGGTGCACGAGCTGGCGCACCTGAAGGAAAAAGAACACGACAAGGCGTTCTACAAGCTGTGCTGCTGGATGGAGCCGCACTACCACCAGCTCGAGTTCGACTTGCGGCTCTACCTGACCTGGCTCGACGTGGACGGCCGGCGCCTGTGGGGCGGCACGGCCGAGCCCGTTGCCAGTTCACAACAAGGCATGGCGGCGCGATAGGTTGCATTAAGTAAATATATCGACTTTCAGTGTTGCGTTCGGTAAAGTCTGACTGCAAGCCCTTGCGGGCAATCGCCATTCCGAGCCGTTCCAGCCGCAACCTGACCATCATGACGTCCCCCCTTTCCTTCCCTGGCACATCTTTCCCGGCTGGCTTGCGTGGCACCGTGTTTGCCTGCGGTGTGCTGGGCTGATCCATGGACACCGTCATCCCGCCCGCCGCCACCCGACAGCCGCAGCCGCAAGTGCAGCGGCAACACCACCCGCGCCGCACGGCGCTGGTGCGCTGGCTCGGGCGCGGGCTGGAAACCCATATCTCGCTGCCGCTGTTCGCGCTGCTGCTGGTGGCGGCCCTGTGGACCGCCGCCTTCCACATGATCGGGGCCGCAGAGCGCAGCGCGCACGAGGCGGCCCGCGACGCCACCCGTGAACTGGCCGGCACCTACGAAGCCCAGCTGGCGCGCAGCCTGAGCAGCATCGACCAGACCCTGCGCGTGCTCCAGTATGCGGTCGAGACCAATGGCCCCAACGCCGCTCTCGACGCGATGGCAGCCAAGGGACTGCTGCCGCCGGGACTGGTGTTCCAGGTGGCCGTGGTCGGCGCCGATGGCCGCGTCTTGGCCAACAACGCGCACACGCGCCCTGGCCGCGACGTCTCGAGCGCGCCCTGGTTCGCCTGGCACAGGGCCAACGCCACCGATGCGCCGTTCGTCAGCACGACGGTCGGCCGGCGCGAGCCGCATGTGGTGTTCTCGCGACGCATCGACAGCAAGGACCGCCTGTTCGCCGGCGTCGCCAGCGTCGCGGTGGACCCCGCCTTCTTCACCAGCGCCTACCAGCACTCGCGCCTGGGCGACCGCGGCCTGCTCGGCGTCGCCGGCAATGACGGCGTGATGCGCGCAGTGCGCGTCGGCGCAGCGGTGTCGTGGGGCCAGCGCATCGCACCCGCCTCCGCCGACAGCGTGGTGCTGGGTGTGGACGGCATCGACCGCGAACTGCGCTACACCAGCATGCGTCCGCTGGCCGGCTTCCCGATCATGGCGGTGGTCGGCCTGTCCGAACCCGAGCAGATGGCCGCGTTCCGTGCCCAGCGCCGCGCCTGGCTGCTGGGCGCCAGCGCCGGCACCGCCCTGCTGCTGCTGGTCGTCGGCCTGGTCAGCGCCTGGTCGTGGCAGTTGGCCAAGGCGCGCCGGCGCGAACGGCTGGCGCAGCAAACCTACGCCGCCGCCTCCGAGGCCAGCCTGGATGCCTTCTTCGTGCTGCGCACCGTCTTGCAGCCCGGTGGCGGCGTGATGGACTTCGTGATCGAGACCACCAATACCCGCGCCGAACAGCTCACCGGCCTGTCGAAGGCGCGCATGCAGGGCAAGCGCATGTCGGCGCTGCTGCCGACCCACCTCGGCATCGGCATCTTCGATGATCTGGCGGCGGTCGCCACCGACGGCGTGGCGCGCGAGGCCGAATGGCTGGCGCACCTGATGCCGGTCGAGGACCTCTGGCTGCACCGCCAGGTGGTGCCGGTCGAAGGCGGCGTCGTGGCGATCGTGCGCGACATCACCGAACGCAAGCTCGCCGAGCAGCGCATCCGCCACCTCGCCCACCATGACGACCTGACCGGCCTGCCCAACCGCAGTCTGCTGCGCGACCGTCTCGGCCAGGCCATTCGGGACGCCGAGCGCAATGGCCATGCGGTCGGCCTGGCCTTCATCGACCTCGACAGTTTCAAGCTGGTCAACGACGGCCTCGGCCACAACGCGGGAGACGAACTGCTGAAGGTGGTGGGCGCGCGCATGGGCCGCTGCCTGCGCCGCAACGACACCCTGGCGCGCTTCGGCGGCGACGAATTCGTGATCCTGCTGCCCGACGTATCCAGCGACCCGGTGACGATCACGCCCTTGCTGGAAAAGGTGCGCCAGGCGATCACCCAGCCGGTCGAGGTCGGGGGCCAGGAGGTCCAGGTCACCTGCAGCATGGGAGTGGTGCTGTACCCGCGCGACGGCGAAGACGCCAACACCCTCTTGATGAACGCCGACGCCGCGATGTACCGCGCCAAGGAGAACAAGGACAGCTTCCAGTTCTATGCCAGCGAGATGAACGCCAGCGTGGAAGAAAAGCTGGTGCTGCTGGAGGGCATGCGCGCCGCGCTGGAGGACGGCGCCGGCCAGTTCCAGCTGCTGTACCAGCCGAAGGTCGACCTGCGCAGCGGCCGGCTGTTCGGCGTCGAGGCGCTGATCCGCTGGAACCACCCCGAGCAGGGATTGATCTCGCCGCTGCGCTTCATCGGCCTGGCCGAGGAAAGCGGCCTGATCGTGCCGCTGGGCGAATGGGTGTTGCGCACCGCCTGTGCCCAGGGCCAGGCCTGGCGCGCCGCCGGCCTGCCGCCATTGAGCATCTCGGTCAACGTGTCGGCCCGCCAGTTCGAGGAAAAGCGCCTGGTCGAGCGCATCGCCGGCGCCCTGCGCGACTCCGGCCTGCCGCCCGAGGCGCTGGAAGTCGAAGTGACCGAAAGCTCGATCATGCGCGACCTGGCGCGTGCGGTGGACAAGATGCGCGAACTGAAAAGCATGGGCGTGTCGCTGTCGATCGACGATTTCGGCACCGGCTACTCGAGCCTGTCGGCGCTCAAGTCCTTCCCGATCAGCCGCCTGAAGATCGACAAGAGTTTTGTCAGCGACCTGGCCGACAGCCCGGACGACCAGGCCATCGCGATGGCGGTGATTTCGCTGGGCCACAAGCTGAACCTGCGCGTCATCGCCGAAGGCGTCGAGACCGAGCAGCAGCGCGACTTCCTGCGCGCCAACGACTGCGACGAGATGCAGGGCTACCTGTTCAGCCGCCCGGTGCCGCCCGAGCGGATTGCGGAACTCCTCGCCGCGCTGCCGGCCGCCTGTGCGCAGGAGGCTGCGTGACACTCCTGCGGCCCCTGATCGTCCTGTTGTACGGCACCGACCCGAAGCTGCGCCGCACGCTGCAGTACTGGGCCGCCACCTGCGTCCTGTACCTGGCCTGCATCGCGCTGCTGCTGCTGCAGGTTAATGAGGGCATGACCGATCCGGTCGCTGCCAAGCGGCTCATCGTTGCCGGGGGCTGCGGCGCCCTCGCGTTTTACGTCCTGATCCGCATGAGCGGGCGCATCAAGCTGGCGCCCGACCAGCTGGCCGTATCGCAGGCGGTGTTTTCCCTGGTGTGCGGAATGTGTGCGTACGCGATTTCGGGCCCGCTGCGCGCCGCCATGCTCACCATGACCGTCGTGATCATCGTGTTCTGCATGTTTGCAGCACGGCCGCGCCAGACCCTGGTGCTCACCATCGCCGCCGTGGCCGGCATGGGCGCGACCATGTACTGGATGCAGGCGAGCGACCCGCTGCGCTACTCGCCGATGACGGAACTGATCACCTTCGGCTACCTGGCCGGCGCCCTGCTCTCCACCGCCGTGCTGAGCGGCGAGATGAGCAAGCTGCGCGCCCGCCTGAAGCGCCAGCGCCGCGAGCTGAGCGAAGCGCTGGACACGATCCGCGTACTGGCCACGGTGGACGATCTGACCTCGCTGGTCAACCGGCGCCGCATGCACGAGGTGCTGGAGGCCGAGGAGCGGCGCCAGCCCGATGCCCGCGGAGGCTCCGGAGGCAGCTGCATCGCCCTGCTCGACATCGACTTCTTCAAGCGGGTCAATGACCAGCACGGCCACGCTACCGGCGACGCCGTGCTGCGCAGCTTTTCGAATACGGCGCGCGCCGCGCTGCGCGCCGGCGACGTGCTGGCGCGCTGGGGCGGCGAGGAATTCCTGCTGCTGCTGCCGGACGCCGCGCCGAGCGAGGCGCGCATGGTCCTGGAGCGCATGGCCGAACGCGTGCACACCATGCCGGTCGAGGGCCTGCACGACCACCGCATCAGCTTCTCGGCCGGCCTGGCCATGCGCCGCGCCGGCGAGCCCTTCGCCGACGCCATCCACCGCGCCGACAAGGCCCTGTACCGCGCCAAGGAGGCCGGACGCGATCGGATCGAAGTGGCCTGAACGGCTATTCATCTGAAATAAAACTACAAGCAAGGGGATGTTGGCAGTTGCGACTGCCAACATCTTCTGTTACTTTACTACATCGACAACTTCTTGCTTGGGGGTTCGGTGGTCAAACCTGTTCTCGCAATCGCGGTACTGCTGCCCGCTGCAGTGGCCACTACGCTGGCCACCACGCTGGCCACGGCGGCCCCCTACCAGATCCAGCACGTGGAGCCGCCCAACTGGTGGGCCGGCATGAAACGGCCGGATCTCCAGCTCATGGTGCATGGCGAGAAGATCGCCGAACTCACGCCCGCGCTGGCCCAGGCGTATCCGGGCGTACGCATCGCCAAGGTCGAGCGCAGTGACAACCCGAACTACCTGTTCGTCAATCTCGCCATCGGCAAGGACGCCCGGCCGGGCGAACTCCAGCTGCAGTTCCGGCGCGGGAAGCAGACCCTGGCCAGCCACCGCTACCGGCTGGAAGCACGCGCGCCCGGCTCGGCGCAGCGGCGCAGCTTCGGCCCGGCCGATGCGATCTACCTCCTGATGCCGGACCGTTTCGCCAGCGCCAGCGCGGCCAACGACCAGGCCGGCATGCTCGAAGGCGCCGAGCGCGCCAATCCGGTCATGCGCCATGGCGGCGACCTGGCCGGCATGCGCGCCCATCTCGGCTACATCCGCGATCTCGGCTTCACCATGGTCTGGCCCACGCCGGTGCTGGAGAATAACCAGCCGAACTACTCCTACCACGGCTATGCGCTGACCGATTACTACAAGATCGACCCGCGCTTCGGCAGCAACGCCGAATTCCGCGACTACGTCGCCGCCGCCAGGACGCAAGGCCTGGGCGTGATCCACGACATCGTGCTGAACCACATCGGCACCAGCCACTGGTGGATGCGCGACCTGCCGGCGCGCGACTGGATCAACCACGGCACCACCTTCCGGCCCACCAACAACCAGCACACGGTGGCCCAGGACATCCACGTGGCCCCGGAAGAAAAGGCGCGCTTCTTCGACGGCTGGTTCGTCGAGACCATGCCCGACCTGAACCAGCGCAACCCGCTGGTGGCGCGCTACCTGATCCAGAATACGCTGTGGTGGATCGAGTATGCGGGCCTGTCCGGCATCCGCGAGGACACCTATTCGTATTCCGACCCGGCCTTCCTGAACGCGTGGAACCGCGCCGTGGCGGCCGAGTACCCGCACATGAACGTGGTCGGCGAAGAGATGGATGCTCGGCCGCACATGGTGGCCTACTGGCAGAAGGGGGTCGTCAACCGCGACGGCTACGCGTCCGAGCTGCCGACCGTGATGGACTTCCCGCTGTCCGATACCGCCGCCGAAGCACTGAGCGAACCGGAGTCGTACAACAAGGGCCTGATCCGGATCTACGAGATTCTTGCAGCCGACTACCTGTACGCGGACCCGATGCGGCTGATGGTCTTCCCGGACAACCACGACCGGCCGCGCATCCTGGCCCAGGTCGACAACAAGGTCGAGCTGGCGAAGGCCAACCTGATCCTGATGGCGACCACGCGCGGCATTCCGCAGGTGTTCTACGGCACCGAAGTCCTGATCGGCAGTCCCAAGCAGCGCGACGACGGCCGGCTGCGCGCCGACATGCCGGGCGGCTGGGAGGGCGACACCGTCAATGCCTTCAGCGGTGCCGGCCTGTCCCCGGCCCAGCGCGACATGCAGGCCTTCGTGCGCACCCTGTTCAACTGGCGCAAGACCAGCTCCGCCGTCACCGGGGGCAAGCTGACCCACTACCTGCCGCAAAACGGCAGCTACGTCTACTTCCGCCATGACGGCAAGCAGACCGTGATGGTGGTGCTGAACAAGAACGCCGCCGACAGCCGGCTCGACCTGGGGCGCTTCGCCGGCATGATCAAGGGCGCCCGCCGCGCCACCAACGTGCTGACCGGGGCGCCGGTCGACCTGGGCGCGCCGCTGGCGCTGCCGGCCATGACCTCGCTCGTGCTGGCCTGGTAGCCGGCGCCCGCCGCGTCAAGCCTTGAGCAGGCGCGGCAGCTCCCTGGCCTTGGGCGCGTCCGGGAACAGCGACCGCGCCATTTTCTGCGGATCGACCTTGAACGCCTCGGCGCAGACCTGGGCGATCAGGGTATCCAGGCCCATGGTCGGGCGCAGGTCGCGTCCGTCGAGCAGGTCCGCCTGCGCGAGGCCGGGCCAGTCGGCCAGCACGCGGCCGCCCTGCACCGCCCCGCCGAGCAGCATGGCGGCGGCGCCGGTGCCGTGGTCGGTGCCGCCAGTGCCGTTGGCGGCCGCGGTGCGCCCGAATTCGGTGGCGACCAGCACCACGGTCTGGTCCCAGGCCGGGCCCAGGCCCTGGCGCAAGCCGGCCACCAGGGTGTCGAGGTTGCGCAGCTGGCTCGCCAGGCGGCCGTTCTGGCCGGTATGGGTGTCCCAGCCGCCGGTCTCGATCATGGCGATGCGCGGGCCGTCGGCGCGTGCCAGGAAGCCTGCCGCCATGCGCGCCAGCTCGCCCGGCTCCTGGCGCCGCGCCCGGCCATCCATGCCGCCCGCCATGCCGCGCGCGTCGAGGGCGGCCGACCACAGGGCGTGCAGCTGGGCGTCGTTGGCGTACAGCTGCTGCACGCGCAGCATCAGGTCCTCGTTGGCGTCGGGCAGCGAGGAAGGCGCGTAGGATGGCACCGGCAGCGCGCCGCGCAGCGCCATCGGCACCGTCGGGGCGAAGGCGATCGCATCCTTGCCGCGCTGCGAGAGCATGCCGACCAGGCGGTTCATCCAGCCGTCCTTCAACGCGTAGGGAGCGCGCCCGCCGGTTTCCAGGATGTTCTGGCCATCGAAGTGGGAGCGTTCGCGGTAGGGCAAGGCCACCGCGTGGAAGAAGCTGGCCTGGCCGGCCCCGTACAGGCCATGCAGCGTCGCCAGCGACGGGTGCAGCGCGAAGCTGCCGTCCAGCTGGAGCGCCGTTTCCGGCTCGACCGCGAGCGCACCGCGCAGGCGCGCATAGCCCGGGTCGGCGGTCGGGATCACGGTGTGCAGGCCGTCGGCGGCGCCGCGCTGGATGATGAAGACGAAGCGGCGCTCGGTGGGCAGCGGCCCGCCGGCAAAGGCGATGCGGGGCGCTGCCAGAAGGGCGGCGGCGCCGGCCAGGAATGCGCGTCGGTCGAGGCTCACGTTTACCTCCTCAGGAAGTCGGGGGAAGCCAGCAACAGCGCGAGCGCCGTGGCTGGACTATCGGAACGGGCGATTGCCTGGCGCGTGTCCTCGCCGAGAGCGCCCGGCAGGATTCGGGGCGCCAGCGCGCGCGCATCGATGCCGGCGCCGCCCTGGCTGCCCAGGCGCTGCGCCACCTCGACGCGGCGCAGCAGGGCATCGGGCGCGGCCCAGCTGGCGGCCAGGTCGCCGTAGCCGGCCGGCGAACCGGGACGCCAGACCGGCTGGCCGAGCTGGTTCATCAGGTTGGCCGCCTGCTGGGCCGGCATCTCGCGCCGCCCCATGGCGCGCAGGCTGGAAATGCCCCAGTCCCAGGGCGACTTGAACTTGCCCGGGCCCGGCGCCCAGGTCTCCGGCGCCTGCACCAGTTCACGGTAGACACTGGGCAGGTCGCCGCCACTCTTGCGGAAGGTCTCTCGGAGCCGCAACACCAGGGCCGCGGGCGGCTCGTCGGCCACGAAGTGGCGCGCCAGTTTCAGCGCGATGTGGTCGGCGGTGGCCGGCGCCGCGGCCAGGTCGCGCAGGATGGCGCGCCCCTGGTCTTCGCCGCCCGGCGGGTAGCTGCGACCGAGCACGCGCCGGACGCCCGGCTCGTGCAGGAAGGGCGCGAAGCGGAAAGGCGCTGCCTGCTGCGCGGCGTCGGCATTGTCGGCGTCGTCGGGCAGGGTCCAGCCGGTGAGCGCGCGCGCGAACTCGGTGACGTCCTCCTGGGTATAGCCGCTGCGCACCCCGAGCGTGTGCAGCTCGAGGATCTCGCGCGCCAGGTTTTCGTTCAGGCCCCGGTTGTTCTGCTGGCGCCGGCGCGCCCGCATCCCGGCCGGGCTGTCCGGGCCGGTGGAGCGGGCCTGGTCGAGGAACACCAGCATGGCCGGATGACGCACCGCCGCCAGCAGCAGGTCGTCGAAACGTCCCAGGATGTGAGGACGGATGGCGTCCAGCTCGAAGCTGCCGGCCAGGCCGGTCACGGGATTCTTGTCGACCGAGACGGCGAAGTGATTCGACCAGAAGTGCACCAGGCGCTCGGCGAAGGGCGTGGGCGTCTGCAGGGAGGTGGCCACGCGCGCACCGATGGCGCTGCGGTAGGCCTCGCCCGCCTTGCGGCGCCAGGTTCCGCGCACGGCATTGCGCTCTTCCTTCGGTGCCTGGCGCACGGCGCGCTGCTCGGCGACCCAGTCGGCGACAACCTGCGGGCTGCGGGGAATCGCCTGCCAGGCCGGTGGCCGCGGGTCGTAGCGGTCGAACTGGGACAGCAGCCAGCGGCGCGGGTCGCCGGGCACTCCCTCGTCGGGGCGGGCGCCAAGCCCGAAGCGGTTGAGGGCGATCGATTCAGTCGTCATGGGGCGAAGTGTGGAATCGGTTGATCGGAAACATGCAGACCATATCTGTATTCCTTTCGACGCACAGAAAAGTTCCAACTATTTCTTGCCGAAATCACGCCCCGCCTCGGGCCCGTGCTTTTCCTGTCAGGCGGCGGCCGGGACGGCCGTGCGCAGGCGCCGGATCAGCGCATCCGGGTCGGCATCGACCTGCATCAGCCCGACGTGTTCGGGCCGCACGAAACCTTCCTCGCACTGGTGACGCACGAAGTCCACCAGGCCGTCCCAGAAACCGTTGGCGTTGAGCAGGCCGATCGGCTTGGCGTGGATGCCGAGCTGGGACCAGGTGAGCATTTCGAACAGCTCTTCCAGCGTGCCCATCCCGCCCGGCATGGCGATGAAGCCTTCGGACAGTTCGGCCATCATGGCCTTGCGTTCGTGCATGTCCTTCACCACGAACAGCCGGGTCAGGCCGGCGTGGCCGACTTCCCGCTCGACCAGGGCCTTCGGGATCACGCCGGTGGCTTCGCCGCCCAGGCGCAGCACCTCGTCGGCGATCACGCCCATCAGGCCGACCTTGCCGCCGCCATAGACCAGGCCGATGTTGTGCTCCACCAGCGCGCTGGCCAGGCCGCGCGCGGCATCGGTGTAGAGCGGATTGACGCCGTGCGAGGCGCCGCAGTAGACGGCCAGGGTTTTCATGGGTCGGGAGCCAGTAAAACGTTACAGGAAATCGGCGCCGGGCCTGGCCTCGGCGGACAGCTTCTTGAGGTATTCCTCGGACAGCTTCTCGAACAGCAGGCGGGTGTCGCCGCGCAGGTAGGGGCCGACCATCGACAGCACCTGGTAGCAGCCGCGCGCGAGCGCGTCGGCGATGGCCTGCTGCTCGCTGTACTTGCGCGGGTTGCGCACGTACTCGTAGGACAGCCAGTAGGTCGCCACCACTACCATGTTGGTGGCCATCGCACCGATCTGCTGGTCGCCCGCCTCGAGCGAGCCTTCGCTGCGCAGGTCTTCGCACAGCTGGCGCGCCACCTTGATCTTGTGGGCCAGGATCGCCTTGAAGTGCAATTCGAGCTTGCGGTTGCGCGACAAGAGGTCGTTCAGGTCGCGGTAGAAGAAGCGGTAGCGCCAGATCAGCTCGAACATCAGGTGCAGGTAGAGCCACACGTCTTCCATGTTCGAACGGCGTCCGGCCGGCACGGTGAGGATGCGTTCGATCTCCGCCTCGAACTGGACGAAGATCGAATTGACGATGTCGTCCTTGTTACGGAAGTGATAGTACAGGTTGCCGGGCGAGATGTTCATCTCCTCGGCGATGACCGTCGTCGTGATGTTCGGCTCGCCGAACTCGTTGAACAGCCTGAGCGAGAGCTCGAGGATGCGTTCGCGGGTCCGGCGCGGAGCTTTTTGTTGCATGAAGGGCGAAGTAGGTGACTCGAGCCGCGAGGATAACACCAAATGCTGTCAATGAGACAGCATTGGCGTGGGTGCTCAGGCGCCTTCGTCTTCCTCGGGCGCATCGAGCGTCGGCGGGCGGCGGGGCCGCTTCCTGGGTGCATCCGGCGGGGGCAGGCGCGCATTCAGCTCCCCCAGCATCATTTCGAGCTCGTCGACGCGGCGGCGCAGCGCCTCGACCTCGCTCGCGGCCGGCACGCCGATGGTGGCCAGGGCGCGCGCGACGCGCTCCTCGAACACCTGTTCCAGCTTGCCCCAGGAACCGCTGCCGCGCCGGCTTGCCCGTTCGGCGGCGCGCGCCACCGTGCCGGTGGCTTCCTCGACTTCGCGCGCCCGCCTGGCCAGCACGCTGCCGTCGCGCACCAGGCGCGTGAACGAGCGCCCGCCCTCGCCCGCTTCCTGCGCCCTGGCGAAGGCGCCCAGGCCGGCCTGCCAGATCTGCTGGGCCGATGCGCGCACGGCGCGGGCCAGCGCCTCGTCGTCGTCTGCCGCGGGGAGTTTCTTGCTCATGGCTGCTCCTGAAGGTCCCGGTGCAGACGATTCTAGGCGCGTACGGTAGAACGGAGATTCTAAAGCGCCGCGGAGCGCGAGCGCGACAATGCCAGCGCCTCACGCACACGCTCGCGCAGGGTCGCCGCCGCCACCGGCTTCGCATAGTGGGCGTCGGCGACGCCGGTGCGCAGCGCGGACTCGATCTCGGCCAGGTCCTGCTGCCCGGTGAGCATCAGGCGCACGGTGCGCGGATGGCGCGCGGCGACCTGCGCCAGCACCTCGGTGCCGCGCATGCCGGGCATGGCCTGGTCGCACAGGATCACCTCGACCGGTTCGCGCTCGAGCAGCGCCAGCGCCTCCGGTCCGGAAGGGGCGCTCAGCACGCGCACCGGTTCGTCGGACAGCATGTCGGCCAGCACGGCCAGCATGAAGGGATCGTCGTCCACCAGCAGGATGGCCGGCTGGGACGCCTTGGCTGCCGGAACGCGCAGGAAGGCTTCCAGCTCGGCCACGAAGCTGTCCGGCTCGATCGGCTTGCTGATGTAGCCGTCGAAGCCGGCGGCCAGCACCTTCTCGCGGTCCCCGGCCATGGCCAGCGCGGTCACGGCCAGCACCGGGACACCGGCCAGCGCCGGCTCGGCCTTGAGCGCGGCCAGCACACTGAAGCCGTTCATGTCCGGCAGGTTGACGTCGCAGGCCACCAGGTCGGGCGGCGTGGCGCGGGCGGCTGCAATGCCGCGCGCGCCGTCGGGGGCGCTGACGGCGGTGTGTCCGTAGGCGGTGAGCAGAAACGCCATCAGCTCAACGTTCGCGGGATTGTCTTCGATGATCAGGATGCGGGCCAAGTCGGCCTCCGGTGGCGGCGTTGCGCTTACTGTAACACGCGCGCATTGTAAATACAGCCCCTCAGGCTAAGGCATGGGCCGTGTCTGCTGCCCGGTGTGGCCGGCGCCGGCGATCTCGTGCATCACCGTATCGAGCACGCGCGGGTTGCGGCCCAGCGCCACGTGGCCGACGCCGCCGAAGGCCAGGTTGCGCGCGCCCGGCAGTTCGCTCGAGGTCTGCGGCGCAATGATGTTGTCGTGGTGCGAGAAGATCGAGGTGACCAGGGCGCGCGCCGCCGCGTCCTCGCCGCCCGCCAGTGCGCGCAGCCAGGCGCATTCGGGCGGCTCGTCGCGCACCATCCGCCGCATCTGCGCGGCGTTCAGGCCGAGCCCGAAGGCGGCCAGGCAGGTACCGTGGTGGGGCGTGCCGAGCGTGATCACGCGCGCCACCTTGGCGGTGCCGCAGGCACGCATCCAGGCGCGCGCCACCAGCCCGCCCATGCTGTGCGCGACGACGATCACCTTCTCCGCGCCGCTCGCCGCCAGCAGCGCCTGCACCGCCTGCTCGACCAGCGGCGCGTAGCCGTCGATGTCGCCGGTGAGCGGTTCGAGGTCGACCGAGGCATGGCTGATGCGCGCGGCGTCCAGGCGCGGCAGCAGGTGCGACCAGTAGCCGCTGTTGCAGCCGTAGCCATGCAGCAGCAGCACCGGCGGCACGCTGGAGCCCGGATGAATGCGGGTGCGGGCGCTGGCGCGCGGCATGGTCCAGGAGGACTGCAGCATGCTGGCGCTGAACTCCTCGAAGAACATGCGCAGGCGCGCGCCGAGGCCCAGCTGGTATTCGCCCGGCGTCGGGCTGGCGAAGCGCGCACTCATGACGAAGTTGTTGGCGTTGATGAGCAGGCGCACCAGCACCACGCTGCCCAGGCCCGCACCAAACGCCAGCCAGCGGCCGGCGCCGAAGATCTGCACCGCGGCCAGGCCGATGCCAAGTGCGGCGAGCGCCTGGACGACGAGCAGCAGCTGGAGCAGGCGGCGCGCGCTCATGTCGCCGCTTTCAGGAATGTGCGTCGTGATGGTCCCATCGTCCCTCTCTTGCGTTTTCCCTAGTGTACGTCAAAGGGAAACCTGTCCGGTGCGGGAGACCGGCGGGGAAAAGCCTAGCTGCATGACGGGAAGTCGTCCTTGCGGGCCATGAACACGAAATGCGAGCGCAGCGGCGGCAGCAGGGTCGCGAGCGTCTCCGACATCAGATGCGGCGCCCTGGCCAGCATGCGCGCCAGTGGCGGTGCGAGGAGCAGGGTCCGATAATGGCGCTCGCGCGCCGGCCACAGGCGCGTGAGCTCAGTCCTGGTCAGCCTGCGGACGTTGGCGTTGCCTGGATTGTTATAGCGGAAGTCGAAAATCATGCACCAGCCGCCAGGCCGCAGCGTACGCCACATGTGCGCGGCAAGCGCCTGCCGCGCGCTGTCGGCGAGGACCGAGGAGAACACCGTGTGCGCGGTGACCAGGTCGATGCTGCTGTCCGTCATGTGCTCGAGTCCGCCGAGATGCCAGTGCACGCCCTGCGCCGTGGTGCGCCGCGCCGCGTCCAGGCGTTCGGGCAACAGCTCGGTTCCCGTCAGGTTGGCCGGATCGGCGCCCCAGTCGATGAGCTGGCGCAGGAAACTACCGGTGCCGCAACCGACGTCCAGCACCTTCAGCGCTGCCATATTGCGCCCGACGGTTCTTCCGAACATGGCGCCGAAGATACGCATCCGGTCCGCACTCTGTCGCAGTACTTCAGGACGCAGCCGCTCGTAACGCGGCAGGGCCCGTCCCCCGCTCCATTGCTGATAGGTTCGTACAACGCGTTCGTGCTCCAGCTCGTTTTCCATCGCGGCTCCTTTGGCGTCAAGGCCTTCGTCCACGATTTTCTGCATTGATGCAGCATGTAACTTGAGCATTAGCAGTTTGACCGGCGTCTTAACAAATCTTTACACTGTGCGCCGCCCCCGGTGCTGCTACAAAGAATATTTGCCTCCTGGGCCCTGGAGGCAAATATTCCATGCACGCTATTTTTTCGGCGCGTGCTGCAGGATTTCGCGCGCGATCCCGCGCAGGATGTTGACTTCCTCGGTCTCGAGCCCGGTACGCGCAAACAGGCGCTTCAGACGCGGCATCAGCTTCTTCGGATTGTTCGCGTCGAGGAAGCCGATCGCCACCAGCGCTTCTTCCAGGTGCGCATACATGCCGTCGACCTGGGCCAGGCTGGCGGCGTCGCCGTGGAAGCCGACGCCGCGCTCTTCCACCGTGTCGCCGGTGGCCGCCAGCCGGCATTCGTAGGCCAGTACCTGGGCCGCCTGCGACAGGTTCAGGGACGAGTAATCCGGATTGGACGGGATGTTGATCAGGACGTTGCAGCCCTCGACGATCCCGTTCGGCAGGCCGACCCGCTCGTTGCCCAGAATGAGGGCCGGATGCACGTCCGCCTGCGCCGCCGCATGGGCGGCAAAGGCGCGCGGCGTCCACACCGGCGGCGAGAATTCGCGCAGGCGCGCCGACACGGCGGCGGCGAAGTTACAACCGTCCAGGGCTTCGCCAATGCTGCCGACGATGCGCGCATTGGCCAGCACGTCGCCCGCGCCGCTGGCGAAGGCCACCGCCTCCGGATCGTTCAAGGGATCGGCGCAGCGCGGCGCGACCAGCACCAGTTCGCTGAAACCCATGGTTTTCATCGCCCGCGCAACCGAGCCGACATTGCCCGCGCGGCTGGTCTCGACCAGTACGAAACGGAGCCTTTTGAACAGAGATGTGTTGATTTCGGTCGGGTTCATTTAAAATAGCGCCATCGCGCGGTGCGGGCGCTTGATTTCCTGGTGAAGTAAGTCCGGGATTTTAACGGGTTCGGCACCGCTTTGCTCTTTGTCATCCTCTATTCAGCAGACCGTTCACGGCGCATCACAGCGTGGTGGGCGTTCGCGTTTTTTCCACGGAAGCCCCATGCACCCAATGCTCAACACGGCCATCAAGGCCGCCCGCCGCGCCGCCACCGTCATCAACCGCGCGTCCTTCGACCTTGATCGCATCACCATTTCTGAAAAAAATCACAACGATTTCGTCACCGACATCGACCAGGCGGCCGAGGCGGCCATCGTGGAAACCCTGCTGAAGGCCTACCCTGACCACGCCATCCTGGCGGAAGAGTCGGGTGCGTCGAAGAACCTGAATGACGAGAGCGAAAACGTGTGGATCATCGACCCGATCGACGGCACCACCAACTTCCTGCACGGCTACCCCAATTACTGCATCTCGATCGCCCTGCAACAGAAAGGCGTGATCACCAACGCCCTGGTCTACGACCCGGTGCGCAATGACCTGTTCACCGCCACCAAGGGCGCCGGCGCCTACCTGAACGACAAGCGCATCCGCGTGCGCAACCACGACCGCATCGGCAAGGCCCTGCTGTCGTCGGGCCACGGCCCGGATCCGCGCGCGCTGGCCGAATACCTGCGCATGTACGAAGTCGTCGCCTCGCGCTGCCACGGCGTGCGCAGCGCCGGCTCGGCCGCACTGGAACTGGCCAACGTGGCCGCTGGCCGCATCGACGGCTTCTACGAGAAGGGCCTGAAGGTCTGGGACATCGCCGCCGGTTCGCTCTTGGTGACCGAAGCGGGCGGCATCGTCGGCGAATTCAATGGCGAATCGGACTACCTGCACAAGGGCGACGTCATCGCCGCCGGCCCGAAGGTATTCGGCGCAATGGTGCCGCTGCTGTCGGCTTTCGCATAATCGCGTAGAATACGCCTGTGCTTCCGGGTGCGCCGTTGTTCTACCCTGCGTGCCCGCGTCACCGGACTGGAAAGTCCCGGTCATAAACTTTCCATAGAGAAACAATTCCTCTATAATCCCGGCTGTCTTGCCTGTGTTCCGATCTTGTATCGGTTGCGGGCGGCAGCGTCCGGCGCTTCCGCGGCACGCACCGCGACCGCCAGCAATGACTAATCCGTTTTACCTGGACTGGCGCCATCCGGCGGCGGGCCAACCTTTATTGAGAATCTATGTCATTTTCTACTCTCGGTTTATCCGACGCAATCGTTCGCGCGGTAACTGAACAAGGCTACACCTCCCCGACGCCCATCCAGGCCCAGGCCATTCCCGCCGTCCTGAACGGCGGCGACCTGCTGGCCGGCGCCCAGACCGGCACCGGCAAGACCGCCGGCTTCACCCTGCCGATCCTGCAACGCCTGTCGACCGATGCGGTCGGCGCTGCGCTGAAGAGCAAGACCGCCCCGCGCGCCATTCGCGCGCTGGTGCTGACCCCGACCCGCGAACTCGCGGCCCAGGTCGAGGAAAGCGTGCGCCTGTACGGCAAGTACACCAACCTGAACTCGGCCGTGATCTTCGGCGGCGTCGGCATCAACCCGCAGATCAAGCTGCTCAAGCAGGGTATCGACGTGCTGGTCGCCACCCCGGGCCGCCTGCTCGACCACGTCGGCCAGCGCACCGTCGACCTGTCCAAAATCGAGATCCTGATCCTGGACGAAGCCGACCGCATGCTCGACATGGGCTTCATCCACGACATCAAGAAGGTGCTGGCGGTGCTGCCGCCGAAACGCCAGAACCTGCTGTTCTCGGCTACCTTCTCGGACGAGATCAAGGCCCTCGCCGACAAGCTGCTGAACAACCCGGCATCGATCGAAGTGGCGCGCCGCAACTCGACCGTGGAAGTGATCGCGCAAAAGATCCACCCGGTGGACCGCGACAAGAAGCATCCGATGCTGTCGCACCTGATCAAGGAAAACAGCTGGAACCAGGTGCTGGTGTTCACCCGCACCAAGCACGGCGCCAACAAGCTGGTGGAACAGCTGGGCAAGGATGGCATCGGCGCGATGGCGATCCACGGCAACAAGAGCCAGACCGCGCGCACCAAGGCGCTGGCCGAGTTCAAGGACGGCAGCCTGCAGGTGCTGGTGGCCACCGACATCGCGGCGCGCGGCATCGACATCGACCAGCTGCCGCACGTGGTGAACTACGACCTGCCGAACGTGCCGGAAGACTATGTGCACCGGATCGGCCGTACCGGCCGCGCCGGCGCGACGGGTGAAGCGGTGTCGCTGGTCTGCGTCGACGAGCACCAGATGCTGAAAGACATCGAAAAGCTCATCAAGCAGACCCTGCCGCGTCACGTGATCCCGGGCTTCGAGCCGGACCTGAACGCCAAAGCCCAACCGATCCAGTTGCGCAGCGGCGCACCGGGCCACAATAACCGTGGCGGCGGCCGTCCAGGCGGGAACCGCAGCGGCCAGGGCCAGCCCCGCAGTGCCGGCGCTGGCGCCGGCAGCAATGGTGGCGGCGGCAACACCGGCCGCACTGCGCCGAGCGGCAATCGCCCTGCCGGCGCCAACGGCGGCAACCGCAACGGCAACAGCGCCAGCCGCGGCCCGCGCACGGGTTCCGCCCCGCGCCGCGACCGCTAAGCAAACAGGGCAGCCACCGCTGCCCTCCCTTCAAGAGGGTCAGCCTCGACTGGTCGGAAACCTTAAAATTTCCGCCTGATTCGACGCTGACCCTTGTTGCGTTCAGAGGGAAGGTATTTATATTTGATCACTCAAGTAGTTGCAAAGTTTAGGCCGCCACTATATATTTGAGCAATCAACTATTCCTCAAAGACTGGATCCTGACATGACCGACCACAACGACACCACCCCTGAGTCGAATGCACCACTCGACAGCCCCACCAGTGAGTTCTGCCTGCGCATGTCGCGTGCATGGGCAGCCCTGTCGCGGCGCCTCGACAGTTCCCTCGGCAGCTTGCACGGCATTAGCTTTGCCGATTACCAATTGCTGCTGAACTTGCAGCGCGCGCCGGGTGGACGCCTGCGCCGCGTTGACCTGGCCGAGAAGCTCGGCCTGACCGCCTCCGGCGTCACCCGCTCGCTGCTGCCGCTGGAGAAGATCGGCCTGGTCGGCCGCCAGAGCGATCCGCGCGACGCCCGGGTGGGTTACGCCATCATCACCCCGACCGGCAGCGAGCTGGTCATGAACGCCAGCGTGGTGGTGGACAACGTCAGCCGCATGCTGCTGGGGGCGCCTTCGCGCGCGCAGATCGATGCGACTTCAAACCTGCTGGCCCAGCTGGGAGGCGGCCAATAGTCTTTTGTTGGTTGTGGCACTGAAGAATCGGCTACGATGACGAGTCGCCATCACGAAATTTCCGCATGCCGAAATTCGCTGCCAACCTGAGCCTGATGTTCAACGAGCTGCCCTTCCTCGAGCGCTTCGCCGCCGCACGGACGGCCGGCTTCGATGCGGTCGAGTTCCTGTTCCCGTATGCCTTCGAACCGGAGCGTATCACCGCGCGCCTGCAGCGTTACGGGCTCGAACTGGTGCTGCACAACCTGCCGGCCGGCGACTGGGCCGCGGGCGAGCGCGGACTCGCCTGCGATCCGCGCCGCAGCGCGCAATTCCAGGACAGCGTCGGCCTGGCGATCGACTATGCGCTCGAGCTTGGCGTGCGCCGCCTGCACTGCCTGGCCGGCCGGCTGCCGCCCAACGTGACGCTCGAGCGCGCCCACGCCGCCTATGTCGCCAACCTGCGCCATGCCGCCCTGCGCTGCCGCGAGCACGGCATCACGCTCCTGATCGAACCGATCAACGACCGCGACATGCCCGGCTATTTCCTCACCGGGACGGCGCAGGCGGCCGCAGTCATCGCGGAGGTCGGCGCGCCGAATTTGCGCCTGCAGTACGACATCTACCACATGCAGCGGATGGAGGGCGAGCTGGCGGACACGATCCGCCGCCACCTTCCCCTGATCGGCCACATCCAGCTGGCCGACGTGCCGGGCCGCCACCAGCCCGGCACCGGCGAGATCGACTTCCCCACCCTGTTCAGGCTGCTGGACGAGCTCGGCTACGAGGGCTGGGTCGGTTGCGAATACCTGCCGCAGGGTGCGACCGTCGCTTCGCTCGGCTGGCTGAATGAAGAGCGCAAACGCCATGCAGGCCGGTTGGACAATGTCTGACCATTCGGGCAACATCAAGTTTTATTCTACCGAGGAACCGCGATGATCCAGGGACTGCGCACCGTCATCTACCCCGTCACCGACCTGACGCAGGCGAGCGCCTGGTACGCGCAGGTGCTCGGCCGGGCGCCCTATTTCAGCGAAGTGTTTTACGTCGGCTTCGAGGTCGGCGGCTTCGAGCTGGGGCTGATCCCCGACGGCCAGCCCGGCAGCGCCGGCGCCACCGCCTACTGGGGCACCCAGGACATCGACGCCGAAGTGGCGCGCTTGACGGCGCTGGGCGCGGAAGTCGAGTCGCCGGTGGCGGACGTCGGCGGCGGCATCCGGGTCGCCACCGTGCGCGATCCCTACGGCAACCTGTTCGGCGTGATCGAGAATCCGCATTTCGACCGCAACAAGGTGGCGTAAATCGGAAGGATGCGGCCGTCTAATCTCAAGCAATTGACGGCCAGCAAAACTTCACTAGACGGAGTTTGAAACAATGGGGACTTTCGGGCCGGCCGCCGGCAAGAAAGGACCCACATGCTGCGCTTTCTCTCGATCCGCCCCCTTGTCCTGATTCCGCTCCTGTGGGCCCTGCTGCTGGGCGGCTGCGGCACGACCACCGGCGGGCCGGTCAGCCTGCAGGAAGTGCGCGAATTCGCCGACGCCTCGGCGCGCCTGGGCGGCTACGCCGAACTGGCGCGCCGCTACCGCGACACCTACGAGCGCGAGCAGCCCTACCTGTCCCCCGCCGCCGACAAGCTGGCGCGCGAGAACGACGCCAAGCGCAAGGCAGTCTTCGACGACTTCATCGCCATCCAGAAGACGCTGGTGCTGTATATGCAGACCCTGGGCCTGCTGGCCGGCGACGCGCGCTACGACTTGTCCGAACGCATCGACGATCTCGGCAATGGACTAAAAGCGAATACGGAATCGGGGCTGCACCAGCGCCACATCACTGCCTACACCGGCATGACCCGGCTGCTGACGCGAGTGATCGCCTCCGGCTACCAGAACCGCAGCGTGGAAACCATGGTGCGCGACGGCGATGCCGATGTGCAGACGCTATTGGAGGCCATGATCTCGCTCACCCGCCTTTACTACAAGACCAACGAGAATGAAAAGAAAACGATCCTCGGCATCTTCGACGTCGAGATCCCCTTTTCGGCGCGCAACTCGGACCGCATGCTGGTCACGCTGGCAAAGGTGCATTACCTGAACAAGGCCACCGAATACAAGCTTGTCGACCGCCGCTACGAACTAGCCCTGCAGGGTCTGACCAAGGTGGCGCTGGGGCACCAGAAGATGCGCGAGAACCTCGGCAAGCTGTCGGAAGCTGAAATCCGGCGCCTGCTGGCCAACTACGGACGCGACCTGCGCACCATCCGCGACGGGCTGTCCGGCGACTGACAGGAGAGCACATGGCTACCACCCCGACCCGACCCGGCAGCGCCGCTTCCTCAGCCGCTTCCTCAGCCGACTCCTCCGCCGACTCCTCCGCCGCGCTGGCCCCCTCTGACGCGGGCGACGCCGGCGCCGCCGTGCTGCCGGACGGCGCCGCGAAAGCGGCGGCGCCCGCACCCGCCAGCGCCCTGTCGAGCCTCGAGAAGATCGTCGAGCTGGCCGACCACCTGTCGGCCTGCGCCGACCAGCTCCACGAGCGCGTACTGCAGGAAATCCGCAGCTATGGCGGCAAACCGGTGCCGGCCAAGGTGCAGGACCGCGCCCGCGCCCTGTTCGACGACGAGGTCTTGCTGCGCCAGCGCGCCAACGGCCTGCACGCCGACGCCGCGGCCCTGGTCGTCAAGGGCCTGGGCAAGCAGCAGGCCCAGCTGATCAAGCTCACCGCCGATGCGGCCGAGAAAATCCGCAGGATCGGCGTCATCGGCGAAGTTACGGGCCTGGTCGGCGGCCTGCTGGCGCTCGCAGGGGCGGCCGCCACCGGCCAGCCGGTCGCGATTCTCGCTGCCATCGAAAAGATCGAGAAGCACGGCAAGACGCTCAATGCCCTCAAGCCAAAACCGCCGGCAAAAGCGAGCTGAACACACCCCGCACCGGCCTGGCGGGCTCAGCTCATATGCTGTCCGCCATTGATCGCCAGGTTGGCTCCGGTGACGAAACCGGCCGCGTCCGACACCAGCCAGGACACCATGCCCGCCACTTCGTCGGGCCGTCCCAGCCGCCCGACCGGGATCTGAGGCAGGATGCGTTCGTGCAGCACCTGCGGCGGCACCTCGTGCATCATGCGCGTGTCGAGCTGGCCCGGCGAGACCGTGTTGACGGTGACCCCATGGCGCGCCGACTCCAGCGCCAGCGACTTGGTCAGCCCGTGCAGGCCGGCCTTGGCGGCCGCGTAGTTGGCCTGGCCGCGCGCTCCCTGCTGCGCGCTGACCGAAGCGATGTTCACGATGCGCCCCCAGCCCTGCGCGACCATCGGTTCGATGGCATGGCGCGCCATATTGAAAGCGCCGTCGAGGTTGACGCCCATGACTGCGTGCCAGTCATCCACGGCCATCTCGCGCAGGGTGCGGTCACGCGTCAGTCCGGCGTTATTGACCAGCACGTCGATGCGGCCGGTATGGGCCAGCAGCCGCTGCACGGCGCGTGCCGCCCCGTCGAAGTCGGCCACGTCGGCCTCGAGGGCGATGAAGTCCATGCCCTCGCGGCGCTGGCTGGCCAGCCATTCGCGATGCTGGTGGTTGGAAGGCGAAAAAGTGGCGGCGACGGTAAAGCCGTCGAGGTGCAGGCGGCGGCACAAGGCCGTGCCTAGTCCGCCCATGCCCCCGGTGATGAGGGCGACGCGTTTGCTCATGAAAGAATCCCCTGGACTTGGTTGTCGGCATCTCTCGGGGACAGTCCATGCCGGACCGTCCCCGCGGACGCGATCTACCGAGTGTAGGGAAACAGCCCCTGCAACTTTTTGACCGAAATCAAGCCAGAATGGGGGCGGACACCGTCAAGCGATGAGCTGGGGACGGCTGGCCGGGTCGAAATCGGCCCAATCGCCATCGACGATGTTGCCCTCGGCACGCTCGATATGGTGGGCGCCGAGCCGGCGCAGCACGTCGACCGCGCGCTCGGCCATGCCGGCGTCGTCGAAGGCCACGGCCACCAGCATGCCGGCTTCGCGCGGCGGCACCCGGTTTTCGTTGCTGCCTTCTTCGGATTCGCCGCGTTCCTTCATCTTCGAAAAACTGAACAGCGAGCCGACGTGGCCGCCGACCAGGCCGCCGACGACCATGCCCAGCGGCCCGGTGACCGGTGCGGTGGCCGCGCCAATCACGGCGCCGACCGCGCCGCCGGTGGCGACGCCCTGCACGACGCCCTCCGGCGTCTCCTTGGCGCCGGGGGACTGCAGATGGTCGCCGCCGATCGGGGTCTGGTCGTGCTGGCCCGGTTGGCTCAGGTAAAAGCCGCTGATGCGGCCGGCGTCGAAACCGGCATCGGCGAGCGCATGGCGCGCGCGGTCGACGTCATCCTGAAGCTGAAAACGCCCTGCAATAATAGTGGACATATGGATCTCTCCTGGATCGTGGTAACCCAACTATGCCCGCCGCCCGCGTATTGCTCTGTACGGACACGCACGCAGGCCGTCAGCGCCACTGCCCGTAGACCACCTGCGTACCGAAGGGTTCGTCGAACACGGGCTGGGGCTGCGCCGCCCAGTTGCGCGGATCGATGCGGAAGTATTTCAGGAACTCCTCGTACAGGTCGGGGTGGCGCGCGGCCAGCTCCCAGGGCTGCTCGAAGAAGCTTTCGGTGGCGACCGCGAAGAACTCGGCCGGGCTGCTGGCGCCGTAATGGTCGAGCACGCCCCGCTGTCCCCACATCGCGTCGCGCCGCAGCTCGGCGAAATTGCGCGACAGGACTTCCGACCAGCTGCGGTAGCGCGCGCTGCTGCCCAGGTAGGGGGCGCCATTGGTGCTGCCCGATTCGCTGTCGAGCTGGTGGGCAAACTCGTGCAGCACGACGTTCTGTCGGTCCGGCGCTCCGGCTGGCGAGGCATCGCTGTCTGCGCGCCGCACATGGTCCCAGGACAGGATGACGCGGCCGTCGCCCCAGGATTCGCCCAGCAGGTCCTGGCGCTGCTCGGTGACGACGCCGGCGGCGTCGACCTCGCGCCGCGGCACCAGGAAGGCGCCGGGATAGACCAGCACCGCATGCAGCGAAGGATAGAGAATGGCGGGCGCGGCACCGCCGGCGCGTCCCAGCACCAGCATGCAGGCCTGGGCCGCGATGGTGACGCGCATCTCGTCGGTCACCTCGAGGCCGGCGCAGCCGACAAAGCTCTTCTCGTGCAGGAACTGCTGGACCAGGCGCTGCAGGCGCTGCCGCTCCCCGGCGTCCATGCCGGCATACTGGGCCAGGTTGCGCTCCAGGATGGCGACCAGGGGCGGCGCCAGCGGGCGTGCCAGCGCGCGCCGCAGCCGCCACCGCGGCAGCAGCCAGGCCGCCAGCACTCCGGCCGCTACCAGGCCGGCGATGATGCCTTCCATGTCAGGCTTTCTGCGAAGAGGCGATCCAGTCCAGCACGTCGTCGGCGCCGCCGATCAGCCTGCCGCCGACGAATACCTGCGGCCAGGTCAGGCGGCCGGTCAGGCCGCGCAGCACGCTCGTCGTGATCTTCTGGTCTTCCGAAATCTCGGTGAACACGATCCCATTCTCGCTCAAGGCAGACTTGGCGCGCGCACAATGCGGGCAGCCGGGCCGCGAGAACACCACGACCGGCTCGGGAATCTTCGCATCCGGGTTGATGTAGCTCAGCATTGTATCGGCGTCGGAAACCTCGAACGGGTCGCCTTCGCGCTGGGGCTCGATGAAGATTTTGTCGATCACGCCGTCTTTGACCAGCATCGAGTAGCGCCACGAGCGCTTGCCGAAACCGAGCTCGCGCTTGTCGACCAGCATGCCCATACCCTCCGTGAAGTCGCCGTTGCCGTCCGGGATGACGGTGATGTTGGCGGCATCCTGCCCGGTCTTCCACTGGTTCATCACAAAGGCGTCGTTGACGGAAATGCAGAGGATGTCGTCGACACCGTTCTCGCGCAGTACCGGGGCCAGCTCGTTATAGCGCGGCAGGTGGGTCGAGGAGCAGGTGGGGGTGAATGCGCCCGGCAGCGAGAACACGATCACGGTCTTGCCCTTGAACAGCTCGTCCGTGCTGATGTCGCGCCACTCGTCGTCGGGGCGGGCCTTGAAGCTCACGCGCGGAACAGGTCTGCCCTGCAGGGACGCCGCGGTGGGTAATGAAACACTGGTTGGCATCGGTCTTCCTTTCCATGAAGCGGCAGCCTGGGCCGCGTTGGAAGGAAGTAGGGATTATTGACCGGATTTCAACGCATCGAGCTCAAATAATTGTTCAGCTGAAAAAAGAATAGCCGCGCTAGGCGCGGCTCGAATGACGACAGCGATCGTCGGACCGGCTTCACCGCGGGTCTCTGCCGCGGCGCGCCGGGGGCGCTATGAAGCGCGTTACTTGGCAGTCTGGCCCGGCGGCGGGCCGAACAGGGCTGCGACCAGCGGATCGCGGGTGACCGGGCTGCGGTTCACGCGGATCGCATAGTGGGTGTCGTCCGCCAGGATGTGGAAGTGGCGGCCGCTGCCGGCCATGTTCTGCTCGCGCAGGCCCGGACGCTCCTTGCGCGGGGCGGCGCCTTCGCGCTTCGGCTGGCAGATCGCGGCCAGGAAGGCCTTGACGCGGTCCTGGTCAGGGCAGATCTGGTACACGGCCTTGCCCAGGTAGGTGGCGGTGCCTTCGATGTAGCGGGCCAGTTCGATGACGCCGGCTTCGCGCAGGTCGCGGATGTACTTGCGCGCGCCCGACGGCGAGAATTTCAGGAACCAGGCGATTTCGTCGGCCAGCATTTCGTGGGTCGAGAGTTCGTTGATCAGCTTCTGCATGTTTTCGATCCGCCGCTGCGTGGCCGAGGTCGAACGGACACGTTCGATCGGCGCCAGCGAGATCGGCGCGCGCTCGGTCGGTTGTGGAGGAACGCGTTCGATCAGCGCAGAGTTGCTGGAAGTGTGCACCGCGCCGATGTCGCCTTGCACCGCGTTGTGATGGGTCGTTGCATGCATATTAGTGAGCTCCGTTATAGAGTGAGACTGTGTGGTCCGGGTCGCTGTGTGTCGTTTGACACCCTGACAACACCACGGGTTCCGCTTAACTGGCCTCAAGATTGCCTGCGTCAGCACTTACGGTCTGTGCGCCATCCAACATTCGGAATTATTCCAGCAAGCACTTTTGACATGCTCGCTTGCAAGATATGCGCAGTGGTGCATGTTTTGGCAGCAATAAAAAGACGCACCACAATGGTGCATGCACTGGTGATCTGTGGCTTTTTTACTACTGTTGTAAATTTGCACACGACCAGTTTGATGGGTGCGGTACCGCACCGAGACCGTGGAACTCGCACTGTTATTCTTTATCCAACAAACGTGTCAACGCATTCGATGTCAACAACCCTTCAACTTATGGGAGTTACCTGTGAATAACACGAAGAAGATCGCCCTGGCTGCGGTCATGCTCTGCGCGGCTGGCACCACCATGGCCCAAGAAATCAACCCGTCGTGGTATGTGCAGCCGAACCTTATCTACGCGAAGCCGGACGACCGCTTCGGGCTGGACAAGAAAGACTGGGGTGGCGGCCTGAAGTTCGGCAAGGCCGTGTCGCCGATGTGGGACATCCAGTTCGGTGGCAGCCAGATTCGCGCAGAAGACGGACCTGCCGAGTATCGCCAGACCCTGCTGGGCGTGGACGGCCTGCTGATGCTCTCGCGCGAGCGCTTCCGTCCCTTCGTGCTCCTCGGTGCCGGCGTCGGGCGCGACAAGGTGCAAAACCCGTTGCGCAACGTAGAAAAGAATTCACCCTACCTCACCGCCGGTCTCGGTTTCCAGGCTTCCCTGAGCCCGCAATGGTCGCTGCAGGCCGATTTCCGCGCGGTGCGCAGCTTCCTGCGTGACGACGAGCTGTTCGGCTTCAAGCGTGCCAACAACAAATACCTGACCATCGGCCTGAACTATGCGTTCAACCCGCCGCCACCGCCGCCGGCACCGCCGGCGCCGCCACCGGTCGTGGAACCGCCGCCGCCAGCTCCGGAGCCGGTCGCGCCGCCGCAGCCACGCTTCGAGAAAGTCACCCTGGAAGCCACCAAGCTGTTCAACTTCGACAAGGCCGACCTCATCATGCCGTCGCCGAAGCTGGACGAAATCGCCGCCGCGCTGCAGGCCGATCCGAGCATTACCGACGTCGACATCACCGGCTACACCGACCGCCTGGGCTCGGAAAAGTACAACCTCAAGCTGTCCGAGCGCCGCGCCAACTCGGTGCGCGACTACCTGGTCAGCAAGGGCGTGGACGCCAACCGCCTGAAGGCCTACGGCAAGGGCGAGGCCAACCCGCTGGTCCAGTGCAGCGAGAAGAACCGCAAGGCGCTGATCGACTGCCTGGAGCCGAACCGCCGCGTCGAGGTCGAGCAGATCACCGTCGAGACGCGTGTTCAGTAAGCGCCGGCATCCCATGCCCCACTGCCCGGCCGCCCAGCGCGGCCGGATCGGCGGTGCATGAGGTTACCGTGTAGATCGGAGGGGGCTGCGGCCCCCTTTACATTTGGAGAATGAAACATGGCTGTCAAAGATTGGCTCCCGTATTCGCGCCGGCTGGCGCACGTGATGCGCTGTGCGGTGTCGGAATGGCTGGATCACCGCGCATCCAGCAAGGGCGCCGCGCTCGCCTTCTATACCCTGTTTTCGCTGGCGCCGGTCCTGGTGCTGGTGATCGCCGTTGCCGGCTTCTTCTACGGCGCCGAGGCCGCCCAGGGGCAGTTGATGTCGCAGCTGCGCGGCCTGGTCGGCGCCCAGGGCGCCGAGACGATCCAGGCGATCCTGGCCGGCGCCCAGAACAAGGAAACCGGGCGCATCGCGACCATCGTCGCCACCGTGCTGCTCCTGATCGGCGCCACCAGCGTGTTTGCCGAGCTGAAGGACAGCCTGGACGAGATCTGGGACGTACCGGCGCCGAAGAATGCCGGTGTCTGGAACGTGATCCGCACCCGCCTGCTGTCCTTCGGCCTGATCCTGGTGCTCGGCTTCCTGCTGATGGTGTCGCTGGTGGTCAGCGCCGCATTGGCGGTGGTCGAGACCTATATCGGCGGCATGTGGAAGGAAGCGGCCGTGATCATGGGCTGGGTCGCCTGGGCCGTCAGCTTCCTGGTCATCGCCACGCTGTTCGGGGTGATCTACAAACTGCTGCCGCGCATCAAGCTGTCCTGGCGCGACGTCACCATCGGCGCGCTCGGCACGGCGGCCTTGTTCACCCTCGGGAAATTCGGCATCGGCCTGTACATCGGCAACAGCGGCGCCGCCGACAGCTTCGGCGCCGCCGGCTCGCTGATCGCCCTGCTGCTGTGGGTGTACTACTCGGCGCAGATCTTCTTCCTGGGGGCCGAGTTCGCCCGCCAGTACGCGCTCAAGATGGGAAGTCTGAAACACAAGCCGGCGCATGAGACCGGGGACAAGAAGGCCGTGAACGCAAAGTAAACTGCAGGGTGTGCGGCCCCGCCGCACCCCCGTTCACCATCTCAACCACCCTACTCACCGAGTAGTTCAGCCAGCACTTCCATCCCTTCGACCCGCTCGGCCACCACCTTCAGCACCACCACCACCGGCACGCCGAGCAGCAGTCCCCAGGTCCCCCACAGCCAGCCCCAGAACAGCAGGCTCACGAACACGGCTGCCGGGTTCATCTTGGCGATGCGGCCGGTCATCCAGGTCGTGACGACCATGCCGACCAGGGTCGCGATCCCGAGCGACGCCCCGGCCACCAGGATGACCATGCGCAGCGACTCGAACTGGAAGAAAGCCACCGCGCCGGTCGCGATGGTGATCAGGAGCGGGCCGAAGTACGGCACGACGTGGGCCACGCCGGCAAAGGCGGCCCAGGCGCCGGCGTTCTCGAGCCCGATGGCGCGCAGCGCCGCCCAGGTCAGCAGCGCCAGCAGGACGTTGGTCACCAGCAGCATGAACATGTAGTTCTGGATCGCGTTGTTCATGTCGTCCAGGATATGGACGGTCACTTTCTTACGTGTCAGCGAGGGACCGGTGAGCTTGACCAGCTTGCGTTTGAAGGTGTCTCCGGCGAGCAGCAGGAAAAACACCAGGAATACCACCATGGTCGCCTGCGACAGGAAGGTCGCCAGGCTGACCGAGCCGGCCAGCACCCAATCCATCACGCGGATGTTGGAGGCGGCGGCGGCCGGCACCGGCGGCACGGACTGGGTGCGCTTCTGGATCGCGCGGCGCTGTTCGCCGCCGGTGGCGTCGGAGGCAGCGCGCTCGATCTCGGCGGCGGCCGCCTGCACCTGCTGGATGGTCGAGCGCTCGCCGCTGCTGTTGGTCAGGATCTTGGTGACCTTGGTCGTCAGCGTCGGCAGTTCGTCGATGATGTTGAAGAATTCGTCTTGCAGGCGGTACAGGGTGCCGCCCATCGCGCCCATGATCAGCACGGTGACGAGCGTGGCGCCGATGACGCGCTTGATGCGCCAGCGTTCGAGCCAGCGTACGACCGGGTTGAGGGTATAGGCGATGAAGATGCCGAGCAGGAGCGGCACCAGGAACTTCTGCGCCCACTGGAGCGCGAAGATGCAGGCAACAGTGGCGAGGATGCCGAGCGAAAGTCCGCGGGCATTGACGTGGATTGGCAGCCGCAGGCCGCCCACGTGCATGGTGAGATCGTCGCCAGCCTGGCTTGGCTCGGCGCCCGGCTCCACCGCCGGTGGTTCGACACCGGAGCTGGTGGAGGCTGGCGCCGCCGGGGCGGCATTGTGAGGCGCGCTGCCAGCGCGGGTACCCTTCTCTGCAGCAGGTTCAACAGGTTCGGATGGTGCAAGCTGCATGGATCGTGCCTTGACAATGGAGCCGGGCCGCCCCGGCAAGGGGGATTACTTGACGCGGATGTCGTTCTTCACCGAGCTTACACCTTTCACACCGCGTGCGATTTCAACGGCACGCTGTGCGTCGCCAGGCTGGGCCACGAAGCCCGACAGCTGGACGTCGCCCTTGAAGGTTTCGACGTTGATTTCGGTGGCCTTGACGGTCGGGTCGGCAGCGAAGGCTGCTTTCACCTTGCCGGTGATCACGGTGTCGTCGACGTACTCGCCTGCGCTGGCGCGGTCAGGCGTCGAGGCGCAGCCGACAGCGGTGACAGCGACGACGGCGGTGAAGGCGGCGGTAACGAGGCGTTGTGCGATTTTCATGGTAGCTCCTTAACAAAAATAAACTGCGTAAAACTGCGATGGTGGAACAACAAGGTAGCCCATGCGGGCAAGGGGCGGTACCGGCACGCCGGCCCGCAATTCAATTCAAATCAATTATTTCCCGAACGCGGTCTTGGCGGTGTTCACGCACTGGTCCTTGACCGCACCGGCATAGGCGTCGCACTTCTCGATCGCGACACGGTATTCGGCGGCGAGCTTGTCGGCGCGCGCATCCTGGCGCGCTTCGATGCTCTTGCGGTCGGCCTTGGCATCGGCCTGTGCGGCGATCAGGGTGGCCTTGGCCTGCTCCAGGCAGACGTCGCGATCATTGCCGGTGACGGCGGCGCAGCGCACCTTGTCGCGGTCAAAATTGGCCGACGCGATGCGCATGCGGGCCTGGGTATAGGCCGACAAGGTATTCTTGTAGGCCGCCTCGGCTTCTTCCTCGACGCGCACCCGCGCCGCGCGGGCTTCGGCCATGCACAGGTCATGCGGATTGCCGGCGATCTGGTCGCAGCGGGCGCGGGCCGCCTTGTAATTCGTTTCGGCCGTGCCCCGGGCCTGTGCAAAGACCGCCTTTGCGTCCGGCATGACCTGGGCATGTCCCGATCCAGCCCAGGCGAGCGCGGCGCCGACGAGCAGGAATGCATGGGATGTTTTCATTTTTTATTCTCCATTTGTCAACACGCTAATGACGTTTTACACGTGTGCTGCCGAGCTTTCTGTTCGGTGCCGAACACAGCAGCGGAGCTGCAACAATCGCGCCGGATTTGCATCGACACCCGGGTTTAAATACATGGAGCAAAGACCGTTAGGCAACGCACAGACCCGCCATACGGCTGTGGCTAAGCTTGACTCACATTTTTGTCAGGAGAACAACATGAAAGCAACCCGTACCCTTGCTGCTGCTGCACTGGCAACCACAGCCCTCCTCACCGGCTGCGCCAGCACGTCGTCGGATCCATACGCATCCAACAACGGCTACAACAGCGGCTATAACAATGTGTCGATGGGCTATGGCACGATCGAGTCGATCCAGGTGACCCAGGGCGCCAACCGCACCAGCGGCGCCGGCGCAATCCTTGGCGGCGTGGTCGGCGCACTGGCCGGCAACCAGGTCGGCAGCGGCAGCGGACGTACCGCGGCCACCGTGGCCGGCGGCGTGGCAGGCGCGGCAATCGGCAACAACGTCGAGCGCAACCGCCAGGCCGGCAGCGGAGAGATGTACCAGATCAATGTGCGCATGGATAACGGCGAATACCGCGCCGTGAACCAGGACAGCGTCTACGACCTGCGCGTGGGCAACCGCGTGCGCATCGTGGACGGCCGCGTCTACCGCTACTGATCACGCTGTCGGATCCGACCGGCGACGTCTTCCGGTCGGCCCGACTGCGGCACTTCCTACCGTAACGCCGGAGGACACCATGCGAACCTTCCCTACCGTACTGCGTGCGGCCTGCGCCTGCCTGCTCGGCAGCGCCCTGCTCGCCCACGCCCAAACGCAGCCCCGGACCAGCAGCGACGCCCTCGTCGAGCCTGCCGCCGCCAGTAAACAGGCACGCGAGATCGCCCAGGGCGACCCGGCGCGGTGGTACCGCGAAGATGCGACCCGACAGGCTCAGTTGCGCACACTGCACAAGGAGATGGGTGCGGCATTGCAGGAAGCAAAGAACGCCTGCAAGAAGGCGCCGGCCGCCGAGCGCAGCGCCTGCCTGCAGGAAGCGCGCACGGTCTACCAGCAGGACATGGCGCAGGCCAAGGCACGGCTGGACGGGCAGATGCCCTGAGTTGATCTACACTGGTCATGTAGACGGCTCGTCACCCGGTCCCTCGCTGGGTCCGGTGTACGGCCGTTGGTCGAACACAGGACCGCCCTCCCCCCGATAACACACGCACGCTCTGCGCCGACGCGCGCTTTGACGCATCCAGTCCAGCGAAAAAAAACGGCGCGCAATCGATGATTGCGACGCCGTTCAAGCCCCACCATATTCAGTTTGACTTTGCTCCGGCTGTACCCGCCGAATGTGTCGGGTGAATCACTGGCGCTGGTGACGGCGCTTGTTCAGGTACCAGCCGGCCACACCGAGCAGGATGGCGGCAGCGCCCACCGGCTTGCCCAGCCGGCGCTGGCGAATGAAGTTGTAGGCCGCCATGCCATAAGGCATCAGCATGGAGACGCTGGTGCCGGTCGGCCGCAACAGGGCGTCGGCGCGCGAACGCAGTGCCCAGGTGGCGTGGTCGATCGCACCGTGCAGCATGACGTCAGGCCGCGCCGCGTGACGGATGTGCGCCCGCGCATGCGCCACGCTGCTACGGAAAAACTCGCCTTCACGCAGCAGTTCCTGTTTGCGCCGCACCGGATCGATGCTGTGCTTGTGGCCGGCCAGTCCGGTGGTTCCCTCTTGATTGTGCATGTTTCCCCTCCTTCGTGTCGCTGCCTAGAGCAGCATGTCGCGGTCGTTCTTGAGTTCCTTCATGGTCGCAGGGAACGAAAGCTTGTTCTGCTTGAGCAGTGCCAGTCCTTTCGCCACCAGGACGCCCGTAATGACCAGGAACACGACGAACAGGATCAGCAGGATCTTCCAGCCCATGTCGTCCCATGCCAGCGCGACGATGGTCGCGGTGCCATAGGCGATGGCGAACCAGATGGCCAGGATGGCGGCGCCGAACAGTGCCACCAGTTCGATTAGGTGGTTGCGCACGTCGGACAGTTCGAGCGCGGCCAGTTCGACACGCGACACGACCAGTCCGAACAGGCTCTTCATCAGGCTGGAGATCCCGCCCATGAGGCCGGGGTTATGCACGACGTTGTCGTCATTCTGCATGTCGGTCCCCGGCCGCACTTACGGCTTACGGCTCAGGAGGACGCCGAGCAGCACGCCGATGCCGGCAGCGACTGCCAGCGTACGGTAGGGGTTGTCCCTCACGTAGACATCGGCGTCGTGCGCCAGTTCCTTGCTGCGCTCGATGGCCTGGCCCTGGTATTGGCTGGCGCGGCCCAGCGCACGGTCGAGCATGTCCATGCCGCGGTTGCGCAGTTCCTCGGCCTTGTCGCCCGTCAGCGCGGCGGCGGCGGTCAGCATCGACTGGGCGTCGCGCACCAGGGCCTTGACGTCTCCCGAGGCTTCCGACGCGTTGCGGTCGAACTCGTAGCCATGGGCTTGGGATTTGTAGTTGCTGCGGGTGGTGTCTAGCATGTTCTGCTCCGTTGTTATTGATGGGTGATTAATGTGTAAACGGCGGTGGAACCGGCGGCGAAGCCGGCCTCAGGCCAGCAGGTCGCGCATGTCGTCGGCGTGCTCTTCTTCGACGGACATGATGTCGACCAGCAAGGCGCGGGTGGTCGGGTCCTTGTCGCCTATCGCCAGGATCATTTGACGGTAGGACTCGATCGCCACGCGTTCGGCGATCAGGTCGGCGCGGATCATCGCCTGCACGTCGTCGGAATCATCGTACTCGGCATGGCTGCGCGCGGTCAGCGTGGCCGGGTTGAAGTTCGGCGAACCGTTGAGCTGCACGATGCGCTCGGCGATGCGGTCGGCGTGATCCTGCTCCTGCTGGGCGTGTTCGAGGAACTCGGCCTTGATGTGGCCGGTGTTCGGGCCACTCACGGTGTAGTAGTGCCGCTTGTAACGCAGGATACACAGCAGTTCGGTGGCCAGCGCGTCGTTGAGCATCGCGATGACCGCCTCGCGGTCGGCCTGGTAACCCTCGGTGACGGCGCCGTCGTCGAGGTTGGCCGCCGCCCGGCGGATGGCCCCGACGTCGAAGCCATGCGCGAGGTGTTTCGATTCTTCCATGACTCAATTCCCCTAATTCAAAAGCCAGCTCAGCGCCCCGCGGTACGCGGCGGGATTTGCGCGTTCTCGTTCGACAGCACGATCTCGACACGGCGGTTGAGCTGGCGGTTGGACGCCGTATCGTTCGCGGCAACCGGGAAGGCCTCACCGTACGCCTTCATGGCGATGCGGTCGCGCGGCACACCCATGCTACCCAGCGCCGAGGCCACGGCTTCGGCACGGCGCTGCGACAGCTCCTGGTTATACGATGAGCTGCCGGTACTATCCGTAAACCCTTCGACCAGCACGGTACGGTTCGGGTTCTGTGCCATGACGTCGGCCAGTTTGCGCAAGGTCGACATACCGTTCGGCGTCAGCGTAGCCTGGTCGGTGGCGAACAGCACGTCACCAATCGTCACGATATAGCCGCGCTCGGTCTTGACGGCCTGCAGCTCGACCAGCAGCGCTTCGAGCACGGCGGCGCGCTGGACCAGCGCGGCGTTCTGCTCCTGGGCGGCGGCAGCCTGCTGCTGGGCGGCCTGGGCCTGCATCTGGGCGCTCTGCGCCTGTTGCTGGGCCTGCGCGGCCTGGTTCTGCGCCGCTTCGGCGTCGCGCCTGGCGCGGTCGGCTTCCGCGGTACGCGCGGCCAGGCGGACCTGGTCGCGTTCGCGCGAGGCGTTCGCGATGTCGGCTTCCGCCGCCTTGGCCTTGGCCACCTCCATCGCGGTGGCGATACGCTGCTTGGCCACATAGGCCAGGCGGTCGACATCGCTCAGGCTTTCGCGGCGTGCGGCCGCGGCATTGGCCTGTTCGAGCGCGTCGCTGGCCTGCTTGAATTCCAACGGCGCATATTGGGCGATCTGCGGGTTGTTATTGGCGGAAACGAAATCGGCGCGCGCCTGGTCCAGCGTCGGCGTCGTCATCGGAGAGGTGGCGCAGGCCGTGGCCAGCACAGCGGCGGCCAGCAGCGACATCGTGGAACGGGTTTTCATGGGTTTGTCCTTTTTTCCTGGGCGCCGCGTTCGCGCGGCGGTCAACGAAGGGAACTTCTTGTTATTGCTCGTATCGGCTTACTGGGTCGAGGTCGTCGCCGATGGCGCGTTGGCGCGTTCGACTTCCTCGCGCAGCACGCGCAGGTCGGCGTCGAGGGCATCGGCAGCCGATGTGGCCTTGGCCGACCTGGCCTTGCTCTGCGCCAGCTTGGCATCGGCCTGGGCCTGGATCGCCAGTTCGCGCGCCAGCTTGTAGTCTTTCGCCGCCAGTGCCGCATTGGCGCGCATCATCTTGTCGCGCGCAGCCGTGATCTCGGCCGGGGCCAGTTCGGCAGCGCCGGCCGACACCGCGTTCTCGACCGCATTGCGCGAGACCGCCACGTCGGCGGTGGCAGGGGCTTTCTGCGGGCTGGTACAGCCGGCCAGCACCAGCACGCCGGCGGCTGCAGCCGCGCCGGCAACCGATTTCAGGAGCCGGGTCATCGGGTCTTGTTGGTCCATCGCTTTATCTCCTGTTGATCAATCCTGTTAATAAGGAAATGTCCTTAGTAACGTTATAAACCTGTTATCTCTTGCCTTCGGTTCGCTGCCGCACATTGTTCGGTCCGTATCGTTTACCTCAATGGCAGAGCGTTAGGCACCGCACATTGAACGAAACGGGCTTTGCGCTAAGCTGGACTGAGTCTCCCCACAAATTAACGAAAGTCCGCCATGGCCGAGCACGACATGCCGGCAGCGCAGGTCCGTCATCCGGCGCGCCGCAAGAAAGTACTCCTGAGCATATTGGGGATCGTGATCGCGATCCCGCTAATCGCCATCGTGTTCATCCTCACCTTCGACTGGAACCGCGCCCGTCCCTGGATCAATGCCAAGGTGAGCGACGCCATCGACCGCCCGTTCGCGATCCGCGGCAAGCTCGATGTCGAATGGGAGCGCCCGGCCAGGAACATGGCGCCGGCCGAACGCACCTGGCGCGACCACATCCCCTGGCCGCACCTGATCGCCAACGACACCCACATCGGCAACCCGGCCGGCCTGCCGGCCCAGGATTCGGGCAGCGCACGCCAGTTCTCGTTCTCGGTCAATCCGTTCGCCCTGCTGTCGAAGACAATCAATATTCCGCTGCTGCGCTTCGACGGTCCGCGCGTGGACCTGCTGCGCCTGGACGAGGACCGCAATAACTGGACCTTCAAGCGCAAGGAAAAGTCCAAATGGACACTCGACCTCGATCGCGTGGTGCTGACCGATGGCATCGTGCACATCCGGGATGCGGTCACGAAGGCCGACGTGACAGCCCGGGTCCGCACCCTCGAGAACGACGCCCGCTACGGCGTCGGCTGGACCCTCGACGGCACCTACAACGGCGCCAAGGTCACCGGCGGCGGCAAGGCGGGGGCGGTGCTCTCGCTGAAACAGCAAAGCACGCCCTACCCGATCCAGGCCGATATGCGCTCGGGCAAGACGCGGATTGCGGTCGAAGGAACCGCCACGCGCCCTTCGAAGCTGGCGGCCATCGACCTGAAACTGGAATTGGCCGGCCCCAGCATGGACCAGCTGTATAACTTCACCGGGGTGGTGCTGCCGACCACCGGACCGTTCTCGACCGAGGGCCGCCTGACCGGCACCCTGGGCGAGGAAGGCGACGACGGCAAGCGGACGATGCGCTGGGTGTACGACCGCTTCAAGGGCAAGGTCGGATCGTCGGACATCGGCGGACGCCTCGAGTACGTCACCGGCGGGGCGCGGCCCAAACTGTCGGGCAATGTTCGCTCGCGGCAGCTGGTGTTCGCCGACCTGGCGCCGCTGATCGGCGCCGACTCCAACGCCGCCAAGAAAGAGCGCAACGCCGACGTCGTGCAGCCGGGCGGCAAGGTGCTGCCGGTCGAGGAATTCAAGACCGAGCGCTGGAACAAGCTCGATGCCGACGTCCGCTTCTCGGCCGACAAGATCGTGCGCGAAACGGCTTTCCCGATCAGCAAGCTGTCGACCCACCTGAAGATGAACAATGCGGTGTTGAACCTCGAGCCGCTGGAATTCGCGATGGCGGGCGGCACCGTGCGCTCGAATATCCGCCTCGACGGCCGCGGGCGCCAGGGACCGCAGGCGATCAAGGCCCAGGCCAAGGTCACCGCACGCAATATCGAGATCGCGAAGCTGTTCCCCAAGATCGAGCAGCTGCAGGCCTCGGTGGGCAGCATCAGCGGCGACGCCAGCTTGAGCGCGCAGGGCAACTCGGTGTCCAGCCTGCTCGCAGGCTCGAACGGCGAACTCAAGACCCTGATCAACCAGGGCCAGGTGAGCAAGCTGATGCTCGAGATGATGGGCCTGAACGTGGCGAACATCATCGTGACCAAGCTGTTCGGCGACAAGCAGGTGCAGCTCAACTGCATGGCCACGGATTTCGGCGTGACCAACGGCCTTGCCCGCACTCGTTATTTCGTGGTCGATACGAACGAGGCGCTGGTCAACATCAGCGGCAGCATCAACCTGGCCAACGAACAGCTGGATCTGCGCATCGACCCGAAGACCAAGGGACTGCGCCTGTTCTCGCTGCGCTCGCCGTTCTACGTGCGCGGCCCGTTCAGCGAGCCGGACATATCGGTCGACAAGGGTGTGCTGGCGATGAAGGCAGGCAGCGCCATTGCGCTGGCCGCCGTCGCACCGATCGCCGCCCTGCTCCCGCTGGTCAACGCCGGACCGGGCAAGGATAGCGACTGTGCACGCCTGCTGGCGCAGTCGCGCGAGAAGCCGACCGCGCCGCCGCCGGGCCGGACCGGGCGCCGCTGAAACATTTTTTACATGGCATTGTGTGTTGTCGAACAGATCATTAATTCGGTGGGCAATATCCTGTGTACATGGACTCGACGAACACTGCAGCATGAAACAACCTGGTATCGCGACCGCCCTGGCGCTCATTCTGGCCCTGGGCCAAATTGCAGGATGCGCGACGTCAGGCGGCGGGGGTCCGGTGGCGCAGTATGTGGACGATGCCACCATCACCGCCGGCGTCAAGGCTGCCATCGTTCGCGAACCGACACTGAAGGTATTCGAGATCGACGTCGAGACCGAGCAAGGCGTTGTACGGCTGAGCGGATTCGTCAGCTCGGCGGACAGTGTGGCGGCCGCAGCGTCGGTTGCCCGGACCGTAAAGGGCGTGAAGTCGGTCAGGAATGACCTGCGCTTGAAATAACCCACCCAAGGAGATCAACATGAAGAACATCAAACAACTGGTAATGACCGCAACCCTGGCAACCGCCGCCCTCGGCCTGACGGGCTGCGCCGGCATGTCGCAGCAGGATAAAGCCACCGCAGTCGGCGCCGGCGCCGGCGCCGTGGTCGGCGGCGCCCTCACCGGCGGCAGCCCAGTCGGCGTCGTTGGTGGCGCAGCCGTGGGCGGCGTGGTCGGCAACCAGGTTGGCAAGACCAACTAATCGGTTCTCGAATGCGAAAACAGGAAAGCCTGGCGATGCCAGGCTTTTTTTTCGCTTGCTCGTGTGTCATTTACATGGCGCCGAGGACCGGCTGCGTGCCCGCTTCCTTCACGATCTCGTAGCAGGTGCACGAGGCCGTGGCAAGGCCTTCCGGATCGAGGATCTCGATATTCCCGCGGCTGTAGTTGATCAGGCCCTGCTGCTGCAGTGCGCTGGCGGCCTTCGTGACGCCGACGCGACGCACGCCGAGCGCATGCGCCAGGAATTCGTGGGTCAGGTGGAATTTTTCCGACTGAAGACGGTCGCGCGTGACCAGCAGCGAGCGCGCCAGCCGCGCCTCCAGCACATGGAAGCGGCTGCAGACCGCGATCTGGATCGCCTGCGCCAGCAGCGTATCGGTATACCGGTACAGCACCCGCTGCAGCGAAGGATTACGTCCCACTTCGAAGCGGAAGCGGCTGCTGTCCATGCGGCTGGCGCTGCCGGCACGCTGGACGATGGCACGCACCTGGGCAGTCTCGTGGCCCAGCGCTACCGTGGCGCCGACCATGCCCTCGCGCCCAACCAGCCCCACTTCGAGCGTCATGCGGCCTTCGGCGACGCCCATCAGCGAGATCAGGCAATCGTGCGGAAAATAAATATAGCGCAGTGGATCGCCGGCCTCGCACAGTACCTCGCCGATCGCGACGGGAACCGGGTCGAGCAGCGGCAGGATCTGCCCCAGTTCCTGCGGCGGCAGTGCGGCAAGCAGCAGGTTGCTGTTGTGCTCGGCAATCGGCGGCGGTACGGCAAAATTCATCGGATTCTCGCGTGGGGGATGCATAAGCCAGGCCGTCGGATACATTTGCAAACAATTTAGACCAGCGTAACCGCCCCGCTGACCCGTGGTATGTACGGTGACGCACGGAACCGCTTGTTGTTCCTGAGGACAATCTGGCAATGCACAGGCTGCCCGCACCGTACAACGTCGGGCTCGACAAGAACACACCGGAAGGACACGCATGAACACCTCACCCACCCCATCCGCGCGCGGACGCATGCATCCGCTGATGATCCTGGCCGCACTGGCCGTATTGCTGTTCTGCCTGGTCGGCACCGCAGCCATCCTGGGCTGGATTCCGACTTCCGTCGGCAGCAACAAGGAGCGCCAGCTGAGCGAAGCCGAGCGCCTTGCGCTTGCCTCGACCCTGCCGCAGGCGACGCCTGGCTATGTGCAGCCGGACGGCAGCGCCCCCGCTGTCTACCCGGCCCAGCCCGCTGTTCCGGCCCAGGCCTATGCACCGGCACCTGCACCGAATTATGTGCCGGCGCCAGCGGCGGCCGCGGCGGCGGCGGCCCCGGCGACCGTGGTCGAACGCGTGATCGAAGAACCGGTGAGGAAGCCGGCTCAGGTGGCGGCCGCCGATAACGGCCGTAACTGGTGCTCGAACTGCGGCAACGTCGAATCGGTCCGCACCATCAAGCAGCGCGCCGAAGGCAGCGGCCTGGGCGCGGCCGGCGGCGCCATCGTCGGCGGCCTGCTGGGCAACCAGATCGGCGGCGGCACCGGCCGTACCATCGCCACCGCGGCGGGCGCCATTGGCGGGGCCGTGGTCGGCAACCAGGTCGAAGGCAATATGAAGGCCAGCACCAGCTACGAAATCCGCGTGCGCCTCGACGACGGCACCCTGCGCACCTTCCGCCAGAACAATCCGCCGGCGTGGCGCAGCGGCGACCGCGTTCGCATCGTGAAGGGCCGCCTGCGCTCGGTCGCCTGAGTCCATCGACACTCGCTCGCAAGCCGGGATCTCGCAAGGGATCCCGGCTTTTGTTTCATTTAGATAATTTTCTAAAAGCAATGTGCGGCAGCGCACGGAAGAATGGATGAGCTACCCCGACAATAGACCAACGCTATCACTGCGTGCGGTGCAAAAAAATAACCACTCCAAGGGGAACGCATCATGAACAGCAAAGCATGGGTCGGCATTATCGTCTGGGGTTTCATCGTGGCAAGCTTCGGCCTGCTGTCGGCGCATCCGGCGGGCGACACGGCGGCAGGCGGGCTGCAACCGCAGGACGTGGTGTTCCTGGTGGCGGGCGGTCTTGTTACCTGCCTGATCGGGGTGACCGGTCTGCTTGGCTTCATGGGATGGATCCCGGGACTGCGCAAGGAAAATGGGCACGCTTGATCCCTACGGCAAATTTATTGTAGTAAGTACGCCATCGAACAGAGGCCAGCAGTAGGCGCCGGCATACTGGATTCATAACGCCGAAAGTGCGTGATTTCAGCAAAGGAGCCTCATCATGTTATATACCATTGCCGTCATCCTGATCGTTTTGTGGCTGCTCGGACTGGTGACTTCGTACACCATCGGCGGCTTCATCCATATCCTGCTGGTCGTTGCCGTGATCATGATCCTGGTGCGCCTGATCAGCGGACGAGGCATCTAGTTGTGGCAGATTTTTTGTAGGGCCAATCCGTTTCGCAGTCGTGCCTGCGGCCGTTTTCCGCGAGCATGACCGCGAAGCGGATTTTCGTTTCTAAGGAGAGTATATGAATACCAAACTGACCAAAACCATCATCGCCGCTTCGCTCGTGGCCTTTACCGCCACCGGCTGTGCCGACATGAGCGCGACCCAGCGCGGCACCGCGCAAGGCGCCGGTATCGGCGCGGCCCTCGGCGGCATCGTCGGCGCCAGCACCAGCGGCGGCGGCGGCAAGCGCACCGCCGGCGGCGCGGCCATTGGCGCGGCTGCGGGCGCCGTGATCGGCAATATCTGGTCCAAGCGCATGGAACAGCAGAAGCAGGCGATGGAACAGGCGACCCGCGGCACCGGCGTGCAAGTCAGCCAGACGTCGGACAACCGCCTGAAGCTCGATATCCCGAGCGACGTCTCGTTCGACACCGGCCGTTCCGACATCAAGTCGAACTTCCAGCCGGTGCTCGATCGCTTCGCCAGCACGCTGCAGGAAAATCCGGCCACCACCGTGGTCATCATCGGCCACACCGACAACACCGGTACCGATGCGATCAACCAGCCGCTGTCGGTCGACCGCGCGGCGCGTACCCGCGACTACCTTGCCGGCAGGGGCGTGAACCCGAACCGCGTCACGATCGAAGGCCGTGGCTCGCGCGAGCCGATCGCATCGAACAACGATGCGTCGAGCCGCGCACGCAACCGCCGCGTCGAGATCTATGTCGCGGAGCGTGCTCCGGGTTGATGCACGAATAGCGTGGACCAAAGCCGCCCTGGTGCAAGCCGGGCGGATTTTTTTACGTCGCGGCGCTATAGTCGTTTTCACACGCATCCGGAGCTGTGCATGCACGACGACCATGGCGACCCTGTTCGCATCCTCAGGCAGGAAGCCCTTTCTGCCAGCTACTTCGCATTGAAGAAGGTGACGTTCATCCAAGGCCGCCGCGACGGCGGCGCCCAGGAACAGACCCGCGAGGTCTACCACAATGCCGGCGGCGCCGCCGTGCTGCTCTACAACCCGGACCGCCGCACCGTGCTGCTGACGCGCCAGTTCCGCATCGGCGCGCATCTGGCCGGCCATGACGGCTTCATGATCGAAGTCCCGGCCGGCATGCTGGACGACACCGAGCCCGGCGAACGGGTGCGCGCGGAGCTGCGCGAGGAAACCGGATTCCGCGGGCACGGGCTGCGCAAGGTGATCGCATTCTTTTCGAGCCCGTCGTCGCTGACGGAGACGGTGCATTGCTACCTGGGCGAATACCGGGATGGCGACCGCCAGGGCGCGGGCGGGGGAAAGAAGGACGAAGGCGAAGACATCGACGTCCTGGAGATGGACGTCGACGGGGCGTTCAGGAGGGTGAAGGAAGGCGGCATCGTGGATGCCAAGACGGTGATCTTGCTGCTGTTTCTGCGGGAAGAACTCCAGCAATCAAGCGGATCGCATTTGTAGGGTGGGCGGCTTCGCCGCCCACGCGTTCACATTACCGTAATGCAGCCCGTTCGTTGATTCAAGCTGCAACGATCACCGCGTGGGCGGGAGCCCCGCGCACCCTACAGGTTACGTCAACTCGGTGAACGCCAGGTACAACTCCCGCGCACGGCGCGCCACTGGCCCCGCTTCCAGCGTGCGGTCTTCGTAACGGGTGCATGGCGTGACCTTGCCGTAGTTGCCGGTGCTGAAGATCTCACGCGCGCTCAAGAGTTCATCCGGAGCGACGCTGCGTTCTTCGACATGCACGCCTTCCGACGCCAGCAACGCGATCACGCGGGCACGGGTGATCCCGGCCAGGAAAGTGCCGTTCAGCTTCGGGGTCACCACGGCGCCGTCGTGCGCCACGATGAACAGGTTCGAGGTCGCGAACTCGGCAACGTTACCGTCCGCATCGAGCATGATCGCCTGGTCGAAGCCGCGCGCCTTGGCTTCGCGCATGGCGCGGGTCGAATTGGCGTACAGGGCCGATGCCTTGGCGTCGGTCGGCGCCATATCCGGCTGGGGGCGGCGCAGCGTCGACAGGCAGCTTGAAAACCCCACGAAGGCAGGCAGCGGCGCGTCGAAAATCGTCAGCGCGAACTGGCTCGCCTCCGCCACGGGAATCAGGAAACCCTCGGTGCCGAACACCAGCGGGCGGATGTACAGCTCGGCATCGGCCGGGAATTTCGCCACACCCTCGCGCACCAGCGCTTCCATCTCGGCCACGCTCAGCGGGCAACGCAGGCCCAGCTTCTCGCTCGACGCGATCACGCGCTCCAGGTGCGGACGCAGGTCGGGCAGCTTGCCGCGCATTGCGCGCGCGCCGTCGAACACCGAGGAACCCAGCCACAGGCTGTGGTCCATTGCGCCATACAGCGGCACATTGCCTTCAGTCCACTGGCCGTTGAAATAAGTCAGGTACATGCTTCCCTCTTTTTTATTTTGAGTCAGCCCGTCAGTGTAACGCTTTCACCGGGTTCATTGTTCGGTGGCGAACCATCCGGTCGCGATGCCTCGCGTACACTGTAGCTTTCCAGTGTCAACAATGTTCATGCTTGCCATTCTCGAACGAATCGATCCCGACAGCGACCGCATCGACCTCCTGGTCGACCTGGTCGATTGCCTGCGCCCGCGCCATCGCTGGGTCTGGCAAAACGCGGACGATCCGGTGCAGGCCGTGCGCACCCTGACCCAGCTACTCAAGGGCAATCCGGCGCAGGCCTGGACGCTGCGCCGCTATATCACGACCCTGCTCGAGCGCCGCCGTCACACCAGCCTGTACAGCGACATCGGCATCCTGTCGAACGATGGCTTCGTCACGGAACTCAAACGGCGCGTCACCTACCGCTTCCTGCCGCCGGCACTGAACGACCTCTACCTGTCGGATGCGCTCGACCAGGTGCTGTACGACGAGGAAGATCATGCCTGGATCCGCATGGTGCCAACCGCCGACTGGATGGAACTGTTCGACGTCATCGCCGACGCTCCGCCGCCCACTGACCGCAGCGGCGGACCGCCCCCCTCCGACCGGGCGCGCTACGTTACCCTGATGGGCCTGCTGGATGCGATCCGCACCCTGTCCTGTCGCATCTGCGCGCTCGGCCTGGAACCGCGGCTGGTGCACAGCTACAGCGAGATCGAGAATTTCGATTCGCCCTTCCTGATGCAGAACATCGAGGTCAACCACTACCTCGACGAATACGCCCGCTACCTCGACGGCAAGAGCGCGGGGCCGGAGCCGGCCCGCCACCTCCTGGTGATGCTCGACCAGTGCGGCGAGGTGGTGGCCAAGATCCGCCGCGGCGCGCAGTCGAGCGGGACCAGCGTGGCCCTGACTTACCTGCTGGTGGCCCTGCAGCAGAGCATCGAGCGCCTTCACAAGCTGCTCTACCTGGTGGATGTGCGCGGTGAGCTGCCGAGCGCGCCGACGGTGGACCTGGAAGCGGTGGCCAGCTCGGTGGCGAACCCGGCGGGCGCAGTGGCGAGCGACCGCCGCCTGGCGGCGATCGCCCTGGCCGAAGAACTGATCGAGGCCCACAACACCAAGTATCAGGTGCGTGGCCTGTTGCGCGACAACGTCGACCTGCTGGCGCGCAATGTGACCGAGAATGCCAGCCGCACCGGCGAGCATTACATCGCCGAAACCCGGCGCGCCCTGCGCCACATGTTCGTGGCCGCCTCGGGCGCCGGTTTCATCGTCGGCTTCATGGCGATGTTCAAGATCATGCTGGGCTACCTGCACACGGCGCCCCTGGTCGAGGCCTTCCTGTTCAGCATGAACTACTCGCTGGGCTTCATCCTCATCTACGTGCTGCATTTCACGGTGGCGACCAAGCAGCCCGCCATGACGGCCCAGCACATCGCGGCCTCGCTGCAAAAGGCCGACAACGGCCGCGGACTCGACGTCGACAGCCTGGCCACGCTGGTCACCAAGGTGTTCCGCACCCAGATCGTCGCCGTGCTCGGCAACGTGGTGCTGGCCTTTCCGGTGGCCTGGCTGATCGCGGTCGGCTACAAGATGATCAATGGCAGCCACATGGTCAACCCGGTCAAGGCGCACCACCTGCTGATCGACATCGATCCCGTCCACAGCCCCGCCCTGTTCTACGCCGCGATCGCCGGCGTGTGGCTGTTCGTGGCGGGCCTGATCTCCGGCTACTACGACAACAAGGCGCTGTACACGCGCATGGGCCAGCGCGTGCGCCAGCTGCGCAGCCTGCGCCGCCTGATGGGGACGGCGCGCCTCGAGCGCTTTTCCGTGTATATCGAGGACAACCTCGGCAGCCTGATGGGTAATTTCTTCTTCGGTTTGATGCTCGGCATGACCGGCTTCGTCGGCTTCCTGCTGGGCCTGCCGCTCGACATCCGCCACGTCACCTTCTCCACCGCCAATTTCGCCACCGCCCTGGTCGCGCTCGACTACGCGCTGCCCTGGGAGGCGATCGGCAACGGGGCGGCCGGCGTGGCACTGATCGGCACGGTCAACCTCCTGGTCAGCTTCGGCCTGGCGCTGTGGGTGGCGATGCGCGCCCGCAAGATCCGCTTCAAGCGCGGCATCCTGCTGGTGCAGGCGCTGGGCCGCCGCTTCTTTGGCGCACCCGTTGAATTTTTCCTTGGACCCAAGGATCTCTCCCCTGGCAGCGAACTCATCGTAAGGGACACGAAATGAATAACAAGCGCTTCAGCTCTTTCCTGGCCTTCCTGGCCTTCGTCTGCGTGGTCGCCTCATGCAAGTCGCTGCCGGATGCGGAGACCCTGCCCGACAATCCCTCCAAGGCCACCCCCGCGGTGGCGACGCCGCGCGGCATGCTGCAGCCGAAGCAGGCGGCCCAGCTGCTGTCCAAGCGTTGGGCGAATGCCTCGCCCGACCTCAAGCAGCTGGCGGTGCTCGAAGAACAGGTCACCGGCGCCCCGCTCATCCCCGGCAACAAGGTGACGCTGCTGTTCGACGGCCCCGCCACCATGCGCGAGATGATGGCGGCGGTGCGCGACGCCAAATCCTCGATCAACCTCGAGACCTATATCTTCGACCGCGACCCGATCGGCCTGCAGTTCGCCGACCTCCTGATGGAAAAGCGGCGCCAGGGCCTGATCGTCAACATCATCGCCGATGGGGTGGGCACGCTGGCGACACCGAAGGAATTCTTCGAGCGCATGCGCGCGGCCGGGGTCAACGTGCTGATCTTCAACCCGGTGGACCCGACCAAGCGGCCCGGCAACTGGCAGCTGAACAACCGCGACCACCGCAAGATCATGGTGGTGGACGGCAGGATCGGCTTCACCGGGGGCATCAACATCAGCGAAACCTACGCCAACAGCTCGCTGTTCCGCTCGAAGCGCAAGCCCGAGAATGTCGACAGCGACGATGTCGGCTGGCGCGACACCCACATCCGCATCGAAGGCCCAGCCGTGGCCGCGCTGCAATATGCCTTTGTCGACAACTGGGTGCGCCAGGACGCCGGCGACTTGCCGGCCGCCGCGTACTTCCCGCGCCTGGCCCCGGCGGGCGACAAGGTGATGCGCGTGCTTGCCACTACGCCGGATCGCGATTCGGAGATCTACAAGTCGCTGATGGTGGCGATGAACGAGGCAAAGAAATCGATCAACATCACCTCGGCCTATTTCGTGCCGGACCAGCAGATCGTCGATGCCTTGACCGCGGCGGCGCGGCGCGGCGTCGACGTCAAGCTGGTGCTGCCCGGGGTCTCCGACCATGACCTGATCAAGTACGCCGGCCAGGCCTTCTACGACCAGCTGCTCGCCGGCGGCGTGAAGATCTACCAGCTGCAGGTGGCCGTGCTGCACGCCAAGACGGCGGTGATCGACGGCATCTGGTCCACCATCGGCTCGGCCAACATCGACCGGCGCAGCTTCATCCACAACTACGAACTGAACGTCGTGGTGCTGGACGCGGCCTTCGGGAAGGACATGGAGAGCGCCTTCAACGAAGACCTGCGCCACTCGAAGCAGGTGACGCTGGAGCAGTGGCGCAACCGGCCGTGGAAGGACCGGTTGCGCGAGCTGATGGGCCGCCTCGCTGAATACTGGATTTGATGTTGTAGCGTGGGCAGCGTCAGAAAGTCGAAGTGCGCCAACTCACCGTGTAGTTGAACGCGTGGGCGGCAAAGCCGCCCACCCTACAGCCCCGCGGCCATCAGGCCGTCGTTATGCGGCGTCCAGACACTCCCGGCCCGCATGAACTTGTCGGTATCGACCAGCTCGAAGTGGCCGTGCACCACGTCCCAGCCGTAGCGGTCGATCTCGACCTTCTCCGGCTCGACCCGCAGCACATTGAAGGAATTCACCTCGCCCCGCCCGCGCGTGGAGGTCGCGGTTCCCGCCTGCACCACCAGCGCCGCGTATTCGCTCATCTGGTAACGCGTTGCCGTGCTGCCGGCGTGGCTGGCGTGCATGTGGCCGCCCATCAGGATGTCGATCCCGCATTCCGAAAAGGCCTGCATCGCCCGCGGCGCCCGGTTCACCAGGTCCTGTTCCTCGAAATGGTCGGGCAGGTCGAAGGGGTGGTGGGCCACGATAATGCGCGTTACCGAGGCCGGCACGCCGGCCAGCTGCTGCCTGACCGTGGCCAGCTGGTCGCGGCTCACCTTGCCGTCCTTGATCGTGAACGAACGCGCCGTGTTGACGCCGACCACGGCGATCTCGTCGTCGAGGTAGAACGGATCGAGGTCGTCGGTGATATAGCGCTTGTAGCGCTCCAGCGGCTTCACGAAGCGGCGGAACACGTTATAGAGCGAGATGTCGTGGTTGCCTGGCACGATGATCTGCGGCCCCGGCAGGGTATCGAGATAAGCGCGCGCTTCTTCGAACTGCTCGGCTTTGGCGCGCTGGGTCAGGTCGCCCGAGACCACCAGCACGTCGGGCGCGATGCGCTCGATGAGCGTGCGCAGCGGCGCCAGCAGGCTGTGATCGACGCGGCCGAAATGCAGGTCCGACAGGTGTACGAGTGTGCGCATCCGCTGCTTCCTCTATGCTTTCCGATGGTCAGATGTCCTGCGGCTCGACCGGCTCGCCGGCCCGCCGCTCACGTGCACGCCGGCGCCGGTTCAGGGTGGCGGCGCCGGTGATGCAGATCGCCAGCCAGCCGCAGCCCTCGGCGGCAGCGGCCAGCACGTCGGACAGGTAATGGACTCCAAGATACATCCTTGAGAACGCGACCGTCGCCACCATGGCCAGCGCCAGCACGAAGGGCAGTACCCTGCCCCACCACGAACGCGCGTGGCGCGCCGCATAGCAGGCGATGAAACCGTACAGCACGGTCGCTCCCATGGCGTGGCCGCTGGGGAAGCTATAGGTGCTCAGCTGCAGCAGCGGCTCGGCGAAATGCGGGCGGGCGCGCTCGAAGCTGTGCTTCAGCAGCACGTTCAGGATCTGGCCACCGGGCACGCTGGCGACCAGCGCCACGGTCCAGTAGCGGTGTCCTCCCCTGTACAGCCAGATGCCGGCCACCAGCGCCAGAATCAGGATGCCCGGCGTGCTGTGCATGTGCGTGACGGCAAGCAAAACGTCGCGCAGACCCTCGTTGGCGCGCGCGTGCAGGTGCAGCCAGTTGGCCACCTCGACGTCGAGCTGGGTGATCGGCGCGCCGGCGACGACGGCGCCGGCCATGTGGGCAAACATCGCGGTTGCAAGCAGCAGCATCGCCACGCCGGCGGTCAGGTGCAGGCCATATTGGCCCTCGGGGGAAAAGCGGGCTGCCGTAAAGCGGTGGAGCCGGGGAAGAAGGTCGTTCTGCATATCAAAGTCTCGTGTTTCGCCAATGCCCTTTCAGATGGGGTCATTGGCGAAAAAACCACAGAAATAAAATTTCACTGTACATCCACACAGTAACTGTAGATTTATACAGTGGTTGTGATATTCTTTACTCACTCCAACGTTTTTAATAAAAGGAAACACCATGACCACTCTGAACAGCTCCTTCGGCCTGGAATATGTACCTGTCCCTTTTATGGTCCGCATCGGCCGTCGCGAGGTGCTGATCACGCGCGATTTCCGCAAGCGTTTCTATGCGGTGAACCCGATCATCGAATGCGATACCGGCGTTGAGCCAGGTCATCTGGAAATCCTGGTCTGCAAGCGCTGGCTGCTCATCCTCTCGAAGGCGCACTGAAAAACGCATATTGTTAAGCGAATAAATTCGTTCCTTTGGGGGGAGCTGAGCCGTAGTCTAGAGGCTCCAAACCTGCCCTCTGAAAGAACGATATGCTTCGCAAAACCTTCCTGCGCTCGCTTGCCGCACTCACGCTGCTGGCCCCCCTGCTGAACGGAACCGCCGCAGCAGCGGATATCACCCTGCTCAACGTGTCCTACGATCCGACCCGTGAGCTCTACCAGGATATCGACGCCGCCTTTGCCCGCCAATGGAAGGCCAGGACCGGCGACAGCGTCACGGTCAAGCAGTCGCACGGCGGCTCGGGCAAGCAGGCGCGCGCCGTCATCGATGGCCTGTCGGCCGACGTCGTCACGCTGGCCCTCGCCTACGACATCGATGCTATCAGCGAACGCGGCTTGATCGCGCCCGGCTGGCAGGGTCGACTGGCTCACCGCAGCGCGCCCTACACCTCGACTATCGTGTTCCTGGTCCGCAAAGGTAACCCGAAACAGATCCGCGACTGGGGCGACCTGGTCAAGCCGGGTGTCGCCGTGATCACGCCGAACCCGAAGACCTCGGGCGGCGCGCGCTGGAACCACCTGGCCGCCTACGGCTACGCGCTGCGCCAGCCGGGCGGTTCGCCCGCCAAGGCCAAGGCATACCTGGCCAAACTCTACAAGAACGTGCCGGTGCTCGACTCGGGCGCCCGCGGCGCCACCACGACCTTCGTCGAGCGCGGCATCGGCGACGTGCTGCTGGCCTGGGAAAATGAAGCGCTGCTGGCCCTGCGCGAACTCGGCCCGGACAAGTTCGAGATCGTGGCGCCGTCGATCAGCATCCTGGCCGAACCGCCGGTGGCCGTGGTCGACAAGAACGTCGACAAGAAAGGCACCCGCAAGGTGGCCCAGGCCTACCTCGAGTTCCTGTACACCGACGAAGGCCAGGACATCGTCGCCAAGAACTACTACCGCCCTGCGGTGGACAAGTTTGCCAAGAAATATGCGTCGCAGTTCCCGAACGTGAAGCTGTTCCCGATCGCCGAGCTGGGCGGCTGGACGCAGGCGCAGAAGGCGCACTTCGCGGATGGCGGATTGTTCGACCAGATCTACCAGCCGGGCCGCTGACCCGCGACCTTCACTGGCGGCCGCCGTCGGGCGCCGCCTGCCACTGCGGGCCGACTTGCAGCAAGCCGCAATAGACGGCGATCCGCCGGGCCGTGACGCTGGCCCTGTCCTCGTCGAGCCCGGCGCCGAAGCGGTAGCAGCCATCCACCGTCTCGATCTCGATCAAGCCTCTCCCGATGCCCATCGCGGTGTACTGGCCCTCGGCCGAATACGAACCCATTGCCGGCATCGGCGCGACGCGCACCGCGCGCACGCTGCCCGCGGCCAGCGCCAGCACGTCTTCATCCTCCAGCGCCCATGCTTCGGCCTTGTCGCGATACACCACGAGCTCGTCCCGCACGAACAGGTTGCGGTAAAGGATCGCAAACAGGGCGGTCGCCATCAGCACCAGCACCCATACCTTGAACCAGGAAAAACGTTCCGGCGGCCCGTCGAACAGCTTGAGCGCAAGCCAGGCCAGCGTGGCCAGGCCGGCGCCGGACACGGCGATCATCGGCGGCTGTTTCGACGGTGGGCAGACGATGTGCAGCGGTTCGGGAGACGAGGGGGACGGGTATCCGGTCATGATGGTGGTTTGCGGGAGTCGGCCACACTCTAGGACATCCCCGCCGTCCTGGCAAGAAAGAAGTATCTGAACGGCAACCGAAAACGCCGAATTTTCCAGCCGGGCTAGCATGGTGACCGTTCATTAACGGCCTGTCCTGCGGCCGGACGCCGCGGGCAGTCCTCTTCCCCTAGAAAAGGACGTACGTCATGGCAATCAGACTCAGGAAACTTCACGACCAGGTCATGGTCATCACCGGCGCCACCAGCGGCATCGGCCTCACCACCGCCCGCATGGCAGCCGCCCGCGGCGCCCGCCTGGTGCTGGCTTCGCGCAGCAAGGATGCGCTCGCCGAGCTGGCCGACGAGATGCGCAGCCGCGGCGTCATGGTCGAGACCGTGGCAGCCGACGTGGGCGCCCCCGGCGACGTCGAGAAGATCGGCGAGCAGGCCATCGCACGTTTCGGCCGCATCGACACCTGGGTCAACAATGCAGGCATCTCGGTGTTCGGCCGTCTCGAAGAAGTCAAGCCCGAAGACCACCACCGCCTGTTCCAGACCAACTTCTGGGGCACGGTAAACGGCTCGCTGGAAGCGGTGCGGCGCATGAAGCACCGCGGCGGCGGCGCCATCATCAATGTCGGCAGCGAAGTGTCGGAGCGCGCGATCCCGATGCAGGGCATGTACGCGGCCTCGAAGCATGCGGTGAAGGGTTTCACCGACGCGCTGCGCATGGAGCTCGAAAAGGAAGGCGCGCCGCTGCAAGTCACGCTGGTGCGCCCGGCCGCGATCGACACCATGTTCGCGGTGCACGCGCGCAACTACATGGACAAGGAACCGGCCCTGCCGGCGCCGATCTACGCCCCGGAAGTGGTAGCCGACGCCATCCTGTATTGCGCCGAGCACCCGAAGCGCGACGCCTATGCGGGCGGTGCCTCGAAGATGATCTCGGCCGGCTCCAGGCTGATGCCGGCCCTGTTCGACCGCTACATGAACGCGAGCATGTTCAAGCAGCAGAAGTCGGAGCGCCCGACCGCGCCGAACCGCCGCGACGCCCTCTACAAGCCGGATCCGTCGACCGAACTGCGCCAGCGCCAGGGCATGCCGCAGAACGTGCATGAGCGCAGCCTGTACACCAAGACCAGCCTGCGCACCTCTCCCCTGACCACCGCCCTGGTGGGCGGCGGTGCGCTGTTAGCCGCCTTCAGCCTCTCGCGGCGGTTTGGTCGATAGGAAGTCGGTGTCCTCCTCGGTCAGCGGAAGATCGGGGATGGACACGATCTGGTCGGTGTCGATGTCGGCGCCGTCCCTGGCCACGTTGTCGCGCCCGGCCGACGCGCGTTCGCCGGTGCCGCCCATGTCGCTGTCGCCGGAGAAATCGGCGTCGCCGACATCGGGACCGGCGGTGCCGCCGGCATGGCTTTGTTCCAGGTCGGAGGTGGTGCCCTGGTCGAAATCGAGGGTCTGCTCGGGGTCGATTGCGTCGGCAAAGCCGGGGCCGCCTACCACGTCGCTGCCGGTGTCGGAAATGTCGCTCGGACCGAGCGAATCGATGCCGTGTCCTTTACCCAGACTGCGGTCTGGACCTTCTGGGAAGTTATCCGGATCAAGTGTGCTTGCGCCTGTCATGTTGCCTCCAAAACGTTGTGTGCCATGGCTACAGGCTAACGCTTTTTGCAACACGGCGTCGCCGCGCACACCCGCGGCGCACAGGGTCAGAACGCTCGTCGCATTCCGAGATTGATGGCGCCGCCACTGCCATTACGCACGCCGGCATTCTGGATCCCGCTCTTGTGTTGTATGTGCGAATAGGCGGCGTAGAAATCGAGCCGGCGCGATACCGCATACGTGGCGCCGACCGCGATCTGGCGCGCGTCGCGGTTGGCCGCGTCGCGATCGTTCTTGCGGATGTAGGAAGCCAGCAGCGTGGTCGCATGACCGACCGGCACCGCCACCCCGGCCAGCACGTCGCGGCTGTCGGTCGATGGAATGGAGGTGATGCCGGCGCCGTAGGGATTGTCCGGATTGAACAGCGGCGAGCTGCCCCAGCCGCGGCTGGCGCTGTATGCCGTGTAGGCAGTGCCCCAGTCGAAACGCATGTTGGCGGCGATGATGGAATTCTTGGCGGCCATGCTGATGTCGACCGGGTTGATCCGGGTGACCTTGGCCACGTTGCGGTTCTGGTGCGCCGCGCGGATCGTGATCGGGCCCGCCTTGAAACCGACCGACATGCCCCAGGCGCGTCCCGAGGGCGAGCCGTCCAGGTCGCCCTTGCCCCAGGACGAGCCGGCCGTGAAGCCCTTGTAGCGGCCTTCGTAGGCGACACTGTCGCCGCGCCGGAGTGCGCCGGCGCTGCCCATGCCGTCGGCGCTGGCACTGCCGGCCAGGCCGCCGTGGAAGGGGTCGCCGACATCGGTCAGGGCGAGGAACTCGAGGTTGTACTGGCGGCCCACGGTGAGCGGCTGCGATACGCCGGTGCGGCGCTGCTCCGCCTCGTGCGCGGTTTCCAGTGTGAAAATGGCGGTCCCGTCGCCATCGCGGCCGCTACCGGAGCCACCCTGCGCAGACGCGCCCTTGCCGCCGGCTTCCGCAGACGGCGTCGCGCAGCCCCTGGCGCAGTCGGTTCCCCTGACTTCTGCTACAACTTCGCCCCTGCCGCCCTGCCCCTCCAGGGCAGCGCTGTCTGCGGCCGAGGCGCACGCCGCGCTCGCTCCGAGCACGGCACATGCGATGATTGACATCTTCATGGCGTCATTCCCTCTTTGAAGCCATCATTCCCTTCTTTGACGAACTGATCTGTCTAATAACGCACATAAAGCAGCTGTCCATCCAAGCCGAACTTTCCGACCTGTCTCAGGTTCTACACCGTAGAATGAGTGGGCACAAGAGGCTTTTACAAACTTAGGAGACCCGATGCCATCTGCTGCCCGCGCGCTGAGCATTCTTGCCATGGCGCTAGGCGCCGCCCTCAGCGCCGCTCCTGCGCTGGCCCAGCAGCCCGACGCAGCGCCCATGGCCCATGCGGCCTGGACGCGCAGCGCCAACATTTATGAGGTCAATATCCGGCAGTACACGAAGGAAGGCACGTTCAATGCCTTCGCGCAGCATCTGCCGCGGCTGCGCAGGATGGGCGTGGACATCCTGTGGCTGATGCCGGTGCAGCCGATCGGGGTCAAGAACCGCAAGGGCACGCTCGGCAGCTATTACGCGGTGCGCGACTACACGGCCGTGAACCCGGAATTCGGCACGATGGACGACTTCAAGCGCCTTGTGAAGCAGGCCCAGGGCCTCGGCATGCGCGTCATCATCGACTGGGTCGCCAACCATACCGCTTTCGACAATCCGTGGACCGTGCAGCACAAGGACTGGTACCTGAAAGATGCGAAAGGCGAGCTGTTCCCGGTGACCTATACCGAGGGCGCCGAACCCGAATACTGGACCGACGTGACGGGCCTGGACTGGAAGCAGCCAGGCCTGTGGAAAGGCATGCGCGACGCGATGGCCTTCTGGGTGCGCGAGACCGGCATCGACGGCTTCCGCTGCGATGTGGCAGCGAAGGTGCCGACCGCCTTCTGGGAAGGCGCGCGTGCCGAGCTGGAGCGAATCAAGCCGGTGTTCATGCTGGCCGAAGCCTGGCAGCCCGCGCTGCACACACGCGCCTTCGACATGAGCTATGGCTGGGATACGCTGGGCGTGTTCAAGGATGCCGCCAAGGGCAAGGCCGACGCGCGCACGCTGCGGGCGCTGTTCGAGAAGCCGCCGGTGGCCTACCCAAGGCATGCCTACCGCATGCGTTTCACCAGCAACCACGACGAGAATTCCTGGCAAGGCAGCGACCCGGAGCACTACGGACCGGCGTTCAAGGCGATGGCGGTGCTGGCGGCGACGCTGCCGGGCATGCCGCTGATCTACGGCGGACAGGAGGCGGGACTGGACAAGCGCCTGGCCTTCTTCGAGAAAGATCCGATCGCGTGGCGCGAGCATCCGAACGAGGCGCTGTACACCTGGCTGCTGAAGCTCAAGCACGACAACCCGGCGCTATGGAACGGGCAGTATGGCGGGACCATGCGGGTGCTGGAGACGGGTAATGACAAGGTGTTTGCGTTCCGGCGCGAGAAGGACGGGAACGTGGTGGGCGTGACGGTAAACCTGTCGGGGGTCGAGCAGCGGTTTGCCGTGGCGGGACGGGAGGAGTCGTTGGGGGCGTGGGAGTATCGGGTGGTGGCGCCGGTCAGGTAAGGCTCCGCAACGAATACGTCGTTCCCGCGCCGGCGGGAGCCCAATCTCGACCAGGCGCTTGGGCGTGGCGACGAGCTGGATGATCTCGGACGTCTCAGACCCGGGCGGCGAGCGCGACGCCGTTCTTCCCGGTGCGCTTGACCGCATACATGGCGTGGTCGGCGCGCGCCATCCAGGCGTCGACGTCGGGCGGGTCTTCCGGGCCATGCAGCGCGATGCCGATGCTGGCGCCCACCGTCACGCCGACGCGGCCCAGCAGGTAGGGTTCCCCGAGGCGATCGAGCAGCTTGCGCGCGGTGTCCTCGGCATCGGCCGCGTCGGCCAGCATCTCGAGCACGACCACGAATTCGTCGCCGGCCAGGCGCGCCACCATGTCGGTCTTGCGCACGCCTGCCGACAGGCGCCCGCCGAACTGGCGCAGCAGCTCGTCGCCCTGTTCGTGGCCGTGACTGTCGTTGACCGCCTTGAAGCCGTCCATGTCGAGGAACAGCAGCGCGCACGGGCGGCCGACGCGGCGTGCGCGGCTCATCGCCTCGGGCAGCGTTTCCAGCAGCGCACGCCGGTTCGGCAAACCGGTCAGCACGTCGCGCAGCAGCAGCGCCTGCAGTTCGGCGGTGCGCTCGGCCACCGCCAGCTCGAGGCGCTCGTTCAGCGCCAGCAGCGCCTGGCGATGCGTGGTCTCGCTGTGCACCAGTTCGCGCATCGTGCTGGAGAGGATCCGGGTTTCCAGGAAGCCGTCGACCTGCGGTATCGGCGGCGGCTCCTTGCCGGCCCTGGTGGCTTCGGTCGCGCGCTCGATCGCCTCGCGCAGCGCCGCCATCGGCCGCACCAGATGGCGCGCCATCAGCGCCGCCGCCCCGGCCAGGGCCAGCGCCAGCAGCGCGCTCCAGCCGAGCATGCGCCGTTTCAGGCCCTCCGCGCCTTCCATCGCCCGTTCCTCGGTCTGGCGCACCAGCACGGTCCAGCGCAGCGAGGCCGGATCGAGCATGTCGCCGGTCTGGCTGTAGCCGGTCATGTAGGCGCGGCCATCGGGCCAGACCTCGCGCAGCGATCCGGTCATGCCCTTCTGCGCCAGGCGCAGGCTGGTGGTGTCCACCTTGGTCTCGAGCAACGGCTGCGGGCCGAGCATGACGGTGCCGTCTTCGCGGATCACGAGGATCTCGGCCCCGTATCCGCGCAGCGCCGGCGTGAGCAGCTTGCCGGCATGCCGGCGCGCCCACTCCCAGCTCAGGTGCACGCCGAGCACGGCGACCGGCTTGCCGCTGCGGTCGACGATCGGCCCGGAGATATCGACGAAGCGCCAGGGATCGGGCTTGCGCGGCAGGATCTTCTCGAGCAACAGGGCAGGATGGTAATCGGTCGCGTGCACGCTCCGCATGCCGGCGGTGAACCAGGGACGCTTGGCGACATTGGCGCCCTCCAGCATGCGGCCGGTGGCGGCGACCACCTTGCCGTCCAGGTCGGCGATGCCGATCCAGGCATAGTCGGGGAAGGTGCGCTGCAGGCTCTCCAGCACGGCGCGCGTTTCCTCGGCATCCCTGGAGTAGCGCACCTGCGGCAGTTCGGCCAGCAACCGCGTATCGCCGGCGGCGCCCTCGATCACGCGGTTCAGCGCGTCGCGCATCTGCCACGACAGCTGCTGCAGGCGCAGCTGGGCTTCTTCACGCGCATGGCGTACCGCAAAGTGGTTGACGAGCGCCAGCTGGAGGGCGACCGCCAGCGCGACGGTGACGCAGACCGCCAGCGTCATCAGACTCGACAGGCGCATTTTTCCAAAGAAGCCGCTCATGGGTGAATCATCGCCAAAGGTGGGGAATTGTCGCACATTGTAACGACTTTCTGGCAATCAAATAAATACTTTGCAGCATCATTCGTTATCGTTTAAGCCAGTCTCGACAAATTTACAACGGTCGCGCCCAGTAAGCCGAACCGATCGGTGTACCATCAAGCGCCGTTGACCGCGGGAGCTTCCATGAACATCGCAATCGTTCCACTTGCATGCCTTTTGCTGGCCGGTTGCGCAGCCGCGCCTCCGGCATCCATTCCGTCAGAGCACGAAGTGCGCCGCCTGATGGCGCGCGAACATGTGCAGGGACTGGCCCTGGCGGTGATCGACCGTGGGGAGGTGGTCAGTGTGACGGCCTATGGCAAGCGCAATGTGGAGCGCGGCCTGCCGCTCACGCCGCAGACGGTCATGTATGGCGCTTCGCTCACCAAGGCGGCCTTTGCCTATATGCTGCTGCAGCTGGTGGACGAAGGAAAGCTCGACCTCGATGCCCCCTTGCCCGCCCTGCTGCCGAAGCCCCTGCCCGCCTACGACAAAGCGCCCTGGGATTTCTCGGCCCTGGCGAACGATGTCCGCTGGCGCAGGCTGACACCGCGCATCTTGCTTACCCACGCGTCGGGCTTCGCCAACTTCCGCTGGCTCGAGCCGGACCGCAAGCTGCGCTTCCACTTCGATCCCGGCACGCGCTACGCCTACTCCGGCGAAGGTTTCTATATGCTGCAGCTGGTCGTCGAGCGCGGTCTCGGCCTGGATACCGGACAGGAAATGCAGCGCCGCGTGTTCGACCGCTTCGGGATGCGCAACACCAGCATGCAATGGCGACCGGACTTCGCCGCCAACCTGGCCGACGGCTATACCCTGGAAGGCAGAATGGAGCCGCACGACGAACGCAGCCGCCCCAGCGCGGCGGGCTCGATGGACACCACGATCGAGGACCAGGCGCGCCTGTGGGCGGGAATCATGCGTGGGGAAGGACTGAGCGCGGCATCGCGCGCCATGATGGTGAGCGGCCAGCTGCCGATCAGGTCCGCCGGCCAGTTCCCGACGCTCACGGCCGGCGCGGCGGCGTGGCCGCAGTCGCTGGCGGCGGGCCTCGGGGTGGTGCGCTTCGTCGACCGCAGCGGGCCGGCGTGGTTCAAGGGAGGACATAACGACAGCACCGGCAACATGGTGCTGTGCCTGGAAACCGGGCGGCGCTGCGTGGTCATGCTGGCCAACGATGTGCGCGCCGAGCGGATCTATCCCGAACTCGCGCGCCGCGTGCTGGGGGCCACCGACATGCCGTGGCAGTGGGAGTACGGCTGGTTCAAGCCGTAGAAGGCTCAGTTGCCGAAATAGCGGCCGGGGCGATGCCAGGCCATCACCATGCTGCTCATGGCGATCGCGCTCAGCGACGACCAGCCCACCAGTTCCGGCGCCACGATCGCCAGCGCCGCCAGCAGGATCACGCCGTCGATCGCCACCTGCGTGCGGCCGGCATTGATGCCGTACTTCTTTTGCAGCCACAGCGTGACGATGCCGGTGCCGCCCACGCCGGCGCCGTGGCGTGCCAGCGCCAGGATGCCCATGCCGCAGAAGGTGCCGCCGCCGAGCGCGGCGACCATCGGGTCGACGTGGCCGATCACCAGGCCGTTCGGGATCAGCTTGAGCATCGCCATCACCAGCACGCTGACCGCGAGCGACTTGACCGTGAAGCGCGCACCCATGAACAGGTAGCCGAACAGGAAGAATGGCAGGTTGATCAGCATGAACAGCATGCCGACCGTGTAGTCGGTGGTGTAGGACAGCAGCAGCGAGATGCCGGCCACGCCGCCCGTGATCAGGCCGGCTGCCTGCAGCAGCAGCACGCCCATCACGACGAACAGCACGCCCACGGCGATGCCGTAGACGTCGTCGAACACCGTATGCGGCTTGATGGACGCCACCTTCTTGGCCTGGGCGGGCTGGTTCCGCAGGGCGCCCTGCATCATCGCGCCACCTCGACACCCGGCGAACGCGTTGCGCGTCCGTCGAATCGGTAAGAAGTCGAGCCGGGCAGAAGATGATGCTTCATATTCCTCACAGTGCATGGGCGGATGGCGGGTGTAGCCCGCCATTATTACGCATGTTGCACTGCAATGAAAATTCGCGTTCCGCATGACCGCCATTCGCGAAACGCATAATTACTTGTAGAGCAACTCGGGCAGCCACATCCCGATCGCCGGGAACGTATACAGCAGGATAATCCCCAGCACCTGCAGACCCATGAAGGGCAGCATGCCCAGGAAGATCTGGTTCAGGGTGACGTGCGGCGGCGACACGCCCTTCAGATAGAACGCCGACATCGCCACCGGCGGCGACAGGAAGGCGGTCTGCAGGTTCATCGCCACCAGCAGGCCGAAGAACAGCGGATCGATGTTGAAATGGGCCAGCAGGGGCACGAAGATCGGCATGAAGATCACGATGATCTCGGTCCACTCGAGCGGCCAGCCGAGCAGGAAGATCACCACCTGGGCCAGGATCATGAACTGCACCGGGGTCAGGTCCATTCCCAGCACCCAGGCGTTGATGATCTCCTGCCCGCCCAGCAGCGCGAACGCGGCCGAGAAGATGCTGGAGCCGACGAACAGCCAGCACACCATCGCCGTGGTCTTGGTGGCAAGGTGCGCGGAGTCGCGCAGCAGGTTGAAGTTGAAGCGGCGGTAGGCGATCGCCAGGATCAGGCCGCCTAAGGCGCCCATCGCCGCGGCCTCGGTCGGCGTGGCCAGCCCGAACACGATGCTGCCCAGCACCGCCAGGATCAGGATCACCAGCGGGAACAGCGAGCCGAGCAGCATCTTGAAGATCTCGAGCCGCGCAAAGCTGAAGTACAGGTAGAAGACGAGCAGCGCCGCGCCCAGGACCGCCAGCGTGATCCAGAAGGCCTTGGGTGCCGGCTTGGCGACGGGATCGAACGCTGGGACGGGTGCCGTGGCAGCCGCGGCGGCGGCCGGCGCCGACGCCGGCGTTTCCGCGACAGCAGGCGCCGCCGCCTCCCCTTCCACCGGAGGTTCGGCCAGGTCGCCTTCGACCGGCGGCTCCTGCAGTCCGCCCGCGTCCGGTGCTTCGGACGATGCGAAATCCTGCTGGGCGCCCATCTCGACCAGCTCGGTCGGCGGCGCCTCCGGCGCGGTGACGATGCGGTAGCTCAGGCCCATGACGGCAGCGAAGGCGAGCGCCGGCAGCAGCGCGACGAACAGGTTCGACGCCAGCGTGCGGCCCGCGACGCCTTCTGCGCGCGGCCCCTTGAACGCGCGCACCAGGCCGGCGACGGCGCCCTTGCCGTAGGCGTCGGGAATCGCCTGCGTATAGGCAGGCAGCGCGACGATCCGCTCGGACGCCGGCAGCGGCGGCGCCAGACTCGGCTTGAGCTTGGCGAGGATCAGCACATAGCCGATATACAGGCCGGCCAGCATGAGTCCCGGGAAAAAGGCGCCCGCATACAGCTTGACCACCGAGACCCCGGCCGTCGCGCCATACACGATCAGCAGCACCGAGGGCGGAATCAGGATACCCAGGCAGCCGCCTGCCGTGATGCAGCCTGCCGACAGCTGGGTGCTGTAGCCGGCCTTGAGCATGGCCGGCAGCGCGAGCAGTCCCATCAGGGTGACGACCGCGCCGACGATGCCGGTGGCGGTGGCGAACACCGCGCAGGTGACGATGGTGGCCACCGCCAGCGAGCCGGGGACGCGCGCCATTGCCAGGTGCAGGCTCTTGAACAGGCGTTCGATCAGGTTGGCGCGCTCGACCAGGTAGCCCATGAAGATGAACAGTGGGATCGAAATGAGCACGTCGTTGGCCATCACCGAATAGGCCCGCTGCACCATCAGGTCGAGCGTGAGCTGTACCGCCTGACCGGGATCCTGGCTGCGGAAGGCGAGCCAGGCGAACATCACGCCCATGCCCATCAGGGTGAAGGCGGTGGGGAAGCCGAGCATGATCGCGACCACGACCAGCGCCAGCATCAGCAGGCCCAAGTGGCCGTTGCTCATCTCGGCGGGCGCCGGCATCAGGGCGAACAGGCCAATGACGATCGCCACCAGGATCGACAGGCCGAACCAGATTTCCTTCCTCATCGCGCGCCCTCCTCGCCGCCAACCTGCGCCTTGAGCTTGTCGACGTCGACTTCCTCGACGTCCGGTTCGCGTGCGGGCCACGCGCCGTTGCGCAGGCAGACGATGCAACGCACGATTTCGACGCAACCCTGCAGCAGCAACAGGATGCCGGCGAAGGGAATGACCATCTTGAACGGGTACAGCGGCGGGCCGTTGGCGGTGAGGGTCGAGTGCTCCTTGATGGCGAGCGACTCGGCGGCGTAGGTAGTGCCGGCCCAGACCAGCGCCACCACGCCGGGAATGAAGAACACGAAGTACAGGATCAGGTCGAGGCCGGCCTGCAGGCGCGGCGGGAAGAAGCTGTACAGCACATCGCCGCGCACGTGGCCGTTCTTGGCCAGCGTGTAGGCCCCGGCCATCATGAAAGCGGCGCCGTACATCATGATCATCAGGTCGAAGGCCCAGGGATTGGGCGTATTCAGGACATAGCGGGCGAACACTTCCCAGCTGATGAGGAAGGTCAGCCCGACGATCAGCCAGGAGAAGGCCTGGCCGACCCAGCTGCTGACCCGGTCGACAAAAAACAAGACGTTTTGCATGGAACCGCTCCGGTCGAACGCACAGGGTCCCCCCCTCGTCATGAGGGATGGACGCCCAGGAAGTGTCAGGTGAGGCTTACGCTTTTTTCGCGGGCGCCTTACGACCGAAGTAGTGGTTGTAGGCCATGCGGCGCGGATTATTCGTGTCCATGTCCCATTTCATCGCGCGCTCGGCAAAGGCGCGCATCGACGCCTCGACCTTCTTGAAGAGCGGATTGCCGGCGCCCTTCTTGGCCACCACCTGGTCCCACACGGCCAGCTGCGCCTGCAGCACCGAGTCCGGCGTCTTGTAGAACTTGACGCCGTTCTGGGCCTGCATGCCGGCATAGTCCTTGGAGTAGCGGTCGACCGCCTTCCACGACATGTCGGCCGATGCCGCTTCGACCGCGTTCTCGATGATCGACCGCATCATGGCCGGGAGCGCGTCGTACTTGGTCTTGTTGAAGGTGATCTCGAAGGTCTCGGAGCTCTGGTGGAAGCTTTGCAGCATGCAGATCTTGGACACGTCCGGGAAGCCGAGCACGCGGTCGGAACTGGCGTTGTTGAATTCGGCCCCGTCCAGCAGGCCGCGGTCCATGGCCGGGACGATCTCGCCAGCCGGCAGCGCGTTCACTGCGGCGCCCATGGCGGTGAACAGGTCGATCGCCAGGCCGTTGGTGCGGAACTTCAGGCCTTTCAGGTCTTCGGTCTTGCTGATCGGTTTCTTGAACCAGCCGAGCGGCTGGGTCGGCATCGGGCCGGTGAGGAAGGACACGACGTTGGCGCCGATGCCCTTGTACAGCTCGGCCAGCAGCGCCTTGCCGCCGCCGTACTTGTGCCAGGCCAGCACCATGTTGGCGTCCATGCCGAAGGCCGGGCCCGAGGTCCACAGCGCAATGGCGCTCTGCTTGCCGTAGTTGTAGCCCATGACGCCGTGGCCGCCGTCGAGGGTGCCCTTGGAGACGGCGTCCAGCAGGCCGAAAGCGGGGACCACGGCGCCGGCCGGCAGCACCTCGATCTTCAGCTCGCCGCCGGTCATGTCGTTGACCTTCTTGGCGAAGTCGAGCGCGTATTCGTGGAAGATGTCCTTGCTGGGCCAGGTGCTCTGGAAGCGCATCTGCTTCGGTGTTTGTGCGCTTGCGATCATCGGGACCGCGAGGGTGGCGCCGGCGGTGCCGGCGGCTGCGGTTCCCAAAAACTTTCGACGGTTCACTACTGCCTGCTTCGAATCCTTGCCATCCTTCTTCATCGTATGTCTCCTGTTTTATCTGTTTTGATTACACGGACCGACTACATGAAATACGTGGATTGAATCGCTGACGCACAAACTGGTATGGACACTCCTCCTTGACGAATTAGCCGGAAAGCGTTCACAGGATTCTCCTGTTTCCTTACAGATTGCTTACTACCGGGCCATTCAGATAGTACCGTGTTGTTGTATTGATCGCCAGTTCACTTTTCCGAGCGGAACATATCTCCGCTGCCGGTCTGCAGGTCGGGATCGGCGTCCACCAGCGCCGTCAGCCAGCCGATGAAGGCGGCCACTTTCGGTACGGCGCTGCGGCCCTTCGGGTAGACCAGCGAGACCGGCATCGGCACCGGCGGCGTCGAGGGCAGCACTTCCACCAGGCGCCCATGCGCCAGGTGTTCGCGCACCTGGTAGCGGGCCAGCTGCGCGATGCCGAGCCCCTGCAGGGCACATGCCAGGTTGGCGTCGGCGTCGTTGACGGCGACCGGCCCGGTGAGGCTGAACGTGCGCACGCCCGCGCCGTCCTGCAGCTCCCACGAGAACGGGCGGCCGCTGCGGCCCGAGAAATGCACCACGCCCTCGTGCCCGTCGAGCTCGTCGACGGTGGCGGGCGTGCCGCGCCTGGTCAGATAGCCTGGTGCGGCGCAGGCGACGAAGCGCATGCTGCCGATCGTGCGCGCCACCATCGACGAATCCGCCAACGCGCCCACGCGCAATGCGCAATCGATGCCTTCCCCGGTCAGGTCGACCAGGCGGTCGGTCATGCTGATCGACAGCTGGATGTCGGGGTAGGCTTCGCGGAACTGGCCGATGCGCGGCACCACCAGGTAGCGTCCCAGCGCACCGGGCAGGTCGACCCGCAGCTTGCCGCCGGGACGCTGGCCGGTGGCGCCGCGCACCGCCAGCTCGGCGGCGTCGATCAGCCCGAGGATCTCGACGCATTGCCGGTAATACTCCATGCCCTCGGGCGTCAGCGACAGCCGGCGCGTGGTCCGCTGCAGCAGCCGGGTGCCCAGCCGGGCCTCGAGCTTCTGCATGGTGGCGCTCAAGGCCGCACGCGGCAGCTCGAGGGTTTCGGCCGCCTTGGTGAAACTGTTGGCCTCGACGATCCGCACGAATACCCCCATGGCCCTTACTTTGTCCATCACCGCTCCGATTGTTCACTTCATATGACAAATGTAGAGCGATTATGCCTTGATTATCTTTCAATGGATTGTCCGTAGACTGGATTCATTGTTCAACGCGCGAGGAATCCGCCATGCACTCCCATCAAAACGAAAAACCCGACATCTCCGCCGGCATGACCCTGTTGCTGGCCACCGCCTGCGGCCTGATCGTCGCCAACCTGTATTACGCCCAGACCCTGGTCGGCCCGATCGCAACGGCGACCGGGCTGTCGGCCGGGATGGCCGGCCTGGTGGTCACCCTGACCCAGATCGGCTATACGCTCGGCCTGCTGTTCGTCGTCCCGCTCGGCGACCTGCTGGAAAACCGCAAACTGGTCGTCAGCGCGCTATTGTTCACTGCCGGCGCCCTGCTGGTGGCCGCGCTGGCGACCGATGGCCGGCTGTTCCTGGCAGCGGCGCTGGTCATCGGCCTCGGCTCGGTGGCGGCCCAGGTGCTGGTGCCCTTCGCGGCGCACCTGGCGCGCGAAGAGACGCGCGGCCAGGCAGTCGGCAAGGTGGTCAGCGGCCTGCTGCTGGGCATCATGCTGGCGCGGCCGGCGGCCAGCCTGATTGCCGATCACGCCAGCTGGCACCTGGTGTTCGGCATCGCGGCGGCGCACATGCTGGTGCTGGCCCTGGTGCTGCACAAACGGCTGCCGCGCCGCCAGCCGGTGGCGGCGCTGCCCTACACGAGCCTGATCGCATCCTTGTGGAAGCTGTTGCGCAGCACGCCCCTGCTGCGCCGGCGCGCCGCCTACCACGCCGCCCTGTTCGGTGCATTCAGCCTGTTCTGGACCGTGGCGCCGCTGATGCTGGCCAGCCCCGCGTTCGGGCTGTCGCAGACGGGGATCGCGATCTTCGCCCTGGTCGGCATGGCCGGCGCGGTGGCTTCGCCGATCGCCGGCAAGCTGGCCGACCGCGGGCACACCCTGGTGGCCACTGCCGCCGCGCTGGTGCTGGGCGTTGCCGGCTTCGCCCTGCCGCTGGTGGCGCCGGCCTCACGCGAGGTGGCGCTGGCTTTGCTGGTGCTGGCCTCGATCATCCTCGACATGGGTGTAGCCGCCAACCTGGTGCTGGGGCAGCGCGCCATCTTCAGCCTCGCTGCCGACATCCGCAGCCGCCTGAACGGGATCTTCTTCGCCCTGTTCTTCGCCGGCGGCGCGCTCGGCTCGGCCCTGGGCGGCTGGGTGTTCGCCAGCCATGGCTGGCATGCCGCCCTGCTCACCGGCCTGGCGTTTCCCGCGGCGGCGCTGCTGTACTGGCTGGGCGAGTTCGGTGCCGCGCGCGTGGCTGCGCGCACGGCCGGCGATCCGGCCGATGCACGCTGTGGTCACTAGCATGCGCAAGGCGGCGCGCTTGGCGCTGCCGCATGACAGCATACCGACCTCCCTGTGCACCCTCAAACCGACCACGCAACTGACGGGCTACGATCCGAACGTTTGGCTGACAACCGGAGAGGGCGATGAATCCTGCAAGCACCATGCACATACGTCTGCTCGACCGGACCAACCTGAACGAAAGCTACCAGCATTCGGTCCTGATTTCGGCCCTGCGCAGCATCGCCGCCCTGCAGGTGGTCGCTGCCCATCTGCGCGGAGAATTGTTCCCGAGCCTGAAAACAGTGGCCGACCCATCGCTCTGGTACCAGGGGCTGGCCTTCCTCACCGGCTTCTCGCACATCGCCGTGGTGATCTTCTTCCTGCTGAGCGGCTGGCTGGTGGGCGGCAGCCTGCTGAACAAGCTGGGGGAGCCCCATTGCATGATGTCGTACGCGATCGACCGGATCACCCGCATGTGGATCGTGCTGGTACCGGCCTTCGTGCTCACGCTGGCCATCGGCGCCATCATGCAGACGGTCGATCCGAGCCGGATCAGTTACGCGCCGGACAACGAATACTCGTGGAGCACGTTCTGGGGCAATCTATTCGGCCTGCAAGGGATGGCAGTGCCTCGCTTCGGCAGCAATTTTTCGCTGTGGAGCCTGTCGAACGAGATGTGGTACTACGCGCTGTTCCCGTTGCTCCTGCTGCCAGTCATCGCGCAGAAGGCAAGCACCAAGGTGGCCGGCCTGGCCGCCTGCGCCCTCATCGGCTACCAGCTGCTGTTCGACCTCATGCTGTATTTCCTGGTCTGGCTGCTCGGTGTACTGTTTTCGCGCATCCGCATTGACACCACCCGCGCCGCGCGCCTGGTGTTGATCGTCGTGATCGTTGCGCTTGCCGTTCACCTTCGGCTAAAGGGCAGTATCGGCACCCTGGTTGCGGCCACGTTTGCCGAAGACCTGCTGTTCAGCGTGCTCTTCCTCTGCCTGCTGTCGAGCCTGCAGTTTCCCGCGAATCGCGCAGGCATCGGGAACCGGCTGGCGGGCCTTGCGGGACTGCTGGCGCCGTTTTCGTTCACCTTGTATGTGATCCACTACCCCTTGATCTACCTGGCCAAGTTCCTCCACGAACCAATCGGGTCGGCGCGCCTGTCGACCACGGACCCGGCATCGCTGCTGGTGTACGCGGCGGTGTTCACCGCTATCGTCGTGTTCGCTTACCTCTTCCACCTGCCCTTCGAGGCAAATACCTACCGCCTGCGGCGCTTCGTCAAACGGATGCTGCTGGCGCCTGCGTCCGCCCCGGATCACTTCAAAGGCCCCCATGCAGCGGAACGCCGGCAGTGACCAGCGGCCGCCGTTGATCCCCGAAGTGGCTGGCAATTCGCTCGTTGTGCAATCGACGAGGCGATCGGTGCAATATTCAGTTGGAAGCCCGCTTTAGAGGTCGCCGGAGGGCGGCGTCATCACCTGCGCCACGTGGGTGGAAAACGATCAGGTCCATGTCGAGATCGGAGACACGGGCATCGGCATCAAGAGGACCCTGCTCCCAGCCGGCTGCTCTTCGGCTTTTTACACTTCTCCTATGTAACGACGAAAAAAAGCCCCAACGTGTGGGGCTCTTGTTCAGTATGCTTGGCGGAAGCGGTGAGATTCGAACTCACGAACGGGTTCCCCCGTCGGCAGTTTTCAAGACTGCTGCCTTCAACCACTCGGCCACGCTTCCCTGAGGAACCGGCATTATACATAATTCATCAATGCCGGACAGCGAATCTGCCTAAACGCTCAGGCCACCAGCAGCCAGTTCTCACGCAGGCAACGCTCGAAGTCCAATGCCGGCAGCGGCTTGCTGTACAGGTAGCCCTGCACTTCATCGCAGCCCGACGCGCGCAGGAAGGCCAGCTGCTCCAGCGTCTCCACGCCCTCGGCGATCACGCGCAGCCCCAGTTGCTGGGCCATGCTGACGATCGTTCCGGCGATCGCGCAGTCGCTCGGGTCGTCCGGTATGCCCATGGTGAACGAGCGGTCGATCTTGAGCGTGTCGATCGGGAAGCGCTTCAGGTAGGACAGGCTCGAATAGCCGGTGCCGAAATCGTCCAGCGACAGCGCCACGCCCAGCTGGTTGATGCGGTCCATGATCGCGGTGACGCGTTCGAAGTCGTGCATCAGGGTGCTCTCGGTGATCTCCAGCTCCAGCCACGAGGCATCCAGCTGGTAGCGGGCCAGCGTCTCGGCCACGCGGCCTGGAAGCGACTGCGTGAACTCGCGTGCCGACACGTTCACCGCCAGGCGCAGCGGCGCAATGCCGGAACGCTGCCAGATCGCCGCCTGGGCACAGGCCTGTTCCAGCACCCACTCGCCCACCTGCACGATCAGGCCCGTGCTCTCGGCCAGCGGAATGAACTCGCTCGGGGGCACCACGCCGCGGGTCGGGTGCAGCCAGCGCACCAGGGCCTCGGCGCCGACGATGCGGTCGGTGCCCAGCTCGAACTTCGGCTGGTAGTACAGGATCAATTCACCGTTGCCGAGCGCCTGGCGCAAGCCGGATTCGATGCGCATGCGTTCCTGCATGCCCTGGTTCATGTCCTGGCTGTAGAAGGCGACGCTGCGGTCCGGGTTGGCATCGAGCTGCTTGGCCCGTTCCATCGCGATGTCGGCCAGTCCGAGCAGGATCTCGGCCTCGCTGCCGTCCTGCGGATAGACGCTGATGCCGATGCTGGCGCCCACGCGCAGGTCGTGGCCGCCGATCAGGAATGGCGCGTCGAGGGCGGCCTGCAGCTTCTGCGCCACCGTGGTGGCTTCGAAGTGCTGGCGGATGTCGAACAGGCCCACCGCGAATTCGTCGCCCGACAGGCGCGCCACCACGTCTTCGTCGCGCAGCGTGTCGCGGAAGCGCTGGGCCGCCTGGCGCAGCAGTTCGTCGCCGATGCGGCGGCCCAGGGTGTCGTTGATGCGCTTGAAGCGGTTCAGGTCGATGAACAGCACGCAGCCGGCGGCCTCGTTACGCTGCGCCACCATCAGGGCCTGGTCGACCAGGCGCGCGAACAGCGTGCGGTTCGGCAGGCCGGTGAGTTCGTCGTAGTAGGCCAAATGATGCAGCTGTTCCTCGGCCTGCTTGCGCTCGGTGATGTCGGTGAGGTAGGCGATCAGGCCGATCGGGCGCTCGGCCAGGTCGCGCAGCGGCGACAGCGACAGGCTGGCCCAGAACACTTCGCCCGACTTTTTCTGGCGCCGCACTTCCATCATGCGACCGCCCTGCTCCGCGAAGCTGCAATGGAAGCCTTCGTCCTCGTCGGCGTACAGGAACAGGATGTTGCGGCCGATCGCTTCCAGCGCGGTATAGCCGAACAGCTCTTCGGCGCCGCGGTTCCAGCTGGTGATGTAACCCATCTGGTCCATCGTCAGCACCGACTCGTGGATCTGGTCGAGGATCTGCGACTGGTGCGCGAGCTGGGCTTCCATCTGCGCGTAGGCATGGGTCGAGCGCACCGCCAGCGAATGCACCTGCAGCAGCGACGCGGTCAGGTGCGCGAGGCCGGCCAGCTGGCGCGCGTCGTCCGCCGTGTACGCCCCACGTCCAGCCACTTCGTAGATGCCGAATTGTTCCGAGGCGCCGGCCACCACCTGGCGCAGCAGCGCACCGGGGCAGGCTGCGCCGCCGATACCGGCGCCGGGCAGGAAGCGCCCCTGGGGGCTGTCCAGCAGGCCGGCGGCGATGCGGCCGAGTTCCTCGTGCAGGGCGTCGCCGCGCAGACGCAGGACGGCGTCGCCTGCGGCGGTGGTGGCGCCGATGAAATCGAGTGATGCCTCCACGGTCGCGGTGTCGTGCATATTACACATTTCGTCCCACCTGGATGGCCCAGTGATAGGCGTTCAACTGGCTGCTCCACCAGTCGACGCTGGCGATGCCCGCCGCGTCGAGGGCTTCGTGGGAGGGATGGGTTTCGGTCAGGCGCAGCCACGTGCCGAAGTCGCCGCTGCGCCCCAGCAGCGCGCCCGACACCTGCGGCGGCAGGCACAGCGCGCCGACGATGTCCGTCATCGGCATGTGCAGCAGCCGGTCGAGCAGCGAGAACACGCCGGTCATGAAGGCCTGGTCGCAGGCGTCGCGCGTGCCCCCTGCCCCTTTGCACAGCGCTTCCAGTTGCGCGGCGCGGCGCGCCGCCAGCGGCAGCAGCAAGTTTGGCGGGCCGTCCGGCTGCTGGCGCGCGTACAGCAGCAGCTGCAGCCAGCGCTGCAGCTGACGCCGGCCGAGCAGGCTGATGGCCTGGTTGAAGCTGGTGATCTGGGTGCTTACCGCAAAGGCGGCCGAGTTGACCAGTTTGAGCAGGTGCCAGGACAGCGCCGGGTCCTGCTTGAGCTGCTGCTCGATCTCGCGCGAATCGGCGTCGCGCGACAAGAGGCCCAACAGGGTCAGGATGCGGCGCTGGGAAGTGCCGTCGCCGTGGTCGCCGCCCGGTAGCGGATCGAGGGGATAGGCGCCGCTGAACCAGTCGAAGCCGGCCGCCTCGCATTGCGTCAAGCGCGCGCAGCTATCCACCCCGCGCGCCAGGTGCGGCCCGAACAGCGCCGCCAGCGGGCCTGCGGGCACGGGGTCGCGTCCACAGTCGCGCGCAATGGTGCGCAGCGCCGCCGGCATCTTTACGCCGGGCGCCAGCGCACCGTCGAGCCAGAGGCGATAGCCGGTCTCGTGCAGTTCGACGAGGCGCCGCGCCACGCCGTCGGTGCCGAGTGCGGCCGCGGCCACGACGAAGCCTATGCGGCTGGCCGGCATCAGGGCCAGCACGGGCGGCGTCAAGACCGCGGGATGGTCGATGAGCAGGAGCCCGTCGAGCGGGGCGATCGCGGCCAGCAGGTCGGGCGTCCCGAACACGGCCTGCAGCTGCTGCGCAGACGCGGCGCCGTTCCCGACCCGCAGGCACAACGCTACCCACTCGTTCTGCCCATTGGCGACCGGGTCGATTGCTACCAGCGGAAACGAGTCGGGGTCCAGCTCGGCCATGATGGGCTTTCGGTGCGCCCTCTCGAGGGGCGCTGAATGATTATTCGATCAATCTTATTCGAGCGATTATCAGAAAGCAACACCTTTTGTTTCTTTGAGGATACAAACTACGCATCCTCACGAATAACCACGGTTTTCCGCGCGCTGGACGGCGTAGCGGATCAGTTCTGCCTGTCCTTCGATGCCGAGCTTGCGCTTGATGTTGAGGCGGTGGGTTTCCACGGTGCGCACCGACAGGTCGAGCGTGCGCGCGATCTGCTTGTTCGACTGGCCGTCCGCGATGTGCGTGAGGACTTCCTGCTCGCGCACGGTCAGGACGTCGTCGGGCGCGGCCGGGTTGGCCAGCTGGCGCGCCAGCGCCGCGCTGTAATAGATGCCGCCGCCCATCACGGTATCGATTGCCAGCACGATGTCCTTGCCCGGCGCATCCTTCAGTACGTAGCCGCGCGCGCCGGCCTGCATTGCCTGGGTCACGTATTCCGGCTTGTCGTGCATCGACAACACCAGCACCGCGATGCCGGGAAAGCGCCCGGTCAGGCGCGCGGTGGCTTCGATGCCGCTGCCGCCCTTCATGTTCACATCCATCAGCACCAGGTCGGGCTGGCAGGCGCCGGCCTGCTCGAGGGCTTCCTGGCTCGAACCGGCCTCGCCCACCACGCGCAGGCGCGGCGCGGCTTCCAGGCGTGCGCGCAGGCCGTCGCGCACCAGGGGGTGGTCGTCCACCAGCAGAATGCGGATTTCCGAAGCGTTGCTCATGTGTGCTCCTCCAGATCGATGCTGGCCACCACGCGGGTGCCCAGCGGCGAAGAATCGATCGTCAGTTTGCCGCCGATGGCTTCCATCCGTTCCATCATGTTGCGCAGGCCGATGCCGCGCTGCGGGTGCCGGGCGATGCCGTGGGCATCGAAGCCCTTGCCGTCGTCGGCGATGTTCAAGGTGAGGCAGCGGCCGCGCCGTATCAGGCGCATCTCGACCTGGCGCGCGCCGGCATGGCGTTCGGCATTGGTCAGTGCCTCCTGGGCGATGCGAAACAGCACCGTGCCCGCCATCTCGGGCAGCGCGTCCACCGCTCCTTCGGCGCGGAAGCGCACCGGGGTGCCGCTGTGGCGGCCGAACTCGCTGGCCAGGTGGTCGAGCGCCGGCGCCAACCCCAGGTCGTCCAGCAGCGCGGGGCGCAGGTCGTGCGAGATGCGGCGCACTTCGCCCAGCACCGACTTGACCTGGTCCACCGTGCGGTCGAGCGCGCCGCGCGCCGCCTGCTGCTGGGCCGCGTCGCCGTCCAGCCGGATGATGCCCGCCTCCAGCTGCAGTTTGACCGAGACCAGCGCCTGGCTGATCCCGTCGTGCAGGTCGCGCGACAGGCGCGCCCGCTCTTCTTCCTGCGATTCAACCACGCGCTGGGCCAGCGCCCTGAGCTTGGCGTCGGCCACGCGCAGCTCGCGCAGGTTGAGTACCAGTCCGCCGCTCGCCACCGCGCTGGATGCCAGGATCGCCAGGCCGGCGATCCACAGCAAGGTCTCGTCGATGTTGCGCGACTGCTGGGCGTCGATCTGCGCCAGCGCGGCTTCGACATCGTCGAGGTAGATCCCGGTGCCCATCATCCAGCCCCAATGCGCCACCGGCACCACGTAGCCGAGCTTGGGCGCCGGCCGGTGCGAGGTCGGCTTGACCCAGGTGTAGCGGTGAAAGCCCCCGCCGGCGCGGGCGCGCTCGATCAGGCGCTGGATGGTCGGCACGCCGTTGGCGTCGAGCCAGTTCCACATCTCGGTGCCGACCAGTTCCGGCTGGCGCGGATGCATCAGGCTGCGGCCCCGCATGTCGTACACGAAGAAATAGCCGTCGTCGCCGAAGCTCAGGGCGCCGAGGATGCGCTTGGCCTCGTCCAGCGTGGCGGGGTCGCTGCGGCCCGAGCGGGTCAGGTGGCCGATCGACTGCGTCGCCAGCGCCACGTAGTGGCGCAGCTCGGCCTCCTTGCTGGCCAGGTAGGCGCGCTGGATGGTGGCGCGCTGCTGCTGGGCCAGCTCGACGGCCTGCTGGCGCACGAACAGGGCGATCGCGCACAGGGCGACGATCAGTGGTCCGATGGCCAGCACAATCAGCTTCTGCCTTAACTTCATCAGGGTTCTGTTTTCGCAGGGTGGGCGGCTATGCCGCCCACGCGGTGATAGTCAGCGGTAAAAAATACCGCGCACAATGATTCGGCCACTGGTTGAACGCGTGGGCGGGAGACCCGCCCACCCTACGGTACGAGTTTCTCGCAACAAATCAGCTTGGCATTCTACGGCTGAAACTGCTTGGCTGCAGGAGCCGCCTTCTACGTATTAGTACGCAGGCACTGCGTAATGGTGCGCTTGTGGTGCTGATAATCGTGCAACATACTTGCCGGTACGCTGTCCAAAAAACCGCCGGTCAAGACAAACCACGACCGGCCACAACAAGTATCAATCCATCCTCGGAGGAGCACCATGAAAAGCATGTCGAGTGCGCTCGGCTGGATCGCACTGTCGATCGTCGGCGCATTTTCGCTCGGGTACGTCGCCGTCAAGCAGGGCGAGACCATCAATGCGATCTGGATCGTCGCCGCAGCCGTCTGCGTCTACCTGATCGCCTACCGTTTCTACAGCAAGTTCATCGCCTACAAGGCCTTGCAGCTCGACGAGAAGCGCCAGACCCCCGCCTACAAGTATAACGACGGCCTGGACTATGTCCCGACCAACAAGTACGTGCTGTACGGCCACCACTTCGCCGCGATCGCCGGCGCCGGCCCGCTGGTCGGCCCGGTGCTGGCCGCCCAGATGGGCTATTTGCCGAGCATGATGTGGATCCTGGCCGGCGTCGTCTTTGCCGGCGCCGTCCAGGACTTCATCGTGCTGTTCATGTCCACCCGCCGCGACGGCCGCTCGCTCGGCGACCTGATCAAGTCCGAAATGGGCGAGGTCCCGGGCCTGATCGCGCTGCTCGGCACCTTCATGATCATGGTGATCATCCTGGCGGTGCTGGCACTCATCGTGGTGAAGGCGCTGACCCATTCGCCATGGGGCAGCTTCACCGTGATGGCGACCATCCCGATCGCGCTGTTCATGGGCCTGTATTCGCGCTATGCGCGCGTCGGCCGCATCGGCGAAGTCTCGATCATCGGCTTCGTGCTGCTGATGCTGGCCATCGTCGGCGGCCAATGGGTGCACGATTCGCCCACCCTGTCCCCGATGTTCGACTTCACCGGCACCCAGCTCACCTGGATGCTGATCGGCTACGGCTTCGTCGCCTCGGTCATCCCCGTGTGGCTGCTGCTGGCGCCGCGCGACTACCTGTCCACCTTCCTGAAGATCGGCACCATCGTGGCGCTGGCGATCGGCATCGTGATCGTCGCCCCCGAGCTGCGCATGCCCGCGGTGACCAAGTTCATCGACGGCAGCGGCCCGGTCTGGTCGGGCAACCTGTTCCCCTTCCTGTTCATCACCATCGCCTGCGGCGCGGTGTCGGGCTTCCACGCCTTGATCTCGTCGGGCACCACCCCGAAGATGATCGAGAACGAGACCCACGCCCGCTTCATCGGCTACGGCGGCATGCTGATGGAATCCTTCGTGGCCATCATGGCGCTGGTGGCGGCGTCCACCATCGACCCGGGCGTCTACTTCGCGATGAACAGCCCGGCCGCCGTGCTGGGCAGCACCGCGCAGTCGGCGGCGGCTGCGGTGTCGCAGATGGGCTTCGTGATCACGCCCGAGACCCTCGAGCAGATGGCCAGGGACGTCGGCGAGAACACCATCATCTCGCGCGCCGGCGGCGCCCCGACCCTCGCCGTGGGCATGGCCCACATCCTGTCGAACGTGGTCGGCGGCCAGGCCATGATGGCCTTCTGGTACCACTTCGCGATCCTGTTCGAGGCGCTGTTCATCCTCACCGCGGTGGACGCGGGCACCCGCGCCGGCCGCTTCATGCTGCAGGACCTGCTGGGCGCCTTCGCCCCCTCGCTCAAGCGCACCGAGTCGCTTCCGGCCAACCTGCTGGCCACCGGTCTGTGCGTGGCCGCCTGGGGCTACTTCCTGTACCAGGGCGTGGTTGATCCGCTGGGCGGCATCAATACCCTGTGGCCGCTGTTCGGCATCGCCAACCAGATGCTGGCCGGTATCGCGCTGATGCTGGGCACCTGCGTGCTGTACAAGATGAAGCGCGCACAGTACGCCTGGATCACGGTCGTGCCGACCCTGTGGCTGCTGGCCTGTACCCTCACCGCCGGCTGGCAGAAGATCTTCGCGGACGATCCGAAGGTCGGATTCCTGGCCCACGCCGACAAGTTCCAGGCCGCGCACGATGCCGGCACGGTGCTGGCCCCGGCCAAGACCATCGAGCAGATGGAGCGCATCATTTTCAACGACTACGTCAATGCGACGCTGGCGGGCTTCTTCATGTTCGTGGTGCTGGCGGTGCTGGTGTACGGCGTGCGCACCGTAATGGCCGCCCGTTCGAGCAGCGGTCCGACCGCGAAGGAGACCCCGTACGTGGCAATGCCTGCTCCACAGGTGCAGTGATGTTCAGCAATCTGCTCGATGCCGGGCTTGAAGCCACGAAGCAGGCAGGCAAGTACCTCGGGCAGAGCATGCGCCTGATGGTCGGCCTGCCCGAGTACGACACCTACCTGGCCCACATGGAACGTACCCATCCGGACCAGACGCCGATGACGTACGAGGAGTTTTTCCGTGAGCGGCAGGAAGCGCGGTATGGGGGCAAGCGGGCCACCTGCTGCTGAGGCTTGTAGTCGACACCATGGAGGGGCGCTAGTGGCGCCCCTCTGCTTTTGCGCCCTCCCCTGCGTCCTTCCCCCGCACGTTGACCTCCATCAACGCTTCCCCCTCCCCTTGAACGTATATTTTTTTCTTGCGGGAATTTGCATTCCGCAAAGGAAGCCCTGCGTCGTCCGGCGCCGGGCCGTTCCGCCGTGCCTGCGGGATCAGAATGCCGAACTTCGAGCGCTCCAGCCTGAACCAGAAGCTGACCATCATCTCGCTGCTCTCGACCGCGACCGCGCTGGCATTCGTGTTCGCGGCCTTCGCCGCGACCTCGGTGGCCAACCATCGCAAGGACGAGGCGACCCAGCTGTCGACCTTTGCCCAGGTGATCGCGGCCAGCAGCGCCGATTACCTGCTGCTGCGCGACGGCGCCCGCGCCCGCAACGCCCTCGGCGCGCTGGCGGCCAAGAGCGACATCGCCACCGCCGTCCTGTACGACCGCAACGGCCAGCCGTTCGCGCAATACGTCACCAGCAGCGACAGCGGAACCGAAGACCTGGTTCCGCCCGCGGCGCTCGACGGAATCGACGCCGACGCCCTGGCGGCCGTCAATGCCAGGAGCCGGACCCTGCTGGCGCGCCACGTGCGGCTGTACCAGCCGGTGATGGCCGGTGAGCTCCAGGTCGGCGTGGTCATGATCGAGACCGACCTGGTCGCGACCTGGATCGACATCTTCGTCGGGCTGGTCGTGATGGGCCTGGCGATGTGCGTCTCGCTGGTGGTCGCGGTGGCCATGGCGGGCCGCTTCAAGCGCAGCATCGCCGAGCCGGTGACCAAGCTGATCCAGGCCGCGCAGAAGGTCTCCGCAAGCCAGAACTACAGCCTGCGCATCGCCCACCAGCGCACCGACGAACTGGGCCAGCTGATCGACAGCTTCAACACCATGATGGCCCAGATCGAGGACCGCGGCGCCGCCCTGCTGCACCACCGCGACGAGCTGGAACGCCAGGTCGGCGTGCGCACCGAACAGCTGGAGAAGGCCAAGAACGCCGCCGAGGCCGCCAGCCGCGCCAAGAGCGCCTTCCTGGCCACCATGAGCCACGAGATCCGCACCCCGATGAACGGCGTGCTCGGGATGACCGAAATGCTTCTCGCGACGGATCTCTCCGAGAGCCAGCGCAACTACACCACCCTGGTCAAGCGCTCGGGCGAGCACCTGCTGGTGATCATCAACGACATCCTCGACTTCTCCAAGATCGAGGCCGGCAAGCTGACCATCGAGTACATCAACTTCAACCTGTGGGACCTGCTGGACGACATCCACAACGTCTACACCCCGCAGGCCGCCGGCAAGGGCATCGGCTTCGATTTCGACATCGCCAACGACATCCCGGTGGCGATCTGCGGCGACCCTAACCGGCTGCGCCAGATCATGGCCAACCTGCTCGGCAACGCCATCAAGTTTACCGAAGAGGGACGCATCCTGGCGCGGGTTCGGGTGGCCGGCGAAGACACGCAGTCGGTGATGCTGCGCTTCGAAGTGCACGACACCGGCATCGGCATCTCGCGCGAGGCGCGCGCGCGCCTGTTCGAGGCCTTCTCGCAGGCCGACGATTCCACTACCCGCCGCTACGGCGGCACCGGCCTGGGCCTGGCGATCTCGAAGCAGCTGGTGGAGCTGATGGGCGGCGCGATCGGGGTGGACAACGCGCCCACGCCCGGTTCGATCTTCTGGTTCACGGTCAGCTTCGACAAGCGCCGCGTCGATCCCGATGCGCCGGACGCGCCCGGCCGCCGCCAGCACCCGCTCGAAGGCCTGCGCGTGCTGGTGGTGGACGAGCAGGAAGAGAACCGCGAGGACCTGGTCCAGCAGCTGCAGGCCTGGCGTGCGACCTGCGACGGCGCCGCCAGCGCCGCCTCGGGCTACGAGCGCCTGCTGAGTGCGGCCCGGGCCGGCCGCCCCTACGACGCGGCGGTCCTGGACATGGAACTGACGCATACCAGCGGCCTGGCGCTGGCGGCGTCGATCAAGGCCGACGCCGGTGCGCGCGCCACCCACCTGGTGCTGGTGAGCCCGGAGCGGCTGGCGGCCGATCCGGTCCAGCGCCGCGCCGCCGGGGTCGCCTACCAGCTGGTCAAGCCGGCGCGCGCGGCCGACCTGTACGCCTGCCTGGGCGCCTGTGCGGCACGCCTGCACGCGCCCTGCGCCACCCAGGCCGCCCCTGCGGCCGCCCCCGGCGCAGC